>JADMIL010000065.1 GCA_015478645.1 Candidatus Binataceae bacterium
GAGCGCAGCGCATGGGTCCCGGATCCGGGATTCTTCGCTGCGCTCAGAATGACCAGAAGCGCCCATTTATTGCTGTCATCCTGAGCATCGGCTGCCGCAGCGAAGAATCCTATGCAGGTGATAGCCTGGTAAACTTATCCTCTGCGCCGCATCGACGCGGAGAGCGATAGGCACTTTCTCCGTGCCCCGCTGGGCGGCCACGGTCATATTATGCAGTAGAAATTCCCGCGATACTCAGTTAGTCGCGGATGCCTCTGCCGCTAAAGCGGGCCGGGCGGTCAGCAGATTGCGCGCCGCGGCGATCGCGGCGGCGGGGCCGACCAGCGCCAGCGCGTCGCCTTCACGCAGCACCTCCAGGCCCTCGGGAAACATCACGCTCCCGCTATCCCGCGCGATCCCGACGACGATCGCGCCGGTGTGCTCGCGCAAATTCAGATCGCCGAGCGAACGGCCAATCGCGCCGCTGCCGTCCGGCAGGCGCATCCGCGTGACCGCGCTCAAATCCGCGGAAAGGCCGCCGGGGGCGGGTTGCGAATGCGCCGGATCGGCCGGCGGGCGCAGAATCGTGCTGGAGCGGGCGTTCATCCAGAGGCGAATATCGCGCGCGCTCCGCCAGACCATCACCGAAATCACCACGACCACTGCGAACAGCGTCACGATACCGTCGACCGGGCGCATGAAAGGGGCGGTGAACGCGAGGAGCAGGGTGACGGCGCCCAAGATAATCGCCAGTTCGAGCAGCCGCGTGAGCAGTGCGGTGGCCGGGTCCGAAAGATCGGCCGGCGCGGCGGGGTCGGACGTGGGTGGTGACGAGGCGGCCGCGAGGCCACCCGCCAGTGTGCGCGCGAGGCGCCGGGCGGAGCGCCGGATGCCGGCGGCGGGAATCGCGGCCAACGCGATCGTGGCGGCGCGCACGACAATCGCCGCGGGCAGCGGAGCGAAGCCGGTCGCGGCGATCAGGGCGGCGTCGAGCCGCGCGTCGGCGAGCTCGTAAAGAATCGCAATCGCCACGATCACCGCCATCGCGAAGCCCAGCAGCGTGGCATCGGGCGCGGCGCGGCGCGGCCGCGGAATCGCGTGCATCCGCTCGATCCACGAATCATAGATCGTCTGCAGGACGCCCACCGAATGCGGCAGACGCCGATCGATGAAGCCGCCGACGTGGCCGGACGCGCGAATCATGAACGGCGTCATGAAGGTGGTGATCGCCGAGACCGCGATGGCCAGCGAATAGATAAAGCTGCCGGTGGCGTTATGCGCGACGCCGGCGCCCGCGATGATAAATGAGAACTCACCGATCTGCGCCATCGACATCCCAGCCTGCACCGCCATCCGCGTGGTGCTGCCGCTCAGCAGTGCGCCAATCGTGACGCCGACGATCTTGCCCGCGAGGACGACGCCGACCAGCAGGAGCAGCGCGTGCCAGTGGCGCGCCACCATCTGCGGATCGAGCATCATCCCGACCGAGACGAAGAAGACCGCGCCGAAGATGTCCCGCAACGGAGCCACCAATTGCTCGATTTTGTGCGAATGGCCCGATTCGGCGACCAGTACGCCGGCCAGGAATGCGCCGAGCGCCACCGAATAGCCGGTCAGCTCGGCGATCATCGAGAAGGCGAAACACACCCCGATGCTCGCGACGATCAGCGTTTCGTCACGCTCGAAACCGGCGACGAAACGAATCGCGCGCGGCACGATCAACAGGCCTCCGCCAATCAGGAGGGCGAGAAAAACCACCAGATGTCCGACGGTGCTCGCGACCATTTGCACCGACAAGGCCGCGCCGGTCGCCACCGCCGTGAGCACCGCGAGCAGGATTATCGCCGCGAGGTCTTCGAACAGCGTGACGCCGAAGACCAGCTCGCCCAGCGCCGCGCCGACGTGCTCCTCGGCAAACGCCTTGGCGATAATCGTGGTGCTGGAAATCGCCAGCATCGCGCCGGTGAAAATACTCTCGAGCGCGGTCCATCCGCAGGCCAGGCCGGCGACGTAGCCGAGCCACATCAGCAGGCCGACCTGCACGGCGGTGATGATCCCGGCCGAGGGCGCCAGCCGCGCCAGTTTGCGCACGCTGAACTCGAGGCCGAGCGCGAACAACAGCAGGATCATGCCGAGCTCGGAGAGCTGGTGGATCCGATTGACGTCGGCGAACAGCGGAATCGGCAAATGCGGCCCGACGATCAGCCCGGCTACCAGGTAGCCGACCACCGACGGCTGGCGTAAGGCTTGAAAGATCGCCGAGGTCAGGGCGGCGACGCACAGTACCAGCGCGAGGTCTTGGAGAAAATTATGCGAGGCGAGGATCGGCACTATCGTGGACTCCGGGTTCCACAGTGCAGAGCGCTCGCGCGCGGGTAAAGAGCCCCGCGCATCACGCCGCGCCCGTGGGTCATGCGAATCGAACGATCATGGCGGTCAAGCGGGCCGGCCCGTCACAGGATTGCGCCGCTCAGTGAGCGCGGATCGCGCGCGCTCCAGCGGCCCGCCTCGACCTGATGGAGGAAATCCGCGACCAGCGCATTAAACCGCGCGGGCTCTTCGAGATTGATCGTGTGGCCGGTGCGCGGGATCATCGCGAGCGCCGATGACGCGATGGTGCGCTTCAGAAAGATCGACGCCTCGACGCACGGGTCGTCCTCATCGCCGCACATGATCAACGCCGGCACGGTCATCGCACGCAACGCGTCGCCAAGATCATAGAGCGAGGAGCGGCGCCGCTGCACGCCGCGCAGCGTCAGCGCGGAACCCGCGGCCGAATGGGTGGCGAGCGCCGCACGAAACGCCTCCCATCCGCGCGGATCCTTGTTCTGCAACTGTACGCGCGTGGGACCGAGCGCATAGGCCCGCGCGGACTCTTCGATGGTCAACATCTCGAAGCGCCGGGCCGCCGCTTCGGCCTCTTCGGCGAACTGGGCACGCCGCTCGGGCGCCGCCCCGTAACCGCATCCGGCGACCACGATCGAGCGGGCGCGCACCGGCCAGGCGATCGCGAAATGGAGCGCCGCAAAGGCGCCCATCGAGAGCCCGACGATGTGCGCGCTGGCGAGGCCGAGACCGTCGAGGACGGCCGCGATATCGTCGCACGCGCGGGCCTGGGAATAGCTCGCGGGATCGCCGGGCACGTCGGAGGGCGGATAGCCGCGCGCATTGAACGCGACGCATCGGTAGCGGCGGGCGAAATGACGCAATTGCGGGTCATAGCTGCGGCAGTCGCCGGCGAACTCATGGACGAAGACGATCGGAAAGCCTGTTCCGGCCTCCTCATAGTAGAGTTTTACGCCATCGTCTGTGGTTACAAAACCGGCCGTGGCTGCCTGACCGGCTGAAGTCGCACGATCGGTGCTGGTATTTTGAGGCATCACGGCCACCTTCGCGCGTTCCGCCCTGTGAGCAGGCGTGGCTCTCACCGCACGACCGGCCGCGCGGGAGTCACGCCCTTCACTAGCATACGCAAGCGCGCAAGCAACACCGCGCGACGTTACGGGCGGCGACCGCGCGCGGCCACGCGTGCGGCGCCGCGACGATCGGACTCAGGCGGCGGCAAACGGACTATCCGCGCGCACCAGTGCCGGGAAATTTTGCGACAGCGTCAGGTTCAATCCCATGCGATGGGGCGGGACCGTGATCACGATCAACTGACCGCGGGTGCTGATACCCAGGGGGCGGATGCGCACGTAGTATTGGCCCGGTGCGACGTTTTCGATCTGGTATTTCCCATGCTCGTCGGTCACCGCGCTGGCGCTGACGCCGCCAAACCAGTTTGTGAATGAAATCTTGAGCGCTTCGACCGGCCGGCCTTGGAGATCCTGGACCATGCCTCTAATCTCGACGCTGCGCACGGACGCCGCCACCGGATGGACCGTGGCCATCACCGCGAAGGCCGCCGCGATAATCGTGATACATGTCGTTGAAATAACGCTGGGTTTTGTCATCGATGGCCTGCTTTTTTTAACGTAGCATTCTTAGCAAGCGATGTGCCGGGCGCGAAATCGTAGATAATCTCTATTATGACGGCCCTGAAGCTGAGTGTCGCGTATCGCGACATTATTTTGCCGCAACCGTCTGGCGTTAATCGGGATTGCGACCAAATTATGTCTCGATGCGGGACCGTACTCCGCGTACTCGATCGAGCTCCGGATGCCGGGCACCTCTAGGGGGACCTCTGCACAAGTCAGGTTGTCATTCTGAGCGCAGCGAAGAATCCCGGATCCAGACCCATTCGCTGCGCTCAGGGTGACAGCAGAGCCTTTGCGCAGAGGTCCCCTAGCTGCTGCCAAAACGCCCTTTACGCACCATCCTGATGCCTAATTTGCGGAAGAAGTTGTTGGGCAATTCGGCGCCGATCATCGCGAAGATGATCTCGTTGTCGATCTCGATCGGGGACGCGCCGCCGCCGCCCGCCGCCGGCTTATCGCGATCCGCGATCGTTTCCAGCACGACCGTATGCGGCCGGATTTCTTTGAGCGCGGTCGCGGGATAGACCGTCAATGCGCCGGTCTGCTGCAGCGCGCTGAGTCTCTCGGCATTGTCCCGCGTGACGTTGCTGAGTACCGAAGCGTGAAAAGAATACCCGACCTGGTTGCCCAGATCGGCGCGCGCCAGCGCCTGGGCGACCTCCGCGCCGGCATTGCCTCCGCCGACGACCAGGATCTTCCGATCGCGGAACTCGCCCGGCTCGATCAGCGTGTAATGGACGCGCGCCGGCTCCTCGCCCGGCAGCCCCAGATGGCGCGGATTACCGCGCACGCCGACCGCGAGCACCACGGTCCGCGCAGCGTAGAGATTGCTGCGCGCGGTTTTGACCGTGAGCAGATCGGCGTCGGAGGTGATATCGACGACCTCTTCGCGATCGTTGATCTGGAGATCGAGGGTCGCGATGATGCGCTCCCATTCGAGGATCAGCTCCTCGCGCGAATTGTCGCCCTCGAGAAAAAACGATCCGTATTCGGCGATGTCGATTGGCGTCGCCTGCACGAACTTGGCGCGCGGATAGGCGCGCAGCGTGCTCGCCGGCGTCATCCGCTCGAGCGTGACATATTTGAGGCCCAGCGTTTTGGCGGTGGCGGTCGCGCCCAGCCCGGCCGGCCCGCAGCCGACGATTACGACTTCATACTCCGGCGCCGCCGGCGGCAGGCGGTGGGCCTTCAACTCGGCCGCGATCGCCTCGATCACCTGCCGCCCCGATCGCATCGCGAGATTGATCGACGCCGTGCCCGAGGCCTCGCCGACGATATACAGATGGCGCACGTTGGTCTGGTAGGTATCGTCGATCAGCGGAACCTGGCCGAGGCGCTGCGGCGCGACCGCCGTGACCACTTCGCCTTCGACCGGCGGCGCCGGGAGCACACGCACGAAACCTAACCCGCACAGGGCGGCGACAATCAGGCCGAAGAATCCGAACAGCCACGGCGCGAAGCGGATCGCGTGCATTCTCACCGCCGGCGCTCCCTGGCCGCGGCTCACACCGGGCAGGTAAAGCGTCCACGCCAGATGCGCCGGCGCTCCGGGTAGCGCGAGCGGCGCGGTCCCGCGGAAGTCATGTGCCGGCACCGGACCGTGCGTATGAAACAGATGGCATTGCCCGCAAGCGGTGACGCGCGGTGTCGCCTCCGACGCTACGCCCGGATTTGCCGCGGCGAAGGCGACGCTCGCCGCGGGGAGACTCAAGCCCGCATCCGCGGAATGGACGACGATCGCCGCCGGGCCCGGCTGATGCGCATGGCATTTGAAGCATTGCTCGACCACCTGCGCATGGTCGTCGCCGGGCGCCACGCTCGCCGCCATCTCGGTATGGCATTGGACGCAGCGCGTGGCGAGATGGCCGCGCGCATGGGTAAAGACCGCGTTCATGTGTAGGACGCGAGCGGTATAGGGCAGCTCGAGCGGCGCGGTGCCGAGCGCGGCGGGCAACTGCAGAAACGAATCCTGCGGCGCGACGTGACATCCGTTGGCGCTGCATGAACTCCACCGAAAACTCATTCGATCGGCATGCGGCGGCGCCGTCGGCGTCACAATGTGGCACGACGCGCAGGCGAAGCCCGCAGCGATCGGCGGGTAATGCGACTGGATCAGCAACTGGTGCTGATGATGATTGAACGGCTGCACGAACGTGTTGCTGGCGGCCGCGCGCCGGCTCATCACGGCGGTCGAATGCTCGGGCACCTGATCGTTCGCCACGTGCTTGTGGCACCAGGTGCAGGCGAAGGTCGCCGTCGCATTGAGATCGACCCGGCGGCCGGCGTGTTCGCTATGGCAACTCAGGCAGATCAGATCGTTGTCGGCGTCGACCAGGAGCGTTTTTCCCGCGAGCAGTCCGCTGTCCGCCGAGGTGACGTCGTAGCCGCCGTGCGGATTGGTGTCGGTAATATCGCCGTGGCAGGCGACGCAGCGATCGACGGCCACGCCGCGCCATGGCCGATGGCACGACGCGCATTGGCCCGTGAGCGTCGCATGCTGAGCCATCAGCGGACCGGGCTGGTAGCTCGACCGCGACGCCAGCATCACGCCGACCAGGGCGATCACGATCGCGCCGGCTATCCCTACGACACGCCGCATCAGAGGCCGCCGAAGTAAAGCACGCCGCTTACGTGAAACGCGACCATCACGGCCAGCGCGACCACCAGCGCGATATGCAACGTCAGCCAGGCGTTGCTCAGGATCAGATCGAAGCGATTGTGCTCGAGCCGCACCTTGCGCTCGGCGATCGCGATTAGCGCGTCATAGAGCGCGCGATCGGCGCCCAGGGTGGCACCCGCGGGCCGCGCGCGCCGCACGGCCGCCGGCGCGGGATCGCCGCCGCCGATCGTCGCCCACCACATCTGCGGCAGCCCTTGCTTGCCGGTCAGAATCGGCCGCACATGCGCCAGGTAGGTGCGCACCAGATCTTCCGAATGGCCCAGGATGCTCTCCTCGGCCTCGAAATAGAGCTGGTGAAAATTCGCCTCGACGTCCTCGATCCGCACCTCCTGGTCCGGCCGCAGGCGCGTCGCATGCGGCAACCGATCCTGGATCAGCGTGCCGAACAGGCCGCTCAGCACCACCATCGCGACCACCAGCTCGAGCGCGCGCTCGAGCCGGCTCGCCGGGCCGGAGTCGAGATGCCACCACAGCGGCAGCAGCGCGAGCACGCCGACCGCGATGTGGATCGTGCGCCAGGTCTCGAGCCGATCGCACAGCACCATGCGCCGCGCCAGCCGGCGCGGCAGGCGCATCGCCAGGCGCAGCCAGCGCACCGAGAGCCACAGCGAATGTTTGCGGGCGCTGTAAATCGAGGCCAGGGCGAAAACGGCAATCACGATGAGCCCGGTGCGATAGGAACCCAGGCGCGCCGGCAGGCTGCGGGTCGCCGCATGGATCGCCACCACCACGGCGCCGCACAGCGCCGCCCACAGCGTCATCGACGCGATCGGCGCGCGATGCCGGCGGTCGCCCGCCTCGCCGATCTGCTGGCTCACGCCGATGGTGTCCGGCGGCGCACGCAGCCTAGTCGCTGCCGCCCCGCGCCTTGCGCACGCGCGAACCCTCGATCAACGCCCCGCTCTCCTCGAACAGCTTGGCCGGATCGATGCGAATTGCCGCGCCGGTCGGGCAATTATGCACGCAGCCCATGAAGGGCAGGCCGTCGCACAGGTCGCACTTGATCGGAAAGGCCGCCGGCACGTGATCGGGCAATCCGGCGGGCGTTATCGCGACCGGCTTGCGCCGCCGTGCGCGATCGCCGCCCGCGCCGAACAGCCGCGCCCACAGGCCCTTTTCGCCAACCTCGTGCGAGGCCACCGGATAGGGCCGGAAGAATTTCGCGTCGCCCATGATGCGCGACTTGCGCTCCTGCGCACGATCGAAGGTCGGCGTCTCGATCATCGCGATATTGTCGTAGGGGCAGGCGATCGCGCAGTTGCCGCAGCCGATGCACATATCGTACTGAAAGTAGATTTCACCTTCAGGCCGGCGTTTGATCGCGCCGGTCGGGCAGCTGTTCATGCACTTGGGATCGTCGCAATGGCGGCACGCGCTCGGGATCAGGTATTTGCCAATCTGGATACCGTTGCGGATGAGCCGGCTGCGGCCGTGCAGCGACTCGCACGCGGTCACGCAGTTGTCGCACTTGATGCACAGATCCATGTCCATCACGAGCAGCGCGTCGGCCTGGATTACGCCCAGTTGGCCGCTGCGCTCGAGCAGCTCGGACATCTCGGGCGTCACCTGGCGCTCCTGCTCGTGGCGCCGCGCGATGACCTTGCGGGCGCGCTCCTCGATCTGGGGAAAGCCGGCGCACAGGCCCAGGAAATCGTCGCGTCCGATGCGGATGATCTCGCATTTGCCGGCCGTCAGCACGCTCGCCCAGCGCACCCCGGTCTCGAACAGCGCCATCTCGCCGAAGTACTCGCCCGCGCGCAGATACGCGAGCACGCGCCGCGCGCCGTCGTCGCCCTCGCGCACCACCTGCACGAAGCCGTCGCGCACGATATAGAACGCGTCGCCCGGCTCGCCCTGCGTGACCAGCGCGACGCCGCGCAGCTCGTGGCGCTGGACTTCGCACAGCGGGATGAGCGCGTCGATGAATTCCGCGGGCACTCCGCGGAACAGCTCGATATCGACCGCCGTCACGCGCACCGCCCGCTCGCGATAGCGGCGCGCCATGATGGCGCGCGCCTGCTGGTTGACCTCGAGATACTTGAGCGCGTAACGCGGGACGTAAAATATATCGCTGGCTTCGTGCGCGATCACGTCGACCGACCGCGGCAGTCCGCCGATCGACCCGAGCTCGCCGTACAGGTCGCCCGCGCCGAGCGTCGCCCGCAATACCTCTTTTTCCTCGCCGACCTCGTCGATCAGATTCACGCTGCCGCGCAGGATGAAGCACAGGTCGAGCTCGTACTGGCCCTTGCGGCAGATAACTTCGCCCGCCGCAAACTCGCGCATGCGCATTCCCGGTTCATGCTCGCAGGCCTGGAGAAAGGCGTCGCGCTGCTCGTCGGTGAAGGTCTGAAAGATTTCGTTGCGGCTGAGCCGCTGCCACAGCAGCCAGGGTGGGATTTTTTCGCTCGCTGCGGGGGTAGGCACGGTTTCGAGTTAGCCTTGGGTAAATTTCAATGTCAACCGCGATGGCGTACCGGCGCGTCGCGTGGCTGCAAGCGCAACAGATAACATGGCTAGGTTATATCCAATCACAACGAGTGCGCGCAAAACACCTCGTAGCGGGACGAAATTGCTTTCCGTTTTGACACGCGTAACCAGCGAGCCTCATAATCGCCGTGTTCCGCATAGGGCCGCAAGGGTGATAGAGAGTCCTGACGCGCGCCGCAGAGGCATGCAGGATCGATAGCCGGGAAGGTTGCGGACGTGGCCGAATACGATCAACCCCTGATAGGCGATGTCGCACGCCGTCTGCAGCCGCGCCTGGAAATAATCGCCGAGCGCTGTGTGCGCGAGATTGCGCTCGCCGCGCCGGCCCCCGATGGAGATTCCGCCGCGCACGCCGCCGCAACCGCCCTGGCCGCATGCTCTCGCGAGGTCGTGATCGGCTTCCTCCACGACCTCGCCGCCGATAATCCGGCGCGCGCCCTGGAGCGCTATGAGGCCGCCCTCGCGCCGCTGATTGGCGAACACCTGCTGGGCACCCCGCGCGTTCCCGGCGGACTCGCCCTGCTCTTGCGATCGGCCCACGCCGTATGCCGGATTCTGCACGACGAAATGATCCTCGCGCTGGCCGCCGATTCCGCCCTGCTCAACGCGGCGTTGCTCGGCTACGCGGGGCTGGGACGCGTCGCGGCGGAAGCGATGACGCTGGTCTATTTTCGCCTTTACGAAGCGGATGCCGATCGCCGCCAACGCGAACTGACTGCGACCCGCGATGCGGCGCTGGAGGCTTCGCGGGTCAAGTCAGCCTTCGTCGCCACCATGACCCACGAAATCCGCACCCCGCTCAACGTTATCCTCGGCTACACCGACCTGCTCACCGAACGGCTGGCCGACCTGCATGACGCGAGCGGTCTGCAATATGCCGAACCGATTCGCCGCTCGAGTCGCCGCCTGCTCGAAACGATCGGCGCGATCCTCGACCTCTCGCGCATCGAATCGGGCGCCTACCCGATCGCGCCGCGCCGCTTGCGTCTCGCCGCCATGGTCGATCGGCACGTCGAGGATCTCAGGATACTGGCGCGGCAAAAGGGGCTCGAACTGGACTACCGCAATGACGCGATCGACGCGCTGGTTACCTTCGACGAGCAATGCCTCTCGAACACCATCATTAATCTGATTCAGAACGCGATAAAGTTTACCCCGCACGGTACCGTATCAATCAATATATTCCGCGAGGGCACCGGCCTGCTGAGCCTCGCCGTCCGCGATTCCGGAGTGGGTATTGACCCCGCCTACCTGCCGCATCTGTTTGAACCGTTTTCGCGCGAGGTCCAGTGGAACAACCCACGCCTCGAAGGCGCCGGGCTCGGACTGGCACTGGTCAAGCGTTACGTCGAGCTCAACGGCGCCCGCGTCGAAGTCGCCAGCGTGAAGAATCAGGGGACCGTTTTCACGGTTAAGATCCCGCTCGCCGCGAACTGCGAATAGGTCCGCCGACCGAATGGACTGTGGACATTTATGTCCGCGAGGAATAGATCAAAAAAGGTAACCGTCCGGACGCACCTTTCACTTAAACCCGGCCCTCGGGTTTCTCTGTCTCGCGCGCTTCCCGGCTATTGATCAAGGAGAGGCATTGAATGCCGACAAAATTGTACGTAGGCAATTTGTCCTACTCGGTGACGAACGAAGACCTGGAAGGAATGTTTTCCCAAGCGGGCAAAGTCGATAGCGCGGTCGTCGTAGTCGACAAGTTCTCGGGCCAGTCGCGCGGCTTCGGTTTCGTCGAAATGGCGGATTCGAATGACGCGGCACGGGCGATCGAACAATTCAACGAGGCTGAACTCAAGGGCCGCAATATTCGCGTAAATGAAGCCCGCCCGCGTGAGGGCGGCGGGGGCGGCGGACCGCGCGGTGGGGGCGGCGGTGGATACGGTGGCGGCGGTGGTGGCGGCGGCTACGGTGGCGGCGGCGGGGGCGGCTACGGTGGCGGTGGTGGTGGCCGCAGTGGCGGCGGTGGCAGCCGAGGCGGTCGCAGCGGTAGTGGCGGCGGCACCGGTGGCGCAGGTGGCGGCGGCGGGCGCCGCTGGTAATTATCGATCAATTTAGCGGGAGTGGGCGGCGCGATACCGCCCGCTCCCGCCTTCCTTATCCCCTTTGGAGTCGGTCCGCGCGGGGGCGTAATCGATTGCCCACGCATCCAGGACCGCGCGCCTGCCCCGCTCTCTTGTAACTTGTCGGCGGACTTCGCTACTTTGTGACACCTAATGCGCGGCGGCGCGCAATCCGGCCGCCGCACCGGCGGTTTGCCGCCGTTTTGTGCTCTTTGCTATATATCTGACTGTCCGCACGGCTGTTATCTGCAAAACGGAACAGACCAGGAGTCCTTTGGTGTTAACTCAATCCGAACAGATCGATCATCTCAAACTCTCCGCGCAGCACGCCGGCCTGCTGCTGCCCGCAGTCGCCCTGCCCGAATCCCATCATATCGTCATCGGCCGGATGCGCCTGCATTACCTCGATTGGGGCACCAAGGGCCGGCCGCCCCTGCTCTTCCTGCACGGCGGCGGCCTCAACGCGCATACCTGGGATCTGGTCTGCCTGATGCTCCGCGATCGCTATCACTGCCTCGCCCTCGATCAGCGCGGCCACGGCGACAGCGAATGGGAACCGACCGCCGACTATCGCTTCGAGAGCCAGGTTGCCGACCTCGAGGGCTTTATCGACAAGCTCAAGCTCGAACGCCCGCTGCTGATCGGCCATTCGATGGGCGGATTCGCCGCAATGGGCTATGCGATTCGCCACGCCGCCAAAATGGCCGGGCTGGTGCTGGTCGATATCGCGCCCGAGATCAGCACGCAGGGCTCCTTGCGCGTGCGCAATTTCATCGCGCTGGATCGCGAGCTTGATTCGGTCGAGGATTTCGTCGAACGCGCGCTGAAATTCAATCCGATGCGCAGCCGCGAACTATTACGCCGCAGCTTGCTCCACAATCTGCGCCAGTTGCCCAGCGGCAAATGGACCTGGAAGCACGACCCCAAGCGGCTGTCCGCCAACATGGCCGTCGAGCAAACCACGCGCAAGGATCAGATCAACGACAACGCCGCCAACATCACCTGCCCGACGCTCGTGATGCGCGGGTCGCGCAGCGACGTCCTGAGCGACGAGAACGCCGAGAAATTCGCCGCCTCAGTGCCGAACGGCCGCTGGGTCAAAATCGAAGGCGCCGGTCATACGATCCAGGGCGACAGTCCGCGCCGCCTGCTCGACGTGCTCGAACCCTTCATGAGCGAGATCGGCCTTTAGTAAACCTCTGCACAAGGCTCTGCTGTCACCCTGAGCGCAGCGCATGGGTCCCGGAT
>JADMIL010000086.1 GCA_015478645.1 Candidatus Binataceae bacterium
TTAAGCCCTAGAAACGGGGTCTGGAGGCGTCAGACGGATAGACGCGCTGGGTGCGGATTTCCTGGGCCGTGAGCGGGCCGCGGTCGGTGGGCAGCGCGACTTCGCCATTGTCGGGCAGCGGGCGCACGATCTGGGGCGTGACGCTCATCACCAGGTCGGTCTTCTGGTCGCTGTAGGCGGTGTTGCGAAACAGCGAACCGGCATACGGCATGTCGCCCAGATAGGGCACCTTGTCGACCGTCGCCACCTTGTTGTCGAGGATCAGGCCGGCGATGATCAGGGTCTGCTGGTTGCGCAGCCGCACGAAGGTCTCGGCCCGCCGGGTGACGAAGGCCGGCACCGTGAAGCCGAACAGCTGCACCCCGTGGGCGTAGTCGGGCTGCGAGACCTCGGGCTTGACCGCCAGCTCGATATCCTGGTCGTTGACCACCGTCGGCACGAACACCACCGAGGTGCCGAACTGCTTGAACACGATCGAGGTGTTGAGCGCCTGCGCCACCACGATCGGAATCTCGCCGCCCGACAGGAACTGGGCCTTCTCGCCCGAGTTGGCCAGCAGATGCGGCTGGGCCAGAATCTTGGCCAGTTCGTGCTGCTCCAGGAACTGGAAAAAAGCGGCCGAATTCACGTTGCTGTTGGTCCCCGCCACCCCGTAGGTCATGTTTTGCGACAACAGCATGTTGATCAGGCTGCCGCCCGACGGCATGACGCCCGCCGGCGGCGAAAAAGCCGCCGCGCCCAGGCCGGCGGTGGCCTGCGTAACAATCTGCGCGGTCGGATTGTAGGGCGTCGCCACCGCTCCCGGCAGACCCACCAGCGAAAATCCCAGCTTGCTCAGCGCGACCGAGAAGTTGATACCCTGGTTTTCCAGCTTCGAACGGTCCAGTTCGCCCACGATCACGTTAAGCAGCACCTGCTGCTGGCTGTCGCGGTCGACCCGCACCTGCCGTTGCAGGTAATGGCCCTGGTCGTCCCATACCGCCAGCGTGGTGAAGCCCGGCGTATGGCCCACCATGTTGATCTGGAACGGATTGATCACCTGGATGTCGGCCACTTTCGAATCCGCTATCGAAATCCGCGTGATGCGGGTCGGGAAATCGAAAATCTGCGAGCTGGCCGCCATCAGTTCGACCCCGTAGGCCGGCAGATAACTGCGCCGCTGCACCCCGTTAGGCGCTTCCAGCGGCGCGGCCGGCGGTCCCGCCAGCGGATCGCTCCGGTATTTCGCCGGGGGCGCCTGCAAAGCCGCAGCCTGCGTCGCCATCACCCCCGCCGGCGCCGCGCCCGATCCCGGCAACGACATGCTCGCCGCCGGGCCCTTCACCGGCGTCAGCACCGAACTCGCAGCCGGCGCCGCCGCCGCCAGCTTTTCTGGCGCGGGTAAACTCGCCGCCATCACCGGCTTGCCGGCCGGCGCGGCGCTGGAGCTCGGACCGCTGCGTGAGTCCAAGGGCCCCGGACCGTCGAGCGGATTCGCGGGCGCCGCTTTCGGCGATCCTGCGCCCACCCCCGCATCGCCCATCGCCGGCGGCGCCGCCGCCGGCTTCAGCGGGGCCGCGAACGGCCGCGCAAGCGCATGCACCGAAACGTCATAGACAGTGGCGCCGCCCGTGCTCGCGACGGTCTTGATCCGCCATTCGCCGGCCTCCGCCCCCAGCAACACCAGCTCTCCCGGCGCATCCGTATGCACCACCAGCGCATTCGGATTGTCGATCACCTTGATGCCCGGCGTCGCCGCCTTGCTCAAATCCTTGATCACGTAGGTCTCGCCCGCATTCAGCGATACCGGCACCGCTTCCGCCGCCGCTCCCACCTGCGCCTGGAGCAGC
>JADMIL010000003.1 GCA_015478645.1 Candidatus Binataceae bacterium
CATGCAGCCCGTCCAGCCAACTGCTTTCCTGCGGCGCCGCCAGCGCCGTCGCCGCACTCGCGCCCGATACATCCAGGCCGTTAGTGGGCTGTGCCGAGAGGTCCGCGCCGAATGCGCGCGAGCCCAACGTTAATGTGAATGATAGAGCGAGCAGTGTCAGCGGTACGGCTCTCCCCATGCGCCGTAACACCCCAGCAACCGACGAGCTTGTCCCCATAAGTCTCCTCCTTAGAGCAACATCAACCCGCGCCATCCCCCGACGACGCGGCGACTAAACTCAAGCGAATAAGGCCTCGCCCTGGTATCGAACCCCCGGGTTACCAGTCGAGCCCCGCGTCAAATCACCCAGATCTGACGCCCTCCCCGCCTCATGTTTCGAGGCGAGGGGTACTACGCGGACAGGAAACTACGGTTTGGGTTCTATAAAAACCGGCGAATGATTTCAATAGCCTGAAGCAGATAAATGAAAATAAATTTCACACAGCTAAGAAGTCCCTGCGCAAGCCAGGGCGACAGCCTGAACGGAGCCGATGAAGTGAAGCATCACGAGATCCTTCGCTGCGCCCAGCATCAAGCAGTGGACATTGCTCACCGGTTCCCTGATGCGCGCGGGCCTCACAACCATGGATGAGTTGAACTTGAATGGCGGCTGAAGGGAAAAACTGGCCGCGCGGCACGCCCCGCCACCCGCCCGCGTCCGGAACCTACATTTTGTAGACGACTTAAAGTATGAAACTGATACAAAACGGATTTGCGTGGAAGCGCATCGCGGCGCCGATCGATGCGCCCCCACGCGGACGGGCGGTTCAGAACATCATTCGCCTTTCCAGTTGGGCTTGCGCTTTTCGGCAAAGGCGCGCGGTCCTTCGATCAGGTCCTTGGATTGAAAGAGCCGCTTGGTCGCGGAGAAGTTGGTTTTGATCGCGTCCTGCAACGGCATATGCAGGCCCGCGTAGGCCGCCTCCTTGCTCGCCTGCACCGAGAGCGGCGAGCATTCCATGATCTCCGCGGCCCATTTTTCGGCGGTGGCGATGAGGTCCTGGAGCGGCACGACTTCGTTGACCAGGCCCCATCGATGGGCCTCGGCGGCGTATATATGCCGCCCGGTCAGCATCATGCCCATCGCGATCTTGAGCGGAATATGGCGCGGCATCCGATGTACTCCGCCGGCCCCCGCCATCAGGCCGACGCGCGGCTCGGGCAGACCGAAGCGGGCGTGGTCGGCCGCAATAATGATGTCGCAGGCGAGCGCGATTTCGCATCCGCCGCCCAGCGCGAAGCCGTTGACCGCCGCGATGATCGGCTTGTTGATATCGAAGCGCGCGGTGATTCCGGCAAAGCCGCCGCGGCTGCGCGGAAAGGGCTCGCCGGCGTGTGCGGCGGTCCATTTGAGGTCGTTGCCGGCCGAAAAGGCCTTGTCCCCGGCCCCGGTGACAATCGCGACCCACAGAGCCTTGTCGGCGACGAAATCATCCCACACGTCGTCCATTTCGGTATGGCAGGGGGGATGCATCGCGTTCATCACCTCGGGACGGTTGAAGGTAACGTAGGCAAGGTGATCCTTTTTCTCGTACTTGATGTACTTCAGATCCATCGAATGCCGCTCCTCTGATCGCCGCTCTCGTGGCCGGCGCCGCAAAACGTTGTAGGCTACCCCGCGAGGCCCGCTCCGCTTCCATCCGCCGGGCGAAGGGCATGGAAAAGCGACCCGAATCGAGGCCATATTACCGTCGAAGGCTTCGCACAATCGGGCGGTTTTCTCAACTGTCGAGCGCGCACGGGAGTTAGTGAACCTCTGCACAAGGCTCCGCTGTCACCCTGAGCGAAGCGCATGGGTCCTCGGATCCGGGATTCTTCGCTGCGCTCAGAATGACAACCTAATTTGTGCAGAGGTTCCTTAGCGGGCCGGCTCCTCGTCGAGCAGCTCGAAGAAGGCGTCGATACTCTGCATCAACTGGCGGCGAATCTGGGCCCGCGTGCCTTCGATCAGATGCATCGCGACGCGCCCGGCGGAACCGTCGGCGAGCCGCACCTGGGCGTCGTCGATCGCGGCAACCTCGAGCGGCCCGAACAGTCGCATCCCGTAGATGAGCGCGCTGCGCTGTGCGGCGCCCTTGACCAGTTTGAGTTTACGCGCCATCCGCGAGGCCTCCTCAACTCCGGCCGTGGCCGAAGCCGGCGTTATAGCACAGAGCTTAACTGGTACCGACCGCCGCCAGGCGGGCGGAGTGGCGCGCGAGCGTGGGCCGGCGGGCGTGCGCTAACGTCGCACCGATTGACAGCTTGGCACGCGCCACAGACAATCCGTCGGATGCGGGAACGGTTCGGCAGGCAAGGATTTGCGGCGATGCGCGCAATTATCGGGTTCGCGGGCGCGATGTGGTTCGTGGGTGCGATCGGATTGGCCGGTGCGACCACGCTGGGCGGATGCGGACTCGTCTACCAGGCGGGCTCGCGGGTCAAAACCGATCGGATGATAGATAATCTCAAGGCGGGTGAGACGACCAACCAGGTCCACGATAAATGGGGCGAGCCGGATCTGCGCAAAAACCTAGGCAGCAACTCGGAAATGTGGAGCTATGCGCGGCGCGCCAACAGCAACGATATTACTGCTACGTTGCTCTATACCTCGACTAAAGCCGGTGACAAGGGCAAATTCCTCGACCTGACTTTTCTCGGTGGAAAGCTGGTAGGATGGACCGAGGCGACCCATACGATGCCGGCTAAACAGGGTTCGGGCTTCAGCTACGGATTCGGTCCGGGCGGCGCCGTGGCACCGATTAGTCACTATTAGGCGGTGACCGGAGCGATACGGGCCCAACGACTTCTTGCAACTGCTGCGTCTCATCGTATCTAATTATAATTACCATTGCGGAGATGCGTGCGGATGCGGCGGGTGCGGCTAATAAATCTCATGACAGCGGATCAAAGCGGCGCGCATACGGCCTCGTGACGGTATTTTAATGGCAACCGCGCGCAAGAGTTTTGAGGCGATCCTGCTCGACCGCTCATGGGTCTCGGCGCAGGATCTCGAAAAGGCGCGCCAGCGCAAGAAACCGGGCCAGGAGATTGCCGACGTGCTGGTCGATATGGGCGCGCTCGAGCCCCAGCGCCTGGCGCGCGCACTGGCGCAGGAATATGGTTTCGCCTTTCAAGCGCATATCGATCTGGCGACGCTCGAGAACGAGCTGGTGGCCAAAGTCCCCATAAATTACGCCAAGAAGAATCGGCTGCTGCCGCTCGCTTCCGACGGGGCGACGGTCGTCGTGGCGATCGCCGATCCGGCCAACTACGAGCCGCTTGACGACCTGCACGTGCTGTTCGGCCGCGCGATTCAGCCGGTGGTGGCGCCGGCCGAGGTGATCAACGAGGCGATCAACCGCGCATACGATCAGGCGGTGACGACCACCGCCCATGACCTGATGATCGACCTCGAGGAGGAGCAGCTCGACCTGGTGGCCAACGAACTGGCGTCAGAGCCGCGTGACCTGCTCGAGGCCGACGACGCCGCGCCGATTATCAAGCTGGTCAACGGGCTGCTCTCGCAAGCGGTCAAGGACCGCGCGAGCGATATCCATATCGAAGTCTTCGATCGCGACCTGGTGGTGCGCTTCCGGGTCGACGGGATGCTCTACGATCTGCTGACGCCGCCCAAGCGCTTTCACGCCGCGATCGCCTCGCGCATCAAGGTCATGTCGGGCCTCAATATCGCCGAGAAGCGCCTGCCGCAGGACGGACGCATCCGGGTGCGGATCGCCGGCCGCGACATCGATATCCGCGTCTCGACCATCCCGACCGCGTTCGGCGAACGGATCGTGCTGCGGCTGCTCGATCGCGCGCAGGCGCTGGTCGATGTCAACCTCGATCGGCTGGGCTTTTCCGGCGACAACCTGGAGAAGATCGATCGGCTGATTCGCCAGAGCCATGGGATCATCCTGGCCACCGGACCGACCGGATCGGGCAAGACCACTACGCTCTACGCGGCGCTCAGCCGGATCAATTCGCCCGAGAAGAACATCATCACGATTGAGGATCCGATCGAGTATCAGCTCCACGGCGTCGGCCAGATGCAGGTCAGCCCGAAGATCGAGCTGACTTTCGCCAACGGGCTGCGATCGATCCTGCGCCAGGATCCCGACGTCATCATGGTCGGCGAGATCCGCGACAGCGAGACCGCCGAAATCGCGATCCAGGCGGCGCTCACCGGCCATCTGGTGTTCTCGACGCTGCATACCAACGACTCGTTCGGCGCGCTGACCCGGCTCATCGACATGGGGATCGAGCCCTTCCTGGTCTCGTCGTCGGTGCTCGCGGTGCTGGCCCAGCGCCTGGTGCGCGTGGTCTGCCCCGATTGCCGCCAGTCCTATCAGCCGACCGAGCCGGAGCTGGTGCGAATCGGGCTGGGCGGGATGCGCCTGGCGAGTCCGATCTACCGGCCCACCGGATGCAAGTCGTGCCGCAACACCGGCTATCGCGGACGGACCGCGATCACGGAATTGATGGTGATGGATGACGAAATCCGCGGGCTCGTGATGCAGAAGGCCGACGGCTCGATGATTCGCCGCGCATGCGCCGCCAAGGGCATGAAGATCCTGCGCCAGGACGGCGCCGAACGAGTGCTCGCGGGCCAGACCACGATCGAAGAGCTGCTGCGCGTCACCCAGGAAGACTTCGCCTAGCGTCGGGGACTCCGGCGCCCGCCCTCGGTCATCGCAATGCCGGTATTTGCCTATCGTGGATTAGCCGCCAACGGCCGCTCGGTGGCCGGGTCGATCGACGCCGACAACGCGCGCAACGCGCGCGGCAAACTGCGCGAACTGGGCATCTTTCCGACCGATCTCGGCGAGGAGGCGGCGGAAATCCGCAAGCGTTCGCTCAACGACCTGATGCCGACGCTCGGGCGCCGGATTCCGGCCACCGAACTCGCCCTGCTGACCCGCCAATTGGGCACCCTGCTCGGCGCGGGCGTGCAACTGACCGAGGCCCTGGCCGTGCTCGGCGACCAGGCGGCGCGGCCGGCGGTCAAGAAAATCTTCTCGCAGGTGCGCGAGGCGGTGCGCGAGGGATCGTCACTGGCCGACGCGCTCGCCGGCCATCCGGAGATCTTCTCCGACCTCTACGTCGGCATGGTGCGCGCGGGCGAGACCGCCGGGGCGCTCGAGGCGGTGCTCGATCGGCTGGCCGAATTCAGCGAGCGCCAGGCCGAGTTCGTCGCCAAGGTGCGCGGCGCGCTGACCTATCCATTGATCATGATGTGCCTGGCTGCCGGGATCATGGGCTTCCTGGTGGTCTATGTGGTGCCGCAGATCTCGACGATTTTCGAGCAGCAGCACGCGGCGCTGCCGACCATGACGCGGCTGCTGATCGCGGTCTCGAATTTCCTCATCAACTACTGGATCGAGCTGGTGCTCCTGGTGGTCGCGATAATCGCGGGAATCGTCGCCGGGCTCTCGAGCGCGCGCGGCCGGCGCCTGTACGACAAATGGCTGCTGCGGGTGCCCTATATCGGTCCGACCGTCGTGCGGATTATCTGCGCGCGCTTCGCCCGCACGCTCGCGACCTTGCTGATCAGCGGCGTGCAATTGCTGCCCGCGCTGACCGCGGTGCGCCGCGTCGTCACCAACGGCCTGCTGGCCGACGCGGTCGACGAGAGCCGCGAGAGTATCCGCGAGGGCCACGGCATGGGCCAGACGCTGGCCCGCGCCGGGGTCTTTCCGCCGCTGCTGATCGAAATGATCAAGGTGGGCGAACGTTCCGGGGAACTCGAGCGGATGCTCGAGCGGGTCGCCGACAACTACGAGGGCGAGGTCGAAACCTCGCTGCGCCAGATGACCACGATCATCGAGCCCGTGATGACGATCATGATGGGCGCTGTTATTCTGTTCATGATGCTGGCGGTGCTGCTGCCGATCATGCAGCTCAACCAGCTTGTCCAGTGAATCGATTGGCGCCACGTGAATGGACTGGCGCCACGGCCGTCAAATCATACGTCGGACGGGCGGCCGCGGGACGAACAGCGGGACGAACACCAATAAACGAACGTCACCAAGAGAAAAGCATCGGATGAGAAAGCGAGAGGGATGTGCGCGATGACGAAAACGATGCGCGAGCGGCTCGGCGAGAGCGAGCGGGGTTTTACCCTCATCGAACTGATGGTGGTCATCCTGATCATCGGTCTGCTCGCGACGATCGTGGTGCAGAATCTGCGCGGCGCGACCGACAAGGCCAAGCGCATCAAGGCCGAGGCCGATATCTCGGCGCTCAAGACCGCGCTCGATCGCTACTATCTCGACAACGGCTCGTATCCGACCAGCGACCAGGGGCTGCCGGCGCTGGTCAGCGCGCCCACCAACGGCAAAGTTCCTGCCGACTATCCCGACGGCGGCTATATCGAGAAGGTGCCCAACGACCCGTGGAACACGCCCTACTTCTATCAGAGCGACGGCAATAGCTACGTGCTCAAGTCGTACGGCGCCGACGGCGTGGAGGGCGGTACCGGCAAAAACGCCGATATCGACGGCAGCAGCAGTTCGTGAGGCCGCGGCGGGCGCGGGCGCCTCGCGGCGGGCACGCAATCGAGTGAATTAACCGTGTCAGCGCCCGTCGAATCTCTTATGCGCGCGGCCGATTATCGCAATTCGGGCGCTCGGCGGCGCCCGGCGCCGGGTATCCGTGCGGCCTTCACGCTGCTTGAACTGGCCGTCGTCATCTTCATCATGGGGCTGGTGATGACGCTGGTCATGCCCTACTTCGGCAGCGTACAGACCTCGCAGATGCGCAGCGAGGCGCGCCGCCTGGCGAGCCGTGCGAACTATCTCTACGAAGAGGCCGGCGCGCAGAAGGTGATGCTGCGGCTGAGCTTCGATCTCACCAGGAACGTCTATTACGTCATGCGGCTCGACCCGTTTGCGGTGCAGCCCTCCTTTCAGCCCGAGAGCGGGCCGGCCGGCGTCCGGGTCTACCTGAGCGATGGTGTGCGGCTGCGCGACGTATGGGTCGAAGGGGTGGGCGTGGTGCGGCGCGGAGTCGTGAGCACGCAGTTTTATCCGAGCGGATCGGTCGATGCCACGGTGATCCATCTGGTCGATACCCAGGGCGAAGTCTTTACGCTCGCGATCGATCCGTTCAGCGGCCACGTCTCGATCCTCAACGGCGACCAGCAGCCGGGCAATCGGCGCATGGCGCTCAATTGAAAGCCGCACGGCCGCTGCGCGCCGCGTTCACGCTGCTCGAAGTGATGATCGCGCTCGCTTTTATCGGTATCGCGATGGTCGCCCTGCTCGGCCTTCATCAGAACAACCTGCAGGCCGTGATTCGCGCGCAGGACCTGACCAAAGCCTCGCTGCTCGCGCAGACCATCATGAGCCAGGCCGAAATTGAGCGCTTCCCCCTCGTTGGGACCAGCCACGGTGATTTTTCCGGGCTTTTTCCGAATGAGTTTCCCAATTTTCGCTGGCAGCGCGTGGTCGAGGATACGCCCGCCTTTCCCGACGTGCGCCAGGTGCAGGTGCGCGTGTTTTACGGCCCCAATGGCGATCAGGTCTTCGACTTGGTCGAGTTTCTGCATAATCCCAATCCGCCGCCGCTGCCCGGCGATGCCGGCGGCGGCGATGCGGGCACCACCGACGAGCCGCCGCCATGATCTCGCCGCGTGCGATATATACGCCGCGTACGAGGAATGACGCGCGGGCCATGACGGCGCGGCGCGCACGATGCCACGGCGCGCGCGGCTGCGCGTCGGTCAAGCGCGGCTTCACGCTGATCGATCGCGGCTTCACGCTGATCGAAATGATGATCGCGATCGTCGTGCTGGGCTTTATCCTGGTGATGCTCGCCGAGTCATTCCATGCGGTCGCCGGCAGCAAAGTCCACGCCGAGAACCGTCTCGCGGTCGATCAGGCCGGCCGCACAATCCTGATGCAGATGAGCGACGAATTGCGCGGCGCCGTGCAGACGCCGTTCATCGCCAGCCGCGTCATCCTGATTGGCGAGGCGCGTATGGCGGGCGGCCACGCGATGGACTCGGTCACGGTCTCGACGCTCGACCCAGGCCATCGCCGCACCCTCGAAGGTTTCGGTCCCGAAGACACGATTGCCTATTTCACCGCGCCCAACCGCGACCATCCGGGATGGAACCTGCTCGAACGCACACAGATGAGCAGCCTGCTGACCAACCCGCCAAGCGTCAACAACAGCAATACGGTGATCCTCGCCAACGATCTGCTCGCGCTCCATATCCGTTATTCCGACGGCCAGACATTCAGCGAGAGCTGGGATTCGTCGAGCCTGCCGCCCGGTCAGGCGCTGCCGATGCAGGTGACGATCGAACTCGAGCTGGCGGCGGCCGGCGGCGCGCCGCTCAGCCTGGCGACGGCGGTGTCGCTGCCGATGGCGTTTGCCCAATGGTAGCCCGCCGGCGCGCGATCGCCGGGCGTATCGCAGGCTACGCGCGGACGCGAATAGGCCGCTCCGAGCGCGGGGTCGCGATGCTCGCGGCGCTGCTCACGATTTCGCTGATGACCATCCTGGTGGTCGACTTCACGACCTCGTCGGCACTCGGCTATCGATCCGCGGCCAACCAGGCCGACGAGCTCCGCGCACTCTACTTGGCGCGGTCGGGCATCGCGGCCGGCATGGCGCTGCTCGAGCGCGACGCGATCGCCGACGCGCTCAACAACGCGCCCGGCCATCAGCCGTACGACGCGCTCACCGATGTCTGGGCCGTGCCGCTTCCACCAGTGCCGGTCGGCGGCGGCATGGTCTCGCTCGTGATCGTGGACGAAAGCCGCAAGCTCAGTATCAACCGCATCTACAACCTGCGCACCGGGCAGGTCGACACCAACTATGTGCAGGTTATCGCGCGGCTGCTCGAAAGTATCGGCGTCACGACCGACCTGATTCCGGTGCTGGTCGACTGGCTCGACCCCGACAGCATCGAGTCGCCGGGCGGCGCCGAAGCCGATTACTATCTGCAATTGATGCCGCCCTACGAGCCGCGCAACGCGCCGATGCCGACGATCGGCGACCTGCGCGCGTGCAAGGGGGTCGACGACGCGACCTTCGCCGTGCTGAGCCGCTACCTGTCGACGTCGCCCGAGACCCTCGTCAATCCCAATACGGCGCCGCCCGAGGTGCTGGCGGCGCTCTCGCCCGAGCTTTCCAACAGTCCCGGGGTGGTCAAGGAGATTATCGCCGCGCGCATGAGTCAGCCGTTCATGACGGTCAACGATTTCGCCAATGTGCCGGGCGTGGGACAATTTGCGCAAAAGATCATGCCCCTGTTAACCACGCGCAGTTCTTACTTTACGATAATCGGCGAGGGTGACTTCGCTGGCGCGCGTCGGCGTGTTTACGCCAGCGTTCGCCGCAATACGAATGGCTCGGTAATGCTGCTAAGCTGGCACGAGGATTAGGCTCGCGGGCAGCGGCCCGGGGGGACTGGCGGGGAGGAATCGGGTCCAAGCATGGGTCAGAGAATTCTGGCGCTCGAACTGGCGGGCGATCAGGTGCGCGGCGCGATGGCCGAAAGCACCTGGAACACGCTCGAACTGGTCGGCGCGTGGCAGCAGCAGCGTGGCGCCGACGAGCCGGACCTCGCGGCCGCGATCGCGCGGCTGGTCGTCGTCGCGGGGCAGCCCGATTTGGTGGTCTCGGCGCTGCCCGGCGAATACGTCGCCAAGCGCCTGCTCGCCCTGCCCTTTCGCGATCGCCGCCGCCTGCAGCAGGTGGTGCCGTTCGCCCTCGAAGAGCATCTGCCCTTTCCGGTCGACGACGCGGCCGTGGCCTTTGCGCGGGTCGGACGCGACGACGACAAAACCCTGGTGATCGCCGCCTTTGCGCGCAAGCGCGACCTCGTCAGCCATCTCGAAATGCTCGGGCGGGCCGGCCTCGATCCGCACACCGTCACGCTCGGCGCGCTGGCCCTGGCGGGTCTGCTGGCGCGCGCCCGCAACGGACACGCCACCGCCCATCTGGTGCTCGATATCGATCACGCGAGCACCTCGATGGTGCTGATCGACGCGAGCGGCACGCCGCGCGCGATGCGCACGGTCGGCCAGGGCATCAGTGGACATAACGGCAAGCCGCTGGCCCCGCTGGCGGCGGCGGCGATCGTCGGCGCAGTGCGCCAGACGCTGCTCGCCCACGGCTCCGAGGGCGAAGCGCCGGAACTGGTCCTGACCGGTCCGGCGGCCGCCACGCCGGCGCTGCGCGAGCAGATTGGCAATGCGCTCGCGGTGCCGATTCACGACGTCGACGAGTTCGATTGCAGCTCGTTTTTCACCGGCGATCGGTCGGTCTCGCTGCGCTTTGCGGCGTGCCTGGCGATGCTGTTGGGCGAGGCGCCTAACAAACCGCTCGAGCTGCTCAATTTCCGCGCCGGCGAATTTGCCTATCACGGCCGCACCGGCGTGACCGCGCCGCTGCGCCTGTCGGCCGCCCTGGCGGCCACCGCGGTCGGCATGGCGCTGCTCCATTTTATCCTCAGCCTGTCGATTGGCGCCCGGCAATTGCATCTGCTCGACGACCATATCGCGGCGATCGCGGCGCCCGCCCTGGGCAACGCCGATCCGTCGACGGCTAAGGCCGCGTTGAATGAAAAAATCCTCGTGATGCGCAAGCGGCTCAACCTGATGGGCGGTAATCTCGGCCACGGCTCGCCGCTCGACGTGCTGCTCGATCTATCGCGCGCAGTCCCCGCCGGCCTGCCGATGCAGGTCAACGACCTCACGATCGACGACGGCGGCCTCAAGATCGAGGGCACGGCGGATTCGTTCGCGACCGTGGACCAGGTCAAAAAGGCGCTCGAACGCGCGGCCGATCTGGGCGTCATCCAGGTCGATCACGCGGCGGCCGGCGCCGACCCAAGCAAGATCGAATTTCGCTTGAGCGCCTCGCTCAAGGGGGGCGGCTCGGACGCCGACTAGCCGATGGCAGCAAGCTTCAGCGAGATGCGTGCGCGGCTGCGCACGGCGGCCGGCGAGCGTCTGCGCGCGATCGCCGCCACCGCTCCGATACGCAATTTGACTGCGCGCCTGCGCGCGCTCGGCGCCAGCGTCACCGGGCGGATCGGGCCGCGCGTCGGCCCCGCGTATGGCAGGTTCCGCGCCTGGTATGCCAAGCGCGAGCCGCGTGAGCGCCTGCTGCTGCGCGTACTGGCCGGCTTTCTCGCCGCCTTAATCCTCTACAACCTGGTCTACGTGCCGTTCTCCGGCCTGGGCGGCGATATCGCCGACCGCGTCGCCGCCCGCCAGCAGGAGTTGATCGACGTGCGCGCCCAGATGCGCACCTATGAGCGGCTCAAACTCGAACTCGCGGCGACCGAAAGGCGTACCGTGCCGGGCAAGGACTTCTCGCTCTTTTCGATCATCGAGCAGGCGCTGACGCGGACCATCGGCCGCGACCGCATCGGTTCGATCACGCCCTCCGATCGGCCCGTGCCGGGCGGCTTCCAGCAATACACCGTTGATCTCAAACTCACCGCGCTGAGCCTCACGCAGATCGTCGACACACTCTACGGCGTGCAGACGCTGCCGATGCCGGTGACGGTCTCGAATCTGCACATCCGGCAGACCGCGCCGGGCTCGCGCGCCTACGACGTCGACCTGACCTGCATGGCGCTCGCGCGCAATGAATGAGGCGGCGGATTCGACTCCGCAGGCGCGCTGGCTGCGCGGACGCCGCGCGCTAATCGGTTACGCGGTGCTCGGCGCGGTGGTCTTCGTCACCTTTTTGGTGGCCAATTTCCCCTACAGCGACACCGTCACGACCATGCTCGCGCCCTACCAGCTCAAGCTGGTCTGCGACGATCAACGTCTGAGTCCGCCGATCGGCGCGGAGCTGCGCGGCGTGCGCCTTATCTCGACCGCCGGCGGCGACGACGAAGCCGTGCTCGACAGCCCCGCCGTGACCCTCGCGCCGACCCTCGCCTCGCTCTTTCTCGGGCGGCCCGGACTGCACGTGCGCGCCGATCTTTACGGCGGCATGGTCAAGGCGACGATCGGCCAGCGCGCCGGCGTAACCAATTTGAGCTTCACCCTCGACGCGCTCGATCTGGCCGACGGCCGCCCGCTCAGGCGGTTCGGCGCGGTGATCGACGGCCGCCTGTCGGGCATCGGCAGTGCGATCATCGCCGGGCCCAATATCCCCGATAACAGCGGCCGCCTCACGCTCGACGGCCGCGACCTCTCGCTCGCAATTGCCGACGGCTTTCCCGCCGTCCATCTGGGCACCCTCACCGGGCTGGTCCAGCTCGCCGCGGGCGCGCTCAGGCTCGACGGCCTCGAGACCCACGGCGCGGATCTCGATTTGAAGGTCAATGGCACGATTCAGCTCGGCGCTACGCTCGACGACAGCACGATCGATCTGACTTTCTCTTTGGCGCCGACCCAGAGCGGACGCGACCATTTTGGATTTTTTCTCCGCATGCTGCCGCATCCGCCCGGTCCCAATGCTCCGTACACATTGCAAGGCGATCTGCTCGCGCCGTCGCTGAGCTGACGAGCATCGCGCGCGGTAAGCGCACACTTCAGGCCGGCGCGCGCGCGAAGTACTCGGCGATCGCCTCACGGAAGCGGCGGTCGGCCGGCGCGCTCAGATGGTCGGCGCCGTCGAGGCGCAGCACCTGCGCGTCGCTGAAGAACGGCGTCATGCCGTGCGGATCGCCGACCATCCGATCGCGCGTGCCGGCCAGCAGCAGCACCGGCACGGCGACCGGCGCGCGCCCGCTCAAGTCGGGCATCGTCTCCTCGGCGCCCATGCATGCGGCCAGCGCCTTCAAGTCATTGCCGGGGCGCTCGACCCCGCGGCGAAAGCGGCGCGGCAAATCGTTGGTATGATCGGCCGCGTGAGGCGCGTCGGGATCGTCCGCCGCGAGCATCGCGGCAATCCGCTGGCGCTGCCCCGGCACCGACATCGCACCATTGCCGCCGAAGCCGCCGAGCACCGCCGCACGGATCCGCTCCGGATAGCCCAGGATCAACTCGAGGCTGATCCGGCTGCCCATCGAATAGCCGGCCAGCAGCGTCCGGCGAATCCCGAGATGGTCGAGCAGGCCCGCAAGGTCACCGGACATGTTGCCCATCCCGTAGCGCTCGCGTTCGTGCGGCTTGTCGCTGCGCCCGTGGCCGCGATGGTCGGGGGCGATCACGCGGTAGCGCGTGGCCAGGAACTCGATCAGGCCGGTGTCGCCCCAATCGCGGCGCGCGCTGGTGCCGAAGCCATGCACCAGCATCACCGGCGCGCCGGCGCCGTGGTCCTCGTAGTGGATGCGCACGCCGCGCGAATCGAAAATCGGCATCGCGATTACACCTCGCGTGTAACATTACGATCCGCCGCGGCGGCTGGCGACCGCGCCCGGCGCCTTGCGGAGCATTTTTAATCGGGGCACAATCGCGCTGCGTTCGAGACGCGTAATTTTTTTTGCAGCGACGGAGCGATCATGACGCAAGCGGCAGGAAAACTCGGACTGGAGATGTCGATCGCGGCGGGGGCCTTTGCCGTCACGCCGCGGCTTGCGCGCGAGGCCGAAGATCTCGGCTACGCGTCGATCTGGGTCCCCGAGGTTAGCGGACCCGACGCCTTCGTCACACTCGGCGCGATCGCGCAGGCCACCACCCGCGCCGATCTCGCCACCGGCATCGTGCCGATCCAGATCCGTACGCCAGGCGCGATGGCAATGGGCTTTCTGACGCTGGGCGAGCTTTCCGGCGGACGCGCGATCGCCGGACTCGGCGTCTCGAGCCCGATCATCGTCGAGCGCTGGCACGGCGCGGCCTATCGCAAGCCGGTCACCGCGATGCGCGAATGCGTGACGATTCTGCGCCAGCTCTTCACCGAAGGGCGCAGCAAATTCGAGGGCCACGTCTATCGCTGCGACTTCAAACTCGGCATGCAACGCTCGCAGCCGCCGCCGCGCATCTACCTGGCCGCGCTGAATCCGCCGATGCTGCGGCTGGCCGGCGAAGTCGCCGACGGCGTGCTGCTGAACTACTCGCCGCCGGCCGGCGTGGTCGCGAAAATTGCCGAGGTGCGCGCGGGCGCCGAGGCCGCCGGGCGCCAACTCACCGACGTCGATATCGCGATTTACCTGCGCATGTGTATCACCGAGGACGTGCCCGGCGCCGTCGCCGCCTTCAAGCGCGAACTGGCCGGCTACGCGTTCGTCGATCAGTACAATGCGATGTTCGCGCGCTTCGGCCTGGCCGATGAATTCGCCGAAGTGCGCCGCCTGTGGCGCGAGGGCCGCCGCGACGAGGCGCCCAACGCGCTGAGCGACGCGTCGGCTTTCAAGCTCGGGGCCTTCGGCGCAGCGGCCACCGGACGGCAATTCGTCGCCGACTTTCGCGCCGTCGGCGTCAACCATCCGGTGGTCTTTCCGACCGGTTCGGGGCGCAATCCGTTGGCAGATTTCACCACCACTATGGCCGCCCTGGCGGGCGCCTGAACGAATCTCCAAGGCGGCCTGACGAGCGACCGGCATGGTCCGGCGGGCAGCCACTTTGCGCGGCGCAGGGAGCATCGCTATGATTCTTTTGGGGCGGGAAAATCGATCGCACCGGTGTCACCTATGAAGCGACTATCGATGGCCGTCTCCGTCGGCGTTTTCGCCCTGGTCCTGGGTGGCCGTGCCGCATTTGCCCAGCCCGCGATAATTCCGCATCTCGGGCGCGCACCGCATGACGCGAGCGCGACTTTCCGTACGCTCAAGAGCTACTTCGCGGACACCCCGCTGAGCCAGTTCCGGCTGGTCAGCGCCGACCCGGCGACGCGCACGATCGTCGCCAAGCGCAGCGCAATCGATTCGGCGACCTGGACCAAATGGGCTTACTGCAAGATGAGCGCGACCCATCTGATCGACTCGCTCAATGACGCGTCGGCCACCGTCAATGTCAAGATTGATCGCGCCGGGCACCATGCGAGCGAGGTGCGGGTCGGCGTGGATTTCGAAGGCACCTACGGGCTGGGATCGAATGTGGCCACCCAGCAATGCATCTCCAACGGCGTGCTCGAACAGAGCATCCTGGTGACCGCCGGCGTGCCCGCGGCGGCGAATTAACGGCGGCCGCGCGGATGGCTCCGCCAACTGCGCCCGGCGCGCGCATCGCATTGGTCGATCTGAACCGGCTAATCCGCGACAACCGCATCGCCGAGTACCCCTCGCCGAATCTCGCGCTGGGCATGCGCCCGCTGGAATTCGGCCCGGGGACCTCGCGCTGGACATGGACCGATCAGCCGCCGGCGGCGTTGAATCCGTTCGGCCTGCTGCAGGGCGGCTACCTGGCGATGTTCGTCGACGAACTATGCTCGACCGCGATCGCCTCGGTGCTCGAGGAGCGCGAATGGTCGGTCACGGCGGAATGCAAAATATCCTACCTGCGCGCGCTCAAGCCGGGCACAATCGCGGGGACCGCCGAAGTGATCCGGCGCAGCCGATCGCTCGCCTTTCTCGAAGCCGAGTTGCGCGGCGCGGACGGCCGGATCGCGGTTCGAGCCAGTGCGACGTGGGCGATTTCCCAATCGCAATCGGGCTAGTATCCGTCCGGCAAACAACTTCGCGGCGCGGCGCGCGAACCGGATCGCCGGCCGCCGCTAACCGTCGCACGAAAGCGTATTCGTTGAGCAGGCGTGATGATCAGATTTGAAGACCTTGACCTTGAGCGGATGGTGGCCGACGTACTGGCCGGGCGCGAGCTGGATCGACCGGTCGCACGAGCCGTCCTGAATTGCCCCGACGAGCGGCTCGGCGAGTTGCTGGCCGCCACCCTCAAAGTGCGCGAGGTGGCCTTTGGCCGGCGCGTCAAGCTCTGTATCCTGCGCAACGCGCAGAGCGGAATATGCGCCGAGGATTGTCATTACTGTTCGCAGTCGCGCATCTCGGCCGCGGAGATTCCGGTGTACCGCTTGCAGAGCGTCGACGCACTGGTCGAGGGTGCGCGGCAGGCGGTGGCCAGCGGCGCGCGGCGCTACTGCATGGTGTGCAGCATGCGCGGTCCGGCGGCGCGCGACATCGAGCATCTGAGCGCCGCGTGCACGCGAATCAAGGCGGAGTATCCGGACCTCGAGCTATGTCTGTCGCTGGGCCTGATGAGCCGCGAGCAGGCCGACACGCTGAAGGCGGCCGGCGCCGGCTGGATCAATCACAACCTCAACACCAGCCGCCGCTTCTACCCGAAAATCTGCACGACTCATTCGTGGGATGACCGCGTCGCGACGATCGAAAACGTGCGCGCGGCGGGACTCGCCACATGCAGCGGCGGAATCGTCGGGATGGGCGAGGATGACGACGATATCCTGGACCTGGCGTACGCGACGCGCCGCCTCGGTATCGACTCGGTGCCGATTAATTTCCTCAATCCGATTGCCGGCACGCCGCTGGCCGGGACGCACGAGCTGACGCCGGCCAAATGCCTCAAGGTGGCCTGCCTGTTTCGCCTGCTCAACCCGCGCAGCGAGGTGCGCGCGGCGGGCGGCCGCGAGCTTAATCTCGGCGATCGCCAGGCCGAACTTTTCAACGCGGTGAATTCGGTCTTTGTCAACGGCTACCTGACCACGCCCGGACTCGACCATCGGCGCACGCGCGAGCTGATCGAGCGCGGCGGCTTCGAGGTCGAGGAGTGGCCGGCCGGCTAGATCTCCTTGATCGGCTAAACTGCCTTGATCGAGCGGCCGGCGATCACTTCGTCGATCAGGCCGTACTCGGCGGCTTCGCGCGCGCTCAGAAAATTGTCGCGGTCGGTATCTTTTTCGATCCGTTTGATCGGCTGGCCGGTATGGATGGCGAGCACCTGGTTGAGCAGATCGCGCAGCCGCAGCGCCTCGCGCGCCTGGATATCGATATCCGCCGCCTGGCCCTCGAAGCCGCCCGACAACTGATGGATCATGATGCGCGAATGGGGCAGCGAGTAGCGCTTGCCCTTTTCGCCCGCCGCCAGCAGCACCGCGCCCATGCTCGCCGCCTGGCCGACGCACAGGGTCGAGACCGGCGGCTTGACGAACTGCATCGTGTCGTAAATCGCTAAGCCGGCCGTCACTGAACCACCAGGCGAGTTTATATACATATTGATTTCACGGTCGGGATCTTCGGATTCCAGGAACAGCAACTGCGCCGTGACGACGTTGGCCAGGTCGTCCGTGACCTGCCCGCCGACGAACACGATGCGATCCTTCAGCAGGCGCGAATAGATATCGTACGAGCGCTCGCCGCGCCCCGTCTGTTCGACCACGAACGGAACTAAAATGCCCATGGAGATGATTTTACTCCCTCGCGCCGGCCGCGGTCGAGCACGGCCGCAAACCCTCCGCCGATACTCAGGCGCGCGCCACGATCGCCGGCGTCGGCGCGCGCGGTGTGTCTAGCGCAGCCTGAAGCGCTCGCCGAGGAAGACCTGGCGCACGCGCTCGTCCTCGACAATCTGGCTCGGCGTGCCCTCGAACAGGATCTTGCCGGCGTGGATTACGTAGGCGCGGTCGATGATCGAGAGCGTCTCCTGCACGTTATGATCGGAGATCAGCACGCCGATGCCGCGCTCTTTCAGGTACGTGATGATGCGCTGAATTTCGATCACGGTGATCGGGTCGATTCCGGCGAAGGGCTCGTCGAGGCACAGAAACAACGGATTGAGCACCAGCGCGCGGGTGATTTCGACCTTGCGCCGCTCGCCGCCAGAAAGCACGCCGGCCTTGGACTTGGCGATCCGCGCGATGTCGAGTTCGTCGAGCAGCGTCTGCAGGCGCGCTTGCCGCTCCTCGTCCGTCAGCGGCAGGGTCTCGAGCACCGCGAGCAGGTTCTGCTCGACCGTCAGCTTGCGAAAGACCGACGGCTCCTGCGGCAGATAGCTGATACCGCGCCGCGCCCGCTGGTACAGCGGCAGCATCGTGATGTCGTCGCGGCCGAGCGTAATCGTGCCCGTGTCGGGCCTGAGCAGACCCACCAGCATGTAAAACGTGGTCGTCTTGCCGGCGCCGTTGGGGCCCAGCATGCCCACCACTTCGCCATTGGCGACGCGCACCGCAACATCATTGACCACCGCTCGCCCACCGTAGCGCTTGGTCAGGCCATGGCCTTCGAGCGCGGCGTCGGTCCGCAATCCCGCCATCACGGCGATATTCGGCGCATCCGCATCGACGGCGGCGGCAGGCGGCGCAGCGACCACGGCGGCGCCCGACGGCGAAGCGAGTTTGACCTGCTCTAATCTGGCCATGGTTCAACGCGCCGGTACAGGCGCCATGACGGTTTTAGCTGCTTTTGCGGCCCTATGGAATCTCGTCAGATGCAACTGCCCCTTCCTTGTGTACAAGCGAACGTCCGCGTTTGCTAAATCACATGACGAATCGGGCGCCCTGCGGTTACATCGCATGGCAGGCCGCCATCGTTCGGCCGGATTTGCTGGACAATGGCGCGGGCGCGGACGCGCTACGGATTCATCCAGGTACGGCCGTCGGCGCGTATCAACTGTTCGGCCGCCGCGGGACCGTAGGTGCCCGCCGCATACTCGTGCATCGGCACCGCGCGATTGTCGCGCCATTGATCAAGCACCGATTCCACGAATTCCCACGACTTCTCGACGAACTGCGCGCTGACGAACAGCGTATGGTCGCCCGACATCACGTCGAGCAGCAGGCGTTCGTAGGCGTCGGGCGACGGTCCGCTAAATTCGCTGTCGTAGCGCAGATTCATTCTGACCGGCCGCAGCGCGATATCCAAGCCGGGCCGCTTGGCCAGCACTTCGAACGAAAACCCTTCGTCGGGCTGGATCCGGATCGTCAGGGCGTTGGGCGGCAGCGACTGTTCGCGATTGAAGAGGATCTTTGGGACATCCTTGAACTGGACATAGATGATGCTCGCCCGCGCGGGCATCCGCTTGCCGGTGCGCAGGTAAAACGGCACGCCCGACCAGCGCCAGTTGTCGATGTAGGTCTTGAGCGCGACGAAGGTCTCGGTCTGCGAGGTCGCCGGGATGGACTGCTCCTGCAGGTAGCCGCGCAGCTTTTCGCCATCGAGGGTGCCGGCGCCGTAGCGCGCGCGCACCGCCAGGTTGCGCGCTTGGCTCGGTGGGATCGGCCGCAGCGCGCGCAGGACGTTGAGCTTCGACTCGCGAATCGCCGCCGCGTCGAGCGCCACCGGCGCCTCCATCGCGATCAGCGCGAGCAGTTGCAGCATGTGGTTCTGCACCATGTCGCGCAGCGCGCCGGCCGGGTCGTAATACATTGCGCGCGAACCCACCCCTTCGCTCTCGGCCACGGTGATCTGCACGTGGTCGACGTTGCGCGCGCCCCACATCCGCTCGAAGATCGTGTTGGCGAAGCGCAGGACCATCAGGTCCTGCACGGTCTCCTTGCCCAGGTAATGGTCGATGCGGAAGATTTGCGACTCGTCAAAATAGCGCTGCAGGATCGCCTGCACCTTGCGCGCGCTGGCGAGATCGGTGCCGATCGGCTTTTCGACCACCACCCGGGTGAAGTTGGCCGCGCCCGGCTTGGCGATCAGCCCCGCACTATCGAGCCGCTCGACGCATTCAGGCACCGCTTCGGGCGGCACCGAAAGATAATAGATCCGATTGGCCGGCAGGCCCTGCGCCGCCTCGGTCTCCTCGATCCGCGCCTTGAGCCGGCGAAAACCCTCGGGCTGATCGAGGCCCGGCAGGTAATCGAGTCCGGTGGCAAATTCCTGCCAGCAATTCTCCTCGAGTTCGAGGCGCGAAAACTTGGCCGCGGCGGTGCGCGCGGTTGCGCGGAATTCCTCCACCGCCATCGGCCGGCGGGCGAAGCCAAGCACGGCGAATTTTGGCGGAGCGACATCCTGGCCGCACGCGCGCAAGTTATAGAGGGCGGGAATCAGCTTGCGCCGGGCGAGATCGCCCGAGGCGCCAAAGATCACCACGGTGCATTGAGAGGGAGTCTGCGCCTGGGCTATGGATATCGACGAATTCACTAAAAATCATCCTTATACGCGGTGGGCTGCGCGGGCCTTGATCGATCGGCGCGCACCGGCCAAAATCAATGACGTGGGCTCAATCCATTTGATCGTTCCGCGCCGGCGCGCCGCCGGCGGCTCCGGGTCCATCGTCCTTCGAGTTAATCCCTGACATGCCAACGGAGCAAGTGCGCGAGCCAACCAAACCCCCGGACGACGCTTCGGCCCAGCACCACGCCGCGCGGGCATCCCGCCTCCAGGTCTGGATTCCGGCCGCCGCCTGGGCCGTCGCGCTGTTTGTGCTCTCGACGACAATTTTTTCCGCCGCCAATACCTCGCTCATCATCGTCCCGGTGCTGCGCTTCGTGCTGCCCAACGCCTCGCTCGCGACGATCTCGATGATGCACGGCTTGATCCGCAAGTCGGCGCATTTCACCAATTACGGCATCCTGTTCTGGCTCCTGATTCGCGGGCCGATGGTCGGCCGGCCGTACACCGCGCTGGCGCTGTGCGTCGCGTATGCATTCCTGGACGAGGGCCATCAGCTCTTCGTCCCCGGACGCACGCCGTCCCTGTATGACGTTACGCTCGACTCGAGCGGCGCCCTGTTCAGCCGCTTTCTCAACGCCGCGGTCGACGACGTAAGCGCGCGCGCGGCCGCCTAAGTCTCGGGCTCGAGGGTCGCGCGAATCCGATCAACCCGCCCGTACCAGGCGCTCAGGTTTTCCATTTCCGCCGGAATCTTCAGTTCGCCGCCGATCGCCAGGTATCCGAGCTGTCCATAGAGCGCGAAGTCCGCGTAACCGATTCGTCCGAGCAGGAATGCGCGATCGGCGAGGGTAGCGTCGAGCGGCGCGAGCAGCTCGTGCGCGCGCGCCATCGCGGCGTCGTGCGCGCGGACGGTCGCGTCGCAGAAGCCGGCACCGTATTTGCGCTCGCGGATCAATCGATAGAAGGCCTCGTGGCCGCGGCCCAGCCGCGCATAGTGGGCGATTTCGCCGGGCAGCGCCGCGCGAAACAGCGCGTCCTCGAGTTCGCCGTCGAAGTAGCGCGCGAGCGCGAGATGAATGCCGCGCCATTGGGGCGGAAAGATCGTCGGCTCGGGATATAGCTCATCGAGCCGCGCCGCAATCCGATCCGAATCCGCGATCGTCTCGCCACTCTCCAGAGTAAGCGCCGGAACCATCAATTGGCCGGATGCGGCGAGCAGATCCTTGCGCTCAAGATAGTCGACTTCAACTACGCGATAATCGAGTCCCTTAAAGTCGAGAATCTTGCGCACTTTGGCGCAGAAGGGACTGGTGCTGAACTGGTAGAGAGTCAGAATAGTCATCGCGCACCGCAAAACGATCGCCGCACGCGCGTGGGGCGATCGTCCTGCACGGTCTACGATAGCAGCCGGCCTGCGGCGTGATAATCCGCCGCGCGATCATGCGCGCGCTAAAACATCCGCGGCGCTTTCAACCCGGTGCCCAGGGTCTGCTTGAAGACCTTGAATAGATGGTCGATGTCCCACGGGCCGTTGTTGAAAATAACCCGGTCGGGCTCCAGATGCGTGTAGCGCGTGATCCGATAGCCCGACGCGCCGAAGCATTGGCCGGTCACGTCCTTGGCCTCGTCGCTCGACAGATAGACGATAATCGGCGGGACGTTGGCCGGATCCATCGGCGTGCCGGCGGCGGCGTCGCTCTCGGCCGGAGCGCCGGCCAGCCGGCCGGCCGGAATCGTATCGGTCATGCGGGTCGCCGCACCGGGCATGATCGCATTCACGGTGACGCCGTATTTATGCATCGCGAGCGCTGAGCTCCAGGTCAGCCCCAGGATCCCGGCCTTGGCCGCGGCGTAATTGGGCTGGCCCGGCGCCCCCTGCGCGGAGTTCGACGAGAAATTGATGATGCGGCCGAATTTGCGCTCGCGCATATGCGCCGTCGCCGGACGCATCGTGCAGAAATGGCCGCGCAGATGGACCCGCACTACGGCGTCCCACTCCTCGATCGTCATGTTGAAGATCATGCGGTCGCGCAGGATTCCGGCGACGTTGACCAGGATATCGAGCTGGCCGAAGTCCTTGATCGCCTGATTGACCAGGCTCTCGCCGCCCTCGGGCGTGGAAATATCCTGATGATTCGAGGACGCGGAGCCGCCCGCCGCCTTGAGCGCCTTGACCACCTCGTCGGCCGGCGAGACCGTCTCCTGCTGCCCGGCCACCGACACGCCGAGGTCGTTGACCACCACCGCCGCACCCTGCGCCGAGAGCGCCTTGCAGACTTCGCGGCCGATCCCACGTCCGCCGCCCGTAACGGCGGCGACCTTGCCTTCCAGATGACGACTCATCGTGCGCTCTCTCCTTGCGGCCCGTGCGGTGCCGATCTTGAACCTGCGTGAATGTGTCCGCTTATAGCGCAAAACGCGGCTGGGGCAACAGCGGCGGCGTCCGCCGCCCGGCGGCGCGCTCGCGATCAGTGCGGCGCAATCAGCAGTTCATGCTTGCGCGCGCCAGTCGCGTCCGCGGCGTCATTCGCCGGACTGGCGGAAAACTGCGTGAGCCGGCCGGCGAGCGTCAACCGGCCGATTCGGCCGTCGGGTTCGGTGAACCAGAGATTGTTGTCGGGGCCGCTCGAGATAAAGCTCGGATAGACATTGTCAGGCAGGAAAAAGGCGCTGGCCGCACCGTCGGGATCGATCTTGCAGACCGCGTGAGCCGCGGCGACGGTCACCCAGATATTGCCGTCCGGGCCGACCGCGAGACTCATCGGCAGCCCCGCCGCCGGCAGCTTGAACTCGGTCAGGTCGCCGTCGGGCGACATCCGTCCGACGCGCTGCGGTCCGAGTTCGGTGAACCACAGATTGCCGTCGGCGCCGGCGACAATATCGTTGGGCCGGGTGTCCGGATGAGGCAACTCGTACTCCTCGATACGTCCGGCGGGCGACATGCGGTCGATCCGGTTGCCGGAATTTTCCGCGATGTAGAGATTACCGTCCGCACCGGCGGCTATACCGGCCGGCCCTCCCGCCTTGGGCAGCGCGAACTCCGTCACCGTACCGAGCGGCGTGACCCGGCCGATCCGGTTTGAGGCATGCTCGGTGAACCACAGGTCGCCGCCCGGACCGGAAATGATCGTGGCGGGACCGCTGTCGCCGTTGCGCAGCGGAATGAACGCCTGGGCGCCGCCCGGATCGAGCCGCCCGATCCGATTGCGCGCCGGGTCGGTGAACCAGATCGCCTCGTCGGGGCCGGCCGCCAGCCGCTCGGGCAATCCGCCGCTGGTGATCTCGAAGGTCGCAACTTCGCCCGCGGTCGAGATCCGCCCGATCCGGTTGGCGTGAAATTCCGTAAACCAAAGGCTCGCGTCGAAGCCGCGGGTAATCGCAAACGGCGCCGGCATCGCCGCGGCGTTCGGCGCCTCAGCGCGCGGTGCGGGCGCAACCGGAATGGCCGGCGGGGCCATCGGCGGCAGCGCCAGCGGCTTCTGCCGCGCGCCGCATCCGGCGAGCACCACCGCGATCGCGATCGCAACGTGCGACCCGCGCCACCGTGATCGCAAGCGCACTCGCCGGCCGCCGAATCGACCACCCTGGTCCATGCTCATTCCGATCACGCTGGCGAATTTCTCCTGCACATCTGCATCACGCGGGTGCTCTAAGCGATCCGGTCGAAGCCCTGCCCGATTGCGGATTTGCTTCCACCAGCGGCACGCCGGGCTGGACGGCACCGACCGTTCCCGCAGTCTTGCGATAGGTCGAAACAGCATTCTCGGGATCATCGATAGCAAACCAGTACGCGGCGGCAAATGCCAGCACGATCGCGACGAACCCACTTTCTGATGCGCCGGAGTAAAACAGGCAGTAATCCCAGCCGGCGGTGCGCACCTTCAAAACCTCGATCATCACCCGAAATTCAATCAGCACCAGGCTCCATAGAACGAAGCTGATAACCTTCGGCGCAGCGAGCGCATGGCGCGAGGCGCGGCGGATTCAGGCGCGAGTTGTGCCAATCCCGGTCCCTTCCACGTCAGCCAGCATCGGCGGCACCGAACGGCGGTGCCGGCAGCCCATCGCCGTCGCGCAGATAGAGATAGGCGGCGATATAGCTGAGGATCATCGTGGCGAAGCCGCCCTCGGCGACCACGTAGATTAGCGGCGGGCCGACTCGATTGATCATCATTTTGAACAGCGTCATCGAAAGCAGAATCGCCGTATAGGCCGCAACCATCGTCCAGACCGTCCGCGGACGCGCGCGCCCGAGACTCGCGGCGTGGGCGATCAGGAAAAACGGGATGAGCGTCAGGACCAGGTAATGGAGCCAGGCGACCGGCGAAACCGCAACCATTGTGACGGTCCACAATGCGAAGCGGCGCCATTCGCGATCGTCGTCGCCGCGTCGACGGTTCGTGGCGAAAACGGTCAGCGCCAACACCCCTATCTGCGCCGTGCCGGCGACCGCGCGCCGCGCCAGATTCATCGCGGGGCTCAGATGCACGCCGAAGATCGCCCAAAAGACGCGCGAGACGCCCGGGCCTATCGCGACGTTGGCCGCGCCGCGCTGAAACACCAGCGGCAACGCGAACATCGTATGGCCGCCGACGATGGTCGCGACGAAGCTCAGCACGCGCGGCCATCCGACGAAGCCCAGCGTGATCGCTCCGCCGGCCGCGCCGGCCAGGATCGCGTAGCCGAGCGTGCGCCAGCGGCGCTCGATCACCAGGTAGCCGGCCATCACGATCGGATAGACGCGCAGCAGCGCCGCCAGCGCGAGCATCAGCCCGGCCGCGCCGTCGCGCCCGCGCTCCATCCAGCGCTTCATCAGGATCATCATCAGGACGATCAGCATCTGGCATTGCGTCAGGCGCAGCAGGTCGTCCATCGGACGATAGAGAATCGCCAGCGCGACCAATGCGATCAGCGACGAGCGATCGAGTCCGGTCGGACGGCCGGCCAGCAACCATAGCGACGCGACGATCGCGATCAGGTTCAGCGTGAACCACACGGCATACGCCGCCCCCGGCGTCAGCCAGGTCAGGGGCTCGAAACAGAGCAGGTAGGTCGGCGTGTCGGCGGCGCGCGTGAGATCGGCGGTCTTGAGCCCGAGTCGGTCGCCAATCGGCACAAGGCTTTCGGTATATGGATTGTGCCCTTCGCGCATCGAGAGCGCCGAGGTGTAGTAGATGCTGAAATCCCAGGAGTGAGATCGATCGCGCAACTCAAGCACGGTATGCAGTGCGTAAATCAGCGTGGCGAAACAGAGCATCGCGACGACGATGCGCCGGCGTGGTGCGGCGGGCGCGGGCGCAGCGATGCTGGAATTGCCGTCCGGACGACGCGCGGAGTCAATCCCGTCAGCCATCTGCCTCCCCCAACCGCCGCCGTCGCCGCCGCGGTCAACGCGCCGGCGCGTTTGCCGCCGAGAGTACCATCGCGCCGTGCGACAGATAATCCCCCGCTCATCCGGGCGCGGCGGATGCGCCGCCATGAGAGCCGCGCTTGCTGCGCTACCTCGCCGCGAGTCGATCGATGGCGCGGCTGGGAGGCGTGCGAATCAGAAGCGCCGATGGCGTATCGCGAGCGCGCGGATCGCCGCGATCCGCGCGGCACGGCCCGCATCGTCGGCCGGGCATTCAAGCGAGAACGGCAGCCGCCATTTCCAGTTGGTGTCGTTAACCGTGCCGGGCGTGTTGATCCGCGCGTCCCAGCCGAAGATATCCTGGACCGGCACGATCGTCAGGCGCGAGCCCGCGCCGTAAAGCGAATCGAGCGCGGCGTCGCGCGCGCCGTGGTCGAGCACCGCGGCGAGCGGATCGATCTTGCCCTCCAGGCGCAGTGATCTGACGAACTCGAGCCGCTCGTCGCGATGCGCTTCACGCCACCATTCGCAGAGCGTCTCGGTGTCATGCGTGCCGGTGGTCGCGACCGAAAATTCGGCATAATTAACCGGATCGATAAACGGCTGGCGTGGCTCGTCCCATTTGCGCTCCCAGCGCATCACCTTGTAGCCGGGCAGGCCCAGCGTCTTGAGCGACCGGCGGACAAAAGGTGGAATCACGCCCAGGTCTTCGGCGATTAGTTCCATCGCGGCCGCTTCGCCCTGCGCGATACGCAAAATCTCCTCACCTTGTGCGAGTTGATCGCGCTCCGCCGCGGGGTCGAACGCGCCGGGCGCGTCGCGGTCCGCGCCAAAGCCGTAGGTGCGAAACAGTCCCACCAGATGGTCGATGCGCAGCAGGTCGTAAAGCGCGCGCGCATGCCGGATGCGCATGCGGATCAAGGCGAAGCCGCTCGCGCGCATCCGCTCCCAGTTCGGCATCGGCAGACCCCAGCGCTGGCCGGTGGCCGAAAACGCGTCGGGCGGTGCACCCACCGATCGGCCCAGATCGAACATCGCCTGATGCGACCAGACCTCGGCACTCTCGCAGCCGGGCGAAAACGCCAGATCGCCGCCCAGCAGCACGCCGCGATCGGCAAGCTGGGCGCGCACCTCGCGCCATTGGCGATGCGCGATGAACTGCACGTACGACCAGGTCGCAACCTCGTCGGCCAGGCCGCGCGCCGCCGCGGCGAGCGCGGCCGGCTCGTGAGAATCGAGGCCGTCGGGCCACGATCCCCACGGCGTCCATTGGAATTTGTCCTTGAGCGCGCGAAACAGCGCGTAGTCCGCGAGCCATTCGTGATTGTCGCGCACGAAGACCGCCAGGGCGTCGCGCTCGGCCGCGGGCCCGCGCGTGCGAAAGTAGCGATACGACGTATGGAGCAATTCGCGCATCGCGGCATGCAGGCGGATCGGATCGGGCGGATCGCCCGGGCCGGCTTGCGCGCGCGCCCGCTCGATCGCGGCCGGCCCTACCCCGGCCAGGCCGCGCGCCGAAACGTACAGCGGATCGATCGCCATCACGCTCATCGCGCTGTAGGGACTGGTCTCGCCCGGCGCGGTTTCATCGACCGGCAGAAGCTGGATCACCCGATGGCCCATTGCGATCGCGAAGTCCGCCATCGGTACGAGGGCGCGAATTTCGCCGCGCCCGAAGTCGTCGCGCGTGCGCAGCGAAAAGAGCGGAATCAGCACTCCGGCGGTGCGTCTAAGCATTGCGGATGCGGCGGCGGTCGGCGCGTGCGCCGCCCGCCTCACGCGGACGCGCACACCCGCCACGGCCATCTCCCTGGGGCCAGTGTGATAGCCCGGATCGTAGCGAACCGCTCGCGGCGAGACCATCGCCATGCGCCGCGGCGTCAGATTGCGCGACGCGGGCGCCAGCATGCGAGATGGCAGGCGGCGCGGCGCAAGCGCTGCGCGATCGCGTCAGGCAGTAGTCCAGCCGCCGTTGGGACTGATCACCTGCCCAACCATGAAGTTGGCATCATCGGAAGCCAGATAGAGCGCCGCCGCCGCGATATCGTGCGGTTGGCCAAAACGCCCGAGCGGCGTGTTGCCGATTACCCATTGACGCGCCTCGGCTTCGAGCGGGGCGGTCATCGGCGTCTCGATAAAGCCCGGCGCGATCGCGTTGACCAGCACGCCGTGCTTGGCAACTTCGAGCGCGACCGACTTGGTAAAGCCGATAATGCCGGCCTTGGCCGCACAGTAGTTGGATACGAACGGCAGGCCCGCGGTGCCCGCGATCGATCCCTGGTTGATGATGCGGCCGGCCTTCTTCGGGATCATCACGCGCAACGCTTCGCGCGTGCAGTAGAAGGTGGCATCGAGATGCGTCGCGATCATCTTGTGCCAGTCGTCGTCGGTCAGTTCGATCGTCGTGAACAGGTCGGTGGTGTCGCGGGTGCGGCCGATACCGGCGTTGTTGACCAGCACGTCGATCGTGCCGAAGGCGGCGAGAACCTCGGCAAACATCTTGCGCACCGCCGCACTGCTCGACACGTCGGCCACAAACGGCCGGGCGACGCCGCCGGCGCGTTCGATTTCGGTGGCGACGTTTTGCGCCGCCTCGGGCCGCACGTCGTTGACGCCGACCTTGGCGCCCTCGCGCGCAAACAGCAGGCCCATCTCGCGGCCGAGTCCCGAACCGCCGCCGGTAACCAGAACGATCTTGTCTTTGAGTCTCATCGATTTTCTTCCTTTGCCTGTCGCGCCTGCCGTGCTCCGCGCCGCGGACCGGGCGCTCGATCCGATGCTCCGCTGCGCAGCCCGCCGCCGCGCGGCCGCCGGCTGCGGATTATTCGCCGGGTTTTTTGTCTTTGGCCTCTTTGAGCTGACGCTTCCAGTCGAGCCGCCGGGCTTCGGCGCCGGCCGCTTCGGCCTCCGCGATCATGCCCTTTTTCTGGTAGAACATGCTGAGGTTGGTGAACGCCAGGACGTCGTCGGGTTCGACCTCGACGTAGCGCCGGGTGACGGCAATCGCGGCGTCGAGGTCGTCGCGCTGCTGATGGCACATCGCGAGACCGGTGTAGGCATCGCCGTACTTCGGGTTAAGCTCAAGCGCCTTTTGGTAGAGCTCGATCGCCGCTTCGTAATTGCCGTCGGCATAGGCGTCGACCGCCTGGTCGCAGAGCTCTTCGGCCAGCCGTTCGGGTTCCTGGTTGTCGGGCACGCGGCCACCTCCCCGCGGATGCGCATTCACGGGCGGCGCGAAGATCCGCGCCGCGGTTCACGCCTCCGCCACCTTTCTATATACTAGAGCCGCGCGACAGGGAGAAATTCGCCGGCCGCCGCCCGCCGCGGCCGCATGCGATCGCGCCTCGTGATGATCACCGAAGAAGAAGTCTATGAAGTTCTGCGCGAATGCTATGACCCGGAAATTCCGGTCAACTTGGTCGACCTCGGCCTGATCTATGGCGTGGTGCTCGACGGCGCGGCGGTCACCGTGCGGATGACGCTGACCGCGCCGGGCTGCTCGATGGGTGTGATGATCGCGACCGAGATCGAGGACAAGCTGCTCGGCTTGCCCGATTGCGAGCGCGCCAACGTCGAGATCGTCTGGGAGCCGCCCTGGACGCCCCATCGGATGAGCGACAGCGCGCGCAAACAGCTCGGTCTCGACGACTAGGCCGGCCGCGTCCGCCCCGCTCACGGATCGAACAACACGCCCGGATTGAGGATCGCCCGCGGATCGAGTGCGCGCTTGGCCGCCTTGAGCGCCGCGGCGAAACCGTCGGGACGCTGGCGATCGTACCAGGGGCGATGGTCGCGGCCGACCGAATGATGATGCGTGATGGTGCCGCCGAGGTTGATCAGCTCATCCGAAACCACCTGCTTGATCTCGTCCCATTGCTCGAGCTCGGAGCCGCGTTTGCCGGGCGCGAGAATCGTGTAGTACGGCGCCGGTCCGTCGGGATAGGCGTGCGTGAAGCGCACCGTCACGGTGCCCTGCCCGCACACGCGCATCACCGCATCGCGTGCGACGGCCATCAGGCGCGCGTTGAACTCGTCGAAGCGATCCCAGGTGGTGGCGGTCTCAAAGGTCTCGCTCACCATGCCCATCGCGACCACCGCGTCGCGCAGGTAGGGCGCATTGAGAAACGCGTTGCGCCAGGCGCCGGCGGCGCCTTCGTGGGTCGCCGCCGCGTCGGTGCGGGTGGCGGCGGCGTCGGGCGGAATCACGCCGCCGAAGTCGGCGCAACATTCGAGCGCACGTTTCATCCAGGGCTCCAGCGGATGGTCGGCCGACTCGAAGGCCAGCACCAGGACCGCCGCCTCGCCCTGATTGGCGCCGGCGTTGGCGGCCTCGCCCGCGTCGAGCAGGCGGCAGTTGGCGGGATAGAGGCCGGCCTGCGCGATCGCGCGGACGGCGCGTGCGCCGGCGGCGAAGTCGGCGAAGGCGACCGAAGCGCCGGCGCGAAAGGTCGGCCGATCCTGCAGGCGCATCCAGGCTTCCGTGATAATTCCGAGCGTCCCTTCCGAACCGATAAACAGGCGGTCAGGACTCGGCCCGGCGCCCGAGCCGGGCAGCCGGCGCGACTCGATGAGGCCGCTCGGCGTGACCACGCGGAGCGCTTCGACGAAGTCGTCGATATGGGTATAGAGCGTCGCGAAATGGCCGCCCGACCGCGTCGCGATCCATCCGCCGAGCGACGAAAATTCAAACGACTGCGGATAGTGGCGCAAGGTGTAGCCGTGCGGGCGCAACTGATCCTCGAGCGCCGGGCCGAGCACGCCGCCCTGGATGCGCGCCGCGCGCGAGACCTGGTCGACTTCAAGCACGCGATCGAGCCGGCCGAGATCGATCGACACCGCGCCGCGATAGTCGCCGCCGTAAGGCGGTTCGACGCCACCCGTCACGCTCGAGCCGCCGCCGTAAGGCGACGCCGCGATCCGCTCGGCGTCGCACCATTCGAGCACGCGGATCAGCTCGGGCTCGTCGCGCGGAAAGGCGACCAGATCGAACGGATTGGGAAAGTCGCGGCGAAACGCGCGCACGATATCGCGATAGCTTTTGCCGTAGCTGTGATTGGCGCGATCGAAGACCGTCGACGAGCAGATCGGCGCGAGCGCGGCGGGCGGCTTGATACGCGGCGTGCGCAGGTTAAGTTCGGCTTCGGTGGGCGCCGGCGTGAGCGTCAAATCGGCGCGGCCAAAGCGCTTGGCCATGCGCTCGGCCATACGCTGTTTCTGCTCCGCATTGGGCCCCTGATCCTCGTAACCCCAGCCCCAGAATTTGCGTCTCCGCTCAGCCATCGCCATCGCTCCTTCGCTGCCCGTCGCGGCGGCCGGCGCGTTCGCCGCGATCCGGCCATCGACGCAATTCTGCTCCCGTCGCGCCGCCCGCGGCAAGACGGACGCACCGGCCGCGCGCGGTTCTTGCCCGCACGCGCGCGACGCCGTATCTCTGATGGGTCAGCGTCCCCAGGAGATGTAAGCATGAGCGAAGCGAATATTTCCGCCGCCGATCCGCATCCGCGCAAACGAATCAGCATAGGCGGCGTCGCGATGTCCTACGCCGACACCGGCAGCGGCGATCCGATCGTCTTCCTCCACGGCAATCCGACTTCGTCGTATCTGTGGCGCAACGTCATTGCGCATCTGGCGGGGATCGGCCGATGCCTGGCGCCCGACCTGGTCGGGATGGGCGCGTCGGGGCGCACGCCCGACGGTTCGTATCGCTTCGTCGATCACGCGCGCTATCTCGACGGCTGGTTCGACGCGCTCGGCCTCAGCGGCAAGGTCACGCTGATCGTCCACGACTGGGGCTCGGCGCTCGGCTTTCACTGGGCCAATCGCCATCGCGCGAGCGTCAAGGGTATCGCGTACATGGAGGCGATCGTGCGGCCGGTGACGCTCGCCGAATGGCCCGATGCCGCGCGCAACATCTTCCTCGCGATGCGCGGTCCGGCGGGCGACGAGATGGTCCTGCGCAAGAACGTCTTCATCGAGCGGATCCTGCCCGGCAGCGTGATGCGCAAGCTGACCGAAGCCGAGATGGCGGTCTATCGCCAGCCCTATCTCGAGCCGGGCGAAGCGCGCCGCCCGACGCTCACCTGGCCGCGCCAGATTCCGATCGACGGCACGCCCGCCGACGTGACCGCGATCGTCAACGATTACGCCGCGTGGCTCGCCGCCAGTCCGATGCCGAAACTGTTCGTCAACGCCGATCCGGGCGCGATCCTGATCGGCCCGCAGCGCGAGTTCTGCCGCGGATGGCCCAATCAGCGCGAAGTGACCGTGGCCGGCGCGCATTTTATCCAGGAAGATTCGCCGCACGCGATTGGCGCGGCGATCGCCGATTGGTATCGATTGCTTTAGGCGCGCGGCACGGCTGTAAATCGAAAGTATAACATTAGATTTTCGAGCAGATCGAGTATAACTTGTGGAGCAGATCGATCATGGCAAATTACGCTAATCTGATTTTTGAAGTGCGCGATCACATTGCGCACATCACGCTCAATCGTCCCGCCGCGGCCAACGCGCTCAATCTGGAACTCGCCCAGGAACTCGAAGAGGTCGCGCTGCTCTGCGACGAGGATCCCGCGGTGCGCGCGGTGCTGCTTGGCGGCAACGGCCGGATCTTCTGCGCCGGCGGCGATCTGAAATCGTTTGCCGCGCAGGAGCCGGCGCATCTGGCCGCGCATCTCAAGCGCGTCACGCTCTACCTCCATCAGGCGATTCATCGCTTTGCGCGGATGCGTGCGCCGGTCGTCGCCGCCGTCAACGGCAACGCCGGAGGCGCCGGGATGAGCCTGACCTGCGCGGCCGACCTGGTGCTGGCGGCCGAGTCGGCGCGCTTCACGCTGGCCTACACCCGCGTCGGCCTCACGCCCGACGGCTCGTCGACCTACTACCTGCCACGGATCATCGGGGTGCGCCGCACGATGGATCTGGCGCTGACCAATCGGCTGATCACCGCGCGCGAGGCCGAGACCATGGGCATCGTAACGCGCGTCGTCGCCGACGCCGACCTCGCCGCCGAAGCGCTGAAACTCGCGACCGAACTGGCGCACGGCGCGACCAACGCCTTCGGCGGGGTCAAGCGGATGCTCTACGCGTCGATGAACAATTCGCTGGCCGAACAGATGGAACTCGAGACCGAAGTGATCGCCGAGGTGTCGCGGACGGCCGATGCGCGCGAGGGTATCGCGTCGTTCCTGGCCAAGCGTCCGCCGGTCTTCACCGGCAAATAGGCGGACATCTGCCGGCCGGTCCTAAGAACCTCGGCACAAGTTAGGTTGTCATTCTGAGCGCAGCGAAGAATCCCGGATCCGGGACCCATGCGCTGCGCTCAGGGTGACAGCAGAGCCTGGTGCAGAGGTTCCCTAATAGCCGAGCGCGCGGTCGACCAGGTTGAGCAGCGGACGCCGCGCGCGCCAGCGCCGCAGATTCTCGGCGAACAGCTCGCACGCCGCGCCGTTGTAGTTCTTGTACGCGCCCGACATGTGCGGCGTCAGGATGACATTCTCCATCGCCCACAGCGGACTTTCCGGCTCGAGCGGCTCGCGCTCGAAGACGTCGAGGCCGGCGCCCGCGATACGTTTTTCGGCGAGCGCCGCGGCCAGCGCGTTCTGATCGATCACCGAGCCGCGGCCGATATTGACGAGGTACGCGTGCGGACGCATCGCGGCCAACTCCCGCGCGCCGATAAAGCCCTGCGTATGCGCCGTGCCGGGGAGCGTCACCGTGACGTAATCGCTCGCCGCGAGCAGCGCGGCGCGCTCGTCCGGCCCGAACCATTGCGCCGGAATTCGCCCCTCGGGATCGCCGACGCCCGGCGCGTTCCAGCCGTGGTCGGCGTGCTCAGCCGGGTTGCGCTTGAGCGCGAGCACCGTCATCCCGAACGCGGCGCCCAGGCGCGCGGTCTCGCGGCCGATCGATCCGTAGCCGATCACGCCGAGCGTCGTGCCGCGCAGCGAGTCGACGGTGTTCATGAAGTTCGTGTTGCGCTGCCATTCGCCGCGGATTTGCGCGCGGATCGTCTGATGGAAGCCGTGCGCATAGGCGAGCATCGATCCGATCGTGTACTCGGCGATCGCGGTGCCGTGAATGCCGCTGGCGGTGGTCACGGCGACGCCGGGCGCGGCGGCGAGCGCGCCCTTGAGAATATGGTCGGCGCCCGCGCTGAGCAGTTGCACCCACTTGAGATTGGGCGCGCGGCGCATCAGTTCGTCGGGCACGCGGAAGCTGAACAGCACGTCGCATCCGCCGTCCGCCGCGGCGATCATCTCGGCCTGCGATCGGCATGGGCGATCGATAAATTCTTCGCCCTCTAGCGCCGTCTCGAGGATCCGGCGATGGGCGGGCGAGAGTCCGACGGTCGAGAGAATTTTCATCATGTGGCCGCGCCTTGCGAGATGGGCTCAATCTCGCACGGCGGCGCGCCGGCCATCAAGCGCAATCGGCCGCGCCCGCGCGGCCGGCGGACGGCAAATCCATTTCCCGCGCGCCGCCAGGCCGCTAGACTCGGCCGCAGGATGCGCTCACGCCAATTCATCGCTCTGGCCGCAATCTTCGTCGCGGCGCTCTCCGCCGGCGACGCCGCACTTGCGCATGCGCAAAGCGGCGTGGGTGGGGCCGGCCCAGCCCGCGTGGGCACCAACCTCAGCGGCGATGCTCCGGTGCCCCCGCTGCCGCCCGGCGCGGCCGATTCCACCAATGACGGCAGCGACCAGACGCTCGAGATCGCGCCGCGCATTCCCGCGCCGCCGCCGCCCGCGAGCGCATCGACGCCGGCCGTCGGCAATAGCGGCGCGGCGGGCGATGCGTCCGCGCCCGACGACGCCAGCGGCGCACCCGATACGTCCACGGCCGATCTCAGCGGCGGAGCGCCGGCCGACGGTACCGCGGCCGAGCCTCAGCATCCGTACCTCGGCGTCGCCGTTCAGACGATCTTTTCCGACGATCAGCCGGGACGCGTGATCACGGGGCTGGAAGTGGTCAGCGTCGACCCGGGCAGTCCGGCCCAGCAGGCGGGTCTGCTCGGGCGCACCCAAATGACTTCGGTCGGCGCCTCCGGCGCAACCGCCGGCGCGCTGATCCCGCCGCTCGATCTGCTGATGATGCCGCTGCTCAAGAAGGCCGGATCGCTCGGCAAGGGTGGCGACCTGATCGTCGCCGTCGACGATCGCCGCGTCACCAACGATCTCGATCTGCAAGACGAACTCGCCGCACTCAAGCCCGGCGATGTAATCTACCTGACGATCGAGCGCGCGGCGGCCGACGGCACCAAGCGCACGCTCAAGCTGCCGGTCAAACTCACCGATGGCCCGACTGCCACGCCAGCAACTTCGCTTGCCGCCCGCACGCCATCATCGAACGCGGCCGCGAAGAACTCACAAAGTGCGGCCGTGCCGGCGCCGCCGCGGCGCTAGATCGGTTGGCGATTTTTTTCGCCGCGTTCGGTTGGCCGACGCTGCGGCCGGTCGCTGAAATCTGCTAATATGGTCATGTTTCCGGTGCACCGCGGCTCGCGGTGTTGCGCTGGTGCGTGCACTTTGTCCCAGCAATCAATTTGACCCTCAATCAAGGCGTTGAAATAAGTGGAGCGAAGCCTCAAAGAAGCGGCCAGCGAACTCAAGGCCCGGATCGACGCGGCGACCGAGCGCCGGTTTCCCCTGATGGGTCTCAAGGGGGCGGCCAACGCGCTGATGCTGCGTGAGGCGGCGCTCAGCTTCGACCGTCCGATCCTGGCGATCACGTCGCTGGCCAACGAGGCCGAGACGCTGGCCGGCGAGCTGGCGTTTTTTCTCGATCAGCCGGCCGATTGCGATCCGGCCGCCGCCCGCGTGCATCTGCTGCCCGCCTGGGAGTTGCGGCCGCTGGCCCAGCTTTCGCCCCCGCCCGACGTGCAGGCGGCGCAACTGGCCGCGCTCTTCGCGCTTGTGCGGACGCGCGCACCGGTGGTCGTCACGTCGGTCGAGGCGCTGGCGATGCGCACGATTCCGCGCGCGGTCTTTGAGCAATCGGTGATTCGCATCGCGCTGGCGGAAGCGATCGACCTCGAGGCGCTGATCGAGGCGCTCGCGGCGATGGGCTATCAGCGCGTGCCGCAGACCGAGGAGCCCGGCGATTTCAGCGTGCGCGGCGGCATCGTCGATATCTTCTCGCCGCTCCATCACAACCCCGTGCGCGTCGAGCTGGAAGAGGACATCGTCACCTCGCTGCGCCATTTCGATCCGTCAAGCCAGCGCTCGCTCGGCGAGATCGACGAGACCACGGTGATTCGCACGCGGCAGGTGCCGCCCGCGGTGCTGCGCGACAAGCGCCTGGTCGATCGGGTGGCGCTGCGCTGCGCCGAAATCGGCATGATCCGCAAGGAGACCGCCGAGCTGACCGAGACGATCGAGAACGGCCTGCTGTTTCCCGGCGTTGAATTGATCACGCCGCTGCTCTACGAGAGCGGGCTGGATTCGATCTTCGCCTACGTGCCGGCCAACACCGTCGCCTGGATGATCGATCCGGGGCGGATGCTCGGCGAGGCCGAGCGGCTGGCCGAGCGAATCGCCACGGAGGCGGAGGCGGCGCAGGCCAAGCCGATATTCTACCCGGCGCCCGAATCGCTCTATCTCGCGACCGCCGATTTCGAGCGCGCGCTGGCCGGGCTGACCGCCGTCGAGGTCGGGTCGCTGATTACGGTGGCGGCGCCGCGCGAAGGCTGGGCGATGCCGGTCGAGGTCAAGTCGCAGCCGAGTCTGCGCCTGGGTGCCGCCGAACTGACGGGGACCAACGCCGCGCCATCGTTTGCACCGCTGGCGACCGAACTGAACGAAGTGCGCCGCGGCCAGGGTCGCGCCTTGATGGTGGTCGAGGGCCCCCACCAGTCGGCGCGCCTGCGCCGCCATCTCGAGGCCTACGACATCGAGGTCAATCTCGAATGCCGCAGCTTTGCCGAGCTGCTCGAATATCCGGACTACCGGCCGGTAATCATGGAGGGCGAAATCTCGGCCGGCGGCGTACTGGAGCGCGACGGGCTGTACGTCTATAGCGAAGAAGATCTGTTCGGCGAACCGCGCACCCGCCGCCGCACGCGACGCGTCGGCAAGGGCGCCCTGCTCAATCTCGAAGAGCTCAAGCCCGACGACCTGGTGGTGCATATCGACCACGGCATCGGGCGCTACCGCGGCCTGCGCCATCTCAAGGTGGCCGACACCGAAGGCGATTTTCTCAACCTCGAGTATTCGGGCAACGACACCATGTACGTGCCGGTCGAACGGATCAACCTGGTCCAGCGCTACGTCGGCGGCGGTGGCGACGGCGTTGAACCGAAGCTCGATCGGCTGGGCGGCGGCTCGTGGGATCGGGTCAAGAGCCGCACCAAACAGGCGCTGCTCGCGATGGCCTCCGAGCTGCTCGACATCTACGCCGCGCGCGAAGTGGTCGAGGGCCACGCCTTTCCCCATCCGGGGCGCGACTACGAGGAGTTCGCGGCGCGCTTCGAGTTCGAGGAAACGCCCGACCAGCAGGCGGCGATTGATGAAGTGATCCGCGACATGGCGCGGCCCAAGCCGATGGATCGGCTGATCTGCGGCGACGCCGGCTTCGGCAAGACCGAGGTCGCGCTGCGCGCCGCCTTTATCTGCGTGATGGACGGGCGGCAGGTCGCGATGCTGGTGCCGACGACGATCCTGGCCGAACAGCATTGGGATAACTTCCGCAAACGCTTCAAGGACTATCCGGTGCGGGTCGAGATGGTCTCGCGCTTTCGCACGCCGCGCCAGAACAAGCAGGTGATCGAAGACGTGCGCCGCGGCGCCGTCGATATCGTCATCGGTACCCATCGCCTGCTGCAAAACGACGTCGAGTTCCCCAAGCTCGGGCTGCTCATCGTCGATGAGGAGCATCGCTTCGGCGTGCTCGACAAAGAGCGCATCAAGCGCATCCGCAAGCTGGTCGAGGTGCTGACGCTGACCGCCACGCCGATTCCGCGCACGCTGCACATGGCGATGCTCGGGATTCGCGATCTCTCGGTGATCCAGACGGCGCCGCCGGCGCGCCAGTCGATCCGGACCTTCGTCGCGCATTTCGAGGACGGCCTGATTCGCGACGTGATCATCCGCGAGCTCAATCGCGGCGGCCAGGTCTTCTTCGTCCACAACCGCGTCGAGAATATCCAGTATATGTCGCGCCACCTGCAGGCGCTGGTGCCCGAGGCGCGCATCGCCACCGCCCACGGCCAGATGAAAGAGCACGAACTCGAGGTCGTGATGCGCGACTTTATCGAGAACCGCATCAACGTGCTGATCTGCTCGGCGATCATCGAATCCGGCCTCGACATCCCTAACGCCAACTCGATGATCATCAACCGCGCCGACCACTTCGGCCTGGCCCAGCTCTACCAGTTGCGCGGACGCGTCGGCCGCTCCAAGCGCAAGGCCTACGCCTACCTGCTGATTCCCGGCGAGCACATCATCACCCGCGAGGCCAAGCGCCGTATCGAGGCGCTGCGCGAACTGGTCGAGGCCGAGAGCGGCAGCGGCTTCAAGCTCGCGATGCGCGACCTCGAGCATCGCGGCGCCGGCAATCTGCTGGGCCGCGAGCAATCGGGCGAAATCGCGGCGGTCGGTTTCGAGCTGTACGCCGAGATGATGGAGCAGGCGATCCGCGAATTGCGCGGCGAGCCGCAGCGGCCCGACTTCGAGCCCGAACTGCGCATCGCGATCCCGGCCTACATCCCGGACAGCTTCGTGCCCGACGAAAACGAGCGGCTGGTGCTATACCGCCGGATGGCGCGGGCGGCGTCGCCCGCCGACCTCGACGAATTGCGCGACGAGCTGCGCGACCGCTGCGGGCCGGTCCCCACACTGATCGAGAACCTGATCGCCGCGATGAACCTGCGGCGCATGATGCGCGATATGATGATCCTGAGCGCCGTGCTCAAGGGCGATCAACTCGAAATAAAATTTCACTCCGACGCGCCGATCGATTCCGAGAAGTTGGCCGCGCTGGCCCACGCCAACCGCAATACGATGCGGCTGACGCCGTCGTTCCACGTCATCGTGCGGATTGCGCCGGGCGAATACGAACAGACCTTCAGCCAGATCGACGGTGTCTTGCAGGCCCTGGCGGCCTGTGAAAAATTGGAAAATCAGCCGGCGCGCTCAGTGGGGCCGCTGCTGAATTAGCCCAGGGCGCGCCACGCGGCGCGAACGCCCGAGTCAGTGCCAATGCAAATGCCCATCAGCATCAAGACCGTTACCGTCCGGACCGCTGCCGGATTACGCCTCGCCGCGGCGCTGGCCGCGACCCTCGCGCTGATCACCGTGGGTGCGGCGCGCGTCGGCCAGGCCGACGAGATCGACAGCGTCGTCGCCAGCGTGGACGGCGAACCGATCACCAGCCAGGACGTGACGCAATTTGGCGCGCAGAACCCCTCGGGCGGGGCGGGCGCCAGCTCGATGCCCTCTTCGCTGACCCCGTCGCCCAGCGATTCCGACGCCGTGCTCAAGGCGATCATCACGCAGAAGATGCTCGAGAGCGAATCGAAGAACTACGCCGATCGGGTCGACGAGGATGAGGTTGACCGCTATATCGCCAACCTTGAACAACAGGGCAAGGTAACCGACGCGCAATTGCGCGCCCAATTACAGCAACAGGGGATCAGCTACGACGACTTCCGCGCCAAAGTCCGCAAACAGGTCGAGGCGATGGCCATGATCGACAAGGAAGTGCGCCAGAAGATCGTCATCCCCGAAGCCCAGATCAATCAGTACTACAAGGATAATCCTGAAGATTTCATCGCCACGACTGAAAAATACGACCTCGCCCAGATTTTGATCGCGGTGCCCGCCGGATCCACGCCGCAGCAGATCGCGGCCGCCCGCGAGAAGGCCGAAGGGATCCGCAAAAAGATTGCCAAGGGCGGCGACTTCGCGGCGTTGGCGATGCAATATTCCGACGACGACTCGAAATCCAAGGGCGGCGAATTGGGTGAATTCGCGCCCGACGACCTCAATAACGCGATCCTGGCGGCGGTCACCAACCTCAAGGCGGGCGACATCACGCCGGTGGTCAAAACCCGCTACGGCTTCCATATCGTGGAAGTCGAGAGCCATCAAAGGCCCGGCCTCCAGCCGCTCGACCAGGTCCGCGGCCAGATTCGCGAAAAGCTGATGACCTATCAAGCCAAAGAAGCGTTCCAGAAATGGGTGGATAACGAACTGATCAAGCAGCATTACATCGAGACCCTGCAACAGTAGTGGCGGCGGCGCGCAAAACGCCGCTCATCGCGGTCAGCATGGGTGACCCGGCCGGTATCGGCGCCGAAGTCATCCTGAAGGCGGCAACCGCCCTGGCCCGGCGCCGCGAGCGGCCGACGATCATCGTGGTCGGCGATCTGGGCGCGCTGTGCGCGGCGGCGGATCGGCTCGGCAAGTCGTGCGTGAGGCCGTGTGAATGGCGTCTGGACGCGGGCACGCCGCCCGGGCGCGGCAGCCTCCCGGTGATCAACCTCGGACGGCTGCCCGCCAAGGCGATCGCGCCCGCCCGGCCGAGCATCGCCGGCGCCGACGCCGCCTATCGCTATATCGTCGAAGGCGCGCGGATGGCGATGGCGGGTGAGGCCGACGCGCTGGTCACCGCGCCGATCAACAAGGAATGGCTCAACCGCGCGGGGCATCGTTTTCCCGGCCATTCGGAGTTGCTCGCAAGGCTGGGGCGGGTGCGCACCTGGCGCATGATGTTCGCCGGCGGCGACTTGCGCCTGGCGCTGGTGACTGTGCATATGGGCCTGGCCCGGGTGTCGCGCGCGCTCACCCGCGATGGCGTCTATCAAACGATCGGGCTGCTCGCGGAGCATCTGCGCGGCCCGGCGGGAATCGCCCACCCGCGCATCGCGGTGCTCGGCTTCAATCCGCACGCGGGAGAAAACGGGCTGTTCGGCGACGAGGAGAGCAAGACGATCGTCCCGGCGATTGCGCGCGCGCGGCGTGCCGGCATCGACGCGACCGGGCCGGCCGCGCCCGACACCGCCTTTATCCGGCGCAACGGAGCGTTCGCATTCGACGCGGCGGTCGCGATGTATCATGATCAGGGGCTGATCGCGCTCAAAACACTGGAGTTCGATCGCGCGGTCAATGTCACCTTGGGCCTGCCGTTCATCCGCACCTCGCCCGACCACGGCACCGCCTACGATATTGCGGGCCACGGCACCGCCAGTGCGGCGAGCATGATCGCGGCGATCGAATATGCGGCCCGCGCCGCGCGCGCACGCATCGCGCCGGCCCGCCGCGCCGCGTGAAGCGCTGGCGCAGGCGGGCGCGGCGATCCTCGATGAGGCAGGTGGGACCCGGATGGACCGCATAATTATCAAGGGTGCGCGCGAGCACAACCTCAAGAATATCGACATCGAGATCCCGCGCGGGCAGCTTGTCGTCATCACCGGGCTTTCGGGTTCGGGCAAATCCTCGCTCGCCTTCGACACGATTTACGCCGAGGGCCAGCGCCGCTATGTCGAATCGCTGTCGGCCTACGCGCGCCAGTTCCTCGAGCAGATGGAGAAGCCCGACGTCGATTCGATCGAGGGGCTATCGCCGGCCATCTCGATCGAGCAGAAGACCACCTCGCGCAATCCGCGCTCAACGGTCGCCACCATCACCGAAATCTACGACTACCTGCGGCTGCTCTTCGCGCGCGTCGGCCACGCCTTTTGCTATAACTGCGGACGCGAAATCACCCAGCAGAGCGTGCAGCAGATCGTCGACCGGATGATGGCGTGGCCCGAGGGCGCGCGGATTCACGTGCTCGCGCCGATCGTGCGCGATCGCAAGGGCGAGTACAAAAAAGAGCTCTCCGATTTGCGCCGCGCAGGCTTCGTGCGCGCCAAGATCGACGGCAAGCTGGTCGAGCTGGGCGAGGAGTTCAACCTCAACAAGAACCAGCGCCACACCATCGACGTGATGGTCGATCGGCTGGCGATCCGCGGCGGCATCGAAAAGCGCCTGGCCGATTCGCTCGAAGTCGCCTTCAAGTACGGCCAGGACCTGCTCAAGGTCGAGCGGCTCGACGCCACGGCCAAAAACGGCGGCGGCGAAATCTACTTCAGCCAGCGCTTCGCCTGCGTCGAATGCGGCATCTCGTACCCCGAGATCACGCCGCGGATGTTCTCCTTCAATAGTCCGCACGGCGCGTGCACCGAATGCTCGGGGATCGGATCGATCATGTACTTCGATCCCGAGCTGGTGGTGCAGAACGAGGACCTCAGCATCGCCGACGGTGCGATCGCGCCGTGGGCGACGATGAACTACATGCAGCCAGTGCTCGAGGCCCTCGCGACGCATTACAAGTTCAGCCTCGACCAGGCGTGGAAGTCGATTCCGGCCAAGGTGCGCAAGGTGATCCTCAACGGATCGGGCGACGAGGAAATCGCCTTCACCTATCAGCGCGGCGAGCATCGCCACGGCTACGAGCGCAGTTTCGAGGGCGTGCTCACGTGGCTCGACAAGCGCTACAAGGAGACCGAATCCGAGAGCATCCGCGAGGTCCTCGAGGCCTACATGAACATGCGCGAATGCCCGGTCTGCAAGGGCGCGCGGCTTAAGCGCGAGAGCCTGTTCGTGCGCTTCAACGAAAAATCGATCAGCGAAGTCACCGCGATGTCGATCAAGCAGGCGGTCGCGTTTTTCGCCGCGCCTAAGCTGAGCGCGCAGGAGACCGAAATCGCCCGGCTGATCCTCAAGGAGATTCGCGAGCGGATGGGTTTCCTCGCCGACGTCGGCCTCGACTACCTGACGCTCGACCGCACCTCGGGCAGCCTCTCGGGCGGCGAGGGCCAGCGTATCCGGCTCGCCACGCAGATCGGCTCGAGCCTGGTCGGCGTGCTCTATATCCTCGACGAGCCGTCGATCGGACTTCATCAGCGCGACAACCAGCGCCTGCTGTCGACGCTCAAGCGGCTGCGCGAACTGGGCAACTCGGTGCTGGTGGTCGAGCACGATCGCGACACCATGATCGAGGCCGATCATTTGGTCGACATGGGTCCCGGCGCCGGAATCCACGGCGGCTATGTGGTCGCGCAGGGCACGCCCGAAGAAGTGATGAAGAATCCGGCGTCGCTGACCGGCAAATATCTTTCGGGCGAGGTCGAGATTCCGGTGCCGCCGCGCCGCCGCACGATCGGTCCGCGATGGCTCACCGTGCGCGGCGCGCACGCCAACAATCTGCGCGACCTGACCGTCGCCTTTCCGCTCGGCGTGGTGGTCTGCATCACCGGCGTCTCGGGCTCCGGCAAGTCGACCCTGGTGCTCGACACGATGCATCGCGCGCTCGCGCAAAAGCTGATGGGCAGCCGCGAGCGCGCCGGCACGTTCAAGGCACTCGAGGGCATCGAGCATCTCGACAAGGTGATCCACGTCGATCAGAGCCCGATCGGCCGCACCCCGCGATCGAATCCCGCCACCTACACGGGTCTCTTCACCCATGTGCGCGAGCTGTTTGCGCAGTTGCCCGAGGGCCGGATGCGCGGATACGGGCCGGGGCGCTTTTCGTTCAACGTCAAGGGCGGGCGCTGCGAAGCCTGCCAGGGCGACGGCATCATCCGCATCGAGATGCATTTTCTGCCCGACGTTTACGTCACCTGCGAAGTGTGCGGCGGCAAGCGCTACAACCGCGACACGCTCGAAATCCAGTACAAGGGCAAAAGCATCGCCGAGGTGCTCAACCTGACCGTGCTCGACGCGATCGAGTTCATGGGATCGGTGCCGCCGATTCGCCAGAAGCTCGAGACCCTGCGCGACGTCGGCCTCGACTATATCCATCTGGGCCAGTCGGCGACGACGCTGTCGGGCGGCGAAGCGCAGCGCATCAAGCTGGCCAAGGAACTCGCCCGCCGGGCCACCGGCCGCACGCTCTATATCCTCGACGAGCCGACCACGGGGCTGCACTTCGACGACATCAAGCGGCTGCTCGCGGTGCTCGGCCGGCTAGCCGACGCCGGCAACACGATCGTGGTGATCGAGCACAACCTTGACGTGATCAAGACGGCCGACTACGTGATCGATCTCGGCCCGGAAGGCGGCGATCGCGGCGGGCAGGTGGTGGCGAAAGGCACGCCCGAGGAGATTGCCGCGGCGTCCGGATCGCATACCGGCCAATTCCTGCGGCAGGTGCTGAACCATCGCGCGGCAGCCTAGCCGCGCAAACAATTCGCGACGGAGGTCGCTTCAGATGTCAGACATATCAACCGCACCCGCAGTGGCCGAGCCGGCCGCTTACGACTGGACCCAACTCACCGACGATCTCAACCGATTGCTGCGGCTCAAGACCACGCCGATCGGGATGAAGCTCTTCACCACGGTCGAGGAGATGGAGGCGATACCGAAAATTCGCCGGCCCAAATCGATCCACACGACCGATCAGATCGTCGCGCAGGCGGCGCGCCTCGGCTTCACCATCGGCATCACGCAGAGCGACCTGGTTGGCGCGCAATGCGGCGCCGTCATCGGATTGCATCCGCAGAACGCCGAATGGCTCTCCGGCCGCAACATGGCCAAGGTCTGGTACGAGACGCTCGAGGACTCCTCCGCTCATCAGCACGCGATGGACGTGGTGCCGCACGGGACCTTCGCCGCGATGGCCGTGTCGCCGCTGACCAGCGGACGGCTCAATCCACCCGACATCTGCCTGATCTACGCCACGCCCGGCCAGATGATCATCTTCATCAACGGCCTCCAATGGGCCGGCTACAAGAAGTTCCAATGGGGTGTCGTTGGCGAGTCGGCCTGCGCCGATTCGTGGGGCCGCGCGCTCAAAACCGGCGAGCCCAGCCTGTCGATTCCATGCTTCGCCGAGCGCCGTTACGGCGGCGTGCTCGACGACGAACTGCTGATGGCGCTGCCGCCGCGCTTTCTGCCCAAGGCGATCGAAGGGATGAAGCGGCTGGCGGGCAACGGCTTGCGCTACCCGATTCCGCAGTATGGCGTGCAGGCCGACGCGCGGGCGGGATTGGCCGTCAGCTACGGCGCAAAGAAGGAATGACGCGCGCGCCGACCGAGTGCGCGAGTGAGTATTCGAGGAAGAAGATGACTATTCGAGAAAGAAATGGAGGCGGCGGTCGGAATCGAACCGACGAATCGAGGTTTTGCAGACCTCTCCCTTAACCACTTGGGTACGCCGCCCCGGAGAATTTGCGCGCTAGCGGGAGCCTTGATTATGCACCGCGCGGCGCGCGATGGCGAGACGCCCGAGCGTGCGCCGCGCCGCCGCGGATGCCGACCTTTCAGCGCATCAAAGGTGCGGCGCCGCCCGGCGCCCCGTCGCGCACCGTCAGCTTAACTTCGCAACTCCCTTGCTCTTCGCCGTAGCACAAATCGCGCACCACGCCCGGCACGAACCGATGGTTCTCGGCGGCGGGCGGCGAACAGATCCAATGGCTGCCCTGGCGGTAGAGCCCGACCGCGTACCATTGGCCCGGCTCGAGCGTGCCGCTCGCCTGCCCCGCCACGGTCTGCGTCGAATAGACCGTAAAGCCGTCGTGGCCGCCGTCCGGATCGAAGCGCATGAAGGTCATCATCCACTCGCCGCCGCCGCCGCGCCTGGTCGCCGCGTAAGTCATCGGCTTGTCGGACGAGAACACCGGCTTGTCGCGGCAGAGCCACGGACGCGGCTCGGTCGCCCGCGCGATCGAAGCCGCGGCCAGCATGATGCCCGCGGCGACCACCATCGTCATGAACTTCGTTGTCACCCGCATCACGCGTATCGATTTCAAATTCATATTCAAATTCATGTTCAAATTCACGCAATCCTCGCCACCACCCCGGGATCTTCGCACCGTCAGGCCGCCACGCCCGGCTCTTCACTCACCGCGACGATGCGCGCGACTATCGCGCCGAGACTGGAATCCTTGGGCGTGAAGACCGCGCGCACGCCCAACTCGATCAGCCGCCGGCGATCGGCCTCCGGAATAATCCCGCCCATTACCAGCTTAACGTCCACCGCGCCGCGATCTTTGAGAATCGCGAGCGCCTCGCGCGCGATCGTCAGGTGCGCGCCCGCCAGGCTGCTGATCGCCAGCACCTCGGCATCTTCCTGCAACGCCGCCTCGACCAGTTGCGCGGGGGTCTGCTTGAAGCCGGCCAGGATCACTTCCATCCCGGCCTGCATGCAGGCGTGCGCGAGCAACTTGACGGCGTTGATATGGCCGTCGAGGCCCGCCTTGCCGAGCGCGATACGAATTCTGCGGCCCGCCGCAGGCACCATTAATCGATCGACCGGCGCGCCCCCTTCGAGAATCGGCGGCGTGTAGCGGCCGCCCGCCGCGCCCTCGATGGTAGACGTCCATTCGCCGACCGTGCCGCCCGCGCGCGCGAGTTCGAGCGTCGGCTCCATGATCGCGGCCGCATCGCCGATTGCGGCGCCGGCGGCGCGTGCCGCCCGTGCGAGTTTTTCGCGGGCGCGCGCCACCGACGAGTTGTCGCGCTCGGCGCGCCAACTGCGTAGCGCCGCAATCCGCTCGCGCTCGGCCGCCGGATGGTCGCTTGCCGTATCGTCTGGCGCCGCCGCCGGGCCGAGCCCAATCTCGCCGATAAAAGCGTTGACGCCCACCAGGATGATTTCGCCGGCCTCGAGCTTGCGCTGGCGATCGGCCAGGGCATGCGTCAGCTCGGCACTGACCATCGCGATCGCCTCCGCATAGCCGGCCTCGCGCAGGCGTATCGCGATCGCCCGCGCACGTTCGGCGGTCTCGCCGGTCAATTTCTCGATCACCGTACTGCCGGCGAAAATATCGCCGTAGCCGGCGACGCCGGTCTCATGCATCAGCACCTGCTGCGTGCGCAGGCCGATCAATTGCTCGGCCTGGTCAGGCAGCGCCATCGCCTCGCGAAAGCCTGGCAATTGCAGCGCGTTGACCCGCGCGCCGGCCGAGATCACCACCGGCAGCGCCTCGTACGCGATACGGATGATATTCACTTCGGGCTGCTGCTCGGTCAGGGTCAGCGAACGCACCTGGCATCCGGCGCGAAAGGCCACCTCGTCGATGCCATATTCGCTGCGGCAGAGCTCGCGCCAGAGCTGAAAGTACGCGCGAATCTTGCAAATCTCGGGGACCAGCTCGATTCCGCTGTTGATGAAAAACGAGATGCGCCGGACGGTCTGCGCGAATTCCGCGGCGCTCAGCGACGGGCGAATCGCGTCGAGGATCATCAGCGCGTTGCCGAACGCGTAGCCGATCTCCTCGGCCGGCCCGGCGCCGCTTTCCATGTAGTGGTAGCCGCAGCAGTTGATCGGATTCCAGTTGGGCACGCGCGCGACCGCAAACCGGATCAGCTCGGTCGAAATCCGAAACGATACGTCGGGATGAAAAATCGAGGTGCCGCGCGCGACAAATTCCTTGAGCAGATCATTTTGCGTGGTGCCGCGCAGCGCGCTCCACGGCACGCCCTGTTTCTCCGCCGCGACCAGGTAGAGCGCGAGGATAAACGGCGCCGTCGCATTGATCGTCATCGAGGTGTTGATCTCGCCGAGCGGGATGCCGGCGAGCAATTGCTCCATGTCGCGCCAATGGCAGATTGAGACGCCGGCCTTGCCGACCTCGCCGGCGGCCACTGGCGCGTCGGGGTCGTAGCCGTTTTGCGTCGGCAGGTCGAAGGCGATCGACAGGCCGCGCTGTCCCTCCTTGAGATTATTGAGGAAGCGGCGATTGGCCTGCGTGGCGTCGCCGAAGCCCGCGTAGGTGCGGATGATCCACGGCTCGCGCGGGGGCCTGGCGGTCTTGCCGATTGGTGCTTTAACGGCCATCACTTCCTCCGAGCCGGCGCGCGTCAGCTAAGGAACCTCTGCACAAGTTAGGTTGTCATTTCTGAGGGCAGCGAAGAATCCCGGATCCGGGACCCATGCGCTTCGCTCAGGGTGACCGCAGAGCCTGGTGCGGAGGTTCCCTAAGCGCGAGGCGTCGCTCGGCAAGTCTCAAGCGTAGTTGCACGGTCGCGCCGACGCCAGACCGCCAGACCTTACGGTCCGTCAGCGCTTCGCACGCTGCGCTCCCCGGACCCTGTGCGCGCCGGTGCGCGCCCGCCGAATTGCGCGGCCAGTTCCGCGGTCAACGCGCGTCCGGCCAGACCGCGGCATTCGACCAGCTCGATCACCGGGCATTCGACCGACCGCCGGAGCATCGCGAGTGCGCGCCGCTCGCGCGTGCGCCGCTGCAATTCCGCGCGCGCGAGCGCGGCCAGTTCCGCCACGCCGTCCGCGTCCGGATCGCGCGCGGCGCGCCGCACCATCCGCGCGATATCGGCCGCATCGAAGGCCGCCGCGCTCATGCGATTGAAGAACACCGCGGCGAGCTTCAGGCCGAGCGCTGCGAGCGTGCGATGGATCTCGAGGGTCTCGGCGATCGCCAGCGGCTCGGCGGTGGTCACCGCCGCAATCGCGCATTTCGCCGGGTCGCGCAGCAGCGCCGCGATATTGCCCGCCTCGCGCCCGGCCACGCTCTCGCCAAAGGTTTCGCGCGCGGCAAAGGGCATCCGAACCATGCTGAGCGCCTGCCCGCTCGCCGGCGCGTCGAAGACCACCACGTTCCAGGGCTTGAGCGGCGCCGCGCGGCGCTCGAGCTCGTGAAAGACCTTGCCCATCATGGTGAGCTCGCGCACGGCCGGCGCGGCATGGACGAAGTATTGATAGAAGCTGCTGGCAAAGACCATCCGCAGAATCGGCCGCGGGACCACGAAACTCAGGTATTCCTCGAGCGACTCCTGGCCGCCGAGGGTCATCTCATACAAATTGTCGGATAACTCGACTGATGCAAACGTTCCGGCGCGGCCGTACGCCTGCGCGATCGGCGCCCGCATATCCGCCTCGATGATCAGCGTGCGCAGCGCGCGGGCGGCCGCCGCGGCGCCAATCGCGGCGCTGACCGTGGTGCGCCCCACCCCGCCCTTGCCGAGCACGGCGATCAGGCGATGCGCCAGGAGTTCCTCGATCATCTACGCCGCAACTCGATAAGTGATCCGAAGGCGCTTCGCACCGCGCGATCGGGATGGCCGCCTCCGCTAAGGAACCTCTGCACCAGGCTCTGCTGTCACCCTGAGCGAAGCGAATGGGTCCCGGATCCGGGATTCTTCGCTGCGCTCAGAATGACAACCTGACTTGTGCAGAGGTTCCCTCGTGGCGGCCGCGCGCCGCCCTACCAGCGCACCAGGTTGGCGCCCCAGGTGAGTCCTCCCCCGCACGCGTTGAGGAGCACCAGGTCGTTGTCGCGAATCCGCCGCGTCTCGAGCGCCTCGTCCAGCGCGATCGGCACCGACGCCGCCGAGGTATTGCCGTAGCGATCGACGTTGGTGAAGACCTTGTCCTCGCCCAGGCCCAGGCGCTGCGCGACCGCGTTGATAATGCGCAGATTCGCCTGATGCGGCACGACCAGCGCAATCTCGGCGAGCGGCACGCCAGCGCGCTCGGCCACCTTGCGGGTGACCTCTTCCATGCTTTTGACGGCGATCTTGAACAGCTCCGGACCTTTCATCTTGATCGCGTCGTCGCCGCTGGATTTGACCTCGGCGTCGATCGTGTTTTGAATCCCGCGGTTGCGCACCGACAACAATTCCCAGTACTCGCCCGACGAGCGCAAGATACTGCCGAGCACGCCGCGCGCACCGGGCTCGCTGACCATCACGACCGCACCCGCACCGTCGCCGAACAGCACCGCCGTGGCGCGATCGTTCCAATCGACCATGGTCGAGAGCGCGTCGGTGCCGACCACCAGCACTCGCGACCAGTCGCCCGCGCGCATCGTGCTGTCGGCCACGCTCAGCGCGTAGACGAAGCCCGAACAGGCCGCGGCGACGTCAAACGACGGTATCGAGCTAATTCCGAGGCGATGCTGCAACTGGCAGGCGAACGAGGGAAAGCCGAAGTCCGACGACACGGTGCCAACGATGATCGCTTCGAGGTCGGAGGCCTTCAGGCCCGCCCGCTCGAGCGCGATCCGGCTGGCGTCGGCCGCGATATCGACCAGCGATTCGCCGCTGCACAGGGTGTAGCGCTGGCCGATACCGGTGCGCGTACGAATCCATTCGTCGGACGTTTCCATCCGCCGTTCGAGGTCGTGATTGGTGATCAGCGTGCGCGGCAGCGCGCGCCCGGTGGCAACGATTCTCGAACCCATCGGTAGGCGCCCGCTAATCCTGGACCGCCGGCCGGAACGCCACGGTGGTGTTGGTTCCTCCGAAGCCGAAGGAGTTGTTGAGCGCCAGGCGAATCTTCTTTGGCCGCGCATGATTCGGCACGTAATCCAGATCGCACTCGGGGTCCGGTTTTTCGTAATTGATGGTCGGCGGGATCATCCCGTTGGCCACCGCCAGCACCGTGAAGACCGATTCGATCGCGCCGGCCGCGCCCAGCGTATGACCGGTCATCGACTTGGTCGAACTCACCGCGACGCGCGCCGCATGCTCGCCGAATGCGCGCTTGATCGCCTGGCTCTCGGCAATGTCGCCCTGCGGCGTCGAGGTGCCGTGGGCGTTGATGTAATCGACCTGGTTGAGGTCAAGGTCGCCGTCGTCGAGGCACAGGCGCATGCATTTGGCGGCCCCCACTCCGTCGGGCGCCGGCGAGGTGATATGGAACGCGTCGGCATTGCAGGCGTAGCCCGCGATTTCGGCCAGGATCGTCGCCCCGCGCGCGATCGCCAGGTCGCGCGCTTCCAGGATCAGCGCCGCCGCACCCTCGGCCATCACGAAACCGTCGCGATCGCGATCGAAGGGGCGGCTCGCCGCCTCCGGATTATCGTTGCGCGTCGACAACGCACGCATCGCGACGAACCCGCCGATGCCGAGCGAACTGATCGCCGCCTCGGCGCCGCCGGTGATCGCGGCGTCGAGGTAGCCCGCCCGGATCATGCGAAAGGCCTCGCCCACCGCATGACTGCCCGAGGCGCACGCACTGGTCGTCGCCAGGTTCGCGCCCCGCGCGCCATAGCGAATCGAGATCTGTCCCGGCGCCAGGTTGGAAATCAGCTTGGGAATGAAAAACGGTGTCAGCCGCTTGAGCCGGCTGTCGAGAAAGATCAAATGATTTTCCTCGATCGTGACCAATCCGCCGATACCCACGCCGACTAGCACGCCCACCTGGTCGGCGTTGTCTTCGGTGATCTTGAAGCCCGACTGGCGCATCGCCTGCTCGGCCGCGCTCATCGCGTACTGGATGAAGAGGTCCATCTTGCGGACGTCCTTCTTCTCGATCCAGTCGAGCGGATTGAAATCGCGCACCTCACCCGCGATCCGGGTGGGATAGTCGGCCACGTCGAAGCGGTCGATCAGGCCAATCCCGGAACGTCCGGCGACCAGCCCTGCCCAGTTTTTTTCGACCCCCGTGCCCAGCGGCGTGACGAGGCCGACACCGGTCACCACCACGCGGCGGTCAAGATTACGTCTCATGATATAGGCCCGCTTTCCTCCCGGGACATGTACTGATCGCGCACAACTCGCGCACAATTTGGCGCTGGTTTCCGGTCGATCAATTTCCGGCCGCCGCGCAAAGATTAGCAGATGCGAAAAGTGAAAACACGCGGCGCACCCGGCTGGATTTTGCCGCCGCGCCGCCGCTCATGAGCGCTTGGCGACTCCTCGTCAGCTCCCGCACTCACGCTCCGGTACGCACGACCTTCGCCGGCGAAACTATTTCGGCGCGATCGCGGATTTCACGATTTCGCTGGCCAGCTTGCCGTCGAGCCGCGCGCCGAACTGGTCGCGCAGCGCCTTCATCAGCGGCCCGATCTGATTCACGCCCGCCGCGATTTGCGCCGCCACTGCCGCGTTGACCTCATCGGCGCCAATCGCCGCCGGCAGATAGCTGTCGAGGATTTTCGCCTCGGCCTCGTTCTGCTCGATGAGGTCGGGGCGATTGGCCTTGCGTGCAAACTCGAGCGCCTCTTCGCGCCGCGCGCGCTCGCGCTTGATGGTCTGGACGATTTCGCCCTCGTTGGCTTCGCGCCGGACGTCCTTTTCGATCCGCGTGATCTCGGCGATTACCCCGCGCACGGTCATCAGTTTCAATTTGTCGCCGCTCTTCATCGCGGCCTTCAAATCGTCCTGTAGTTTGAGCTTCAAATGGTCCTCACAAGGTCCCCGCCTCGCCTCGTTCCCGCCTGGCAAACGGGGCGGCGGCAGGGTCGGCGGACAAAAATGCGGCCGACTGTATTTATGTTGATCCGCAGTCCGTTCCGATCTAGTTTACAAGTGTTGCGCCGGCGCAGATAGCCGCCGCCCAGGGAATTCCGATGCCCGACAAGCCCCGCGACCTGATGGCCGATGTCGCCCGCTATGGACAGCAGGTCGACTTCGGCAAGACCGCCGCCGATTACGGCCGCTTCCGCGCCGGCTATCCCGACGAACTCTATGGCCGCCTGCGCGGCCTGGGCGCCGGCATGCCGGGCCAGCGCATCCTTGATATCGGCACCGGCACGGGCTTTCTCGGCCGCGGCTTCACGCGCGCCGGATGTGCTGTAACGGGTGCGGACCTCTCCATGCCGCTGATGCATGAGGCGCGCCGCCTCGATCAGGAGGGCGGTCTCGCGATGGGCTACGTGCGCGCCCGCGCCGAGGCGATGCCGTTCGCACCGCGCAGCTTCGACGGCGTCTGCGCCGGCCAATGCTGGCATTGGTTCGATCGGGCGCGCGCCGCCGCCGAGGCCTTTCGCGTGCTGCAGCCGGGCGGCTTTCTCGTGCTCGCGCATTTCGACTGGATCGCGCTGCCCGGCAACGTCGTCGAAGCCACCGAACAGCTTATCCGGCGGCATAATCCGGACTGGAAGCTGAGCAATGCGCCGGGCATCTACCCGCAATGGCCGCGGGACGCCGCGATCGCCGGCTTCACCGCGATCGAGACTTTTTCTTTCGATGTCAGCGCGGTCTATTCGCATGAGGCGTGGCGCGGGCGGATTCGCGCCAGCGCGGGCGTCGGCGGCACGCTCAGCCCCGCGCAGGTGGCCGCCTTTGACGGCGAACTCGCGGCCGTCCTCGGGGAGCGCTTTCCCGCCGATCCGATGGGCGTGCATCACCGGGCTTTCGCCATGATCGCCCGCGCCGCATAATCGGCCGCACCGCGCGCCTCGGCGCTTCTCGTACTCGGCCAACTGTTATAGCCTCTTGGTTCGTGCGATGGCGTCGGCAGGTCTCAGGCGCCGCAAAGGAGACACCGTATGAAATTCACCTGGTTCCATCTGATGCCGTACCGTTTTCTGCCGGATGATTTCAAGGAAAAGTACCGCAGCGTATGGGTCGATATTCCGCGCGACCTCTACGACCCCAAGCTCGGCCATCGCCTGTACAACGACTATCTCGATCAGCTCGAATTCGCCGACCAGATGGGCTTCGACGGCCTCGGCGTCAACGAGCATCATCAGAACGCCTACGGACTCATGCCCTCGCCGAATATCATGGGTGCCGCGATGGCGCGGCGCACGCGCAACGCCAACCTGGTCGTGCTCGGCAATTCGATCGCGCTCTACAATCCACCGATCCGCGTGGCCGAGGAATTCGCGATGCTCGACGTGATCAGCGGCGGGCGCCTGGTCGCCGGCTTTCCGGTCGGCACCTCGATGGACACCAACTTCTGCTATGGCGAAGTGCCCGCGACGATCCGCGAGAAGTACAACGAGGCTCACGAACTGATTATCAAGGCGTGGACCGAGAAAGAGGTCTTCGCCTTCAACGGCAAGTTCACCAAGCTGCGCTACGTCAATCTGTGGCCCAAGCCGCTCCAGCAGCCTCATCCACCGGTCTGGGTGCCGGGCGGCGGCTCGATCGAGACCTGGGACTTCTGCGCCGAGCATGACTACCAGTACAGCTTTCTTTCCTACTTCGGGTATATCGCGGGCAAGAAGGTCGCCGACGGCTACTGGAAGGTGATGGCCAAGCGCGGCAAGGAGCTCAATCCCTACAGCTTAGGCTTCGCCCAGGTGGTCGCCGTCGCCAATACCGACGAAGAGGCCGAGCGGCTCTACGCGCCGCACATGGACTATTTCTACAACCGATGCCTCCACGTCTATAACGGCTTCGCCGACGCGCCGGGCTATCGCACGCAGAGCACGATCCGCTCGGGGCTGCTCGCCCAGGTCGGCCGCGAGGCCGCGCTGCGCCGCGAAGGGATGACCTGGAAGGACTTCGTCGATCAGGGCTACATCATCGCCGGATCGCCCAAAACCGTACGCGATCGCCTGACCCATGCGATGAAGAGCCTCAACTGCGGTCATCTGATGATCCTGATGCAAATCGGCTCGATGCCGCCGGAACTGGTACGCGGTTCCACCGAGTTGTTCGCGCGCGAAGTGATGCCGCATATGCGCGGCATGTGGAGCGGCTTCCAGGACAAATGGTCGCCGTCGCCGCTGCCCGAGAGCGAGCGCGCTATGCCCGCGCCGCTCAACTTCAAGCGCGCCGAGACCAACGGCACAACCGTCCACTCAGCGCCGCACGACAGCCGGAGCGCAAAATAATGAAGACCAGCCATGCAATCGGCGGCGGCCGCTTCGCGGTCGAGACCTATGAATTCGGCAGCGGCGAGCCCCTGATCTTCCTGCACGGCGCGGTCGGACTCACCGGGATGGATCCCTTCCTCGAAGATCTGGGCAAGGACTTCAAGGTCATCGCGCCGCATCTGCCGGGCTACGGCGAGTCGACCGGCGGCGAGCTGATCGAGGACGTGACCGACGCGGCGCTGTTCGTCCATCAGTTCATGGACGACCTCGGGATCAAGAGCGCCTACCTCATGGGCCATTCGATGGGCGGGATGCTCGCGGCCGAGACTGCCGCGCACGACACCAGCCGCGCGCGCAAGCTCGTGCTGGTCGGGCCGGCCGGCTTCTGGATTGACGAGCATCCGATTCCCGATTTCTTCGCCATGGACTTGAGCGAGATGGGCACGTACCTGTTCCACGATCCCAAGTCGCCGCTCGCGCAGCTTTTCCTGGCGATTCCGGACGATATGAACCAGCTCGCCGACATGTACGTCGAGCGGGTCAAACGCCTCTCGATGGCGAGCAGATTCCTCTGGCCGATTCCCGATCGCGGGCTGAAAAAGCGCGCCTGGCGGATCGCCGCGCCGACCCTGCTGCTGTGGGGCGAATCCGACAAGCTAATCCCGCCGGTCTACGCCGGCGAGTTCACCAAGCGGATCAAAAACGCGCGCCTCACGACGATCAAAGAGGCCGGCCATCTGCTGCCCTACGAGCAGCAGGCGGCGTTTTGCAAAGCGGTGCGCGATTTCCTCAAGGGCTGATCGACGCGTCATCCGGGCGCGCCTGCGCGCGAGCCGGGACTAATCCAAAAGGCGGCGGATCCCTCGCGGGTCCGCCGCTTTTTTCTTCGTCATGAATGTGAACGATGATCGCGCGAACGCCCCGCCGCGATCGCCCGTGCGACGCCGCTAGTGATGCGCTTCGATACGCGCCGGGGCCACGCGCGCAGCGTCGTTATAGCCCGGCGGATACATCTGATAGCACATCAGGTAGACGACCACGCCGGTCACCGACACGTACATCCAAAGCGGCCAGGTCCACACCGCAATCTTCCGATGGCGCGCGAAATTGCCGCGAATCGCACGCGTGATCGTGATCAGGACCAGCGGCACGATCGCCGCCGCCAAAATGATGTGCGTGATCAGGATCGTGAAGTAGATCGGCCGCACGAGGCCGTGGCCCTGAAAGCGCACGTCGCCGACATGGTAATGGTACGTCAGGTACGAAATAAAAAACACCGTCGAGACCACGAACGCGCTGACCATGCAGGCGCGATGCGCGCGGATCCGGCGCATCCGGATGAAGCAATAGCCCGCAAGCAAGAGGACCGCGGCAAGGCTGTTGAGAATCGCGTTGAGCGGCGCGAGCGAATGGTAATTCAAGATACTCCGGGCGGAATTTTTCCCGTCGGGAAATCGGCCTGATGAATCGTGGTTTGAGTGCGGCTACCAGGATCGAGGATCGGCGTGATCAAGTCCAGCCGCCCATCTCGCCATAATGAAATCGGCGGACCGTACATGACGGCCCGCCGATGCGTGATTCAGGAATTATGCCGCCGGCGAATCAGTTACGCGCGAAGCCGTTGCGCAACAGCCGCCCCGGCAGTGCGCCTGCCGCATCGACGGTGTCTTGGCCCTCGCGCCGAATCAGCGTGCCGTTGACGATCACCGAGTCGATACCGCTGGCGTCGGAGACCAGCCGATCGGCGCCCGCCGGCAAGTCGCGCACGCGGCGCAAACGGCCCGCGCCGATTTTGTCGGGATCGAAGATCACCACGTCGCCCGCCAGCCCGCGCTCGAGCCGCCCGCGATCGCTGATGTTGAAGACCTGCGCCGGACGCGCCGTGAGCATCCAGACCGCCCGCTCGAGCGTGATCGCCTTGCGCTCATGCACCCAATGGCCGAGCAGGTAGGTCGAGTAGCAGGCGTCGCATAGCTGGCTCGCATGCGCACCCGCGTCGGACAGCCCGATGACCGTGCTCGGCGATTGCAGCAGGTTCAGCACCTCGCCCTCGTCGTAGTTGAAGATCGCGAAGCGAAAGCGCGCCTCGAGATTGTTGGCAATCGACAGGTCGAGCACGAAGTCGATCGGATCGACGCCGCGCTCGCGCGCAATCTCGGCCACGTTGCGCTCGTCGAGTTCGGGCTGATTGGGACAGTACGAGACCCAGGCCCGCTCCCAGCGATCGTGGTATTTGACGTCCGCACCGGATCCTGCCTTGGCCTTGAACTTCGCGCGGAACTCCGGGTCCTGGTAGATGCGAATCTTGGCCGCGACGTCGGGCGCCGCCGAGATCGGCGCGAACACCGACGACATGCCCTCGAAGATGAACGGCTCCTTGAAGGTCAGCTCGAAGTTGAGCGGACGGCACGCGACCTGCGGCGTAATCGCCAGCCCCTGGCGCGCCAGCTCTTCGGATTGCGCGAGCATCCGGCGATGCCCATCGTTGCTGCCGGTCGCACCGGCGAGCAGCGCCGTCCAGGTGATCGGCACGCCAGTCTCGCGCGCAATCTCGGCCATCTCGCTGAGGAACAGTTCGCGCCCCACGGCGGTCTGCACGACGCCCTTGCCCGCTTCGCCCAGCGCGCCGATCAGCTCTTTGATCTCGTTCAGATGCGCCTTGCGGCTTGGCACCGGCTTGCCGCCGTAGCCAACGTGGGTGACCGCCTTGGAAGTGGCGAAGCCGATCGCGCCGGCGTTGATCGCGTTCTTGACGATCGCGCGCATCTTGGCGATCTCGTCCGCGGTCGCCTGGCGTTCGGTCGCCTCCTCGCCCATCACGTACATGCGCAGCGCCGTATGGCCGATCTGCGCCGCGCAGTTGATCGCCGTGCCGCGCCGCTCGATCGTGTCGAGGTACTGCTCGAAGGTCTCGAACGGCCAGTCATAGCCAAGGCCGCCTTCGAGCGCCTCGAGGCTCATCCCTTCGACCTTCTCGAGCGTGCGCATGATCAGTCCGCGATGCTCGGGGCGAGTCGGCGCGACGCTGAAGCCGCAGTTGCCCATCACCACCGTGGTCACGCCGTGCCATGGCGAGATCGTCATCATGCGGTCCCACAGAAGCTGGGCGTCGTAATGGGTGTGAATGTCGACGAAGCCGGGCGCGACGACGCGGCCCTTGGCCTCGATGGTGTTTTGCGCGGTGCCCTTGACCTCGCCGACCGCGGCAATCTTGCCGTCCTTGATCGCGAGGTCGCCGGCGAAACCGGGCTTGCCGGTGCCGTCGATAATGGTTCCGCCAGTAATCTTCAGATCGAAGTCCATGGTCTGGTTCTCCGTCGCCGGGCGCGCCGGCTGGCAGGGGTCGCAGTGGGGTGCGCGCATCGCGGTGGCTGATTCCGCCATCGCGAGGTTCCTCGAGCGCTGGTCCGCCGCGCACTGTTTCTATTAGTAAGGCTTATCGCATCGCGCGCCCGCAGGTAAAGCGCACACCTCCTCGCGCCGCGTTGGCGCGCCCGGCGTTTCAGCCGTTGCGCGCAACCGGCAACGCGAACGCTCGATCGCGCCGCCAAGCTCGCCAAGCGCCGCCGCGAGCGCCATTAACTGCGCATTTCGATTGATCGATCGAGCGTAGTTTGGTTAGTTGTAGGTACCAACTTGAACTCTGGGGGCCGCAAGCACCAATAAAGCGGCGGACCCCGCAAACGGAGGACTACTAATGCAGAAACCGATCATTTCCGCCGATTCCCACATCACCGAGCCGCCCGGATGCTACGTCGACCGCATCGACCATAAGTACAAGTCCACCGCACCGCATCTGGTGCACGACGAAAAGATGGGCGACATCTTCGTCATCAAGGGCGGCGGCAAGCCGATCCCGATGGGTCTGGTGGCGGCCGCCGGCGTCGACGCGATGGACCTCAAGATGTTCGGCGCCAAGTTCGAGAACCTCCATCGCGGCGGATGGGATCCCGAAGCCCGCATGGCTGACCAGGATCGCGACGGCGTGGCCTGCGAAGTGATCTACGCCACCGTCGGCATGCTGCTCTGCAATCATCCCGACTACGATTACAAGAAGGCCTGCTTCGACGCCTACAATATCTGGCTGGCGGAATTTTGCGCCGCCCATCCGGATCGCCTGATCGGCCTGGGACAAACCGCGATGCGCTCGGTCGACGAAGGCATCGCCGACATGCGCAAGATGAAGGAGATGGGCTTGCGCGGCGTCATGATGCCGGGCAATCCGCAGCTCTCCGACTACGACGATCCGATCTACGCGCCGTTCTGGGAAGCCTCCGTGGACATGAAGATGCCGCTGAGCTTCCACATCCTGACCAGCAAGCAGGACAACTTCAAAACCCGCGGACCGCGCATCAACAGCTTCATGTCGATCATCCGCGGCAACCAGGACCTGATCGGCACCTTCATTTTTGGCGGCGTCTTCCAGCGCCATCCGCAGCTCAAAATCGTCTGCGTCGAGGCCGACGCCGGCTGGGTTCCGCATTTCATGTACCGCATGGACCACGCCTACAATCGCCATCGCGCCTGGATGCTCAGGGGCCGCGAGCTGGAGAAAAAGCCCAGCGAGTATTTTCGCGAGCACGTCTACACCACCTTCCAGGACGACTGGGTCGCCTTCGCGATGAAGGACATGTGCAACACGCGCCGCCTGATGTGGGCCAACGACTTCCCGCATAGCGACTCGACCTGGCCGTGGTCGCAGGACGTCCTCGCCGAGCATACCAAGGGGCTGAGCGAGCAGGAGAAGAACTGGATCCTGCACGACAACGTCGCGGAGCTCTATAACATCAGCATCTGATGCGCGGTGCGCCGCGCGCCGCACTAATCGATGCGATAATTGACGACGCCGCCGGCCCCGTGCCGGCGGCGTCCTGCATTCGGATAATCCATTACCGCGGATACCGGCTCCGCGGCGCGTGCAACGGTCGAATATGGGCGGGAATGGCAACGATGAAGATCCTGGTGATGGGCGCCGGTGCGGTCGGCGCATATTTCGGCGCCCGGCTGCAACAATCCGGCCACGAGGTCGTCTACTGCGCACGCGGCGCCAATCTGCGCGCGATGCGCTCCGCCGGACTCAGCTTTGCGAGCTTCCAGGGCGACTTCACGCTCGCGGTGACGGCGACCGCCGAGCCGCGCGAATTCGCGCCCTACGATTTGATCCTGTTCTGCGTCAAATCGTACGACACGGCGGCCGCCGCGAGCGCGCTTGCCGGATGCCTCGCGCAGGGCGGCGCGCTCCTGACCGTGCAGAACGGCGTCGAGAACGAAGCGATACTCGCCGCGGCGTTCAGCCGCGCCGCCGTGCTGAGCGGCAACGCGCGCATCGGCGCCGAACTGGTCGCGCCCGGCCACATCGTCCATCGCACCGGCGGCGTGATCGAATTTGGCGAACTCGACGGCGGCGACAGCGCGCGCGCCCGGCACCTGGCCGAGGTCTTTCGCGGCGCCGGCATCTTTGGCCAGCTCTCGCTGCAGGTGATGGCGATTCGCTGGGAGAAGCTGCTCTGGAACGCCGCCTTCAATACCGTCGCGACGCTGACCCGCCGCAACGTCGGCGCGCTGCTCGACGACCCCGACGCGTCATCGCTGCTGCGCGTGCTGATGAACGAAATCGCCGCGGTCGCGACGGCCGAGGGATTTACGCTGGGCGACGCCGAGGTCGAGGCGCAGTTCACGCGGTCGCGCGCGAGCCTGCGCGAAGTGCGTCCGTCGACGCTGCAGGATTTCGAGCGCGGCAAGCCGCTTGAATACGAGGCCTTATCGGGCGCGGTCGTGCGCCTCGCGCGCCGCCACGCGCTCGCGACACCGCAGATGGACGCCGTCCACACCCTGATGAGGCTGCTCGACGGACATCGCGCGAAACTCATGCCGCCGCCCGCCTGAACGCTGGCCGAAACCGCGCGCGTGGTGCATGATCGCATCGCGGACGCACACCGCACGCCCCCGGCAATCCGGCGGCGCGGCCCGTCACGCATTGCGCAGGAGGAAACGCCGATGGCGAGTGTCGCACAACTCGGGTATCTGGGTCTCAGCGTCAGCAAGCTCGACGAATGGGAAAAATTCGCGACCGGCGTGCTTGGCTTGCAAGCCGCGGGCACCGACGCCGCCGGCGATCTGTTCCTGCGGATGGACGAATATCACCATCGCTTTATCGTGCGCGGCGGCGGTGACGACGACTTAGCCTTCATCGGCTGGGAGGTCGCCAATCAACAGGCGCTGCGCGAGCTGGCGGCGCAGATCAAGGCGGCGGGCGTCGAAGTCCGCGCCGGCACGTCCGACGAGGCGGCGGCGCGGCGCGTTGGTGAGTTGATCAAGTTCAACGACCCGAGCGGTATCGCGACCGAAGTCTACTACGGCCCGCTGATCACGTTCGAGAAGCCGTTTCAGTCGCCGCGCGCGATTTCCGGCTTCGAGACCGGCGCGATGGGCCTCGGCCACATGGTCATCCGCATCGACGACGCGGCGCGCAGCCTCAATTTTTATCGCGACGTACTGGGCATGCGCGTGAGCGATTTCATCGACCTCAAGATGCGGCGCGGACGGCCGACCGACAATCTGCGGCTGACCTTCATGCACTGCAATCCGCGGCATCATTCGGTGGCCTTCGGCGAGATTCCGGTGCCCAAGCGCCTGCTCCATTTCATGGTGCAGGTGCGCTCGCTCGACGACGTCGGCTCGACCTACTACCTGGCACAGGATCTCGGTATCGAGATCTCGGCCTCGCTCGGCCGCCACACCAACGACCACATGGTCTCGTTCTACATGCGATCGCCGTCGAGCTTCGAGATTGAATATGGCTTCGGCGCGCGCACCGTCGACGACGCCACCTGGCAGGTTCAGCAGCACGAAGCGCCGAGCATCTGGGGCCATCGCGGACTCGCCGCCGGACCGAAACCGGCGAAAGCCTGAGGCCGCGCTGACCGCCGCGGCGGCCGCCTCAGGCGCATTGCCCCTCAGGCGCGTTGATTGTAGCGATTCATTGCGCGGGCGAGGCCGTCGCCGATCACGGCCGCGACCGCCTCGCCCGCGCGATCGAAAATCTCTTCGGCGCCGCGCAGCTCGTCGCGGCCATACGGCGCGAGCACCCAATCGATATCGCCGAGATGCCCCGCGGGATGGCCGATCCCGACGCGCACGCGGACGAACTCCTTGCCCACGCTCTCGGCGATCGAGCGCACACCGCGATTGCCCGCGTCACCGCCACCGCGCTTGACGCGCAACTGGCCGGCCGGCAGGTCCATCTCGTCGTGGACCACGATTAGCCGCTCGAGCGGCACCTTGAAATAGCCCAGCATCCCGGCGACGCATTCGCCGCTGCGGTTGTAGAAGGTCTGCGGCGCGACCAGCATCAGGATCGCCCCGCCGGTGCGCGCCTCGCCGTAGAGGCCGCTGAACTTGCGCTTGGCAATCTGGGCGCCGTGCGCCGCCGCGAGGCGCTCGACGACCATGAAGCCGGTGTTGTGGCGCGAGCGGCGATACTGTTCGCCGGGGTTACCGAGACCCGCGATCACCCAGCGTATCTCGCCCGCCGCCGCGACGGGCGGCGGAGCGGCCCCGTCGGCCGGCCGGAAACGATCGAACAGGCGTCCGAACCGGCTCATCGGCATAACCGGCGCCTAGCCGCGCGCGCGGCGCCGCGGCCGGGCGGCAATCACCGGCTTGATCAGCGGTTCGAGCGCCTTGAACAGCGCCGCCATCTCGGCCGGCGTGCCGATCGAGATGCGCAGCGCGTCGCGAAAGACCGAATTCGGAAAATGGCGCACGAGCACGCCGCGCCGCCGCAGCGCCGCGCATACCGGTCCCATATCGCGTCCGGCGAGCCGCGCGAGTACGAAGTTCGACGACGACGGCGGCACCGTGAAGCCCATCTTGCGCAGCCGTTCTTCGGACGCCGCGCGGGTGCGCTTGACGCGCTCGACGTTGCGCCGCATCCAGCCGGCGTCGGCCAGCGCCTGGGCGCCAGCGGCCACCGCGATACGACTCAGATTGTAGGAATCCTTCACTTTAAGTAGGGTTTCGATCAGGGGTGGCTGCGCGAACAGCAACCCCAGCCGCATCCCGGCCAGCGAAAACGACTTCGAGAGCGTGCGCAGCACGATCACGTTGCGATGGCGCCGCACCAGCGCGAGCGCGTTGGTCTCGGCGAAATCGGCATAGGCCTCGTCGATCGCCAGCAGGTTGCGCCCCAGCCGCCGCGCCAGCACTGCGAGCGCCTCGGGACTGGCCGCCGTGCCGCACGGCGAGTTGGGACTGCAGACCACGGTGAGCTGCGCCTGTTCGGCGGCCAGCGCCTCGAGCGGCAGCGCGAAGTCCAAGCCTAGCGGGATCGCGACGATCCGCGCCTCCTGGATTTCCGCCAGTGTGTCATACAGCGAATAGGTCGGCAGCGCGTAGGCGACCCGATCGCCGTGGCCGAGCGCCGCGCGGAACAACATCGTGAGCAGCTCGTCCGATCCGTTGCCGGCCAGGATCATGCCGCGCGGCAGCCCATACAGGCGCGCGGCCGCGGCCACGAATGCGTCGGCGCGCGGCGCCGGATAGAGCCGCAGCGATGCGCCGGCCTCGGCGATAATCGCGCGACGCACGCCAGGCGACGGCGGATACGGATTTTCGTTGGTGTTGAGCTTGACCAGGCGCTGGCCGGGGCGCGGTTGTTCACCCGGCGTATACGGCGCCATGCGTTCGATCGCTTCGCGAAACATCGGCTGTTATTTATCCGTTACGCCGCCCGGGCGCGAGACCACCCGCCCACGCCGCGCTTGTCGCCGCCATCGGCGCGGTCCGCCGCGCGATTCGTTGCACGGTCCGCCGCGCCAGATGATGCCTTCAATCTAGTCTCCACCGCGAAGCCGACCAAGGCGCCGTCACGGCTTGATCGTATTCGGCACAATGACATTGACCGGGATGCTGAGCGTCTTGGCGACGAACTCGGCGAATGAGGTGATCGGCTTGGGCACCACTGACGGATTGCTGATTGGCCCGCGCACGTCGAAATAGGCCGCCACCAAGCCCTTGCTGCCCGCCGCGAGATTGTAACCAATAATCGGGATGTGCTCGACCAGCCAGTTCATCGTGTCGAACGGGATGACGCTCACCTCCATGTTGACCGTACTGTCGCCCAGGCGCACGTCGCCGGTCGCCTTGATATGCATCACCGGCCCCGCCAGACGCAGGTCGCGAGTCGTGAAATCGCCGCCATTGCCCTTGAAACCGGCGGTGATCTTGGTGAACGGAATCCCCGTAGCGTTGGCGTCCGGCAGATGCGCGGTCAGCCAGTTCTTGAGATCGATGAAGCTCATGATGCGCGCGACGAGCGCGAACCGATTGAGCGTGCCGTGGTTGACCTGCAACGCGAGGTCGCCTTCGAGCGTGTTGAAGAAGTCGACGTCGGTGTTGGCCCGCAGCTTCGCGGCCGCCGTGAGATGGCCGGTCAACGCGGGGGTCTTTTCGCCCGCGAGCGTGCACAGCGCGACCGCGTCGATCCCGTCGATTTGCCCGCGGATATTAATCCGGTTGTCGGCGCCCGAAAGTCCCGAGACGCCGAATTTCAGCTTGCCGCCGAGCGCGCCCGCGACAAAATTCGAGACGTGCCACTGGCCGCTCTCGCGATTGAAATCCAGGCTCACCCGGCGCATCGCAAGCTGGCCAAAGTTCGCTCTGAGCGCCTCGATATGGCCCTCGACCGGCAGGGCAAAGAAACTCACCGTGCCCTTCGGCGACCATGGCAGCCGGATGAATGTCAGGACCTCGAAGTCCAGCGCGTCGGCGTGCGCGTCGATGTGCAGCAGTGGATGCGCGAAGTCGGCTAGCTGGAGTTTGAAATCCACCGGATGTCCTTCGAGGGTCGCCGCCGGCAGCTCGAGGTTCATCCCCTTGCCGTCGAGCGCGAGCGTCGCCGACCGGATGACCAGGGGCGCGCGCAGAAAGCCGAACTGCAAATCGCCCGGCCCCATGGTCAGGCGCCCGCTGATCACCGGTGCGCCGCCGGTGCGCGAATCGCTGTTGGCGGTCAGGCGTCCGCTGATCGCGCCGTGCACCGTCAACTCCTTGGCCTCGACCATCAGCGGCATCCACGTCCCGGCGCGCAGGTCGTGCGCTTCGATCACGAAACTGCGCAACGACGGCGTCGGACGCGCCGGCACGATCGTGCCGTTGAGCAACACGCTGCCGCCGTACCGCGTGTCGGTCGCGGCGAGCAATTGCGCCAGATCGATCGCGCCCGGACGCACCCTGACGTTGCCGCTCTCGAGCACGATCGCGCCGGGCACACCCGCGAACTCGAACTCGATCCGCCGGGGCGAAATCGTCGCCAGGTAATCGTCCGGTGGCGACCACGCCAGGTTGGCGAACCGGCCCGACGCTGCGAACTTGACCGCGGAGGTTCCGCTCACGCGCTCGAACCGGCGCGCGAGATCGGGCACGCTCACGCTCAAGATCTTATCTGCCGAGGGATAGAGTTCGGTCGCCTCGAGCTCTCCGTGGCCGCGAATCCGGTACTTGATCGACGCCGGCGCGCCGCGCAAATCGGCCCTCGCATCGATACCGGCCAAGGTCGAATTGCCCAGCCTGGCGGTACCCTTGGTGACGGCGAAGACCCCGGCGGTGTAGTCGAAACTGGCCGCCAGCGCATGAATCGGCGGCAGCTTGAGGTCCGCCGGCGTCTCGATCGCCGCGCCGCTCAACGTCGCTTGTACGGTCAGTGCGTTGCGCAGGGTCTGGGCCGACCAATCGCGCAGCGGCTTCGCGGGCGCAAACGCCGCCCCGTCGAGCACGAGTTGGCCCGCCGTCAGCCGCCGCGCCGCATCGCTGAACCATGCCGGCACCGCCTTGAAATAGCGCAATTGCGCGGACAGATCGGCCAGTGCGAGGTGCGCACCGGAAAGGCGCAGGGCGACCGTCCGCGCCGCGTCGTAGGGCTGGCCGACGATACATTCGCCGGCCGCCAGTCGCACGCCATTGCGCGTCAGACTGATCCCGCCGAGGTCAATGCGTGCGGCCGAAGCCGCATATTCCGTATGCAGGGAAAAATCGCCGAGCCCGATCGGGCCGGTAAATGGCCGTCCCCGCAGCCCGATTTGCTTGAGCGTGGAGTCGGCGGTTCCGCTCAGCTCGCCGTCTTGTCTTAGCGCAAAGCGCGTGCGGCCATCGATCGTACCGGTCGCCATGATCGCGTCGGGACCGGGAAACCGCGCCAGTTTGAAACCCGTAAACGACGTGCGCCCGGCAGCGATTATCTCGCCCGCGGTGCCCGGCTCCGCGCCCAGGCGAACCTGCCCGATCAGGTGCAACCCGTCGTACGGCGCGTGATGCCACTGCGCATCAAAGGACATGATCCACGGCCAGTGGCCGGGCCGGCGATAGGCAACCCAACTCAAGTTATCGATCAGCGGCGCGCCGTCGACGTCATGCAGGACCGCGTTGAACAGCTCCACCCGATGCGTCACGCCCGACAGCGCGTCGAGCGCGGCCAGCAACCGGTTGGCGGCGTTCACGTCGGGCTTCGGCAAACCCTCCGGCGTCACCCCGGCCAGGCTCGCGGGCACGCGAAAAATCGGATGATCGAGCGCGAGCGCATAGAGCGGCAAGCCGTTGCTGTGAACGATCGCGTGGTAGCTGATCACCGCGCGCAGATCGTCGACGCGGGCGACTTCCACGCCGTGCAAATAGATCCGCGGATGGACCAGCCGCACCACCAGGTGATTGCCGAAGGCGACGTGCGTGCCGGCGGGAACGATATTCAGCCCGGTGGCCGCATTGATTTGTGCGAGGACGATCCGAACGATGCCGGCCCGGTTGTGCAGGACGATTGCGACGGCACCGCCCGCCACGATAATCACGACCAGCAGGCTCGCGACGAGCTTGCGGACAAATCTCATCTGACCCCGGCCGGCGAATCAGTCCGCCGGATCTGTGCAACGTATTAGCGCGAACGCCGCCGCTCAATCGCTCTCGGCGATTTCGGCGGGCGCACTGTCGGACCATCCGGCGCGATGCTTGTTGCGCAGCGCCGTCTTCAGAATCTTGTTCCTGATACGCACGGTCTTGGGCGTGAGCTCGACCAGCTCTTCCTCGTCGATCCATTCGAGCGCCGTATCCAGCGTCATCACCCGCGGCGGCGTCAGCCGGATCGCCTCGTCGTGGCCGGCCGCGCGGATATTGGTCAGCTTCTTCTCGCGGCAGACGTTGACCGGCAGATTGGTCTCGCGCGCGTACTCGCCCAGCACCATCCCCTCGTAAACCGGCTCGCCCGCGCCGATAAAGAAGCGCCCGCGTTCCTGCAGATGAAAAATCGCGTAGGCGCTCGCCACGCCCTCGCGGTCCGAGATCATCGCGCCGTTCTGGCGTGAGCGAATCGTGCCGCACCACGGCCCGTAGCCGTTGAAGATGGTATGCATCACGCCCATGCCGCGCGTATCGGCCAGGAAGCGCCCGCGAAATCCGATCAGGCCGCGCGCCGGCACGTCGTACTCGACGCGCACGCGGCCGCTCGCATGGGTGACCATCGTGCGCATGCGGCCCTTGCGCGCCGACAGCAGTTGCGTGACCGTGCCGATGTGATCCTCGGGGATGTCGCAGACCACGAACTCCATCGGTTCGAGCAGCGATCCGTCCTGCTGGCGCGTGAGCACGGTGGGCTTCGAGACCTGCAGCTCGAAGCCCTCGCGGCGCATCGTTTCAAGAATCACCGCGAGCGCCAGCTCGCCGCGGCCCATCACGCGCCAGGCCTCGGCGCTCAACTGCTCGATACGCACGCTCACATTGCGCCGCGACTCGAAGATGATGCGCTCGCCGAGCTTGCGCGAGGTGACGTACTCGCCCTCGCGTCCGGCCCACGGCGCGTTGTTGACCGAAAAGGTCATCGCGACCGTCGGCTCGTCAACCCGGATACCGGGGAGCGGCCGCGGGTTCTCGAGGTCGGCTACCGTATCGCCAATCTCGATATCGTCGCTGCCCGCAATCATCACGATGTCGCCGGCCTGCGCGTCGCTGCGCTCGATACGCTTGAGCCCCTGCCATCCGTAGAGCCGCGCGATCTTGCAAACCGTGCGTGCGCCGTCGGCGCGGCATAGCGAATAATTCGCACCCACCGCGATCGAGCCCGCGATGATCCTGCCGATCGCGAGGCGCCCGACGTAATCGTCGTAGTCGAGGTTGTTGACCTGGAACTGCAGCGACGCGTCGGTCTCGACTTCGGGACCCGGCAGATGGCTGATGATCGTGTCGAATAGCGGACCCAGGTCGTGCGACTCGTCGCCGAGCTTATGCGCCGCCGTGCCGGCGCGCCCGTTGGTGTAGAGCACCGGAAAATCGAGCTGGTCGTCGGTCGCTTCCAGATCGATGAAGAGGTCGTAAATCTCGTCGAGCACATCGGTCACGCGCGCGTCGGCCCGATCGATCTTATTGATGCAGACGATCGCCGGCAGCCGCGACTCGAGCGCCTTCTTCAGCACGAAGCGGGTCTGCGGCAGCGGTCCCTCGCAGGCGTCGACCAGCAGCAGGATCCCGTCGACCATCGAGAGCGTGCGTTCGACTTCGCCGCCGAAATCCGAATGGCCGGGGGTATCGACGATATTGATCCGCGTGTCGCCCAGCGTGATCGACGTGTTCTTGGCCATGATCGTGATTCCGCGCTCGCGTTCGAGCGCGTTGGAATCCATCACCCGGTCGACCAGATGTTCATTGGCGCGAAACACGCCCGACTGCCGCAGCATCGCATCAACGAGCGTGGTTTTGCCGTGATCGACGTGGGCTACAATAGCTAAATTTCTAATGTCTGGTCGTCGCATTTTAGGCGCGCGTGAAAAACTAAAGCGCGGCCGAGCCGCGTGAGCTCTGTGGCCGCGCTCGCCCATTTTAGCTGTGCCGGCGGGTAGAGTAAACGTGCCCCTGGCGCCGCCCCGATTGCCGGAGGCTGCCGCTGCGTTAATTCGCGGCGCAGCGCCACCTGGACTAATCGGCCGCCGATGCGCTACGGTCCGCCGCCCGGCCCACCATCGGGCGAGCCGGCGTCAGGTGAAACGCCGGCGTCGGGCGCAGCACCGCCGGATAATCCGCCGCCCGGCGCGGTCGACGGCGGCGCGGCCCCCGGGGCGGTTGCGGAATTGAATTGCTTTTCCTGCTGGCGCTTGAGTTTGTCGAGCAATTGCTTGACGTTCTTGACCTCGACAATTTTCCATCCGCCCGGCTCACGCGCCATGCGCACTTCGTAGACCTGGCCCTTATGGTCCTGCCAGCGGGTGTACGCGATGTCGCCGCTGCGATGCATGAAGAGGATCGCGCCGGCCACCGCCGCCGCAGGCATCTGCACTTCGCGCTTGCCGTCATCGACCTGGCTCACGGCCCACGATTGCAGCAGCGCGGCCATCGGGCCGGACAAAAGATCGACCGCGCCCTTGCCGAACAATTCGCCGATCACGCCGCCAGCGCTGCCGTTTTGACCCTGGAACATTTCGTAGCCCGCATTGCGCACGACCTGCGAAAAATCGACATAGCGCGCGGCATCGTTGCCGTCGCGTGCGTCGATCGTTTGCTTGAGCCGCACGACGGCGTAACTCGGCGTATCGGGCAGATAGAAGACCGCCCACACGGCGAGCGCCGCGGCGATCAGAATCGAAGTCCAATGACGAAGCGCGAAGCGACCCATAGCCCGATATTGTGACGTGGCGCGCGCGCGATGTTAAGTCCGTGCGCCGCCGCCGCATAGCGGCCCTCCCGATCGCCGGCAGTCGCGTTCTCAGACGATCAGGCGGGCGGCGGCCTTGTCCAGCAGCCACGTCACCTCGCCGTCGCCGGGCGCGATAATCTGCGCGGGAAAGCGATCGGCGTCGCGCGGCCCCTTGAGGATATTCCACACCGCCTGGGCCTTGGCCGTGCCGCTCACCAGGAACATCACGCGCTCCGCATGGTTGAAGACCGGCGCGGTCAGCGTAACGCGATGGCGCTGGGTCGGATCGTCGACCTCAACCGCGACGGCCAACCGTTGGGTTTCATGGATCGCGGGATTGCCGGGGAAGAGCGACGCCGTATGCGAGTTGTCGCCGAGACCCATCAGCGCCAGGTTGAAGCGCGGGAACTCGCCCGCGCCCAGCCCGAAATGGCGGCGCAGTTCGGCTTCGTAAGCGCTTGCGGCCTGCGCCGGCGGCAACTCGCCCACAATCCGATGCACCTGCGCGGGGCGCGCGTCAATTCGGGCGAGCAGCGTCCGCGTGGTCATCGCGAAATTGCTCGCCGGATCGTCGGGTCCGACGCAACGCTCATCGCCCCAGAAGAACTGCACTTCCTTCCAATCGACGCTGAAATGGAATTTCGTGCCGAGCATCTCGTAGGCCGCCGCCGGCGTCGATCCGCCCGACAGGCACAGCCTGAACTCACCATGCATGCAGACCGCTTCACCGGCGAAATGCGCAATTTCTTCGGCCGCATGCGCGTGGAGCGCCGCCGCATCGTCGAGGATTACAATCTTTGGCTCGCTCATCTCAGACCAATTCCACTCGAATCAATTCCGATCGCGCTAGCCCGCGACGATCGCCGCGCGCCGTTTGCTGATCACCGCGATCAGATCGGTAAACGATTTGCTGAACGACTCGACGCCCTCTTTCTGCAGGACTTCGCCAACCTCGTCCAGGTTGATCCCGATCGCGCCCAGCCGCCGCACCGCGTCGCGCGCCTCGGCGACATGCTCCTCGACCGTCGCGCGCGGCGTGCCGTGGTCGCGATAGGCATCCATCGTCGCCGGCGGCATCGTGTTGACCGTGTCGGGACCGATCAGCTCCTGGATATATTTGATGTCGCTGTACTTCGGATCCTTGGTTCCGGTCGACGCCCACAGCGGCCGCTGCACGCGCGCGCCGCGGGCCGCCAGCGCCTTGAAGCCCGCGTCGCCGAACAGCTCCTTGAAGCGCTGGTAGATCAACTTCGTATTGGCCACCGCCGCGGAGCCGCGCAGCGCCGCCACCGCCTCGTCGGGGTTGGTCTTGCCGCGATCGTCGAGCCGCTGGTCGACCATCGTCTCGACCCGGCTGACGAAGACGCTCGCCACCGACGCGATCCGTTCGAGCGCGCCGCCCGCCCGCGCGCGCCGTTCGAGACCGCGGAGATAGGCCGTCGCGACGCTCTCGTAATGCTTGACCGAGAACATCAGGGTGACGTTGATGCAGTGGCCCTCGCTAATTAGTTGCTCGATCGCGGGAATCCCGGCCGGCGTCGACGGCACCTTGATCATCAGGTTGGGCCGATCGATCAGCTTGAAGTAGCGATGCGCCGCGGCGATCGTTCCGTCGGTGTCGTGCGCGAGCAGCGGCGAGACCTCGTAGCTGACGTAGCCGGTGCGGGCCTGCGAGCGGTCGTAGACCGGGCGCAGCTTGTCGGCCGCCGCCTTGATATCGGTGGTGGTGAGCGCCTCGTAGATTTCGTCGACGTCGCGGCCGGCGCGCACCAGTTCGGTCAGTTGATCGTCGTAATCGTTCGAGCCGCCGATCGCCTTTTCGAAGATGGTCGGATTCGAGGTCATGCCGTCGAGTCCGTCTTCATCGATCATGCGGCGGAACTCGGCCGAGGCCAGCAGATCGCGCCGGATGTAGTCGAGCCATACGCTTTGGCCGAATTCGCCCAGCCGCCGCAGCGGATTTCCTGTTTCATTCATGATTCATGCTCCTGCCAAATTCTTTCCGCCCGCCGCTCGCCCCGCATCGCCCGCGGCGTCCGGCGCTCAGCCCAACAGCTTGAGCGCACGCGCGGTCACGTTCTCAACCGTGAAGCCGAAATGCTTCATCAGGTCGGCGACCGGCGCCGACTCGCCGAACGTGGTCATCGCGATGATATCGCCCTCGGGGCCGACCCAGCGATACCACGACAGCGGCGCGCCCGCTTCGATCGCGAGGCGCCGGCGAATCGTCGGCGGCAGCACCGCGTCGCGATAGGCCACGTCCTGGCGCTCGAACAACTCGAAGCTCGGCATGCTGACCACGCGAATCGCATGGCCGCGCTTTTCCAGCTCCGCCTTGGCTTCGACCGCCAGATGCAGTTCGGAGCCGGTCGCGATGAAAATCAGCTCGGGCGTCTTGCCCGCGGTCTCGGTCAGCACATAGGCGCCACGCGCGAGGCCGGCTGCCGGCGCGACCAGATTGCGATCGAAGGTCGGCATCTTCTGGCGCGACAGCACCAGCATGATCGGGCCGCCGCGATGCATCATCGCGACCCGCCAGGCCGCGACCGCCTCGTTGGCGTCGCCCGGCCGAATCGTCGTCAGGTTGGGAATCGCGCGCAGGCTGGTCAGTTGCTCGACCGGCTGATGGGTCGGGCCGTCCTCGCCCACGCCGATCGAATCGTGCGTGAAGACGAAGACCACGTGGATGCCCATCAGCGCCGCGAGCCGGATCGACGGGCGGCAATAATCGGTGAAGACGAAGAAGCTCGAACCGTACGGGATGAAGCCGCCGTGCACCGCGATGCCGTTGAGAATCGCGCACATCGCGTGCTCGCGGATGCCGAAATGGAGATTGCGGCCGGTATAGTCGCTGCGCTCGAAATCACCGCCGTCCTTGACGTTAGTGAAGGTCGATTCGTTGAGATCGGCCGCGCCGCCGAACAGATTCCATACGTGCGGCTGGATCGCGGCTTCGGCGCGCGACGCCGACTCGCGCGTCGCCAGCGCATCCTTGGGCGTAAAGACCGGCAGGTCCTTGTCCCAATCGGCCGGCAGCTCGCCAGCCAGCATCGCGCGAAACTCGGCCGCCGGCTGCGGATTCGCCTGGGCATAGTCCGCGAAGCGCTGGTTCCATTCGGCCTCGAAGCCGGCGCCGCGCTCAACGCAGCGGCGGAATTCATTCAGCGCCACGTCGGGCACGTAAAAAGCGGGCTCGAGCGGCCAGCCGTAAAATTGCTTGACCAGTTTGATCTCGTCGGGGCCGAGCGGCTTGCCGTGGGCTTCGGAGGTGTCCTGGCGATGCGGGCTGCCGTAGCCGATATGGCTGCGCACGCGAATCAGCGACGGGCGGCCCTCTTCGGCGATCGCGTGGTCGATCGCATGCGCCACCGCGGCGAGGTCGTTGGCGTCATCGACCACCTGAGTATGCCATCCGTAGGCGTCGAAGCGGCGATTGACGTCTTCGGAAAACGACAGGTCGGTATGCCCGTCGATCGTGACGTGATTGTCGTCGTAAAAATAGATCAGATTGCCCAGTCCGAGATGGCCCGCGATCGAGGCCGCCTCGCTCGAAATTCCCTCCATCATGTCGCCGTCGCTGGCGATTGCGAAAATCCGATGGTCGAACAGCCGCGCGCCCTCGCCACCAAAGCGCGACGCCATGTGCTTGGCCGCAATCCCCATCCCGACGCCGTTGCCGACCCCCTGGCCGAGCGGCCCGGTGGTGGTCTCGACGCCCGGCGTCACGCCGTATTCCGGATGGCCGGGGGTCTTGCTGCCGAGCTGGCGAAACCGCTTGAGCTCATCGAGCGGCAGATCGTAGCCGCACAGATAGAGCGAACTGTAAAGCAGCATCGACCCGTGTCCCGCCGAGAGTACGAAGCGGTCGCGGCCGTACCAATGCGGATTCCTGGGATTGTGCCGCAGATAGCGCGTGAACAGCAGGTAGGCCACCGGCGCCATCCCCATCGGCATCCCCGGATGGCCGGAGTTGGCCTTCTGGACCGCGTCGATCGCGAGCACGCGAATCGAGTTGACGCATAGCTGATCGAGTTCCGCCTGACTGATCTTATGATCGGGTGCGATGGCCACCTGTGCTCCAATTGCCAGAATAAAATTATTCCGCGTCCGGTGCGGACCCTGCTGGGGCGTGGTCGATGCTCACCGCCGCCGGTCGCGTTCGGCGCTGCGCTGCGGCGTGTAACTCCCCGTCAGGATCCGCTACGTTTGGTTGATCGGTTACGTTTGGCTATCTCTATCCGTTCAATCGTCCCGCTTGGTTACCTTGATTCTGCTTCGGTCAGGCGCACACCGTCCACGCCACCCTGATTCGTTGCGTCGGAGCCGCGCGCTTCCCGATGCGTCGCGCCGCCCCATGCGCGCCGTCCGGCTACCATTCTGTGTTCGGATCATCCCGCGGGTCGCCCGCCTTGCGCCGCATCTGGTTGACCGCGATTTTCGCCGCGCCCTTGTCGCCCGCACTGAGCGCCTGGCTGAACCGCTCGGCGACCATGCGCATCAACCCGCCCTCGCCCGCGTCGATTTCACGCCCGAGCAGCGCGAGCCGTTCCATCGCCTCGCCGATCAGCGCGACCGCCCCCGGCATGTCGGCCGCCGCGCTGCGCGCCGCCGCCTGGTCGAGGCGCGCGCGCACCTCCGCGATCACCGGCCGGGCTTGCGGCCCCACCGTCACCTCAAGTTCGCCGAGGCTCGCGGCCAGCTTGCGCAGCGCATCGAGCGTCGCGTCGTCGAGGGCCTTGGGCTGTGCGATCGTCATGGGCTGATTGTCCCACTTGGCCGAATGCCCAATCAAGATTCGCGCGCGACCGTTCGCATGGCTCGTCCACACGCCCCTCACGGTTGACGCGGCGGCGCGCATCCCGCTACCAAGATGCCTGGCCTCGAGCTGGTTGGCGCCGATTGCCCGGCGCGCGCCGGAGCACCGGAGCCGCATGGAGGAAGCGATGGCCGACCGCACCGTGGAACCGTTCAAAATTCAAGTATCAGATGAAGTATTGCGCGATCTCCGCGAGCGGCTGGAGCGCACCCGCTTTCCCGACGAGGTGCCCGACAGCGGATGGGAGTACGGCACCAACCTCACCTATCTAAAGCGGCTGGTCGACTATTGGCGCACGACCTACGATTGGCGCACGCACGAAGCCGCCCTCAATCGCTTCGCCCACTTCCGCACCAGCATCGACGGCCTCGGCATCCATTTTATCCACGAGCCCGGCCGCGGCCCCAACCCCAAGCCGCTGCTGTTGTCGCACGGATGGCCGGGGTCGGTAGTCGAGTTCATGCGGATCATCCCGATGCTGACCGATCCGGGCGCGCATGGCGGCGACCCCGCGCATTCGTTCACGGTGATTGCGCCGTCATTGCCGGGCTACGGCTTTTCCGACCATCCGCGCACGCGCGCGATGAATATCCAGGCGATCGCGGAAATCTTCCACCAGTTGATGACCGGCGTGCTTGGCTACTCGCGCTATGGGGCGCAGGGCGGCGATTGGGGCTCCGCGATCACCTCGCGCCTGGGCGAGGTTCACGGCGCGAGCCTCTACGGCATCCACTTGAACCTGCTGTTCGTCGGCGGCCGGCGCGATCAGGCATCCGAGCTTACGGCCGAGGAAAAGGTCTTTCTCGCCGACATGGATCACTTCCGCCGCGAAGAGACCGGCTATCAATGGATTCAGGGTACTCGTCCGCAGACCCTGGCTTACGGGCTCAACGATTCGCCGGCTGGCCTGGCGGCCTGGATCGTCGAGAAGTTCCGCACCTGGTCGGATTGCAACGGCGAGGTCGAAACGCGCTTCACCAAAGATGAGTTGCTGACCAACATCATGGTCTACTGGGTCACTCAGTCAATCAATTCCTCGACCCGCCTGTACTACGAATCACGCCATCATCCGTGGCGTCCCGACACCTCCAAACGAATCGAGACGCCGACCGCGGCAGCGATCTTTCCGCGCGAGATCCTGAAGCCGCCGCGCGCCTGGGCCGAGCGTGCGTTCAATATCCAGCGCTGGACCGCGATGCCTGCCGGGGGCCATTTCGCCGCGATGGAGGAGCCGGCCGCGCTCGCCGCGGACGTCCGCGCATTCTTCAACGACTTAAAGTAGTCCTTTAAGGGAACGGAGTGTACGGGCTTGGCCCGAAGTTCGAAGGATAGCCGGGGCCCCCGCCGTAGGGCGAGCCACCATAGGGCGATCCGCCGTAAGGCGGATTCCCGTAAGGCGGATTCCCGTAAGGCGAATAACCATAGGGCGATCCGCCGTACGGCGCGGAGCCGTAGGGCGAAGAGCCCATCGAGAACCCGTTGCCGCGGCTGATCATACCCATGCCGAGGATGCCCAGCAGGGCGACCAGCGGCAGCATTGTGGACACGCCACCGATCGAGCCCTGCAGCGGCGAAAATTGACCCGCTTGCGCGGCGGCATCCTGATTCTGCTGATCGACGTAGCTCTGCACACCGGGCATCGCGTTGGACGCCTGGGCTTGCGCTGCGGCGGTGGACTGCGACTCCCGCTTCGCGGCAGGCGTCGACGGCTGGTTGGTCGAACGGCCGGCCATCTGCAGCTCGGGATTCACCATGATCCGGTTTTCGACCGTAAGCGTGCTGTTGCCGAGAAAGCTCTGGGCTTTGCTGCGGGCGTCGGCCTTGCCGAAATCGGTGGCGACGAAGCCGTAGAGTACCACGACCCGCTTACCGCCCGGTCCCTCGAGCACCTGCGCGCCGACCAGCGGCAGGCGATGCTGTTTCAGATATTCGGTAAGGGCGCGGCTTTTGTCGGGATTGGCGGTATAGCCGCGGGTGTCGATCGATGCGGCGCTCGGTGATGCGTAGCCGGCCGGGCCACTGCTTTGCGCGGCCGCAAGGCCAACCTGCGCTATCGTCATCGCGATCGCAAACCAGGCGCTGAGCGCAATCCGAAAGGCACGCCGCATATCAATCACCACGCTCTCTGGGATCGATCATACTCCAATGCTCCGCTATGCAAACAGACCCGGCTCGCGGCCATCGCGGGCCGGGATTCGCGACGCTTGCGCGCGATTATGCTACGCTGCAAAAAACTTGGCGCCGCGGCCGTTTAGCGGCGCCGCGCGACGGCGGATGAAATACCATCTCATGAGCACCTATCGTTCTTCAGGGCACCCCGCGCGCAGGCTTATCCTGGGCTGCGTCGCGTTCGGATTCGCGGCGGCAATCGCGGGCTGCACCACGCAGATCGAGCCGTTGACGGTCGAATTGACCCAAATAGGCCCCTATCAAGGCGCCGCCAAGCCGCCCGATTGCCACATGCCGGTGCTCGCGGATCTGCCGCTCACGAGCTATTCCCAGGTCGCGATCGTCGAAGCGTGGGCCGACTCCAAGGATCAGCCGCCCGATGTTCTGCCCGCACTCCAGCGCAAGGCCTGTGAGACCGGCGCCGACGCACTGGTGATCATCAACAGCGATCATCAGGACATCAAGCATCTGCTCTATGCCGCTACGCCCAATGAAACGATGAACGACGTGACCAAGAAAAACGGTTACGCCAGCAGCGGTGACTACATCAAGACCGCCGAGCATACCCGGCGTATCGGTGAGCCGGGCCATAACGGCTTCTATATCGACGCCGTCGCGATCAATTACAGCCCCAAGGCCGACGACCACGCCAGCCATCTGCACCATACCACCAGCTTCACGCCGGCGCCGCCGCAAGGCTAGCGGCCCGGCGGCGTCAGCGCGGCAGTTCGCTAACCGGCAACCCTACAAATTGTTTAAGGCGCGGCGGTGACCGGTGCAGACGCCGGTGCGGAGGGCGCCGCTGGTGCGGAGGGCGCCGCCGGTGCCACGTCGGTCGAGGCGGCCGCGGCCGGCTTGTCGTTGGGTACGAACCTCAGCAATTCAACCTTCTCCATCACCGGCCCGGTCGGTCCGCCCTGGTAGGCCACCGTCTTGATCAGGCCGACGTTGGGCGCGTACCAGTCGGCGTAGGTGAGTTTCAGGCTCTTCTTCTGCTGCGCGTACGCGCCGCCTTCGTACTTCGCCTCGGTATCGATACGAATACAATTCTGGAAATTGCCGGCCGGGACGCTCACCGCGCCGGTCTCGACCACGCTGTGATGGGACTGCGCGACGTCAAAGCCGCCCGGCAGCTTGCCGTAGGGAAACAAAGTGTTTTGCCATTCCCGATCGGGCGTCAGATGCTCAGGCAGAAAATCCTTTTCCTCCGAACGACCCCAGGCCGGCGGCTTGATCTGATGATCGACATAATCGAGCCCGGACAGCCGCGACAGATAGCCGTCTCCGTTGAGATAGATGATCGGGCGCAGTCCGGCGCGATCGAGATCATAAAACTCCTCGACCACGTTGCCGGTCAGCTTGAGCGCCGGCACGTACTCCGTGCCGATTACCCGGTCCGTTACCACGTAGGTGCTCTTCTGGCTCTTGCTCATGACCCGGTAGGTCCAGACCATGTTGGGTGAGAGCGGAAAATAATTGGCCGTCGGATCGAGCTTCGGTGCGGGATGGCTGCAGGCCGATCCGGCAACTATCGCGGTCACCACCGCAATCGCCCAGGCGTATCTCTTATTCATCAATGCTGACTCCCTGATTTCCGGCTTACGCCGCGCATGCGCAAATCTTAAATTCCCGGGTGATTGAATCCCCAAAGCATAAATTCCCGAACGATCCCGATGGTTCCCCAGCCCGATGCTTTATCCTCTGCGGCGCCGCTCAGACCATCCACGAGGTCGAGCAGTCGTTCACTGCCGCCTCGGTGGTCTTGGTATGCGTCGCGCGTCTTAAATTAGACGGTAGCAGGCCGCAAAGCTTCAAATGCGCAGCGCGCGACGCCCTGTTCTTCTCATGCATTAATCGATGCCGCGCACAAAAGTGCGGCGGACGCCGTGAGGCGTCCGCCGCGATTTCCGCGGGAATCTCCGGCGGGGCTCGCGCCGCGTACCGGTTAATTCCCGCCTGTGACAGCCCGGTTCACGGCGCTCAGGAGGCCGCCGCTTTCAGCTCCCGTTCCTTGATCATCGAGGCGCCGCCAAAGACGAACTTCGGACGCGCCCACGACAGGTAGCACGGCAGGATTATGCAGCCCGCGATCATGTTCGTGCCCATCAGGAAGATCAGCAGCGTACTCATTTCGTTGTGGAACAGCAGGGGCGAAAAGATCCACGGAAAGATGCCGCCGATCATGACCAGAAAGGTGTTGAACACGGCGACGCCGGTGGTCTTGAGCGCGAGCACGATCGACTCATCGACGTCCATGCCGCCCATCACCTCGTCGCGGATTCGCGCGATGGTGTAAATGCCGTAGTCGACACCCAGTCCAATACCCAGTGAGATTACCGGAATGGTATCGATAGTCAGTCCGACATCGCGCAGATTCATGTAGATGAATGCGCCGAAGTTCGCCAGCACGCAGGCAAACAGGAACATGAAGGCGGCGACGAACGACTGGAACGAGACCAGGCAGAAGATCCAGACGACCGCCAGCACGAACGTGATGTTGTAGAAATCGAGCTTGTACAACACGTCGTTGGCCGCCAGATAGAGACCCGCGATACCGGCCAGAAAATGCACCTGGACTTTGTTGAGGTTCGGATCGGGCGTCACCCGCTCATCGACGAACGTCTGAATGCGGTCGCGGATCGTGTTGAGCGTGTCGTATGTATGATCGCGCAGCAGCACGCGGATACAGGTGTCGTTATTCGATCGGTTCGAGATGAAGCGCTCGAGCTCGCCCGGCGCCGATCCGTTGAGATAGAGGAACCACAGGTTACCCGACATCTCGAGCGGATCGGGTACCGCCAGATACTTGGGATAGCCGTAATGGAACATCTCGTTGAACGGCTCGGAAACCGTCGACGAAAACGAAACCACCTGTGCCACGCTCGGATCCTGAAACAGGTAGGCGCGCAAATCGTCGACCATCCGCAGGACGTTCGGTCCGATGACCGATTGCTGATCCGGATACGACGGCGTGGTCAGAATGATCCAGCCTTCTTCGAGCGGGAACTTACGGCCGATCGCGCGGATGTCGGTGTTGACCTTGGAGTTGGCCTTGTAGAGTGGCGTACCGGCGGTTGAATACCCGATTTTGCAATCGAGGCCGGAGACCAGTCCATAGATCAGGAACAGCGCCGAACCGCCGAGCAGCGCCTTGCGCAACAGGCCCGGGTGGGTCGGTACGCGGACGAACCGGTCGAGATTCGTGTCAACCGACTTCCAGAAGCCACTCTCCTCTTCGCCCAGCTTGCGCTTGTGCTTGACCTCGGGAATCGGCAGGTAGCTCATCAGGATGGGCTGGAAGATAAAGACCATCGTGAGGCTGCCGGCCAGCCATACGGTGCCGGCGAGCGCGATATGCTGGAGCACCGGGATGCCGCCGAACGAGATAAACACGATGCCGCTGATGTCGGCGAGAATCGACAGCAGTCCCGGCGGCAGCATGAAGTCAGTCGTCGCGGCGCAGGCGGCGTACTTGTCGCCCAGGCGATCAAGCTCGTCGTGGTAACGTCCCTGCCACTGAATTCCGTGGCTCATATCTCGCGCCGTCAGGATGAATGGTATGACGAGCATGACCGGGTCGAAGTCGTAGCCCATCACGCCGACGAAGCCGAGGCCCCATACGGCCGAGAGAAACCCGGTGACGATCGGCGCCCACCAGCGGCTGCGCTGGCCGCCGGTGATCCACAGGATGAAGATCATCACGCCGACCGCGATCGCGAACAGCAGGCCGACCGTCGGTTCGTAGTAATAGCCGTAGCCGCGCACCATCGGCTCGCCGGCGACGAAGATCCGGTTCTTATCGTCCTGGTATTTCTTGACGATATCCTGAACCTGATCGAAGAGTTGCTTGTAGTTCAGCCCCCGTTCATTGAACGACGCGGTGACCAGTGCGCTCTTCAAATCGGCGCTCACCAGATGCGAGATCTGCGTCTGATTGGCCTGAACCGTCTTCTTGAGATCGAGAATCCCCGCCGCCGTCTTGGGCACGTCGGGAAACATAAACGGCTGGATGGTCAGCGAACCGGGGGTCGCCTCCGCGTAGCTGACGCGGTACGAAGCCAGCGAGAGCACTTCGTTATGATCAACGCCCGGCAGGCGGTCGACGTCACGCTGGATGTCCTGGATTTTCTGCAGCGTGTCGTGATTGAAGATGTCGCCATCTTTGACCTGCACCATGATGGCGAGCGTTTGCGCGCCGCCATAGCGATGCCAGCTCTGGTACAGCTGTACGTTTTTGTGGTTGACCGGAAAGAAGTCATCGAACTTCGTCGCGACCGTGACCTGCGTGCAGTAGTAGCCCAGGATCGCGCTGATCAGAAGCAGGATGAACCCGATTGCTGCCCTGAAGCGGAGGACGAAATCGCCGATCCGCAGGGACGTCATCTTTACTGAACTGCTTGCCATTGCTCTCCCGCATTGTTTGTCAGCAGAATCGTGCCATTCAGACCGACGGCGACGCCCAGGTCGCCCGCAAACGCCATATCATTCAGATCGTGAAACGTCGAGCGGTCGACGGCCTGCCATTGGCCGTCCGGCCCCTCGTCGAACAGCTTGCCGCCCGAACCGCCAATCCAGAGCTTCTTGGCCGCCGGATCCTCGGCCATCACGTAACTGCCGACCACGTCGGGCAGCTTCTTGGCCTGCCAGCTCTTACCGGCATCGGCGGTCACCATAATATCGCCGGCCAGCCCGGCTACAATGCCGTGCGTCGGATCGCTGAAGTTCACGCTGAAAAACGGTCCGATGGTGAAGTCGGTGGTGTTGCCGCCGTAGTTGAGCGTCCAGGTCTGCCCGCCGTCGGCCGTGGTCAGGATGGTCGAAAATTCGCCCACCGCCCAGCCGACATTTTTATCCACGAATGTAACGTCGAAAATCGTCACATTCTTGGGCGAGGTGATGGTCTTCCAGCTCTTGCCGCCGTCGTCGGTGCGCAGGATGATCCCGTCGGCGCCGACTACTAACGCGTTCTGATCGTCGAGCACGGCAACCTTGAACAGGTTCTTGACCGTGCCGCTTTCCTGAACCGTCCAGGTATCGCCGCCGTCGTCGGTGCGCAAGACGAGACCGTCTTCGCCGACGATCCATCCGGACTTGCCGCCAGGCCCGAAGCGAATCGAGTACAGGTCGCGATCCTGAAAGAGGTCGCCGCCCGGGCGCTCCTTGATCAAGCGCTGCGTCCAGCTCTTGCCCGCATCGGTCGAGACCATCAGCAGGGCCTTGGAACCGACTATGTAGATACTGTTATCGGGCCGAATCGCGACGCCGAACAGGCCCAGCCATGGCGGCGCGGCTTTAATCTTGGCGCCCTCGATGGCCGCACGGGCGCCAATCGCGCCCACCGCGACCATCAGCAGGCAGGTCCCGGCTATCGCCCAGGCCTTGAATCTAGTGCGATGCATCAGTTTATGCTCCCAACCCCCGCTACTTCATGATTTGCATCAGGCCCGCGGGCGTCGAGTACTTGACGATATTGTTGTACTCGGCCGGGGCCGTCGCATTGTAAGTGAGTCCATCGGTCTTGCCGTCCGGATTGGCGGTAAAGACGTCGCTCTTGTGATCGTTCTGGATGTCCCAGTAGGTTTCGATCAGCGATCCGCTGAGCGGAATCATACTCTCGCCGGCGTCAACCTGAGCCGGATGCAGATGAATCCGCACGATCTTCCACAGCTTCAGATTCGAGTCGTAGACCTCTTCCCACAGCGGATGCATGAACTGCCGATCGACATACATGATCCGGCTGCCGTAGCAGTAACCCTCGCGCTGCGCCGCCACCCGCCGCACGTCGATCACCGCGACGCTGCGCAGGCTCCACGGCCCCCACGAAGGCTTTGCCCAGCCGAGCACGCCGTCGTACTCGCCGGGATAGATACCGTCGGCCGCGGTCAGGTCGGTGATCGCGAGGATCTTGCGCGCGCCCAGATAGTCCGCGTTGAACAGCGCCAGTCCACCGTTGTAGCCGCCGCGCTGATCGTCGTGGATCATGTCGCTGCCGAGCAGCGGCGAGCATCGCGCCGAGGCCGACAGCCGCAGCGATCGGCGCAGCGCGGGGACGAAGACGAAGTTGTCCTCGGTCTTGGTCAGGTCCTGCCAGAAAATCGTCAGGTCGGCGGTGTAGCGCGATTGCTCGGGCTCCTCGACCATCAGCCATTCGGTGTACCAGGCGTCGTCCGCCGCCGGGTCGGTCTGCGGCACGCCGGGATGGCTGTTGTAGGCGAGCTGGCGATAGACGATCGAAGTCCTGGTGCAGGCGCTGTTGCCGAAGCGATCGGAAGTGCAGAAGCTGCCGAAGCCCGACTTGGGCGACAGCACCAGCAAGTAGGGCTCGTCGGGAAACCAGACATTGGCGAGAATCTTGTACCCGCGGTCCGGCGCCTGCGGATTGGGAAACGGCATGCCGGCGACGTAGTTGGCGAGATCGTTGGTCCCGTCGGTCTGATGGATTACCGCGGTCTGGCCGCCATACTTTTCGCTGGCATCGAGATAGGCCTGGGAGAGCGGATGGATCACGGTCGGCCCGACCGGCATCGCGACATCGGCGGGCATCTTCCAGAAATAGTCACCGGCAAAAAGTCCGATCATTCCGACCGGCATGAACTGCTTATAGTGCCGCCAATTGCTCATCGAGATGGTGGTGCCCGGCGCGATCGCCGCCTGGCTCGCGGTCGCCGCCAGCCAGGCCCGCATGGTGGCGCGCACCGGATCGGCGTGGGCCGCGCCGGCGATCGTTACGATCAGGATGGCGAGGATCGGCGCGAGCGCATATTTTTTACGCAATCGCATTGCAATTCATCCCGGCCATCGTCCCCTGAATCTCCCTGAGCGAGGCCACAGTCTGCCCTGCTTCGGCGCCCCGACCGAAGTTCTGCAACGGCTTACAACATGCCCGCCGCAACTGTCAAGCGAAGTTCCCTCAATTACGGCGCGGGTTTTGGCTTGTGACGCGGACTCGCCAGTCTCATCTGCCCGGCGCGCTACTTTCGTAGCTATCGACGGATTAGCGGCGCGCCGAATTCATCGCGCAAGAACCTGCGCCCGATTGATTTTGGCGCGCGCGATGCGACGCCAGCGCGGGCTATATGCGCACTCTCCCCAAGGGCTGCCCGGCCACGCGCCCGGCGTCGGCACTAATCCAATTCGCCTCCGGCTCCGTAGATTCGGATAGCTGCCAATTCCACAGCAGTCACTGGAGGAACCTATGAAGAATCGTTTCGTGCGGATGGTGCTGGGCGCGGCCTTTGCCGTCGCCATGGCCACAGGGACGGCGCGCGCGCAACTCGCGCCCAATCAGACGGCGGGTTACAGCCTGGGCAAGCTGTTTACCTTTACCTACACGGAGAACTTCGATTGCGTCGATCAGCCGACCGACGATCTGAACTTCAACGGAATTCTCGCCCAGTCCGATCCCGGCGAGTTCCAGATTCCGATCTGCCAGGAGGGCGATGAGCCGACGCGGGATCCGGTGGGCGCGCCGATCAGCACGACCGACAAGATCTACGTCATGGTGCCGTTCTTTTCGGCCGACGGCGACACCAATCCCAACGACGCGATTTCCTGCGACGGTGTGCTCCCCGGCACGCTCTGCGGCGCCGACCTCGGCAATACGCTGATCAGCCTGTTCCATATGCTGCCGGAGGGCTTTAAGCAGACTCCGAAAGTGGATGTGCAATGTCCGGCTCCGGGCGAAGCACCCGGCACCTGCACGATGCACGCGTCGCGGCTCGACCTGTGGCCGGTGCTCTCGGCGCTGGGCAAGGTCAGCGGCACGCCGACCAACATTTACCTGCCGACTCCGAACCATTCGCATGTGATCAACGTGGACGAATTTCAGCCCACGCCGGTCTGGTGGCAGGTGGTTACGGTGCTGGTTTACAACCAGAGCGATTGGCCCTCGGCCGACGGCAAGAGCGGAATTTCGACCCTGTCGGCCTTGCGCAAGGCTCAGGGCACTGGCGACGCGAGCGCCGACATCCCGAGCAATTTCTTCCTGTTTTTCGGATCGCATCCGATGGCCAGCATGAATATGGGCGGTCACTAAGAGCCGATCGCGTCCGCAGCCGGCGGCGGCGTCAGCAGGATCAACCTGCCGGCGCTGCCGCCGCGTTTATGGCAGCCGGCGCGCTAATTACAAGATGACGGATTTTGCCGCTGATTAGTTACGATCACCAGTAGCCGGGCGCGCGGCGCGCCAGCCCGCCAAACGCGTCGAGCAGCCGATTGCGCCACGCGTCGATCGGATCCGGCGGATCGACCAGCCGTACCGGGCAGATCGATCGCGCCCATTGCAGGCTGCCGAACACGATATAGTCGGAGTACAGCGGCGCGCCGCCACCCAGGTAGGGCTGCCCCGCGAGGGTGAGCCGCACCGGCTCGAGCACCTGCCGGAGCGCCGCGATATGCGCGTCGCGATCGCCGGCGTAAGCCTCGAGCGTCATGCCGAAGCGCGCCTCGCGCGAGGCGCGGAAGTAGGCGCGGTCGCCCTCGGCCAGATGGTTCAGGATATCGAGCAGGACCACGCGCGAGATCGAGCCGTTGAGCGCCGCGTCGGCCCAACTGTTGACGAAACGCGCGGCGGCAGCGCCGACCTCATTGAGTTGCGCCGCGCCCGCGCGCCCGCTCGCCGGACCCGCACCGAATAGCGACGGGCGTTCGGGATATACGTCTTCGAGATAATTCGCGATCGCCCACGAGTCGGCCACCGGCCGCCCGCGATCGACGATCACCGGCACGCGCTCCCAGTTGGCCAGCTGCTTCAGAAGCGGCTTGTCGGCGTAGCGCCACGGGATGGTCTCGACTTCGAGACCCTTGTGCGCCAAGGCCATTTTGGTCCGCCAGCAAAACGGGCTGAAGCGCCGGCTCTCGTCGGCGCCCGCCAGGTCGTACATCGTGATCGCCATCGCTTGCGCTCCCCGATTTTGTTGCGCGCATTCCACCGCCGCGGGCCGAACGGCCTAGGGAAGCTCTGCACAGGCTCTGCTGTCACCCTGAGCGCAGCGCATGGGTCCCGGATCCGGGATTCTTCGCTGCGCTCAGAATGACAACCTGACTTGTGCAGAGGTTCCCTAACTCGCGCGGCGGAACTTCGGCAGCGTGATCGTCGGCGTCACCTCGTCGAAGACCACCTCGAGGCGCATCCCGAGCTTCAGATCGTCGGGCTTGACGTCGGTCAGCCAGGTGACCATGCGCACGCCCTCCTCCAGCTCGACGATCACCGGACTGTACGGAATTCGATCGGCAAACTGCGGCATCATCGGCTGCATCGCGGTGGTCCACGAAAACAGCGAGCCGCGGCCCGACGACCTGGCCCATTCCCATTCGAACGATCCGCACTTCGCGCACATATCGCGCGGGATATGGCGCCACGCGCCGCATCCGGTGCAGCGCTGGAAGCGCAATTCGTGCTCCGTGCAGAATTTGTAGAACTCCGCCGAACGTCCCCCGACGTGCGGCAGCGGCAGCCTGTAGCCTTTCTCAACCATCGCGTTTATCTCCTTAGGATTGCCAGGCCGCCGTCGCCGAAGTCGCCCCATCCGGTGACCAGCCCGAGTTCGGCGTCCGCGACCTGCCGCGCGCCGCATTCACGGCGCAACTGGCGCGTCGCCTCGACGATATGATTGGCGCCCCAGACGTGCGCCTCCGAGAGCAGGCCGCCGTGCGTGTTGAGCGGCAGCTCACCGCCCAGTTCGATCCGTTCAGGGGTGACGAAGTCCTTGACCTCGCCGCGTTTGCAAAAGCCCAGCGCCTCGATTTGCAGCATCACGACGTAGGTGAAGCAGTCGTAAATCTCGAGGAAGTCGATATCCTTGTGCGTCACACCGGCCATCGCAAACGCCTTGGGCGCGGCGAAGGTCAATCCGATCACGAACGGATCGGGCCGCGCCGGAATATCGTCGGCGGGGTACGGATGGCCCTCGGCGACGCCGGAGATATAGACCGGCGCGCGGCGCAGATCTTTCGCGCGGTCGGCCGCGCTCACGATAATCGCGCATGCCGCATCGGTCTCGAGGCAGCAATCGTAGAGCCGGAAGGGATACGAGACCCAGCGCGCCGCGAGGTAATCGGCGAGGCTCAGCGGCTTGCCGCGCATCATCGCCTTGTCGTTGAGCTGCGCATGCTTGCGTTCGGCCACCGCGATATTGCCCATCGCCTCGAACGGCGTGCCGTAGAGCTGCTGATGGCGCGTCGCCAGCCACGCGTACCATTGCACCGGTACCGTCGCGCCATAGGGCAGATAGTACGCGCCGATGGTGTTCATCATTGGGTTGGGCTCGGGCATCGGACGCTCGCCGGTGCCGGCGCGCGCACCGCCCCCGCGCACCGGATTGGACGAGTAGCCGTTCCATCCGAGGGGCACGAGCACGTGATTCGCCACGCCGCACGCCACCGCCATCGCGGCGCTCTGCAGCGCGACCACCGGACTCGCCCCGCCCATATGCACGGTCGTCGCGTAACGCAAATCCTCGATTCCCAGGTTGGCGGCGAAATGCTCCGCGACCGATCCGACCGGCGGTCCCACGATACCGTCGATATCGTGCGGCGTCAGCCCCGCGTCGGCGATCGCCTTGACCGACGCGTCGAGCATCAGCCCCAGTTCGGTCTTGCCCGATCCGCGCGTGAAGGCGCTTTCGCCCACGCCCACGATGCAAGCCTTGTCCTTCAGCGAGTACATCGAATGCTCCTCCCGCGCTCCGCGGGTTTTCCGCTCGCCGCGCAATTGCGGCGCGCATGCGGGAAACGCGGCTGCGCTCAGTAAATTACCTTCTGCTCGATCAGCAGATTGATCTCGGCGTCCGCCAGACCGAGCAGCCCGCCGAACACTTCGCGATTATGCTGCCCCAGGTCAGGCGCGTGCGACATATTTAGTTGCGGCACCCCGCTCATCCGCACCGGCATGCCGGGCAGAATGCGCTCGCCCACCTCATGATGATCCATCTTCCACCAGTAGCCCCATTCCCACAGATGCGGGTCGTCGTGAAGCTCGACGCTGTCGAGCACCGGCCCCGCGGCGACGCCCGCGCGTTGCAGCGTGGCGGCGAGTTCGCGATGCTCATAGCCGCGCGTCCAGGCGCCAATCAGCACGTCGAGCGCGTCGCGATTCTGATGGCGGCTGAACTGGTCGGCGAAATGCGCGTCGCGGGTCCACGCGGGATTACCCATCGCGCCGCACAGCGCGTCCCATTCGTGCTGGTTCGCCACCGCGATCGCGATCCAGGTGTCGTCGCCCTTGCAAGGATAGGTATTGTGCGGCGCCATTACGTCGTCGCGATTGCCAATTTTACCCGGGTCGCGTCCGTTCATGAAATAATCCATGAACCATTCCGGCATCTGCCCGATCACCGTTTCACCCATGCTCGCGTCGATCCATTGCCCCTCGCCGGTCTGCCGGCGATGCCGCAATGCGGCCAGCGCGTGGAACACGACCGTCGCCGCGATCGCGTAGTCGGGCCAGGTGCCGCCAGTCTGGCGCGGTCCGCCGCCCGGATAGCCCTGTGCGTCGAACATCCCGACGAAGCAGCAGGCCATCGGACCCCATCCGACCCACTCGGCCGGTTCGAGTCCAGTCTTGCCGAGCAGCGACACCGAGAGCATCACGGCGTCGGGCTTGACCGCGCGCACCGCGTCGTAAGTCAGGCCCAGGCGCCGCGCGGTCGGCGCGGGAAAGCATTCGAGCACGATATCGCTCTTGCGGATGATCTCAAAGGCCAGTTCGTGGCCGCGCGGCGTCGCCAGGTTGAGGCTGATCGCCTTCTTGCCGTAGTTCAGCGCGTGATAAAAGCCGTTGCGATTAACGCCCGCCTGCCGATCGGCCCAGCCCGCCGGATTAGTCCGCCCGATATCGATATAGACCTGCGACTCGATCTTGATTACCTCGGCGCCCATCGTCGCGAGCCATTGCGCGATTTGCGGACCGTTGATGATCCAACTGAAGTCGGCAACCCTGATACCTTCGAGCGGCAATCGTCCCATAGTTTGACCCCTCACCTAAATCACACCTGCGGCGCGCAGTTCCTGAATCTCCGCAATCCCATACCCAATCCGCTGCAGGATTACGACGTTATGCTCGCCGAGCAGCGGCGCGCGCGTCGCGGCCGGCGGTGTCGCGGTCATCTGCACCAGCGCGCCCGGATAATCGAAGCGCCCCGCCATCGGATGATCGATCGGGACGAACGCATTGCGCGTCCGCAAATGCGGATGCTCGGCCGCCTGCGCCACCGTATGCACCGGGCCGATCGTCAGCCCCAGCCGCTGTCCTTCGCGCACCAGAAATTCGACGTTATGCTTGAGCAGATGCTCGCGGAAGATGCGCCGCAGCACGTCGTCATTGTCCTGGCGGCCGGCCAGCGTATCGAACAGCTCGCTGTCGAGTTCGGGCGGATTGCCAAGCAGCTTCTTGAGTGCGAGGTAATGCGCGTCGGCCGCCCACAACGTATAGATGAAGCCGTCCTTGCATGGCAGCGGCTCCAGCCCGACGGCCACCTTGCCGCGCTGGCGGCTGAACGGCATCCGCAGATAGGTGAACGCCGCCATCTCGATCTTCGCCGTGTTCACCGTCGACTGCCAGCACGGCGCGTCGATCCATTGGCCCTCACCGGTCAGGTCGCGCTGAAATATCGCCATCATGGTTGAGGCCGCGGCGGTCGCCGCGCCCATCATCTCGGCTGCATGGCCGGGCGCGCGCAGCGGATTTTCCGTTTCCGGATCGTCAACCATGGTCGGTGTGTTGTAGCCGGTGAGACTCATCGCGAACTCGATCAGGTCGGTGCCCTTCCAGTCGCGATACGGGCCGGTCTGGCCGAACGGCGTGACCGAGGTGACGATCAGCCGCGGATTGATCGTGCGCAGCGTCTCGTAGCCGAGACCGATCGAGGCCATGAAGCCGGGCGCGTGATTTTCGATCAACACGTCGGCGCTTGCGATCAGTTTCTTGAAAATCGCCGCGCCGGTCGGCGTCGCCGGATCGAGCGTGACGCTCTTCTTGCTGGTGTTGAGATAGAGGAAAAATCCGCTCTTCTCGGGATGCGGAATGTCGCCCGGATAGGGTGGATGGCGGCGCGCTTCGTCGCCCGCTCCGGGCCGCTCGAGCTTGATCACCTCGGCGCCCAGGTCGGCGAACATCTTCCCGCACATCGGACCCGAGACCATCTCGGCGTACTCGACAACTCGCAAATCGCTCAACGCCTGGCTGGCCACTCGATCACCTCTTTATTAAAACCGCGCGGACTTGCCCGCACCCCATGCCCGTTTATTAAAACCACGGCTGCGCGGACTTGCCCGCACCCGATGCCCGCTTCGCCCGTCGCTCGCCTGCACGTTGTCCGTTTTTTGTCCGTCACCCTGAGCGCAGCGAACGGGTCCCGGGGTTTTTGCCGCGCTCGGAATGACCGAACGACTGACTATTCGATCGCTTCGCACAGGGGTGGAAAATTTCACCTTTCGCTTTATCTACTCGAAGTAATGTTTCACGTGAAACATTTTTCTCCGTTACTTTGCGGTGAAGTCCTTCATCCCGCCGCGCACCTTGCCTTTCATTTGCTGAAACTGACCGTTCGCGGCATACTCGCCGCCAGGATTTCGATCGCCTCGGCGACCATCTCTTCGACGATTTCGCGCGCCGGCCGCACCCGCGTGATCATCCCGATCGACTGCCCGGCGAAGCCCGGCACGATATCCTTGCGCCCGGCCTGCCGCGCCGCCTCCATAATCGGCATCGCGATCAGCGCCTGAAACGGCATCGGCAACGCCTTGAGCCCCGAGGCCTCGAACTCCTCCGCCCATTTGTTCTTGATCGCACGCGCGGGCTTGCCGGTCAGCGTGCGCGAGACCACCGTGTCCTCCGAGCCGGCCGCGACGATCGCCGCTTTCTGGAAATCCTCGATCCCCGATTCGGGGGTCGCCAGAAACGGCGTGCCGACCCATACGCCGATCGCGCCCAGCGCGAGCGCCGCGACCAGGCCGCGCCCGTCGGCGATACCGCCCGCCGCCAGCACCGGCGTGGGCCGCACCGCGTCGACCACCTGCGGCACCAGGACCATCGTGCCGACGCGGCTGTTATGGCCGCCGCCGTCGGTGCCCTGCGCGACGACCACATCGACCCCCGATTCGACGAAGCGCCGCGCATGCTTCACCGCGCCCGCAATCGCCATTACCTTCATCCCGCGCTTGTGCGCCTCGGGGATCATGAAGCCCGGGTCGCCCAGCCCGGCGACGTAGACCGGCACGCGTTCGTCGAGCACCACTTCAATCTGATGGGCGAAGAAATCGCGCGAGAAAGCCAGCCCGCGACTCGGCGCGCGCGCCGGATCGATCGGCGGCAGATCGTGGCGGCGCTTGAAGTCCCGGGCGAAGTCAACGTGCGCCTGCGGCAATTCGGCCTTGAACTTCTGCGCGCTGCCCGACGACGGCACGGCCGACGGCAACAGCGTGTCGACGCCAAACGGCTGGTCGGTCAGGCTGCGCGTGCGCTTGATCCATTCGCGCAACTGTTCTGGAGCGCAGGCCGCCGCGCCCAGCACGCCGAGGCCACCGGCATTGGAGACCGCGGCCGCTAGTTCGGGCGTCGACGCCCCGCCCATCCCGGCCAGCATAATCGGATATCTGATTCCGAAAATGTCGCACATTGCGGTGTGCAGGACTTTTTCTGCCATCGCGCCTGAACCTCCAACGACGCGATCGCGCGGAGGCGCGCGGGATCGCGTGTCGCGAGCGGACTATAGCGCGAAAGGTAAATTTTTGAGAATCGAAATCCGTCGCGGCGACGCGGCCGGGTGGCCGATTGCAAGGCCGCGCCGAGTTCGCTAGCAGTCAGGCGGACATCAGTGAACGCGCACGCCCGGAGTTTCGATCATGCCCGCATTGCTGTTTGAAGTCCGCAACCATATCGCCCGCCTGACGCTCAACCGCCCGCAGGTGCATAACTCGATGAACCCCGAACTGGTGGTCGAGCTGTCGGAAGCGTGGGAGCGGGTCAACGCCGACGACGAGATCCGCACCGTGATCGTCACCGGCGCGGGCGACAAGGCGTTTTGCGCCGGCGCCGATTTGGGCCGCCTGATTCCGCTGACCACCGGCGCGCGCCAGCCCGAGGATGAATGGGACCACAAGCTGGTCGCCAACAAGCGCTATATCGGGATGTCCCTGCTGCGCGAATACGACGTCTTCAAACCGATCATCGCGGCGGTCAACGGCTTCTGTATCGCGGGCGGGATGGAGCTGATGCAGGCGACCGATCTGCGCGTTGCCGCCGAGCATGCGAGCTTCGGCCTGCAGGAGGTGAAATGGGCGCTGATTCCGGCCGGCGGATCGTTGCCGCGCCTGCCGCGCCAGATGCCGTTTTGCAATGCGATGGAAATCCTGCTGACCGGCAATCGAATCAGCGCGGCTGAGGCGCTGCGCCTGGGCCTGATCAATTACGTCGTGCCGGCCGCGCAGGTGATGGCGAAAGCGGAAGAGCTGGCCGCGACGATCGCGGCCAACGGCCCGCTCGCCGTGCGCAAGATCAAGGAGGCCGTGCTGCGCTGCGTCGGGCGTCCGCTGAGCGAAGGCTTCAAGATCGAAAACGAAATCGCGCGTGAGGTCTTTTCGTCGGAAGACGCCCGCGAGGGTCCCCGCGCCTTTATGGAAAAGCGCAAGCCGCATTACACCGGGCGTTAGAGATACCGAGCATGGGGCGCGCCGGCAGGCGACGTTCGAAGCGGGCGAAGCGGGCATCGGATGCGGGCGAGTCCGCGCAGCCGCGGTTTTAATAAAGGAGATTTACGATGGGTGCGAAAATCACCAGAGGCATCAAGCAGATGGTCGCCGAAGCCAATGCCGAAATCGAAACGATCTCGGCGCAGCAAGCGATCAAGCTCAAGGACGATCCCAACGCCGTGATCGTCGACCTGCGCGATATCCGCGAGCTGACGCGCGACGGCCGCGTGCCCGGCGCGTTCCATGCGCCACGCGGGATGCTCGAGTTCTGGGTCGATCCTGAAAGCCCCTACTACAAAGAGATCTTCGGCTCGGGCAAGAAGTTTGTCTTCTTCTGCGCGGGCGGGATGCGCTCGGCGCTGGCCGCACAAACCGTGCAGCGGATGGGCCTCGCGCCGGTATGCCATATCGAGGGCGGATTCCGCGCGTGGAAGGAAGCCGGTGGTCCGGTCGAAGCGCCGCCGGCCGACGCCGCGAAAAAATAATCCGCACACCGATCACGCGGCGCGCGCCAGTCGCGCGGCGGTTCAGTGCCTGGGCGCCGGAACCTCGAGCTGACGGCGCAGCGTATCAAGGAAGCGGCGCGCCACGGTCTCGGGCGAGTCGCCGCCCGAATGGAACCAGACCTGCGACCAGTTGAGCGCGCCGAACAGCAGCAGACGCAGGTAGTGGCGATCGATCTCGGGCGGCAGCGCAAGGTCGTCGATCAAGCGGCGGAAGCGCGACTCGTAGTCGCGGCGCAAATCGCGGATGCGCGGGCCGACCGCGCCCGCCTCCTGCGGCAGCGTGCGGATCATCACCTGGGTATAGTCGCGATGCGCGATGAGAACGCGCAGATGGGCCGCCGAAGCCGCCTCGAGCCGCGCCCACGGATCGCTCTCCAGGGCGACCGCCGCGTCGACTGCGTCGGCCACGCGCCGCTCGCCCTCTTCATAGACCGCGAGCAGCATCTCTTCCTTGGAATCGAAGTGGTAGTAAATCGACCCCGAGAGCATCCCAACGGCTTTGGCGATATCGCGCATCGAGGTGGCATGGAAACCGCGCTCGCGGAAAAGGCGCGCCGCCGCATCGAGTAACTGAACGCGGCGGTTATCCTGGCGCGGAGCGCGGATCGGAGTGGCGGTCGAACTCGCGGGCATCGGTGGGTCAGCTTCTCCTGCGGCGCGCTATTCGCGTTTCATTTTCCACAGGTGTCACTCGCGTGCGAGGCGCCGATCATCGATGACGACGCCTCGCACACTGGTCGGAATACGGCCAGCTTCAGTTGGCGAGCTGGCTCTCGAGATTGGCGGTGCGTCCGTCGATCGACGGGTCGATGCCGAGCTTGCGCAGGTTGGCCGCCGTGCGCTCGGTCATCATGCCGACCTTTTTCATGTTCGAGACCACCTGCGTGTACATCTCGCGCCGGAAGATCTGGCGGAAGTAAATGTAGTCGCTGCTCTTGGCGCTCTCGACGCGAAGCTTCTTGATCTCGTCGATTTCCGACGCGTTGAAGCCGACCTTCTCGAACGCCTCGCGCGGGAACTGGCCGCGCAGCACCAGCCGGCACGCTTCGGCGGTAAAATCCTCGAGCTCGTTCATGTCGCTCGGGCTCAGGCTGGCGATCATGTCGGGCAGGCCAATCACCGAAAAGCCCATGTGGCGCGACTCGTCGAGCAGGATCCGCTTGCTGATGCTCTTGAGCAGGGGATCCTGCGAGGTCTCGGCGAGCATCCGGAACAGCCCGACCGCAAAGGTCTCGGCGACCAACTGCAGGCCCGCGGTCTTGATGAACCATTTGCCCTGGCCGAGCAGGTAGTCGAACAAATGCTGGATATTGGCGCTCATCGGGTAGATACGGCCGCCGCACTTTTCGGTCAGGTAGCGGCTCAGCACCTCGGCGTGGCGCGCTTCGTCGACGACCTGTGTCGCCTGGAAAAATTTCGCGTCGTTGGTTGGCACCATGTCGACGAGCTGGCTGCAGGCGAGCATCGCGCCCTCTTCACCATGCAGCAACTGCGACAGCCGCCAGCATGAAAATTCGACGTTGAGCTCGCGCTTTTTCGCCGCGTCGAGCTTCTCGTACAGCGGACTGCCGAAGCCGTCGATCAGGCCGTCGGCGAAAATCCCCTGGTCGAGGTCGACCGGCTGCGTCCAGTCGATGTCGCGCGAGACGTTCCACTGGTCGCGCTTGGCATTCTCGTACAGCCGGCGCATATCGGGCGCCTGCACGGAATAGTCGCGCTGGTAGAGGGTTTCGAATTCGCTTTGTACCCGATGCTCGGTTTCAACCATTGAAGCCTCCTGAGATTAAGTTCAGTACCGTTGGCTTGCGGGATTGGCCGCCGCCGCGTTCCGGTCTAAAACAAACGCTTGCTTGTTTTATATGGAGACTCGTCGAAGTTGTCAAGCGCTCGGTTTTGGTCGCGCGCGCGATCGATTATGCTGCGTTCGCGACGAGACGCCCGAACCGATAGCCGAGGGGACACCGATGGCACATGACGAAGGATACGCCGCGACGGTCGCCACGATCGATCGCGAGGTTGCGGAATTTATTCGCGCCTTCGAGGCTCTGCAGGAGAACCTGCGCTTCGGCGCGGTGGCCGATAGCCAGGCCACGCTGGTCGCGGCGGCGGGCGGCACCTTCCGCCGGATCGAACGCGAATTCATCCCGACCGTGCCGCCGCCCGATCAGGCGGAGTTCCACGCGCGCTTCTCGGCCGCGCTGACCGAACTGGGCAAGGCCTGCAATCTCTTCATGACCGCGCCGAGCCGCGACTGGACGGTGGCGTTTCTCTACAGCCGCCGCGCCTTCTGCACGGGGCTCTACGCGCTCTATGAGTTGCGCGCGAGCCTGCCGCAAATCGACGCGAACTTTTTAATGGCCGGTGCGGAGGCGCCGGTAGCGCCGAAAGTGGCGGGGGATGGCGCGCCGACCGGCTTTATCCAGCGCAAGCGCAACGACGCCCGCTCGGACTATACGCTCTACATTCCGGAGGATTATTCGCCTGCGCGGCCGCTAGGGCTGATCGTCGCGCTGCACGGCGGCTACGGGCAGGGCTCCGAATACATCTGGACGTGGCTCCGTCCGGCGCGCAGCCGCGGCTACGCCATCCTGTCGCCCAAGTCGCTCGGCAACACATGGGAGATGGAGACCCGCAGCGCCGACTCGCAGTCGGTGCTCGCGATGCTCGACGAGGTTGGGCGCGAATACGCGATCGATCCGGCGCGCGTCTACCTGAGCGGACTCTCCGACGGCGGCATCTTCACCTATATACTCGGCCTCGCGCATCACGAATTGTTTCGCGGGATCGCGCCGGTGGCCGGCGCGCTGCATCTAGCGGTCGATCCGATGCTGCGTGAGGGGCACGGCAAGGACACGCCGATCTTCGTCGTCCACGGCGTCCACGACTATATTTTTCCGGTGACGTTCACGCGGCAGACCTGCCAATTGCTGACGCAACTCGGCTACAACGTGACGTACGAGGAGTTGCCCGACTGGGGCCACGCCCTGCCCTACTCGATTAACGAGCGCCTGGTCGCGCCGTGGTTCGATACGTTACCGGCGAAGAGTTGATCGCGGATCGATTTATCGTCCGCACCAAAAAAACGGAGTGGGCGAACGCCCGGCCGATACCTTTGATGATGAGAGGAAGGGGGCTGGCGAACGCCAGCCCCCTTTGGTTCAACTACTCGCGAATTCGATCGGCGCTAACCGACCTTACGCGTGGTCGAGCGCTTCGTCAGGCGCCGTGGCGGAGTAACTTGCCGCCCATCGGACAACATATCCCCCGCCATTCATCCGATCTGCCGATAGCAGCGGCACCTTGCATCCGGGCGGGAAACGGGATTATCGCATAATCTCTGACAGGCCGCTGGGTGTTGCGTACCTGTCATAGTCCTGGTACTCCTTTGGCGCATTACTATTAACAAAATAACCCTCGCCTTTCTCGTTGAGTCCGGTAATTACCGTCAGGTGGTCGTTCTGGATGTCCCACATCGTAAAAAATCCGTCGAGTCCGGGAGCGCGTCCACCTGGTACTCCTGGAACTATAGCCGCGTCCGGAACAGCTAAAAGAGCGACTTTCCAAAGTTTCATGTTGCTATCGTAAAGGTCGTCCCAGAGGCCTGTATGGTAGTAACTGTCGATATACAGTATCCGTTTACCATAGCAGTAGCCTGCGCGTTCAGAAGGGACCCGCTGGATATTAAGTACATCGACATCACGAACTTGCCACTGTCCCATGGATGGCGGTGGAAACATTAGCGGTTGGTAAAAGTTTTTAGGAAACTGGTTGCCCACTTCTAAATAATTATAAGCGCCGGTCAATCCGATTATTTTCTTGTGTGCCAAGTACTGGGCGTTAAAAAAAGCAATTCCACCATTGAACCCTGATACTTGAGCATCATCCTGTGCTAAATCACTACCAAGCAATGGCGAACAGCGGGCGGTGGATGACAAGCGCAGTGAGCGTCGCAGAGACGGGACAAAAACATATTCGTCCTGCCATTTCTGATTATCTTTATAGAAGAGTGTGAGTTGCGCGGTATATTTGGCCTGTTCCGGCGCCTCAACCATTAGCCATTCGGTATACCACACGTCATTTCCTTCAAATACCGGCACACCGGGATCCGTATTATAGCCTTCCTGGCGATAGACGATGTCGATTGATTCGCAGGACATGTTGTCATAGCGATCAGAAATGCAGTCCCTGACGGGATGTTTAAAATCCGTAACGTTCAAATGCGGCCGGTATGAATACCATAGATTTGCCAAAACCTTATAGCCCTTGTCGGGCTCCTCCGGGTCTGGAAAGGGCAGCCCTCCAAAATAATTAAGCACGTCCATATGTCCATTTGGCAAGTGAACCACGCGCACCTGGCTGCCGTATTTTTCACTAGCCGCCACATAGGTTGGGGGTTCCGGTACATTCACGGTCGGACCTATTTCGATTGTGGCATCCGCAGGCAACTTCCAGAGAAATTGACCGGCAAACATATCAGCCAAGCCTTCCGGCATGAACTGCTTATACTGCTGCCAGTTCTGGGTGGTAATTTTGGTGCCGACCGGAATAGTGTCTTCGGAAGGCGCAGCCTGCGCCAACAAGGAAGACGGGATAAGGATTCCTGCTATAGCAGCAATCGCAACCCATAAAGTGATGAATGCCGCCCCTTGAAATATACTGTTCACGGAAAGAGGAACGTATAACCGCCGATTCATCTGAATTACCTCTTTAGATGACCATTACACGTCGGCCATTCGGCCGAAATTGTGGGCTGTAGCCGCATCCGGGGGAAGACCTGCTTCCCCCGGATGCGGATGTTTTGCGTGAATAAGCCTTTATCGGCGAGAGCTTTGGTGAACTACGCAGTTCGCTAGGCGGGACCGCCGTGGCGCAGCAGGCGTCCGGGATGCGCACCGGTTTCCTTGCCGTTTTCCATGATCACTTCGCCGTTGACCATCACCGACTGATAGCCTTCGGCGCGCTGCACACGGCGCCATTCACCGCCCGGGAAATCGTGAACGATTTCCATCGGCAGGATCTTGAGGTTCTCCAAGTCGTAAACCACGACGTCGGCCGCCGCGCCTTCGACCAAGGTTCCCCGGTTCTTGAATCCAGCGCACATCGCAGGCTGCGCGCTCAGACGGAAATGCGCCTCTTCCAGCGACAAGATCGGATTCTCGCGCACGCACTTGATCAGCGCTTCGGTCGGATAGCGCCCGCCAGTGAAGAACTTGGTGTGCGCACCGCCGTCCGAGACGCCGAAGATCGGCTGCGATTCGGAATGAATCATCTCGGCCATGTTCTTGACGTTCATGTTGGTCGGCGGGGTGTAGAAGTCGGTGTTCAGGCCGTCGGCCGTTGCGATGTCGAGCATCGTATCGACGACGTGCTTGCCCTCTTCCTTCGCGATCTCGCCGATCGTCCGGTTCTCGTACTTCTTCAAGTCCTCGCGCTTGCATTCAAGCACGATGATCTCGTCGATCTTGTTGGTGATGAGTCCGGTCTGCACGACCTTGCGCAGCTCGGGCCGGCGCTCGGGATCGGACATCTTCATGAGGCGGTCTTCGATCGGGCCGGTGGTGACGTCACGCCAGGCCGGCATATCGTCCCACAGGTTCCAGTCCTTCAAGGAGAAGGCGAAGTTCAATTCGAGCGTCACGCTCTGGCCGAGCACGCGGATACCGCGCTTGGCGCAGCTCTCGAGCCACTTCAATTGCCGCTTGTAACGCTCGGGATACATGTCGTTCACGGCGATCGCGTTGTAGAGAATCGGACGGCCCGCCGCCAGCGCCAGTTCCTCGTAATGCTTCTCGGCATGGTCCTGTCCGTCGCCCTCGTACTTGCTGGAATCCGGCACGTACGACATCTGGATGAAGCCTTCGTTGCGCTCGCCGAGGACCCCCGCCATTTCCAGCGCGGTCTCGTCGTGCATCAGATCGGTGACCATCGGGGTGCCGTCGTAATCGGCCTGCACGCTATTCTTGCCGAAACGCTGCGCCGACCATCCGCAGGCGCCTTTGTCCATCGCCTCGTTGACGATGCGCTTCATCTCGTTGGTCTCGGCTACGGTCGGCATACGGCCCGACTTCGCGTCCTCGAGTCCCATCGCCCACACCATCACCGGCGCCATCGGTACAAACGGGAGCATGTTGACGCCCTTGGGATGGCGGTCAACGCTGTCGAGAAACTCCGGATATGTAACCCAGTCCCACGGCAGACCCGCCTTCATCGAAGCGTAAGGAATCGCCTCGGTGCGGGTCATCGTGAGCATCGCGCGTTCGCGGAAATCGGGCTTGACCGGCGCGAAGCCGAAGCCGCAATTGCCGATGACGAGCGAGGTCACGCCGTGCCAGCTCGAAATCGAGCAGTAGGGATCCCAGAAAAGCTGGGCGTCGTAATGGGTGTGCAGGTCGACGAAGCCGGGCGCGACAATCTTCCCGGTGGCGTCGATCACCTTTTTACCGCTGCTGGCTTTGAGCTTGCCAATTTTGGCAATCTTGCCGTCCTTGATCCCGACATCGGCCTGATAGCGCGGCAGGCGAGTGCCGTCCACGACCATGCCACCCCTGATGACAACGTCGAATTCCGCCATTTGTGTCCCTCCGCGGCGCGACCGCGTAAATGAATCAGCGTATCGGCCGATGTTCTTCCGGAAGATCCGGAGCCAGATTGGATCGAACCCTGCGCCCTGTTCCCAAGCTACGAGAGCTAATACTCTCCAACAGAATTACTAATATCGTATCGTACGGAAATGCGGCAAACGCAAGCGCTTGGCATTAGCCGCGCCGGCGCTGAAATTCGAGTTAAGCGATGGACGCGATTGGCGTGCGATCGCCGTAAGGCTGCGCACGATGGATCGTATCCGCGGAAAGCGATCATGTTCCCCCGTCATTGGCGTCCCCTTCCCAACAACAGTCGATTTACTCGCACAGGAATCTATGCAGCAAAACCTAGTAAATGATCATTTACTTGTCAACCGGAATCGATCATCGCGCGGATGTCTATGGCCGGCGCATCCGGCGGCAGGGGAAATCCGGGGGGCGTGCGGCGCGCCTGCGTGGATGACGCTCGTGGCGCGAAAGGCGCTTGAATCGGCGCAGGGTTTCCGAAACTCTGACAGCCGATGAAGAAAGCGCCGACGAAACCGCGAGCCGCGAAGCATCAGCCCGCCCGCCCGAGCCGGGCCCGGATCGCCGACGCAAGCGCGGCGCCGGCCACGACCCGCGACCGCATCGTCCGTTCGGCGACGCATCTGTTTGCGACGCTGGGCTTTGCGCATACCTCGATGCCGGCGATCGCCAAACGCAGCGGGATCACGCCCGGCGCCATCTATCGCCATTTCGCGAGCAAGGCGCAGTTACTGATTGAAGTGGTTCGCTACGCTCTGGACACCTTGCCGACCAGCGTGCGGGTGCTCGAACCGGCGAGGATCGAAGCGTCGGAGCTGCCGGAATTTGCCGCGAGCTACGCCAGCCCCGGTCATCAACTGATTCGCCAGCTTTCGCTCGAGATTCATGCGGCCGGGAGCCGCAGGCAGGACGTGATGAAGCTGCTCGGCAAGGTCAGCGAGGAGGCCGCCCAGGCAATCCGCCGCAGTATCGCCGCGGCGCAGGCTGGCGGGGAAATCGACGCCGCGCTCGACGCCGATTTCTCCGCGCGCTTTTTCCTGGTGACGATCATGGGCCTGAGTCATCTCGACACGCTCGAGCCGCAACTGATCGGCGATGCGGCGTGGCATGATTTCGTTCTCGGACGGGTGGCGGCGGCGCTGGGATTTGATCCGCGCGGCCGGCCCACGGGGAATTCCAATCACCGTCGCGCCGCGCCAGGCGACGCGCCCGACTGAACCCGCCGCGTGCGGCGTCAGCGGCCCTTAAAGACCGCCGGGCGCTTGGCCAGAAACGCGCCCATCCCTTCGACCCGATCCTCGGTGCCGAACAGGAAGCCCATCGCCTGGCGCTCGGCCTCGATACCGCTTTTGAGGTCGGCGTTCATCCCGGTATGGACCAGCAGCTTGCCGCAACGCATCGCCAGCGGCGGCATCCTGATGAGCCGGCGCGCGAAGTCCATCGCGGTTTCGAGTACGGCGGCGGCGGGCACGACTTCGTTGACCAGGCCGAAGTGCAGCGCCTGCGCGCTGGTCAGCGGATCGCCGAGATAGATCATCCGCTTGGCGATCGCCGGCGGCAGCATCTTGGACAGACGCTGGGTGCCGCCGGCGCCGGGCAGCACGCCAATCGTGATTTCCGGCACGCCGATCATCGCCTCGGCCGCCATGATGCGGAAGTCGCAGACCAGCGACAGTTCGCATCCGCCGCCAAAGGCGAGTCCGTTGATCGCCGCGATGGTCGGCCGGTCGAGATCCTCGATCGCGTTGAAGGCCATCTGGACCTGCTCGATGAAGCCCATGAAGTCGCCGCTGTTATTGATGCTGTTGAGGTTGGCGATGTCGGCGCCGGCGCAAAAGGCGCGCCCGTTGCCGGTGAAGACGACCACCCGCACGCGCTTGTCGGCGCGCACCGCGGCGACCAGTTCGCCGAACTCGCGGACCATCGCGGCGTCGATCGAATTGAGCTTGGTCGGCCGGTTGAGCCGGACCAGCGCGATCCCGTCGGCGAGCGAATACTCGAAACTCTGGTACATCGTAACCTCCATGATGCGGCCCTTATGCGGCCATTATGCGCATGATGCGCATGATGCGGCGCGCATGATACGGCGCGCGGCGATCGCGCGATCGATCGATCCGCCCGAGCGGCGCGATCCGCGAATGCGGGCGAGCGTGCCATCGCCGGCGCCGCTTGTCTATCGCCGGAGCGCATCGCCCGTCGCAGGTGACGCGTGGGAGGCCGCTTGCGGAGCGCGCCGGCGCAGGCCGATACTGGCGGCGCGATGGCGCGTGGCGAACCAATCAGCCGGCGGGCGGGACAATCGTGATCTCGTGGCGCGCAGGTATCTTTGCGCCAGCAACGATCGGGCTGTTCGCGATCGCGCTGTGGCGTAACAGCGCCGGCGACGGATTGCGCGCGCTGGTCTGCCTGGGGCTGGCGATCGCCACCGCGATGCTCTGGGCGATCCTCGCCGCGCGCGCCTCCGACGATCCGGCTACGCCGCTGCGCCAGTTCATCCCGCGCCTGACGTTTTTCGTCGTGATCGGATCGGTGTTCCTGGCGCTGATGCGCTGGCAGACCGATTGGCGGATTACGGTGATCGAGACCGGCTTCGCGATCCTCTACATCCTGATGGGCGTTATCGCGATCCGCGCGCTCGACGCGGCGCATCGCGGTCCGCGGCTGACGCCGATCGCGGGCGGCAAAGCGGCGCCGCGCAATCGGGATTAGCGCAGGACGCATCGGGGCAGGCGCGCGAGCGAAAAGCTCTACACATGAACGGAGTCCGCGAAGTGAAGAAACCCGGGATTCTTCGCTGCGCTCAGAATGACACCGTGGCCAGAACGACGACCTGAATCAGGCAGAGTTTCCCAAGCGAGGCGCCCCGGCTCAATGCAGGACCGAGTTGGCGATCTCCTCGGCAATCAGCTTCTTGGCCGAGCGCCCGTCTTCGCCCGGATGGGTCACGGCGACGATGGTCATTTCGTCGGGCGATCCGCTCAGCGACACCCGCGCGACGATCACGCTGTCGAAATTGTTATCGTCAGGCGTCTGCGCCTGGTACGGCAGGTCCTGATGCCCCTGTTGCAGATATTGTTGCGTGTCGCCGGTATAGCCGGCGGTGCCGGGTTGCGGGCGCGGTGTGGGGGCTGCGGCCGGGTCCATACAGGGGCCGACGCCGGGCATACATCCGCCGGGATCGAGCGCGGTGGGAACCCCGGCGTTGGGATTTTGAATCTGGCTGAGTATCTGCTGCATCGGAGAAGCGGCCGGCGGCATCGTGTTGTTTTCCGCACGAGCGCGGGCCAGCGCGACCTCGTCGAAGGCCGTGCCGGTGTCGCCGAGCGGCGGTGGTGTCGCGCCAGCCGCCCGGATCAGCGCCGCGACCTGGGGATCGCCGGGCGCGAGATCGCTCATCGAGACGCCCGGCTTGAGCGGTTGCTCGTTGACCGAAACGGTCAACGTAAGCGGCGCCTGCGCGTGGTCGCTGGCGCTGCGCCCATGGACCTCGAGATCCTGCCGGAGCACGTTGGCGATCGTCGGGTCGGTCGAAAAGGGCACGAGATCGGCGCCCGCCGGGACGTCGATTTTGCCCGCCTTGCGAATCTCGAGGGCCCGCGCGGGAATTGCAAAGAGACCAAATCCGGCGAGTACTGCGATAACGATGAATCCGCGCAACATGATCAACGATTAGAGTCCGTGGCTGGGGCCTGCGCAACCGCCGCGTGATGCGGCGGCGGCGCGCCGGATCGTCAGGGCAATTTCTGTTCGAGCAATTCTTTGACCCGCGCCGCGCGCCAATTCGCCAGGCGCGTGCCCAGGTCAGCGTCCTCCAGCGCGATGATCGCGGCGGCGAACAGGCCCGCGTTGGCCGCGCCGGGCTTGCCGATCGCCATCGTCGCCACCGGCACGCCTTTCGGCATCTGGACGATCGCGAGCAGCGAGTCCATCCCGTTGAGGCTGGTCGTCGGCATCGGCACGCCGATCACGGGCAGGAGGGTTTTGGCCGCGACCACGCCGGCCAGATGAGCGGCGCCGCCGGCGCCGGCGATAATCGCGCGCAGACCGCGGGCCGCCGCGCCGGCCGAATATTCAAGCGTGAGGTCGGGCGTGCGATGGGCCGACAGGATCCGTATCTCATGCGATACTTTAAGTTCGCTCAGGACTTCGGAAGCCGCCGCCATGTACTCCCAGTCGCTCTTGCTGCCCATGATCACGCCGACCCGCGGCGTCTCAACCAAAGCCATCTACCGTACCTCCATCGCCCGCGCGCTCCGAGGCGGCGTCGGGACGCCACGAGGCTGATGCGCCGATGCGGCGTTGTCAAGCCGCACCTGCTAGACCTGTGGGCAATTGCGAGGAGGAAACGCCCGCGCATGGCGACGCCAATTCCGTCCAACCGCTGCCGCCTGAGCGCGGCCGACATCATCCGCGCGACCGGCGCCCAACCGGCCGCGGCGCACGAACTGACGGTCGCGGGCGTGAGTATCGATTCGCGATCGATCGCGCGGGGGGCACTATTCGTCGCCTTGCGCGGAGTGCGCGATGGCCACGAATTTCTCGCGACGGCGGCCGCCCGCGGTGCCGCCGCCGCAATCGTCGAACGCGGACGCGCGCATACGGGCCTGCCCTGCTACGAGGTCGACGATACGCTAGCCGCGCTGGGCGCCCTCGCCCGGTTCCACCTCGGGCGCCTGCGCGCGCATCATGCGCTGCCGACGATCGCGATCGGCGGCGCGGCGGGCAAAACCACGACCAAAGAACTCACCGCGGCGATCGCGCGTGCGCTCTACGGCGAAATTCTCGCGACGCCCGGCAATCTCAACAATCTCATCGGCGTGCCGCTGACGATCCTCACGCTGACCGACGCCCATCGCGCGGCGATCCTCGAATGCGGCACGAATCAGCGCGGCGAAATTGCGCGGCTGGCGGCGATCGTCGCGCCCGACGCAGCGCTCGTGCTCAACGCCGACGTCGAGCATACCGAGGGGCTGGGCTCGCTCGAAGGCGTCGCCGACGAGGAGGCCGCGCTGTTTGCCACCGCGCGCATCGCCGTGGTCGGCGTCGCCGAGACGATGCTGACCGCGCGCGTGCCGCCGGGGATGCGCACCGTGAAATTCGGCGCCGGAGCGGACGCCGAGGTCAGGCTGGCGAGCCGTCTCGTGGTCGCGCCGGGGCGCCAGCGGATCGCGATCGCACTCGCGCGCGGGATGACGGCCGCGGGCGTCGCCCCGGGACTCGAAATGACGCTCGGCCTGCTTGGCGCGGCGTCGGCGATGAACACCGCCGCCGCGCTTGCCGCGGTGATCGCGGCGCATGGACGTCCGCTCACGCGGCCCGAGCTGGCGGCAATCGCGCGCGCGCTGGCCGCGGTCGAACCGGTCGCGGGGCGTCTGGCCACGCGCGAGGTGGGCGACCTGATCGTGATCGACGACACCTACAACGCCAATCCGCGTTCGGTGCGCGTCGCGCTCGAAGCCGCGCGCGAAACCGCCGACGGACTGCACGCGCGGCTGGTCGTCGCGCTCGGCGATATGCTCGAGCTGGGCGCGCTCGCGGCCGAGATGCACACCGCGGCAATCCACGATCTGCTCGCCGCGCGGCCCGACGCCGCGGTCGTCGTCGGCCCCGAGCTGGCGGCGGCACTCGCCGCACATCGCGCGGCGGCAGCGGCGCCCGCGATCGCGATTGAAACCGCGATCGACAGTGCGGCGGCCGCCGCAATCGTGCGCCGATTCGCGCGCCCGGGCGACGTGATCCTGGTGAAGGGCTCGCGCGGTATCGCGATGGAACGGATTATCGACGGCCTGGCGATCCCATGAACGACGGCGGCTACGATCACATAATCGTCGGCGCCGGATCGTCCGGCGCGGCGCTTGCCGCGCGCCTGTCGGAGGATCCCGCGCGATCGATCCTGCTGCTCGAGGCGGGTCCGGATTTTCGCTCGCACGAAGCGCCGTGGGCGATGCGCATCGCGAATCCCGGTCCGATCATCCTGGGCGACCCGCGCTATCAATGGCCGTCGCTCAAGGCCAGGCGCACCGAGGTGCAACGCGCGATCCCGTACTGGCGCGGGCGCGGTGTCGGCGGCAGCTCATCGATCAACGGGCAGATCGCGATTCGGCCGCCGCTCGACGATTTCGATCGCTGGGCGGCGGCCGGATGCGCCGGCTGGTCGGCGGCCGAAGTGCTCCCGGCGTTCATCAGGCTCGAGGACGACGAGGCGTATGGCGATCGCCCGTACCATGGGCGCGGCGGACCGATTCCGATCTATCGCGCGCCGCGGACCAACTGGGGCGCGGTCGATCGCGCGGTGGCCAGCGCGGCGCTGGCGCTGGGCTACGGATGGGCCGACGATCACAACGCGCCCGGCGCGACCGGCGTCTCGCCCTATGCGATCAACAGCCGCGGCGGCGTGCGGGTGTCGACCAACGACGCCTATCTCGAAGCGGCGCGGGGCCGGCCGAACCTGACGATCCGTGGTGATGCACTGGTCGATCGCGTCGAATTCACCGGCGGGCGCGCGAGTGGCCTGCGCGTGCGCATCGACGAGCATTGGCGCCGTATCGAAGGACGCGAAATAATTTTAAGCGCCGGCGCGATTTATTCGCCGGCTATCCTGATGCGCTCGGGGATCGGCCCGGCGCGCGATCTCGCCGCACTCGGCATCGCGGTGCGGATCGACGCCCCGGCGGGCGACAACCTGCTCGATCATCCGCAACTGTCGCTATCGCTCGCGCTGAAACCCGAAGCCCGCGCCGCCGGGCTCGGCTCGCGCCATACCAATTGCTGCGTGCGCTACAGCTCGGGCGTGGCGGGGACCGGCGCCAACGACATGATCTTCATCGCCTACAATCTGCTTGGCGCGAAGCCCGCAGCGTTGGCGCACGGGCATATCTGGGCGGCGGTCTACCAGAGCTTTTCGCGTGGCACCGTGCGGATCACTTCGGCCGACCCGCAAATCGATCCGGAAGTTCGTTTTCGCATGCTCTCCGATGTGCGCGATCTGATCCGGATGCGCGACGCCGCGCGGCGGCTGATCGAAATTGGCGCGCAGCCGGCGATCCGTGCGATCGCCAACGCGGTCGGCCTGGGCCGCACGATCGCCGATAACGATCCGCGTCCGGGCGCCTCCGCAATTCCCACCGACGACTGGATCATGGCCAATTGCTTCGACGTGCAGCATGCGGCCGGGACCTGCCGGATGGGCGCGGCGAGCGATCCGCGGGCGGTCGTCGATCCCGCCTGCCGCGTGATCGGCGTCGAGGGCTTGCGCGTGATCGACGCCTCGATCATGCCGGAAATCGTGCGCGCCAATACGCATCTGACCGCCGTGATGATCGGCGAGGTGATGGCTGCGCGAATCCGAGCCGGCTACTGACTCTTAGCGACCAGGGCAAGCGCCTTTCCGTGCGTCCAGCATCTAAATCGCAATTGCTATAAAGTAATGATACGACTGTATCATTACTCCGCATGCGATGGCCGACTGCTCTGGAGCCGTCTCATCGGGTGAAGCTCCGCGATGACGAAAGAAACCGGCGGCCAGGCACGCTGGCTCCTGCTAATCCATAAGCGCTTGGCAGCCTCGCGATGAAGACTTGAATATGATTGCGATATGGATCATCGGAGTGAGTAATCGCGCTGGCGGATGAATGGACGGATGGGGGCCACACGATGACGGTTCAGTGTACCGGCCATTCGAAAATCAGTTCGCAGCCGGCGACCGCGGCGACCGTGGCGCATAACCGAGCGCGTGCATGGATGCGCCGGAGCCGGCTCGTCCGGCGAATGCGGTGACGGCGACCCGCTTGAAGATTTGCGCGGATGAGATAGATCGGGGTTGAGGTGGACCAATGCTGCAGCGATTATTTCACGTCAATATCTGCGTCCGGAATATGGAGCGCTCGATCAAGTTCTACCAGGACCTGGGCTTCACCAAGGTCAACGACTTCGTGCTCGACGATCCGAGCGTCGGCGACGCCCTCGGGCTCAAGGCGAGGAAGCTACGCGGCGTCTTCATGCGGCTGGGCGCGGAGGCCAACGCACCGGTGCTCGACCTGGTCGAATTCATCGATCCGCCGACCCAGGGGCAGCCCTATCCGACCTTGAACAACACCGGCATCTGCCGCATCGCGTTCACCGTCGACGATATCGATCGGACGTACGGGGAGTTGAAGGCGCGGCAGATCGAATTCGTCGCACCGCTGAAAAAGATCGCCGGGCCGGGCGGCGCGACGATCGGCGTGGTCTGCTTCAAGGATCCCGACGGGACGATTCTTGAGCTGATCAGCGGGATGTAACCACGGCGCTGGCCGCGCCCTACGCGCGCCGGCCACAATCGCATCGTCGAGCGGATCTGAGGTGCGACGCTAATTTGCGGAGGATTGAAGTATGCGTTTCGATGGCAAAGCGGGATTGGTCACGGGTGCGGGATCAGGAATCGGGCGCGCGACCGCGATCGGCTTCGCGCGCCGCGGCGGCGCCGTCGCGGTGGCCGATATAAACGGCGAGAACGCGAACAAGGTCGCGGCCGAGATCAAGGCGGCCGGCGGCAAAGCAATCGCGATCGTCGCCGACGTCACCCGGCCCGCCGACATCGATATGATGATCGCGCATACCACGCGCGAATTCGGCCGCCTGGACTTCCTGCACAACAACGCTTTTGGCCTGCCGGCGATGCCCGGCACCGGCAAGGTCGCCGCCCCGACCGGCGAAATCGACGACGCGGTCTGGAGCGCGACGCTCGAGGTCGGGCTCACGGCGGTCTTCCGCGCGATCAAGCGGGCGATCCCGGTGATGAAGGCGCAGGGCGGCGGCGCAATCGTCAACACGGCGTCGATATCGGGGTTGTACGCCGACTACGGAATTCCGGCCTACAACGCGGCCAAGGCCGGCGTGGTCAATCTGACGCGGGTGGTCGCGATCGAGTACGCGCGCTTCGGCCTGCGCTGCAACTGCATCTGCC
>JADMIL010000004.1 GCA_015478645.1 Candidatus Binataceae bacterium
CGGCCGACCCCCTGCTCCCAAGGCAGGTGCGCTACCAGGCTGCGCCACGCCCCGAACCCCTATGGAGTACCATATGGGCGCCCCGCTCTCAACTCGCCTTTGGCGCCAGATAAATTCCCGGCCCGCGAGGCTCCCGCCGCAAGATGAGCTAAACTTCTCTTGACATTCCCAATGCGCAATAAAAGTTAAAACGATAGTTATAAACTACAAAAACTATTATTCAGCTATACGTTCAATAAAAAACAAGAATATTCATTTTCAGACATTAATTTCATAGATATAACTGGAAATTTGGTGTATTTACCTGATTAAGACAATTAAATCATTGATTACGCCTTAATCACGATGCATATAGTGTCAAACTGGTTAGTCGCCCAGAAGTCAGATGTATTCTGAACCAGACCTTGAGCTGGCCGCGATGCTCACCAAATCGGATTATCGCGCAGGAATGGTCATTTCGTCGGCGCGGCTCGCCAGGCTATACGAGCTGATTCAGCGCGTCGCGCCGCATAACGTTACGGTTCTGATTCAGGGAGAGTCGGGATCGGGCAAGGAATTGATCGCCGGCGCGCTGCATCAGTTGGGACCCCATCCAGATGGTCCTTTGGTCACCCTGAACTGTGCGACGCTGGTCGGTCAACTGGCGGGGGCGCAACTCTTCGGGCATGTGAAAGGAGCCTTTACCGACGCGCGCGAAAGTTCGCCGGGCTATTTTCGCGCGGCGCAGGGCGGCACGCTGTTTCTTGATGAGGTTGGTGAACTGCCGCTTGAACTGCAACCCAAAATTCTTCGGGCGGTGGAAAATCACGAGATTCAACCGGTCGGCTCGCATCTGTCCAGTCGCGTCGATGTGCGGCTGGTGAGCGCCACCAATCGCGATCTGCGCGCGATGGTCGCCGCGGGAAAGTTCCGCAGGGATCTTTATCATCGCTTGAACATGATAGCGGTGACCACCGCGCCGCTGCGCGAATGCCGGGAGTCGATTGGCCCGCTGGCGGCTCATTTTATCAATCGTTATTGCGCTGAGAACGGACGGACCGTCACCCACCTGTCGTACCGGGCATATCGGGCGCTCGTCGCTCACGATTGGCCCGGCAACGTGCGCGAATTGATCAATGCGGTGTGCACGGCCGTGCTGCTGACGGACGACTCCAGAATCGACCTCGAGCACCTGCCGGCGCTGCTGGCCATGAACGACTACCCGCGCGATGATACGGCTGAAGCGCCACGGCCGCCCGGCCGGGCGACGACGATCCTCGAAGCGCCACAGGAGGCCGGCGAGGCGCCGTTGAAGACGATCGAGCTCGATGCGATCACCCGGTCGGCCCTGCTCAAGTCGCTCCTGCAAACGCGGGGGAATCGTCAACAGGCGGCGAAAATTCTCGGTATCTCGCGGCAGAAGCTCTACCGGATGCTGGCCCGCTATGACCTGTTCGAAGTCGGCCGACCGGCCTGATTCCCCGGTTCTGACCGATTATCGCAGCGCTACGGTCCGGCAGAGCACCGACAATGCAATCGCGATGAGCCTGCGCAAGGAATAGCGGCGTGCCAAAGAATCCGGCAGGCCGCTAAGAGGACATCGTCAAAAAGCGAAATCCGAAGGTTCGCGGAGTCGCAAGTTGGCGAAATGCAAAAACGGTTTAGAATCAGGGTGATAAGATAATTTCGAGAATGAAACTGGCGAGTCCAGTCGCAAATTGAGAAAAAATAATTTCCGACTCTCTAGGAATTATCTGGGCTTTTTTCACGGCATAGAGATTGCTGTAGTAACGGGTGGCGCTGCTATCTCCCCCCGAGAGCATCAGCGCTTTGTCCCCAAGCAAGGCCGGGCTGCCGCGACCGTAGGTCCCCCCAACGTACGGTAATAAGGGTAGCCCGGCCGTTTTTTATCCAGAATTTCCATACGCCGATATTCCGCGCGACGCGCGACTAGCGCTGCGCCGTCGATCGGTCCCGCGAGCCCGAGATCCGGCGAGCGCAACTCTGCGCACGTTTTACGCTCGCCAGCGTCGCCAATAAGATGGCGCGGTGGCTGGCAATGCAAGGTTGAATCGCGGTGGCGATCGGCTACCGTCGCTGGACGGTTTGCGCGGCCTGTCGATCGGACTGGTACTGCTCGGCCATGCGCTGGCGACGATGCCGGCCTGGCCGCGCTGGCTCTATCCGATCGAGACGGTGGCCGCCAACGCAGAACTCGGGGTGTCGTTCTTTTTTGTCATCAGCGGCTACCTGATCACCCACCTGCTGATGAGCGAGCGGGCGCGCACCGGGCGGATCTCGCTATACAATTTTTATGTCCGCCGGGTGACGCGGATCATTCCGGCTTACTATCTTTACCTCGGATTCGTCGGGCTGCTTGCGGCGGGCGGCTACGTGCAAGTCCGCGGCAAGGATTTCTCCGCGGCGGCGATTTTCCTGTGGAATTACCTGCCGTGGACCGCGGGCTGGTGGCTCGGGCAAAGCTGGTCGCTGTGTATCGAGGAGCAGTTCTACCTGTTGTGGCCGGCGACGCTGATGATGCTCGGGCCGCGGCGCGCGCTTAAGCTGGCGCTTGCGATTATCGCGCTCGAGCCTTTCATCCGGGTCGCGAACTATTGGCTGTGGCCGGCGGCGCGCGGGCGAATCCCGGTGATGCTGCATACGCGCGCCGATGTCCTGATGTTCGGTTGCGTGCTGGCGCTGGCGCATGAGGATCGCCGCGCCGGGGCGATGCTCGAGCGGATCGGCCGGCCGTGGATCGCAGGGCTCGCGGCGGTCTTCATCTTCACGATCGATCCATTCCTGGGCGCGCGCTGGCGCGGGGCGTGGGCGCTGCCGTTCGGGATGAGCCTGGAGGGCGCCGGGATTGCGGCGATCGTGTGGTGGCTGATGCACAATCCCACGACCCGGGCGGGGCGCCTGTTCAACCAGCCGGCGCTGATGTGGATTGGTGGAATTTCGTACAGCCTGTATCTATGGCAGCAGATGTTTCTGACCCCGCTCAACCGGACGCTGAGCGGGCGATTTCCGCTCAACCTCGGATGCGCGATCGGAGTGGCGGCGGCGTCGTATTATCTGCTCGAACGGCCGATCATGCGCCGGCGCGGGCGGCTGATGCGGCCCGTGGCGGTGGCGAATCCTGCCGCCTCCGATGCGCTTTAGCCAGCTAGGAACCTCTGCACAAGTTAGGTTGTCATTCTGAGCGCAGCGAAGAATCCCGGATCCGGGACCCATGCGCTGCGCTCAGGGTGACACCAGAGCCTGGTGCAGAGGTTCCCTAGGCGGCCAGATCGCCGAGCAGGCGGCGGGCCTCGGCCAAGTCGGGGGTGGTGAAGCCTTCGGTGAATTCACCGTAGATGCCGGCGAGCATCGTATGGGCGGCGGCGCGATCGCCCGCGGCGCCGGTCAGGCGGGCCAGGCCGATGGTGGCGCGCAGTGCGAACAGGCGATTGCCGGTCTGGCGGGCGGCGGCTAGCGTCGCGCGCAAGATGGCCTCGAGCGCGGCGGCCGGCGCGTCCGAGATGCGCAGGATTTCGGCGTGGGTGCAGCCGACGATCGGCCCTTCCATGAGCAGTTCGCCGACGGCGGCGGCGGCATCCTCGATAGTCCCCACGGCCTCATCGAAGCGGCCGGCCTGGGCGTACGCCCAGGCCAGCAGCGACAGATACCAGGCGTGCGGCAGGCGCTGCCCTTTCGCCATCCAGCCGGCGATGCCGCGGCGGACGCGCTCGACACCCTCGTCGGGATTGCCAGTGGCCGCAATCGCCCATCCGATATAGACGTCGAGCGCCGAGGCGAGTTGCTCGATACCATGGGCATGGCCGAGTTCGGAGGCCTTGTGCGCGACCGCGAGGGTGGCGGCGGGATCGCCGGAAAGCTGATACATCTCGGCGACGTTGATCGAGCAAAAGGCGATATTGGAGGGCTTGGCCAATACCTCGGCGGCGGCGAGCGCGCGCACCGCAGTCAGGCGCGCCTCGTCGGCGCGGCCGGCGAGCACCAGGGCGACCGCCAGGTAACTGGTAGCCAGCGGGCCCGCGTCGAACTGGCGCGCGGCGGAATCACGTCCGCGTGAGCGCTCGACGGCGGTGCGCAGATGGACGACGGCCGCGTCGAGGTTGCCGCGATGGAGATGGGTGGCGCCCAGCGCATAGTGCGACCAGCAGAGCGACGGCGCGGAGCCCTCGCGCTCGGCGATCGCCAGGCGCTGCTCGGCCAGCGTGGCGGCCGCGGCCAATTCGCCGCGCGCGAGATAAGTCTGCCACAGTCCGAGCAGAGCGGAGGCCTGATTCTTGTCGAGCCGCACGCTCAATTCGCGGGCGCGGCGGAATACCCGTTCGACCTCGAGCGAGGCCAAGCCCTGGGTCGCCGAATAGATCGAGCCGAGCGCAATCAGCAGGGGCATCTCGTGTCGATCGCGGGTGGTGGATTCGTCGGTGGCTAAGAGCACGTCGAGCGCGCGCGTGTAGTGGCTCGAGGCTTCCGCGAGGGCGCCGCGCATGGCCGAGCGGTCGCCGGCCTGCCGCCAGGCGATAAAAGCCTCGGCGGCGGCGCCGGCCTCGGTCAAATGATAAGCCAGCAGCTCGGGCTCGGTTTCGACCAGGCGCGAAAATCTGGTTTGCAAGGCCTGGGCGACGGCGGCGTGCAATTCGCGGCGGCGCGACTTGAGCAACGAGCCGTAGGCTGCGTCACGGACCATCACGTGCTTGAAGAGATAGGTCACGCGGGGCGCCTCGCCGCGCGCGCCGATCAGGTCGGCTTCGACGATCTGGTCCAGGCCGGCCTGCAGATCGGCGTCGGGCCGATCGGCAATCTCGCGCAGCAGGGCCCAGGAGAATTCGCGGCCAATCACCGCGGCAAGCTGGGCGACCTGCTTGGCCGGGCCGAGGTTGTCGATGCGCGCCATCAGCGAGTCGGCCAGCGTCGCCGGGATGCGCCGGCCGGAATCTTCGCCGCCGCCGGCCTCGACCACCACGCGGGCCAGCTCCTCGACGAACAGCGGGACGCCGTCGGTGCGCTCGACCACGAGATCGAGCGTGCGGTCGGTCAGCGCCGCGCGCGCGACGGCCAACTGGGCCATCTCGCGCGTGTGGCGTCCGCTCAGCCGGGCGAGCATCAGATGGGCGTGATGGGAGCGCGTCGGCCACGGCGCGGTGAACTCCGGACGCGCGGTATAGATCAGCATGACCGGCAGGCCGGCGCACTGCTCGACCAGCGCCAGATGCAGTTCGAGGGTCGATGGGTCGGCCCAGTGCACGTCCTCGAGCACCATCACGAGCGGCTGCAGGCGGGCCAGCGCGAAGAGCCATTGGACGAGCGCGGCGATCAGGCGGCGGCGCTTCTGCTCGGGCGGCGAGACCACCGGGGGATAGTGCGCGGGGACGGCCAGGTTGAGCATCTCGGCGACCAGCGGGATGGTCTCTTCGAGCTTGAGGCCGGCCGCGAGCAGGCCCTTTTCGAGCGCGGCCATCCGCTCGCCGGCGGTTTCGTTGCCGCTCCAGATAAACGATTCGGCGAGCAGATCAACGATCGGAGCGAACGGCGTGTTGAGGTTGAAGGGCGAGCAGAAGTGCTCGAGCCAGCTATGCGGCCGGGTCGCGAGGGTCTCACGGAACTGGCGAATCAGGCGCGACTTGCCGATGCCCGGCTCGCCGCGCACGACGACCACCTGGCCCGCGCCGGCGGCGACCGGAGCGAACCATTCGGTGAGCGTGCGCAGGTCCGGTTCGCGGCCGACGAACGGGGTCAGGATCTGCGCCGCATGCAGCCGGCTGCGCACGCCGGTGGCGCGCAGCACGCGATAGATTTCGAGCGGGTGCGCCAGGCCCTTGAAGTGCTGGACGCCGAGCGATTCGACCGCGAACAATCCGCCGACCAGATGCAGCGTCGCCGCGGTGATCGCGAGGCCGCCGATCGGCGCTGCCGCCTGAGTGCGCGCGGCGATATTGGGCGTCTCGCCGAGCGCCGTCGGCGCGCGGCGGGCGCCGCCGCCGAGATGGCCGACCATCACGGTGCCGGTATCGATTCCAGCGCGGACCGCCAGGTGCTTGCGCGCCGGCAGGTCGCGATTGAGTGCCGCGATCGCCTCGATTAAATCAAGCCCGGCGCGCACCGCCCGTTCGGCGTCGTCGCCGTGGGCGCGCGGCCAGCCAAAGTAGGCGACGATGCCGTCGCCCTGATACTGCGCGACGTAGCCATCGAAGCGCGCCACCACGCGGCCGACGGCGGCGTGATAGGCCTGCACGATCTCGTGATATTCCTCGGGGTCGAGCCGGGTAGTCAGTTCGGTCGAGCCGGCCAGATCGGCGAACAGAACGGTAAGCTGGCGGCGCTCGCCACCCGGTTGCGGCACCTCCGTGGATGCGACTCTCGCGAGGGTGGCGGACCATGGTGGCTCGGCGGGGGTGCGCCGCGCGCCGCAATTGCCGCAGAATTTTTCGTCGGCCGCGACCGGCGCGCCGCACGCCGGACAGACCGGTTCAAGCTGCAACCCGCATTCGACGCAGAAACGCTTGCCCGCAGGATTGCTTTTGCTACATGACGGACAGGCGGTCGCAGCCACTGCGATGCTCTCTTGCCCGGCGATGACGGTGGCGCGGCCAGCCTGCGCGGGGCGCTAGCGGAACAATAGCCGGCAGACTAGCATGCGGCTCACGCGGCCATCCAGAGAAGTTAAATCGCCGTCAGGCCGACCATCAGAGCGGAGGCGCAGATGAAGCGTCGCGACGAATCAGCGAAGCCGGGCCAGGGCGTGGACCGGGCGTTGCGATGAAGGCGATGGTCCTCGGAGCGACCGGCCATATCGGCAGCGCGGTCGTGCGCGAGCTGGTGGCGCGCGGCCATAGGGTGACCGCGACCGGCCGGCGGGCGACGCCGCCGGTCAACCTTGACGGGCTCGCGCTGACGTACGCGGCGGGCGATCTCGACACGCCGGGCCAGATCGACGAATGGACCGCCGGCCACGACACGGTAATCGACGCGGCCGCGCCCTATCCGTCGCTGATCGCGGAGCGCAAGCGCGGCGCGCCCAACCCCGTCGAGTATGCGGCGCGGCGCACACGCCTTGTGATCGACGCGGTGCGGCGTGCCGGGGCGCGCCTGGCGTACGTGAGTTCGTTCGTCACAATCCCCGATCGGCGCGGCGGACTCGAGCAATGGCAAGGCGATCTGATCCGCCGAATGCATCCGTACTTCGCGGTCAAGCAGCTAATCGAGGATGCGGTGCTCGAGGCGGCCGGCGCCGGCCTGGCGGCGGTGATCGTCAATCCGACGCTATGCATCGGGCCGTGGGACATGAAGCCGCGCGAGCTATGCTTCGTGCCACGCCTGCTCGGCGGCGAAGCGCCCGCCTCAATGGGCCATGTCCTCAACGTGATCGACGTGCGCGACGTGGCGGCGGCGATCGTCGCAGCGCTCGCGGCCGGGCGCTTTGGCGAGCCGATCGCGCTGACCGGCCACAACCTCTCGAACGAATTGCTCTACGGATGGATCTGCGAGCTGGGCGGCGTGCGCGCGCCGCGCCTGGTCGCGCCGGCCACGCTCGGCGTGATCGCGGCCTGGTGGGGGGAGGTCGCGGCGACCGCCGCCGGGATTCGTCCGCCACTGCCGGCGCTGGCCGCGATGCTCACGATGCTGCACGATTCGTTCGATCTGAGCGCGGCGCAGCGCGACCTCGGGGTGACGCCGCGCCCGCTCTCGGCGACGCTCGCCGACACGATCGCATGGTACCGGCGCATCGGCTACTGCTGAGCGCACGCCGCCTGCCGGCCTGCGCCACGTGCGCGTCGCGGCCGGATGATCGCGGCGCGGGGCTCGCGCGGGCGCGGGCTATGCGCGCTGCCAGTCCATCGCACCGGCGCGCCAGCAGAGATTGTCGCCGCGATCCTGCGTGATTGCACCAGAGACCCAGAAGGGCTTGACCGGCTCGATCAGATGGTGCGGCCGGCCGTCCGGCCCGGCGATCGGCGGAGCGGCGATCAGGCCTAGCGTTTTGACCAGATTCATCGTGTCGAAGTCGAACAGGCTGACGCGCAAGGTCTGGCCGATCCATCCCGATTTGGGCGGCGCGCTGAAGCGGCGCTTGAGCGAGACCAGCGCCTGGTAGCAGGCGCGATCGGCGCGCGTGGCGTCGCGGAATTGCTTGAGCGCGACGCTCTCGTACTGGCGCGCGGTGGCGATCTGGCCGAGGCCGAGTTGCTTGAGCCAGGGGGCGAGCGATTGCGTGGACGCCCTGGCCGCGCCGGCGCCGGCGGCGAGACCGAGCACGGTCCAGCGGCGGGTCTGCTCGTTTTCGTCGAGGGTCGGGCAGATCGAGGTGCGGATGAAGAAAAGATTGTGCAGGTCATGCCTGGGATGCGGCGTCAGATCGCCCATCAGGGCGGCGGGCGGCGCGACGAACGACGAGGCTAAGCTGAAGCGGCCATAGACTTCGCGATCCGAAATCGCGTTCCATTCGCTGCCGACGAAGCCGAGCAGCGGCAGGATCACGGGCCGCGCCGGCGCCGAGCGCGCGCGCAGCTCCGTGCAGTCGGCCGCGATCGCGAAGATTACTTCGCTGTCGGCCCAGCGCGCCGCGGGATCGGAGGCCGCCGCGAGATTCTTGAACTGGTCGGCGACCATCAGCACGTAGGGCGATGTAGGCGTAAAACGATACATTGAGTTATCCAGATGATCCCGGCAGAGCTTCGCCAGCACGGCCTCGCGCGCCCGAAGCGGCATCACGCGCATAATGAAATCGGGATACTGGCTGGGGCCGGCGAGCTCCTCGAGCGCACCGCTGCCGACGGTCACGTAATCGTCGCGCCGCGGCGCCGCCGGGCCCGGCGCGATAGTGGTCGACCATTGCGTGGTCTTGGCGCGCCAGGCGATAGTCTCGGCGTTGCCGTAGGTCAGGTCGAGATCCCACCAGAACGGACAGACGGGCTTGAGGGTCACCACCGAATGATCGCCGTCGGCCGCGGCGTCCGCGAGTTCGAGGCCGAGTGTGTCGGCCACCGGCTGATTGGGCAATCCGTGCAGGCGAATCGAGACGCCGCCGCTCAAGTCGGCGGAGAGCGGATTGAAGAGCAGGCCGCCGCCGAGCACGTGGTCGACGCCGATTTCGGACTTGACCAGCGACTGATAGCAGGCCGAGTCCGGATCGTGCGCGTCGCGGAACTGCTTGAGCACGATGTTATTGCGCATGAAGGGCGACGGCGTGAAGGCCTGGTTGCCGGCCGGCGCGCCGGGGCCGTAATTGGTCCATAGCTCGGGCAGCCACTTACTGAGATAGCCGGTGCCGCGCTGGATCATGGCGTCGTAGGGATCGTTGGGCCGCGGCGGCTTTGCGAGGTAGTTCCACGGGCGCGCGCCGGCAAGCGTATCGACCCACGCGGAGGCGGCGGTGAGCGAGCTTTGCATCGCGCGCGGAAGCCACGCGCACCAGTCTTCGACGCGCGACGGCCACGGCATGAAGGCCGCGGGCGACTGGCGGATTTCGAGGAACGGGCGGAACGGCTCGGAGGCGCCGGGACTGCGCGCCGAATGGGTGGCGAGATTGAAGGCGACGCGGCCGTGCGGGTCGGGCGGATTGACCAGCGGAAAGAGCCGCGGCACGCGCACCGGAACCTTGGGCCAGCCGTACATCTCGCGCCCGATCCAGATCGAGATCGGATGGTCGAGATAGATGAACGGATAGGTCATGGCCCAGTCGACGAAGACCAGATGGTCGCCCTCGCGCCGATACCATTCGAGCGGGATGCTGAAGATCGCCTCGTGCTGCACGAGCCATCCGATCTTGTCGATTTCGAGGCGGTCGTAATTGACGGTCTGCAGCAGCACGAACGGCGCGGCGGGCTTGAAGTAGACCGGCGGGCGGGCAGCGCCTTCGGCGGCGAAATTAAGGTAGTCGTCGCAGACCTGCTGGAGGCGCGCGAGGCTGGCGCGCAGCGGATAAAAGCGCATCCCGACAGCCGGAAACTGCATCTTGATGACCGGCGGCCAGTCGAGCAGCGCGGCGACCGCAACGTTGTAGTCGGGCAAGCGTGGGTCGGCCATCTTCAGGATCCCCCGGTCCAGGTTACAATGTTCAGCTAAATCCTACTTTGCGTAGACTCAGGCGGGCGGCGTTCAGGTCCGCTCGACCACCCAGGTCACCAGCTCGCGGATAAAGCGCTTGTCGCGCGAATCGGGCAGCGGCCCGAAGGCGCGGCCGAACTCGTGCAGCGCGGCGCCGGCCAGGCCATGCGCATAGCGGCGCGCATAGCCGATGCAGCCGTGGCGATCGATCTGCGCGCGCATCCAGGCCACGTCGCCGGGGCCGCGCGCCTCGCGCGGGGCGCGCAGAATCGCGGTCAGCCGTTCGCGATCGGCGGGCGGCGCCTGGCCGAGCAGGCGAATCAGCATGAGCGTGCGCTTGCCCTCCCAGAGGTCGCCGTCGCGCTCCTTGCCGTAGCGTTCGTCGGCGACCAGGTTGAGCAGATCGTCCTGAATCTGGAAGGTCGCGCCGAGCAGAAAGCCGAAGCGCACGAAGGCGGCGTGGGCGATTGGCGCGCGGCTGGCGATGAGCGCGCCGGCGCGCAGCGGAAAGATAGTCGCGAGCCAGCAGGTCTTCTTGAGCACCATCTCGAGATAGTTGGCGGGGCCGAGCGCGGTGACGTTGGCGTCGCGCCAGCCGAGTTCGAGCGCCTGCCCTTCGGCGCATTCCACGGCCATCCGGCCGGCCTCCTCGAGAATCCGCAGGGCGGTGCGATCGCCGAGGCGATCGCGATTATCGACCAGCGGCCGCAGGCTCATCAGGGCGAGCGCGTCACCGGCGTTGAGCGCGAGCGCGACGCCGTGGATCGCGTGGAGCGTGGGCCGGCCGCGGCGCGCCTCGCTACCGTCTTCGATATCGTCGTGGACCAGCAGGGCGTTGTGCAGCATCTCGATCGCGGCGGCGGTGCCGACGGCGTCGGCCGCCGAGGCGCCCAACGCACGGGCGGCGGCGATGCAGAGGCTCGGCCGCATCATCTTGCCGCCGCGCGCGGGATAGTCGGCGGCAAGATCGTAGAGGTAGCGGCGCGGTTCGCCGGCGGCCAGATAGCGGTCGAGCGCCGCGCGGGTCATCGCGCCGTATTCGCGCAACATCGCGGGCACCAGCGGCGAGGTGACCTGGGGCGCGGTGATCTGCGGCGCGGGCGCCGTGGCGGGAGCCGGGACAGCCGCGACCGGCGAACCCGGGGCCACGGCCCGGACGCTACTGGCCAAGGCGCACGCTCACGGTGCCGCGCGGCTCGCCGCTTAAGCGGTCGACCACGAGGCCGGTGTAGAGGCCCGGCGGATGAGTATCGGAGATGCGCACGCGCAGAATGGTCCGGCCGTCGGTCGCGCCGACCACCAGGGCGACCTCGGCCAGCGGCGGCTGGTCCGGCGCGAGCGCGCGCAGCGGCGCAATGGTCAGGGCGGCGGCAATTGCCGGCGCGGGCAGATCGAGCGTGACCTCAGCCGGGCGGCGCGAGGTGACTTCGATCGCGATCGCGGCGGCACAGCGATCGGATCTGCCAGGCGCCTGGGACGTCGCCCGGCCGAGCGCACCAGCGAAGTCGCCGGCTGCGCCCGCGGCGGCGACGGCGGCGATAAAATCGGTCCATAGCGGAACGATGCTCGAGTAGAAGCGCACGCCCTGGGCGATCAGATCCTCGAGGCCGGCCGTGGCGATCGGCGCTGCGCCGGCCGGCGCTTTCGCGGCCGCGCCGTCCGACGCCGGTCCCGGGGCCGGACCGCCGTCCCGATCCTCGGCCGCGCGCTGGCCGGCGCGCAGATGTTCGTCGATCACGTGGTAGGCGGTCGCGATGTCGCCGGCGACAGTGTCGTCCGCGACGTGATCGGGGTCGGCGCCATTGGCCGACGCATCATGCGGATGGCCTGGCGCGGAGGGCGTCGCGGGGCCGGCCGAGGCTGCGGCCGAGCCCGACGGACGCATCATCTTGGACCAGTTGCGAATGGGTCCGTCGCGATCAGGATCGGCGCGGCGATAACGTTGGCCGTCGCTCATCAGTTGTCTCCCCCCGGAGGTGGCTCCCGCGCATTGCGCGCATGCGGCAGACGGTCCTGTCAGGTTCTTCTGACGATCGCCGGGAACGCTAACTTGCGGCGACCGCCTGCCGCAGCTTAATCCAACGCCTGTTGGCCGGCGAACGTGCGACCAATCCGCGCGGCAGATGCATCTTCATAGCGCTTAAGGATGGTCGTAGCCAATTATATCCGAGAGCGCCGGCCGCGACGAGATCGCATGCGCCGCGAGCCGCCCGGAGATTATCGCGGCCTCGACGCAGCCGACGTTGAGGCCGCATGCGGTCCAGTCGCCGGCGACGGTCAGGTTGTCGTAGGTATTATCCAGCGGCGAAATCCGAAAGCGCGTGCTGCCGGGGCGCGATTGCACGTAGCGATCGGAGGGATTGACGTTGGCGCTCCAGAACTGCGTGGCGAAGCGTGCCGCGCCGGCGGTGGGCGAGGCGGCGCGCGCGGCGCCGGTGGCCCTCGCGGAGGCTTGCGGATCGACCAGCAAATCCCAGCGAAAGCCGCCGCCCGGGCGTATCGCGCGCGGCCAGAGCTGGCCGATATCGCGATCGAGAAAGCGGATCGCGCTATCCCGCACGGCGGCGCGCCGGCGAACGGGATAGTCCGCGTCGGCGCTGCCCGGCGCGGGGCCCTCGGCGTCGGGCAGCGCGCTACAGAAATAGGCAATCGCGCGCGGCCGGCGCGGCCAGCTCTCCTCGGGAATCAGATGGCGCATGTCGGCCCAGGTATCGAACGGATGGACGAAGCCGGAGAGGCAGGTCTGCGCCCCGCCCCATCCGAGCGCCGCCATATCCTCGGCCAGCCAGATTTGAAAGGCCTGGGTGGCGACGGTCTTCACATGGCGCACGAGGTCGCGCCAGCGATCGTCGCGATCGATCAGCTCGCGGCATACGTGGGGAATCGCGCCGAGGCCGACGCCGAGCACGACCACGTCGAAATCCCGGCCGACCCTGAGCGTGCGGGTGACGGCCTTGCGGCGGTCCCAATGGGACTCGAAGTCGCGGCCCTCGCGCGCCATCGCGGCGCCGCCGGCCAGTTGGCTGAAGTCGGGGCGCGACGGCCAGCAGGGCAGACCGCGGACGTCGACCAGCGGATCGTATTCGGCACCGTCCTTGAGGTTGGCCTGCACGTCGAACTCGAGCGCGGCGACGTAGGGACGTTCGCCGGGGGCGAGCGCGGCGGAATCCGCGAGGCGCAGGTTTTCGAGCCGATGGAAAAACTTGAAGGTGACGCCGCGGCGCTTGAGCACCTCGTAAAATGGCGCGAAGACCACGTCGCCCATGGCAGCCTGCATACGCCAGAAAAACGCCCCGCGATAGGTGAAGAACATGCGCAGCGAGCCGCGAATCGCGAGGCCGGCGGCCTGGCACGGGCGCGTCACGTCGCCGTCTTCGTAGGCGAAGGCGAGGTCGTAGATGCCGCGAATCAGGGCCGAATCGAGCGCGCGATCGGAGGCTCCATTGAGGCGCAGCCAGTCGCGCAATTCGTAGTCGTCGATCGCGTCGAAGCCGCGCGGATCGGTGGCCAGGCCAAAGCGCACGATCCCGGTCATCACGGCGAGATTGACGTCGATGATCTCCCACAGGCGGCGCAATTCGTCGTCGCCGGCGATGAGCGGTTCGATCTGGCGGCGGACGCCCGCGGCAAGCGCCTCGATCAGTCCGAGCACGAGGCTCGCGGGATAGAGCGGCACGGCGCGCACCGCCAGCTCGAGCATCGCGGCGGCTTCGGCCAGGGCGGCGATCGTCGCCAGCACGCCGTACTTGATCAGGCGGGCGATCGCGGCGGCCAATTGATCGGTCGCGCCGGATGGTGGCGCGCCGGCAGTGCCAAGCCGCGATCGATCGAGCGGGCGCGACTCGCCACCGGTTTCCGCCGCGCCGCCGGTATACGCCCCGCCCGCGGCGGCGGGACGATCGGGCTTGCGCAACTGGATACTGCCGAGCGTAATCCGGATCATCGTCGCCATGCGCATCATATAGGCGGTGACGCTGAAGGGATTGCCGCGCTCGAGCGGATCGCCGGGCTGCCCCTGGGCGGGCGGAAAGATCGCCTGCCAGGGCGACCATGCGCCGGTCGCGTTCTGCTCCATCACGCCGACCATCGGCGCGGGGGTGAACGCGTCGCGCCAGTCGGCAAAGCGCGAGGTGCGCGGATCGCGCTTGAGATCGGCGTAGCATTCGCGCAGAAGCTCGAAGGCGTTTTCATAAAAGCCCATCCAGATGTGCAGGCCGTGCTCCTCGATCCGATCAGCGAGTCCGCGCCCCGACGCGCCCTTGCCGCCGAGCCGCCATCCGACCTGGTAGACGGTCACGTGATAGGCGCCGCGATGCTCCGGGCGGGACAACTCGAAGGCGGCGGCGATCGAAGCGCATCCGCCGCCGATTACGGCTACTTCGATCGGCTGGTGAATAGTCACAGGACCAGATCAATATACAATTACGCCGATCGGTGCGAGCCCGCCGCCGAGCGGCATGCGATATAGCTACGACAACGCGGCAGCGTAGCTGGCGCCGAGCGTGCAGAGCCATTCGTCATGCAGCGGCGGCGCGATCAGCGAGATGCCGAAGGGCAGCCCGTTTCGCGCCGGGCGGCCGGAATCGCAATCGCGCAGAGGTCGAGCAGATTGGTGAAGTTGGTATAGAGGCCGAGCCTGCGGTTGGTTTCGAGCGGATCGGAGAGCACCTGCTTGACGGTATAGATCGGCGCCGCGGTCGGCAGCGCCATTACGTCGATGCGGTTCCATTCGCGCTGGGTGCGGCGGGCGAGCGTGCGCAAGCGATAGTAGGCCTCGAAGACGTCGGCGGCCGAATAGTCAGTCGCGCGCTCGATCGCGAGGCGGGTCACCGGATGAATATCCTGTCCGTCGAGGCCGGCGCCGAGCAGCGCGACGATTGCCGCGTGGCGCTCGGCCAGCCAGGGTCCGTCGTAGAGTAATTCGCCGGCTTCGCGAAAGGCTGAATAGTCAATCTCGACGATGCGCGCGCCGAGCCCGCGCAAGCGGTCGAGAGCCCGTTCGTAAAGCTCCTCGGCCTCGCGATCGCCGAAGAATTCGGCTTGCGGCGCGGCCAGCACGCCGACCCTGAGTTCGACGGCGCCGGGCCGGCGCTGGACGCGCGAGCGGCGCGAGAACGGATCGCATTCGTCGTAGGCCGCAGCGACATTCATCAGGACGTGGGCGTCGCGCGCGGTCACGGCAAAGAGCGCTACGCAATCGAGCGTGCGGCACGCCGGCAGCATCCCGCGCGCGCTGATCAGTCCGCGGGTCGGCTTGAGCCCGACCAGGTTATTGAAGGCGGCCGGTACACGGCCGGAGCCGGCGGTGTCGGTGCCGAGTGCGAAGCCGACGTGGCCGGCCGCGACCGCGACGGCCGAGCCGGAACTCGATCCGCCGGCAATGTAGTTGCCGTCGATGGCGTTGCGGCAGATGCCGAGATTCGATCGCGTGCCGGTGAGCCCGGTGGCGAACTGATCGAGATTGGTCTTGCCGATTGGGAGAGCGCCCGCCGCGCGCATCCGCGCCACCACCGGCGCGTCCTCGTCGGCCGCGCCTATCCGCCCGCGGCATCCGGCGGTGGTCGGCAATCCGCGCATGTCGATATTGTCCTTGATTGCGAAGGGCACGCCGTAGAGCGGAATCGAGGCGGCGTCGATCCGCCGATGGTCGAGCTCCAGGCGGCGCGCATCTTCGAGCACTTCGTCTTGCGGGCGGAGCGAGATCCAGATGGGATTGCTGGCGTCGGCAGCGATCCGCCGGTAAGTCAGCCGCACCACCTCGGTAGGTTTCGCGGCGCCCGATCGATATAGCTCAGAGAGCGAAACCAGGTCGAGGCGAAAGTCGGCTTGGGCGCGATCCGTCACTCCGTTAGATATTCCCGCGCGCGTACTGGTTATGCCAATGCGATTCGTCCGAATAGCCATTGGCCGGCGGCGTCGCATGCTCCTGCGGCACGCAATCATCATCCGGATTAGCATTCGCGAATAGACACTCGGCTCGATAAGCAACTACCATACCTTGAGCGATGGCAATCGATTGCCACGGTTCCGGTGAAAGTGGCGGCGTGGCTCACGGCACAATGCCCTTCGCGTGTGCAAATGCCTTCGCGGCGCACATCGCGAAAGCTGCGATCGCCACGCGGCCACGATCGGGCGCGCTCGCGCGGGATGCCGCCGCGGCAGGCATCAACGTAGCGCTGGCGCGCGACCCCCGACTGCGATTAATCTTCGTCCATTGGAGTCACGCAGCCGGATGCGCGATCAGCGGCCGGCGCGGCCGCGGCAATCCGCCAGCGCGCGCCGCGTCCGGACACGCGGAAGATTCAGGAGGATGTAATGTCGATTCGCCTTCGCCAGATCTGTCTCGTCGCCGAAAAGCTCGCCCCCGTAATCGCGGACTTCAAAGCGGTGCTGGGCCTCGAGGTCTGTTTCAAGGATCCCGAGGTCGCGGTCTTCGGACTGGAGAATTCGCTGATGCCGGTGGGCGACAATTTTATCGAAGTCGTCGCGCCGACCAAAGACAACACCGCCGCCGGACGCTATCTTAAGCGGCGCAAGGGCGACGGCGGCTACATGGTGATCTGCCAGTGCGACAGCCATGCGACGCAGCTCGCGCGCAAGGCCCGCGCCGCCACGCTCAGCGTGCGGCTGGTGCTCGACCATGAGACGCCGGCGTTCCATGCGATGCAGTTGCATCCGGCGGACACCGGCGGCGCGTTCTTCGAGATCGATTGGGACGCCAAGGGCGAGCCGACGGGGACGTGGTCGCCGGCCGGCGGCGCCAAATGGACCGCGGCGCGCCGCCTCGAGGTCGTCACCGCCTATCGCGCGGTCGAATTGCAGGCGGCAGATCCGCGCGCGCTGGCCGAGCGCTGGAGCACCATTGCGGAGATTGCGCTGCGCAAGGACGCCCAGGGGCGCCTCGCGATGCCGCTGGAGAACGCCGAGGTACGCTTCGTCGGGCTGAGCGACGATCGCGGCGAGGGCCTCGCCGGGATCGATATCGCGGTGGCCGATCGCGACCGGCTGGTCGCCGCCGCGACGGCCCGCGGATGCCGCGTGGGGCGCAATGAGCACGGACAGGTCGATCAGGTTGAGCTTTGCGGCACGCGCTTTTACCTGGTCTAGCGGCCCAATTTGCGCGCTCGGTGCCGACCGCCATGATTATCCGTGCCGGTGGGTCGAATTAGCTTGTCTTTCGCGGCGGCGATGCTATATCTGATGCAGAATATGCACATCAATCCGGGTCCGGCCGGACGGTCGGCCCACGTCTCTACCATCGAGGAGGGAACTCGCAATGGCTGATTACGATCTCCACATCAAGGGCGGCACGATCGTCGATGGGACGCGCGTCCCGCGCTATCATGGCGACGTCTGGATCAAAGACGGCAAAGTCGTGCAACTCGGCGGGCGCGCGCCGGGCTTCGCCAAAAAGACCATCGACGCCGATGGTCATATCGTCGCGCCCGGCTTCGTCGATCTGCACACCCATTACGATGCGCAGATTCGCTGGGACCCCTACTGCACGATCTCGGGATGGCACGGTGTGACCTCGCTGGTGCTCGGCAATTGCGGTTTCGGCTTCGCGCCCTGCAAGCCGGATTTCCGCGATCGCTCGATGCTCACGATGACCCGCACCGAGGCGATTCCCTATGCTTCGATGAAAGCTGGCATGAACTGGGATTGGGAGACCATTCCGCAGTATCTCGATTCGCTCGATCGCACGCCCAAGGGCGTCAACTGCATCCAGTACATGCCGACCGCTTCGCTGATGACCTACGTGATGGGTCTGGACGCGGCCAAAACCCGCGTGGCCACGGACAAAGAGCGCGCCGAGATGGCGCGTCTGCTGGACGAAGGAATGGACGCCGGCCTGTGCGGCTTTTCGATTCAGCGGCTTGGCCCGAACTCGGTGCAGGCCGACTATGACGGCTCACCGATGGTCACCGACACGATGTGCGACGAGGACATCTTCAACCTCGCGCGCGTCCTGCGCAAGCGTGACGAAGGCTTCATGGAAATTACCCAGGGCACCGGCGATGCGCGCCGCGATCTCACCTTCGTCGAAGCGCTGGCTGACGAAGCGAAGCGCCCGATCCTGTGGCAGGCGATCATCCCGACCCGCAACAATCCCGAGATTCATCGCCGCAGCATGCGCTTTGTCGAGCGCAATCGCGAAAAGGGCCGTCAGATCTTCGGCCAGGGCGGAACGGTGCGCAGCGGTTTTGCTTTCTCGCTCGAGAACTGGAACCTCTACGACACGCTCCCCGAATGGCGCCTCCTGACCACCGGCACGAAGGAAGAGAAGCTCGCCAAGATGCGCGATCCCGAGCTGCGCCGCGCGGTCATCCACGCCAACGACAATTGTGACGCCAACTTCAAGGCGATCCAGGCCGGCGTCGGTGGGCATCCCAAGCACCTCATCGTGCAGTGGGTCGAGAACCACGACGCCCTCGAAAAGTACGTCGGCAAGTCCCTGGGCCAAATCGGGATGGAGCTGAGCAAGCATCCGATCGAAGTGATGCTCGACTTCGCCGTCGCGACCGATCTCAAGGCCGAGTTCCTGGGACCCAACCGCGGCATGAACGCCGACTACATGGCCGAGATCATCAACAACTCACAGTTCACCTTCCCCGGCGTTTCGGACGGTGGCGCGCATACCAAGTTCTTCACCGGCGGCGCCTTTACCACCGACTTCCTGCGCTGGCTGGTGCGCGACGAACAGAAGATCACGCTCGAAGAGGCGCACTATCGCCTCTCGGCGCTGCCCGCGCATGCCGCCGGGTTCCGCGATCGCGGCGTGCTGCGCGAGGGTGCCGCGGCCGACATCGTGGTTTACGACTTGAAGGGTCTCGATGTCGAGCCCGACTGGGTTGGCGAGATCGTCCACGACCTGCCGGGCGGCGAATGGCGCCGCGTGCAGCGTGCGCACGGCTACCGTTCGATCATCGTTAATGGTGTCGAGACCTTCGCCGACGGCAACTGCACTGGCGCGACGCCGGGCAAGCTGCTGCGCAACGGCCGCGCCGCCTGATCGCTGATTATCGATACGCCAAGGGCGGGAGCATCGCTGGATGCCCCGCCCTTTTTATTTTCGTATCCGCCACTTCGCCGCGATGCACCGGCGCGCGCCTCCCGCACGGCGTTGCGTGACGTGAATGCTCATCACGGCAATCGCAGCCCACCTTTTCCCGAGTCGCGCAATCGTCGCTGACAGAGCGCGACGTGTCTCCACCGGCTGCTCTGTGCGCCCGGCGCGCTTAAAATTCGTCATCATGGCGAGGGCGGCTTGAGCATAAGAATAATTTCCGATAGCTGATCAATCGACGGCGAAATTGGGGCGGTTGTGGCGCGATCAGGAAACGGAGACTGGGTCGGAAAACTGCGGATCGATTTTTCAGATCGTCCATCAGTCTGAGTAGATTCCAACTTCCAAAAGTAGTGTTCCCGGCGTGCGGATGACGGCGGCCGATCATCCGCGTATGCGCCCAGGCTAGCGGCCGATTTTTTCGCGGAGGTTTTTTATGAAGAGGTATAATTCCCGGATGGTTGCCGCGGTCTTTGGAGTCGCGGTCCTTGGGGCGATCCCGATGGAGGCTCGCGCCGCAGGCTTTTACACGGGTGTCCAAGGCGGCGCATCCTTGATGTACGACACAAGCACGCGCGCAACCGCGCCGAGTCAGAGTGCCGGCACCACGCCCGGAAGCATTACCCTACCGATACCCGTTCAAGACAGTCAGGCGTTATCTACCCACGCTGACACTGGATGGCTGGCTGGCGCCTCGGCCGGCTATGAGTGGCCGATCGGCCTCGCCCTGGAAGGCGAATTCACCTTTCGCCAGAACCATCTCGACCATATGAGCGCCAATGGGTATAGCTTGTTTGCCGGCGGTGACGAGCACAGTTACGCGATGATGTTAAATGGCTATTATCGATGGCACAACCGCACGCGCTTCACACCATATATTGGCGCCGGCGTGGGCGAGGCGGTAATCGTGCTGAATAATCTCCACCCGCCATTCGGCGGCGGCGACTTCAGCGGGACCGACGCCAGCTTCGCCTATCAGGGGATCGGCGGCGTCTCATACTCGCTCACAGAGCATATAAGTCTGGCCGCGGAATACCGCTACTTTGCGGCGCTGGAACCGAGCTTTACCGGTAACGCCGGAGGCGAGAAAAATATAAAGCTCAGTCCCGGCTACAGTTCCAACAATGCCCTGCTCAGGCTGAACTACAACTTCTAGTCAATGGCTTCGGCGGGGCGCGCTTGAACACAAGCCCCGCCGAAGCTGAGGCCATTACTCATTCGCAACATATTGATCCGCTTAACCTGCGCAATCTCCGGTGCAAGCGGGTGCCGCGTATTGCATACATGCGCCGTTCGTCACGCGTGCCCGGTCAGGTCCAGATCTGGTTGATCAGCGCCGTATCCAGGTAGGCGGTGGCTTCGCGGACTTTGCCGCCCTCGATACGCATCACCCAGCAGTAGGTCTGGTAGTAGATCGTGCCGTTTTTGGCCGACGATCGCCCGTCCCATTGAAGGACGATCAGATCGCCTTCGGCGATTACCGCGCGGATCGACGGGACGATCGGCGCGGCGAGCTTGGCGGTCAGGGGCTGGGCCGCGCCGGCGAGGAAATCCCGCTTGCTGGTATAGGTCCGCGAAACCGGCGTGCTGCCGATCACGGTCCAGCGCACGTCGTCGGCCAGCAGGTTGAAAAAGGCGGCGCCGTCGCCGCGCGCCCACGCCGCAAAGGCGTCCTGGATCAGTTTTTTGTTTTCCGCGGTGCTCATCGTCGGCTTCTCCTGGCTCGCAGATAGTGGAACTCTTGATTTTAGTACTAAAAGGTTACTTTTTGGTGGTGAGCTTGCGAATCGCCTGCTCGACACCGGGCAGCCGCCGCACTTTCGTATCCTCGCCCTTGTCCCATTTGTTATAGGCCGGCATCCGCGCCAGGAAGTGATGCGAATGAGCGTTGCGCACGGCGGTGCGGAAGCCCATCGCGTCCTGCGCCTGGTTGACCGCGAACTTGACCATGCGCAACTGGTACTCGTCGCTCTCGGCAATTTTCGCCGCCAGCGCCATCGTCGCGCTTTCGAGGTCGGCGCGCGGCACAACGGTATTGACCAGGCCCAGGCGCTCGGCCTCGCGCGCGTCGACAAAGCGGCTTTGGAAGAGGATCTCCTTGGCCTTGCGCACGCCCACGTCCCACGGGGCGGAGAAATACTGGGTGAGCGAGGGCAGGAACATCGCGTCGTCGGCCGCCACGATCAGATCCATCGCGGAGGCGAACATGTAGCCGCCGAAGATGCAGTAGCCCTGGACCTGTGCGATAGTCGCCTTGGGCAGGTCGCGCCAGCGCAGCGTGTTGTCGAGGAAGACCTCCCACGATTTCCAGTGGCGATCCTTGAGGCCGCGCACGTTGATGTAGCTGGCCGAGTCGGCGCGCTCATCGGGCGTGCCGAGATCGTGGCCGGACGAGAAATGATCGCCCGCCCCCGCCAGGATAATCACGTGAACGCCGGGATCTTCGGCTGCCGCGGCGAACGCGCGGTCGAGCTCCTTGAGCAGTATGGTCGATTGCGCGTTGCGGTATTTGGGCCGGTTGAGCGTGATCTTCGCCACCCGGTCGATCTTTTCGTAGAGCACCGTGCTGTATGCCATCGTGGTCGTCTCCGCCCGCGCCGCCGCGACCCCGGTCATCGCTCGACCCCGGTCGGGGCGCGGCGGCGGCTAGCTCCGTTGATTAAGTTGCGGCAGTCGCGCGTGCCGCAGGCGGTTAGGCTCTCGGCCTACCGGCCAGGGCGATTCTCGCCCCATCGGGGCGGCGCCGACAAGCGCAATCGACCGTTGATCGATCGGCGTGCGAAGCGCCGTCAAATCAAAAAGGATATCGATTGTCGATTATAGTGGGACGGGGTCGTCCCCCTCTTTCGCAACCCGCATAAACCACAGCGGGTTGCGCATGCGACCCCGTCCCGGAGCGAGGACTGAACGGCGCGGCGGGTTGAAATGGCAAGGAATCGCCAGCGTCCGAAGTTACTTCACAAGTAGAGTCTAAGCTCAATCACGCTACCCCATGCCATGTTTAGTGTCAACTAACAGTCTGTGTCTTGCTAACCGATAGTTAGCATCATCGGGACAATTCATTCTTCGCCCAAACTGCACGACGCGGCAGTGAATCGTGCGTGCCGGGCCGCAAGCCGCCGCAGAGCTTCGTGGCGGCATTCCGGGGCGCCATGAAGAGCAACGCGCGTAAGGCGGCGCGCCACCCGATCCGGACTCTTCCGATCGGCACGAGCGTCACGATGCGCCGTCGAATGCGCGCTGGTTCGCCACGGTGCGTGGCGTCGCGGCCGCATCGCGAGAGGTGCACGAGCGCGGGGCGAGATTGGTTCGCGGGCGGCGGATTGGCCCGCGCCCGTAACACAGCATTTTGTAGGATTGAGCGACAAACCGTTAAATCATGGGCGCGGCGTGATCGATCAGAGGCGGCCGCCAGCCCAGAGCACGCGCCCGAGAAGATTGATCTGGTCGGGCGCGATGGTGACGACTTCGTAGGCGGGATTGTCGCCGCGCATCAGCAGGTTACCGTCGGGCCGGCGCTGGATGCGTTTGATCGCGAGATCGCCGGCCGAGCGCAGGACGTAGATTCCGTCGTGATGGAAGCGGGGATCGCGCAGGTCGACCAGCACGAGATCGCGTTCGTCGATAGTCGGCGACATGAAATCGCCGACCGCCTCGATCAGCGCAAGATTGCGCGCCTCCCCGAGTGTGCGCGCGAGCCATTCGGGCTTGAAGCCGAGGTGGTCGACAATCTGATCGCTCTGCAGCGCGATGCGTCCGCCGTCACTTTTAAGCGTGTGACGCGGCATCGCGAGGAACTCGGGCGCGGCGGCGGTCTGCGCTTGCGGATGGGTGTCGGCGGGGACTCCGCGGCCGGTCGCGAGCCATTCGACCGACACGCCGGAGGCCTTGGCGAGATTAACCAGGCTCATCATGCCGGGCTGGCCGCGGCCGGAGACCCACTTGTAGATCGCATTATCGGACACTCCGACGGCGCGTGCGAGGTCAGCGACTGACCCAAATTGTTGCATGATCAGGCGAAGGCGACGCTGGAACGCCTCATCTACTACGATAGTTGACACTATTCTCCTACTGTGGGATATATATTGACATATTTTAGGCTGTTTACACAATTTAGTCCTCATATCATGCATTTTATCCGACCAAGACACATGTTTTCATTGCAAACAATGTCTGATTTAGACACGACGCGGCAATACGGCGCGACTCCATTGCCGATGGTCTTCTCGCGGCAAGCCCGATCTCAACCGTCGTACAAAATTATCGGCCAATCCAGTGTAGCCGTCAAAGCGGATGAGCGCGATGCGGGCAATGCGGGAAATCGCGATGAAGGGGTCGCTGTGAGTAGGGAGGCTCGATGACGGACGGGGCGCGAGAGACGGCGGATCGCGCGGGAGTCGAAAACATTTGAGAGCGTGAGCAGGGGGCACTCATGATTTCACCAACGAATCGCGGAATCTCGATCAGGCAGGTCCAGGAGACGGTTGCCCGGACCTATCACGTGAGCGCGGCCGAACTGGTCTCGCCTAGCCGGCATCAACGGATCACCTGCGCGCGGCACGTCGCGATGTACCTGAGCCGTGAACTGGCCGGGGCGCGCGGCGCGGTGCGCGGAGCGGAGCGGCGGCGGCCGTCGTTCCCGCGGATCGGGATGGCCTTCGCGCGGGACCATTCCAGCGTGATTCATGCCTGGCGGGTGATTGAACGGCGGCGGCTCAGCGATCGCGGCTTTGCGCGGCTGCTTGAGCGGCTGGCCGGCGAAGTCAGCCGGCGGGCGGGCGCGGCGGTCAACCCTCCGGAGGCGGCATAATGGACCGTCCGAATCGTCTTACAACCGGAGTTTTCGACGCACCGCCAATATGTGGACCGGGGTACGATCCGGCGCGCAAGTTTCGTGCGCGCGCGACCGTCGATCCGGATGCACCGGGTGCGGTGAGCATCGCGATGGGCGTCGCGGGCTATAGCAATCTGGCGATAAATTCGTCTAGCCGGTCGTTGCGGCGCGGGCAATCGGCAACAGCTACCGCGGAGCCGGGCGCGAGTGCGCCGTCCGCCGCGCACGCGTCGGGCGCATCGGTCGCGGCCGATGCGACGGGCGAGCGGACGGGCGAACGCTTCACGGCCGAGTTCGAGGCCGGGGCGCGCGGCGCTTTGCTGGAAGAGCTAATCGCGGTGATGGGCACGCCGGCGGCGGCGCGGCTGGTGGCGGCGTTTGGCGGCACGCGGCTTTACGTGCCGCAGACGCCGGACGCCGGCGACGCGTTGAGCGGCGCGGTTGGCCATGAGGCGGCGATAGCACTGGCGCAAATCTATGGCGGCGACCGGCTGGAGGTGCCGAATCCGACGCCGCGGCGGGTGCGCATCGCGCAGATGCGGGCCGACGGAATAAGCGTCGACGCGATCGCGCGGTCGCTCGGCTGTACGCGGCGGCGGGTCTTCCAGGTGCTGGCGGAGGCACGCGCGAACAATCGCGTGCCGTGAGCCGAACGCGCCGGCGGATCGATTCGCCGGCGTGAATCGATTACCCGTCTAATACTCACACGCCCTCGCCCACCCTATCTACAAACTTCCGCACGGATATTTCACCGCGCGAGCGAATCCGGATCGAGCCAGCCAAAGCAAATCGGGCGGGCGAACGGCGCGATGGCTCACGCGCGCGGGCGATCGCCGGCGAAGTTGCGGCGAAGATCGCAACGCGGCGAGCCTATCGGCATAATCCGCAGGATCAACTCCGAGTTAATTTCTGCTAACACCCGGCTACTGACTAATACAAGTTTATCACTGCGTGAAAGATTTCACCCTTATGCCGAATTTGCACCGGGCGTAACTTGCCTGCTGTGACGATTGCAAACTCAGATTCATCGCAGCAATACCCGCCCGCGTTCACACGCGCGCTGGAACAGTTGCTGCGCGACGAAGGCGGCTTTGTGCGCAATCCGGAAGATCCGGGCGGCGCGACGCGCTTCGGGATCTCGCAGCGTCAATATCCTGATGTGGATATTGAGCATCTGACGCGCGCGCAAGCGGCGGTGATTTACTATCGCGACTGGTGGCAGCGTTATCGGTATTCGGACTTGCCGGGAGTGGCGGGCGCGAAACTTTTCAATCTCGCGGTGAATATCGGGCCGGAGCATGCCACGCGCTGCCTGCAGCGGGCGCTGCGCGCGTGCGGCAGCCCGGTGACCGAAGACGGCGAGATCGGCACGGCGACGCGGGCGGCGGCGGCGGCGGCCAACCAGGTCGCGCTCCTGGCGGCGTTGCGGGCCGAGGCGGCGGGCTACTACCGGACGCTGGCGGCACTGGAACGCGGCGCGCGCGCCGATGGGGATCGCGAATTTTTGGCGGGCTGGCTCAATCGCGCTTATGAGTGAAATGGGCAGCGCAGGCAGCGCAGAAGCGAAATGATAACGGACGCGCGAAGTTTGACGGTCGCGCGCGCGAATAGTGCGGCGGCGGCGCCGACGACGAATCGGAGGGCATCAAGATGATCGACGCGAATGCGGCTGGATACGCAGTAGTGGGAATCGGCGGGCTGGTTGCCGGAGCATTGTGGGGACGCACGCTGGCCAACGACGTGCGCAGTCTCGTACAAGCGATCGAGTCGCGAGTCACGGCGCTCGAGGGCATGGTGAGCGCGGCGAAAACCGCCCCGGCGGCGGCGAATGCCAGCGCCAATGCGGCGAACGCGCACGCCTCGGCGATCGAGAAGCACGCGGCGGCGGTCGAGAAGCTGGCAGGAGCGATCGAAAAGCATGCGGCGGCGGTTGACGATCACGGCGCGGCGACGGTCGCGGCGGCGGTCGAGAGCCACGCCGCGCTGACCGCGGCGCATCCGGTCGCAGCGGCGGCAGCGCGGAGCTAAGGACGATGCCGGCGCTCGCGATCCTCAGCTACTGGAAGCCAATCGTGATCGTGGCATTGATTGCCGCGGGGCTGATCTATCGCGGCGTATTAGTACATCAGCGCGACGCGGCGCGCGCGCAAATCGTGGAGCTGACGCAGCAGACCGGGGCGCTCGAGGCGGACAACAGTGCGATGCGCGCGGCGGCGGTGCAGCAGAACGCGGCGATTGCGGCCTTGCAAAGCCAGATGGCGGCAGCGAACGCGGCGGCCAAGAGCCGGACGGCCGAGTTCGCGGCGCGCGGCGCGCAGGCGATGCAAGGCGAACTGGCGCATGCGACTCAGCTTGATCACGCCGCGGTGCCGGCTGGATGCGCCGCCGCAATTCGATGGGGCAACGCGCAGGGACCGGAGTTGGGCCGATGGTAAGGCGCCTCCTCCCGCCGATCCTGGGCCTGCTGGCGGCCTGCGCGTCTGCCCCGCCCTCTGTGCCGCCGGCGGAGCCGGTAGCGGTGCAAATGCCGATCTACGCACCGGTCTACTGCGAACCGCCGGCGCTGACCCATCCGGCGCTGCCGATCGCGGCGCTGACGGCGCGATCGGCGGCGGCCGACACGATGCGCGCGTATGCGGCGACGGTGGAAATCCTAAAAGGGGCAGTCGACGATCGCGACGCAGTGATTGCGGGCTGCGCATCACCAGCGGGAAACGCGTTACAAGCGCCGGCGCCCACGCCGACGGCGCCGGCGGAGACATCGCATCCGGGGGCTCCGAGGCAATTGACTACTCGCGTAATCAACGCAGCGCGGGCGATGGCCGGCTTCACGTTCGGCGAATGACCATTCGTCAAACAGGCGCGACGCAGGATGCCGCAACATGAAGTGGCTACAGGACAGCCTGACCGGCAAGGACAATCTGACCTACGACGCAGCGCGCCTGATCGCCGTGATCGGAGCGGCCGCGTACATCGTCTTCTGGTCGGCGGCGGTGTTCAACCTTGGCCATTTCAGCGCGTCAGACGCGGCGGCCTACGGCGCGGGCCTGGCGACGGTGCTGCTGTCGATGTCGGCGGCGGTCAAACTCAAGGCCACGATGGAACCGGAACCCGAGCGCGGGAATGATCGAGGAATGGGCGAGCGCGATCGTCAGATGCAACCGGGCAAATAAGGACGTAGCGTGGCGCATAAGCTGGTCATCAACGGCGCCATTGAATTGACACAGTATCTACTGACTATTCAACACTACACCATGGAATGGGCGGCACAACAATACATGCGGGACAACTGTGAATAGCCGAGCAACATTCGAGCGTCGAACTACGACAATGATGCCGCCGTGCGCGGCGCGAGCATCGAAACGCGGACGTCCGGGGGCTGTGCGGGAAGGCACAGAAGCTGCGCAGGAGCGCAATATAGACCGATGAGTGCGGAAGCGATCGCGACCTTCGCCATGTCGTTCGTCACGCTGGTGGGACTCAACCTGGGCGCAATCCGCTGGCTGCTGACGCGCTACGAGGCCGAACTGAGTATGCGACTGGACGCGATGAAGCACGAGGGAACCGAGTTTTCGCATGAACTGGAGCGCGAACTGCTGCAACTAAAGGCGCAACTGCCGGTGGATTACGTACGCCGGGAGGATTGGATCCGCTTCAGCAATACGCTGGAAGCAAAGCTCGACGCGATGCGTGCGGAGGTGCGGGCGGAAATCGCGGAATTGCGGGAGCGACTGTACCATCGCGGCGGCCGGGGCCTCCCGGCAGAAGAGACGGCGCTATGAGCGGCGGCGGAATTGACCTGGAACAGAAACAGCGCGAAGAGGCGCGGTGGCGAATCCTGCGGGTGTTGGACGCCGGACGGCCGATCGCGGTGTCGGAAAATATAGTGTGGCGCGTGCTGCAGGATGTGCGGTTGCCGTTGTCAATCACCGGAGCGCGGCGGGAACTGGACTATTTGCGCAATCTCGGCCTGCTGGAAATTGAAAACGAGGACACCGAAACCTGGTGCGCGAAGCTGACGGCGCGCGGGGTCGACGTGGTCGAGTACACGATCGACGCACCGCCCGGCGTGGCGCGTCCGCGAAAGTACTGGTGAGGACGCGCGCGCGCAATCCGCGATGCCAGTAAGAATGAAACTCCTTACGCTCGATCCGAAGCTGCGCGCGGAACTCGATCGACGCCTGGTCGAGGGGCATTTCAGCGACTACAGCGGACTCGCCAAGTGGTTGGGCGAGAAGGGGTTCAAAATAGCGGCCAAGACAGTACACCGATACGGCAGCCTGATGGAACGGCGGCTGGAACAGGTGCGGACCGCCACGGCACAGGCGCGCGCGGTGGTGGACGAGGCGGGCGGCGACGACGATCGAATCACAGCGGCGACGCTGAAACTGGTGCAGCAGCGACTGTTCGCGGTGCTGGTCGAGCTCGACGACGCGGACCTCAAGCCGAGCAATCTCGCAGCAATTGCGAACAGCGTCGCGCAAATGACGCGAGCGGCGGTGATGCAGGAGCGCTGGACCGAGGAATCGCGCGCGCGGCTGAGCGAGCGCGTCGGCAAGGCGGAGCGCAAGGTGATCGCACAGGTGCGCACAGCGGTAGAGGCGGCCGGCGGGAAGGGCCTCTCGGACGACGCGCAGAAGCAGATTCGCGCGGCGCTGCTCGAGATCACCCGCTAGCACGGCATGAAAGGAGGATCTCGTAATGGCTAGTCGGGCGAAAGCTACAGTGAGTAATGCGCAACAAGACACCAAGGAGGCGAAGGGTCCGGAAATACTACTGCCCTACCAGGTGCGCTGGATCGCGGATGAGGCGCCGGTGAAGATCGCGGAAAAATCGCGGCGGGTGGGCCTGACGTGGGCCGAGGCGGCCGATAGCGCGCTGCGCGCGGCGGCGCGCAAGGGTATGGACACCTGGTACCTCGGCTACAACAAGGACATGGCGCTGGAATTCGTCGAAACGGCGGCGGCGTGGGCGCGGCAATTCGACAAGGCCGCGCGCGCAATCGAGGAGATCGCCGTGGACGACGAGCGGCGAGATATACTAGCGTACCGCATCAGGTTCAGCTCGGGGCACAAGATCGTGGCGTTGTCGTCGCGGCCGTCGAACCTGCGTGGCAAACAGGGCCGCGCGGTAATCGATGAAGCGGCCTTTCACGACGATCTCCCCGCGCTGCTCAAAGCCTCACTCGCGTTTACGATGTGGGGTGGCGCGGTGAGGATTATATCAACGCATAATGGAGGCGAAAACGCATTCAACGAACTAGTCAACGACACGCGCGCGGGACGCCGGCCGTTCTCACTACATCGCGTAACGATCGATGACGCGATCGCCGACGGACTATACCATCGCATATGCCAGAAGACCGCAGCCCGGTGGTCGAGCGCCGGAGAACGCGAATGGCGTGCGCAATTATTCGAGCAATACGGCGAGAACGGGACCGAAGAACTACTATGTATACCGCGCGCGGACGGAGGAGCGTTCCTGTCGTCAAGCCTGATCGAAGGACGAATGCGCGATGGAGCGCCGGTGATCCGCTGGGAGCAACCGGAGAGCTTCGCCAGCCGACCGGAGGCCGAGCGCGTGAAAGCGGCCCAGGATTTTTGCGACGAGGCGATCGCTCCCGCGCTGGCGACACTGGATCGCAACGCGGCCAGCTGCTTTGGTGAGGATTTCGGCAGGTCAGGCGACCTCACTGTAATCTGGCCGCTGCAATTAACGCGGGAAACGGTGCGGCGCACACCCTTCGTGGTCGAGCTGCGCAACATACCATTTCGCCAGCAGGAGCAAATACTCTTTTTCATAGTCGATCGGTTGCCGCGAATGATCGCGGGTGCGATGGACGCTCGCGGCAATGGGCAGTACCTAGCCGAGACCGCGATGCAGCGTTACGGCGCGCGGATCCGGCAGGTGATGCTGACGGCGGAATGGTATCGGGAGAATATGCCACGCTACAAGGCGGCGTTCGAGGACGCGCAGATTGAACTGCCGCGCGACGCGGATATTTTGGCCGACCATCGCGCATTAGTAATGGAACGAGGCATCGCGCACGTTCCGGAACGGCGTACCGCCGGGACCACGGGCGGCCAGCGCCATGGCGATACGGCGATAGCGGCGGCGATGGCGTATTTTGCAAGCACAGTCGAAGTTCAGCGCATCGAATACACAGCGGCGTCCCGGCGACGATTCGGTCAAGCGGCGGAGATGCCCTACTCGATGCATAGCACGGCAGAGGAAGACGCTCCGCGTCCGGCCCGGGCGGGGGCGAGATTCAGCATGGCCGGCGGCGCATGGTGATTGAAGCGTAATCGACCATCGCGAACGCGACCGAGCGAGTAAGTATCGCGGAGACCCGCATGACCATATACGACGCATACGGCCGAACGGTGGATACATCGCTGTTGCATACGGAGCAGGCGGCTCCGACGATGATGGGTATCCGCAATATCTACTCGATAATGCATCCATCGGCGGGATTGACGCCGGAAAAGCTCACCGCAGTGCTGCGCCAGGCAGAATTCGGCGATCCATTTCTTTATCTCGAACTCGCCGAGGAAATGGAGGAGAAAGACCTGCATTACCTGGCGGTGATGGAGACGCGCAAGCAAGCAGTCGCGCAGCTCCCGATGAACATACAAGCGGCATCAGGCGAGCGCGAAGATATCCGGATCGCGGCTATGGTCAGCGAAGCACTGTTCGACGGACCGCTAGATCTGGGTGGTGCGCTATTCGATGTACTGGATGCGATCGGCAAAGGATTTTCGGCTACTGAGATTGTATGGGACACGTCGGGACACGAATGGGTACCGGCACGGCTTATCTGGCGAGATCCGCGCTGGTTTATGTTCGACTGGGTGAGCGGCGAGCAGGTATTGGTGCGCACACTCAGCGACGAAGGCCAGACGATTCCGTTCGCAGCAGAAGACGGACAAGCGCATATGCAACCGCGACTGGCAAGCGGACGAGCCGCCGGTAGCGCCGGGCCGTGGAACGGCCTGCAACCGATGACGGCTCCCCTCGCGCCATTCAAGTTTATAGTCCATTTCGCTAAAGCCAAATCCGGCCTGCCAATCCGTGGCGGCCTCGCGCGCGCGGCCGGCTGGTCGTACCTATTCAAAAACTATATATTGAAGGACTGGGTAACGTTCGCGGAAGTATTCGGGCAGCCGCTACGACTGGGCAAGTATGGCGCGGGCGCAACTGACGCCGACCGGCAGGCGTTACTCAGTGCGGTAGCCAATATCGGCACCGATGCGGCGGCGATCATTCCGGATTCGATGCTAATAGAGTTCACGGAGGCACGCCAGAACGGAAGCGCCGAGCTCTATCAGCGCTTTTGCGAATACCTGGATGCGCAGGTGAGCAAGGCGGTGCTCGGGCAGACGCTAACGACCGATATGCCGCGCGGCGGAGGATCGCGAGCAGCGGCACAAGTCCATGACGCGGTGCGGCGCGATATCCTGGGCGCCGACGCGCGACGTCTTGCCGAGACGATCAGACGCGACCTGGTCAAGCCGATCGTGGATTTGAACACGGGTCCGCAGCGGCGCTATCCGAACGTGCAGATTGCGTTGCCGAACGATCGGGACGACAAGGCGTTCGCGGACATTATCGCGGAACTGGCGGACCGCGGATTGCGCGTCGGACAGAGGACGATACTTGATCGCCTTGGTCTGCCGGAAGCGAGCATGAACGAGGCCGTGCTCACGCCGGCCGAAGTCAACGGAAGGCGGGGGTGAGGCTTAAGCGAGTGAGTATCTTTTGGCGAAACCTCTCTATTCCCTCCTTATATCTACAGCACCGACTGACTATAGGTGAAACCTTTCACCCTTACGGAGATGGTGAACCGATGTCACACTGCGGCACGATGAACGGCACAATCGCAATGCATACAAACAACGCAACGGGTCACGAATGCGGCGTGATTGGAACGATATTGGGCGGCGAGAAGCCCGCGCCTGACTGGATCGAGCTGATTCCGGCGGGCGAGTTTGAAGGTCGGGACGGCAGGGGACCGTATCGCCTCGACGATCCCGCGGCGGTTATCGCGGCGACGGCCGAGTTGAAGATGGAGGCGGGGCTGCCAATCGATTACGACCACGCGACAGACTTCGCCGCACCCGAGGGCCGTCCGGCACCAGCGGCTGGCTGGATTCGAGAATTCGCGGCGCGCCGGGGCGCTTTATGGGGACGCGTGGAATGGACGCGGCCGGGCGCCGAGGCGGTCGCCACGCATCAGTATCGATATATCTCGCCGGTGTTCGAGTACGCGAAGGATGGGAACGTGATTCGTGTGCTGCGCGCGGCACTCACTAACAATCCGAATTTATACCTGACTGCGATCGCAGCACGAGTCGCCCGCGAACAACGGGAGATGGCAGGCAAACAATCGGAAGACGCGGACGCGAACGCGATACTGACTCAGAATCTCAGTACGGCATTGTGCACACTACTTGGTCTCGACGAGGATGCAAGCAGTGAGGAGATCGTAGAGAAGATCGAACGGCTATTGGCCGAGACGCCGAAGGATACTGCGGCGTCGCAGGTGAAGCGTAGCGGGACGCAAGCAGCTGACCTGGCGCATTACGTGCCGATGGCGGAATTCGAGCGCGCGCTGTCGGAGTTGAACAACTTACGCGCGAAACACGCACGAGAGCGCGCAGAGCATCGCGTGGAGAGCGCAATGAAGGCCGGAAAGATAGCGCCGGCGCAACGCGAATGGGCAATCGCATACTGTCAGTCGGACGCGGAGGCATTCGATCATTTCGTCAAGCGGCAGCCCGCGCTGATTGCAGGTCTTTCGGGTCCCGGGAGCGGCGAAAGGCGGAGCGATGAAAGCGAGGCGAACCGGATGCCGCATGCGAGGGTCGTATTAACACGCACCGAGGCGGCGGTTTGCGTGAGGCTCGGAATAAGGGTGGAGGAGTACGCGGCAAGCCGACGAACTCACGGCGAGCAATACCTCGAGGAGCGTGGAGGCTGATATGAGGCGGTGTCGAATAGCTATTTCAACCGGTGCGCGCAGCTGAAAGCGGCGCACGCGAGCGCAGCGGACAGAATACGGTGACAAGATGGCGGCATTAACGAATTCCCGAAACACGCCGGAGTTGGCGGACGGCGGTCGCATGCAGGTGTATCCGGTTGAGGCGAACACGACTGTCTATCTAGGCAGTATCGTAGCGCTGAACGCGAACGGTAACGCGGTGCCGGCGTCGAGCGACGCTGGCCTCAAGGTGATAGGCCGGGCAGAGATGATGCACGGCGGGGCACCGGGCCAGGACGCGATGAATAATCCAGGAGCGGCAGGTGCGATATCGGTCGTATGCCGACGGGGAGTGTTCCTGTACGCGGTGAACGACGCAACGATCGGTGCGGCCCAGGTGGGACAGCCATCGTTCGCGGTGGACGACAACTCGGTTTCGCTCAGCGACGGCGGGGGCGCGACGGCGGTGATCGCACAATCGACGGCGTTTCCAGCGTCGGGTTCACCGCAGATTGTGAATGTGAACCACGAGAACATCTCGAAGGTGCGAGTGCATAGCACGTCGGGCGGCGGCACGGTTTACACGGAGGGGATTGACTATGTGGCCGACTACCAGGCGGGACTGGTAATGCTGGTGAGTGGCGGCGCGATTGCCGCGGCGGCGACGGTATTCGTTGATTTCAGCTGGGGCACGCCGACGCGCAGCGTGGCCGGGCGCATTGTCAACCTCGATCCGAGCGGACAGGTGTGGATCGACTTCTGGCATCAGACGGCACCGGCGGTATAGGCGGAGTCGAACGAGTCATCCGGCCAGTGCGCAGCGAAGACAGCGCCGCGCCGGCTTCTCAAGGCAAATCAACCTTCACCGGGCGACCGCGCACAGCGGCGGGCCATTAAAGCAGGCATCATGGAAATCACCGCAGCAAACCTGACGGCACTTTTCACCGGCTTCGACGTAATCTTCCAACGCGGCTTCGAGAAACCTCCGTCGTACTACGAAAAACTCTCGACGGTCGTGCGCTCGACGTCACGACAGACGACTTATCCGTGGCTAGGGCGGACGACAAAATTTCGCGAGTGGCTGGGCGAACGGGTAATCCAGGCGCTGGAAGCGCACAGCTACACGATTGTGAACAAGGATTTCGAAGACACGGTGAGTATCAGCCGCAACGATATTGAGGATGACACCTACGGCGTATACGAGCCGGTCATCGAGCAACTCGGCTGGGACACAAAGGTGCATCCGGACTCGCTGCTATTCACGATGATCAAGAACGCCGTGACGACGCCGGGCAGCGTGCTTGCGTTCGACGGGCAGCCGTTCTTTTCGGCCACGCATCCGGTGGGGCCGCTGGGAGCGGCCAACGATGTTCGCGATTCCCTGGCTTCGAACATCAATTCGAGCGGCAGCGGGCCGTACTGGTATTTGATCGATGCGTCGCGCGCCGTGCGGCCTTTCATTTTTCAACTCAGGCGCGAATACGCAATCACCCGCATGAATACCCTGACCGACGAAGCGGTGTTCACGCGGCGCGAATTCCGCTTCGGCGTGGACGGGCGCGCAAACACAGGAGTGGGCTTGTGGCAACTCGCGTATGCGAGCAATACGGACCTGAGCGTACCGACAAATTACGGGGCCGCGCGGGCGGCGATGCGATCGATTAAGACTGACGCGGGATTACCCTTTGGCGCCCTGACCAGTCCGCGCGATGTATACCTGGTCGTTCCGCCCGCGCTGGAAGAAGTCGCAGCGCAATTGCTGCATTCGGATTTCATGGCGGGCGCGGGAGCGAGCGCGAGCGTGCCGACCGGGAATATCTGGAAAAATACCGCGACACTGGTCGTGAGCGAATACCTGTCGTAAAAGAAGGACGCGCGTTCGCTCCCGCGTGCGGCACCTATCAGCCGCATCTCCGCGCTCGCTGCGCGCAAGCCGACCCAACAGGGCGGAACCAACAAGTCACAAGCGGCACCGAAGACGATGGCATACGCATTACCAAGCGACATGGCGGCGCGATACCCAAATCGGGATCTTGTTCAACTGACTAATGAGGATCCCACACAGACAACGGTCAACGCCACGGTGCTGCAGCAGGCGCTCGATGATGCGTCGGCAGAGCTCGACGGGTATCTCGAAAGCCGCTTCTCACTGCCACTGAACGACCCGCCGGTGGTGCTGAACCGGCTGGCCTGCGATATCGCGATGTACCGGCTACAGGCGCTGCGTCCGCTGCACGACCTGGCGGACGCGCGCAAGCGATACGAAGACGCGGTCGAGCTGCTGGTGCGGGTGACGCGCGGCGAAGTGACACTGGGCCTCGCCGCGGACAATCTGGAACCGCCGTTGGCGCAGAGCGCGGTGGTGACACAAGCGGGAGGCGATCCGAGCGGCGTGCTACCGGCGCGGGTTTTCGATCGGGGTACGCTGAAGAGCTTCTGACTATTATAGACGTGCCAGCATCCTGGTCGGGTAAAGGAGAATAGTAATGCGTGTGACTTTCATCTGCGTGCGAGCCGAACGGCGCAACGAATGGCATCCTGGTTATCTGGCGCATTCCGCGCGGCTGGTGCCGGTAGTCGATGGAGCACCGCCAGCGCGCGAATACTTTGTCGAGCCGCCAGTGGGCGTGATCGAACTGAGCGGCCTCGCGGCCGAACATTTCACGGTTGGGCGGACGTACGTGGTGCACTTCGACGAAGTAGGGCTTGACGAAAGCCGCGCTTCCCGCCGCAATGGTCCGCCGGCCGGGCGCGAGTAGGAGGTATCGATGGGCGCCGTAATCCTGGACAGTCCGTGGGCAGGGCAGAGCTACTCGCCGCCGACACCACTGGATATACGGACGATCGAGTCCGCGATCGTCGCCCAGTTGATCGCGCAGATCAATGGCATCGAAGTCGCGCATTTTCCGGACAAGCCGGAGTCATACCGAATGATGCATCGCGTCGGAGCGGCGCTTGTCCGCTACGACGGGGCGGAATACGGCCGGCTGATCGATACTGCGGCGGTGGTGCAGGAGCGCACTTTGAGATTCGAGATCACGCTGATGATGCGCGACCTGGGCTGGAACTATGGCGGCGCGCCGGACGGTCCGAGTCCGGGAGCTTACGCTATGATCGAGAACGTGCGCGCAGCGCTGACCGGGTACCGCGTTCCGGGATGCGCCAAGTGTTATCCGGTGCGCGAACGCTTCGTCGAACGGGATAAGCAAGGCGGCGCGTGGATATACGCGATCGTCTTCGCACTAAAGACGGCGGCGGTTGAAGCGTCGAGCACGGATAATTATCCGACCCTGGTGCTGGCGACTACTCAGGAACAGGGGGGCGTGACGAGCGTGAGCGTTAACGCGGCGGTCTATACGTTCAACTCGTCGGGAGCGATCCAACTGCCCAACGGGAATGTAACGGCCGTTGCATTGAGCAATATCACAAGCGGCGCACCATACGCGTTGGGAACCGACTACACAGTCGACTCCGTCAACGGGGTACTCGACCAAGTTGCTAGCGGAACGCTTCCGCCGGGCGCAACGATCAACGTCGCATACAGCTACGCCGAGATCGTCACAGCAAGCGCCGGTGGCAGGAGTGCTCCGTTGGCACCGCGAAACTGATTACTCGGACGAAGGTGTGACGCAGTATCGTCGACGCTGACTGCACTCAGCGCACCGCACAATAGACAGAAGCTTGGCGGGAAGACGCTCATAACCGCACAGTTTAACACTCGAGTAAATGAGTAAAGTCACCGCTAGCACCGGCGTCAACATCTATATGCATCGTCACGCGCAACAGACCACCGTTCCGCGGTGCGAATCAGAGGTAAACTAAATGCCCGCATCGTTTTTGCATGGTGTCGAAGTAATCGAGGTCACGAGCGGTCCGGCACCGATAACCGTGGTCAAGTCGTCAGTCGTCGGTCTGATAGGCAGCGCGCCCCTGTGGTCTTCGAACGCCCCACCGTCGGTGAACTCGCCAACGCTGGTGAGTTCCGCGCAGCAGGGAGCAGTCTATGGTCCGGCGGTGCAGGGCTACACGATTCCATATGCGCTCAACGCTATCCTTGCACAGGGAGCCGGCCAGGTGATCGTGGTCAACGTATTTGACCCGACGAGCCACTTCAGCGATATCGTCGCGTCACAAACGTTCAGCGCGGCCGGCGCGATCAATTTGGGCCACATGGGCATCTCCAATCTTTCGGTGTTGCCGACTAACACGACCGCGGTGAGCGCGGAATCACATACCTTTGGCGGAACGCCGGCAACGATCGAGCTTGCGCACGGAAATGTGCAAGCTTCGTCGATGGTAGTGACGAGTAATCCGGCGGGAACGACATACGTCCAGGGTACTGACTATTTGGCTGACGCGCGTACGGGACTTATTACCCGGCTTTCGAGCGGAGCGCTAACGGCAACACAAGCCGTCCTCGTCGGCTACAGTTACTATTCCGGAACGCCGTATAGTGCCAGCACCGCGTACGCCGCCGACCTGGTCAACGGTGTAGTAACGTTGGTGGCGGGAGGAGCGATCGCGGCCGGAGCAACGGTAATCGCGTCATTCAGCTACGCGGACCCGAGCAAGGTTCAAGACTCGGACATTATCGGCACGGTCGGCTCCGGTGGCTATACGGGTTTGCAGGCGCTGCTGACGACGTACGGCACAATGGGCTTTTTCGCGAAACTGTTGATCGCGCCAGGATACTCACAGAACGGGGACGTCGCGACGGCAATGCTGGCGACGGCGGCCAGTATACGGGCGATGGCACTGCTCGACGCTCCGCCGGGAACCGCGGCGGCGGCGGTGATCGCAAATCGGGGCGTCGCGGGCAATGCGTTCGACACGAGTTCGACCCGGGCGATCCTGTGTTATCCGCAGGAGACGTTTTACGATATTGGATTGGTGCCCACCGGAGTGACCTTGAACGGAACGACGCCGGTTCGGCTGGCCGCAAATCAAAACTCGATAGCACCCTATTCTCAGTGGGTAGCGGGGGCGATGGCCGCAAAGGACCTGTCCAAGGGCTATTGGTGGTCGCCATCGAACACCATGGTGAATGGGATTCTTGGTCCGGATGTTACGCTCTATGCATCGATCCTCGATGCGTCATCGGATGTGAACAATCTCAATGCGGCGGGAATTGTGACAGCCTTCAACGCTTTCGGCACCGGCCTCAGAGTGTGGGGCAACCGGACGGCCGGTTTTCCGGACGTGACGACACCCGATAACTTTATCAGCGTGCGCCGGACCATGGATGTAATTGAGGAATCGGTGGAGCTGTCGATGCTGCAGTTTATCGACCAGCCTATTAGCAATGCACTGATTACCGCGATCCTGGCAAGCGCAAACGCGTTTATACGAACGCTTATTCAACGCGGCGCACTGGTCGCGGGATCGGCCAGCTACAATCCAGCGGAGAATCCGGCCAACCAGATTACAGCAGGCCAGTTGGTATTCGATATTGATGTGATGCCGCCGCCGCCGGCAGAGCGACTGACCTTCAACGTCTATATCGACTCGACTTTGCTCAGCCAGCTAGGAACAGCGAGTGCGTTGACCAGTACGACGCTCAACGCATAATCGAACAGAGACTAACGGCGGACGCAGAACCAGCCGTGTCCGCATGAAAGCGGCAAGGATGATGCGATGGACATTTCGGTAAATCGTATAACGAATGCGAATATTTATATGGACGGCGCGGGTTTGCTTGGAAGGGCTGAAGAAGTCGAGGTGGCACAGCCGCGCCATCGCATGGTCGACCATAAGGGCCTGGGGATGGCAGGGACGGCCGAATTCTGGGCGGGGGTCGACAAGCTCGAAGCCAAGATCAAGTGGGCATCGCTGTATCCGGAAGCGTTAACGGCGGCGGCCAGTCCCTTTACGTCGCATTCGTTCCAGGTTCGCGGCAGCCTCGAGCAATACACCAGCCAGGGAAGGAGCGCCGAGCTGCCAGTGGTCTATTTGATGACGGCGGTATTCAAGGATGCGGGCGCCTTTCGCTTCCGGCAGCACGAGAACGTGGATTCCACGTCCAGCCTTACGGTCTACCATTCGGAGCTCTACGTAGCGGGAACGCAAATCCATTTGTACGATGTACTCGCCAATATATACGTGGTGAACGGTGTCGATCAGCTAGCCGTATTTCGTGCGAACCTCGGCGGATGATTATTTTGCGCTCAACTTTAAGCAGAATTAACTAGCGAGTAAGGCATTCGGAATTATAGTTATAGCCGCGGGGCGCGAGAGCAGATGATGCGGCGGCGGAAACACGTGTTTTCAGTTCATCCGGTGCGACGGTTCGAAGCGATAGGCATTTCCGCCGCCGCGCGCATTTCGGCCCCGACGCCGGCGGGGCGCCGCAAGCAAAAAAGAAGAGGAGTTGCATTCGATGGCCGATGAAGTGAAGGCGATTATGCTTCCATCTGGGAGAGCTGCGACAATACGCAAGGGAAAAGGGCGCGACCTGATGCGCGCGCATCGCGCAGTCGCAGGAAATCAGGAGCCTATGGCCGTCTCGTTCGCACTAGTGGCCGAATTGGCCCAAGTGGAAGGAAGACCGATCGTTTACGAGGACGTGTTGGCGATGGACCTGGAGGACGTGCTTGTGCTCGAAGCTGAAGTAATGGGGGCGGCTGAGGGCGAACCAAATTTTACCGTGAGGCCGGAGGACCGCACCGAAGAATCGAACTACCTGGAGCGGCCGCGGTCGTCAGATTAATCGGATTTGGTTTCGCACTGACGGAGCTGGATTCCATGACGCTGGAGGAACTCGAGTACTGGGCGCGAACCACCGCCGAATACTTACTGGCTAACGAACACGGGCACCAAGGATGATGAGCGGACGACGATCATGAATGCGCGAGGAAGCGAGGGTATGAGTAAGCGGTTATACGCAGGCAACTTGCATTTTGACTTAACCGACACGGCGCTCCAGCAGGTATTTGGGCACGTCGGCGGAGTTGAGAAGGCAGAGGTAATTAAGGACCGGGCGACCGGCCTGTCGCGCGGTTTCGGCTTCGTCGAAATGATGACGATCGAAGATGGCGAAGCGGCGATCGCGGAACTGGATGGTGCCGACGTAATGGGGCGGGTATTACGGGTGGCGCCGGCCAAGCCGCACGAGCCCCCGCGGCGTGGGCGATCAGCCGCGTACGAAACAGGAATAGAATGAAGTCGCGGGCCGACATGGTGCATGCGTCACGCTTTGCAGATCACGTCGTCGTGCGGTCGGCGACGATAGCGGGGCGTATCGGCGGACTAGCGGAGTCCACTCGCAAATTGTCGCTTGAATCGACCGAGACCGCACACGGGATCCTCGCGGCTGCGCGCAGGAGCCGCAGGGTGCCAATCGGCCGGTCGAGTAATCCCTCGAGCAGCGATAGTTTGATCAGCCGCGTCGAGGACATCCCGACTTGGCGCCAGGCGCCAGCGCGCATTCGCGATCTTGAATCGAATGTAAATAGCCTTATCAGTGCCGCGGGACTAGCCACAGTCACCGAACGAGTCGGTTCCGTGATAGGCGATATCGTGACTCATACGACCCGAGCGTCGCTGGCGATGCCGTCATGGTTATCGATTAATAAGATGGAAAGAGCGTCTCGCAGGTCATTGAATGCCCAGTCGACCGAACCTCAACAACGCAATCGATTAAACAATACTTTCGTCGACACCCGCAGCAGCTCCGCCGCAATCCATACTAACTACCTCGGCTTGAGCGCACCTGACGTTATGTCGCCCGCAGGACCCGCACGGGATCAGCCCGCGGTGTATCCGTCGTCGTCAGGGTTCGATCCGAAGCGTCCAAATGGATATAACGCTCCCCGCTGGGGCGAGATGGGCTTTATACCTCTGACGGCAGCGAATACCCAAGGAGTTGCGCGCCACCGCAGTTTTTCGACGCATCGGAATCGGCTTACTACCCTAGAAGCAGACGCCCGCAATAGAGGCCTTGTGCGCGCCGCGCAACGCTCTGCAAGCGACGCTTTCGACACTACCTACACGAGATCAAAGACGTCACCCGCAGCGAATGTCGAGAACGCTGCGCGTCACGCTGCGCGACTTGGCTCGGCTGTTTACGCAAAAGGCGGTGCGCCGCACGGAAATGGAGTCTCTTCAGACCGCGAATGGAGAAGCAATCGGCTGCGAAGGAACCGCGTTGAGGCTTGGGACCTCGATAATCGGTTTGCACGAGATTACCGAAGGCCGAACGAATATTCGAGCGGCGGCGCGAATGACTATCTGAAGGGAAGAGAACGCAGCGCGTCGGGATACCGTGGCGAGAGCGTTCCGCTAATCGTGAACTACTCGCCCACGGTGACGCTGTTTGACGCCCCGCCTGGGGAGATGGAGCGACGGTTGGTTGAAGCAATCGGCCGCCATGGCAGCGACCTGGTGCGCGTGCTGAACCGAGAGATGGAAAAGCGGCGACGCGCGGGATTCTAGCGGGCGGACCTCGTAACACGGCCACCGGCCAAGTTAAGGCATACTTCGAGGCCATAACTAAAGGATTGAATGATGTTCGCGGTACTCGGCGAAATAGTCTTTGAAGTTCTAAGCTCACCCGAAAAGCTGGAATACACGCGCGACTGGGATTACGCGGAACTTCGTGTGATCGAGGATCGTCCGCGGCTTCAGTGGATAGCGGATAACCTGGCGTTGATCACGATCGATTTGCGCTTTCACGCCAGCTTTACCGTGCCCGAACTACAACTGGCCGCACTGATTGCGGCGGGTGACGATCACATTGCACGCCCGCTGGTGTTCGGAAACGGAATTCATCGCGGTTACTTTGTCGTGACTTCACTTCGAACGATTGCGACGCAGATGACGGCGGCCGGCGACCTTGCGGGAATTACCGTGCGGACGACGCTTAAGGAATGGGCACTGAGTATTGAAATAGATCCGGGGGCGCCGCCCATCGCTCTGTTCCCCCTGCTTGGCGTGGTAGCGGCTCCGGCGGGAACTTCGACCGCATTGGTGTCATACCCCGGAGCAGGTGGAGTCGCTGAGACGCTCAGCGCATTGATCCCGGTTTACGCATCACCGGCAATTCCCGCTCCAGGAGTCTCACCGATCCTCGACAACCCGGCCGCGACCGGCGCGGGATCGCCGCATCTGGTAGCCAATGATGTACCGCCGGGCACAATAGTGCGGGCGCCAAGATGAATCGCCTCGCTCGGTTAGCAGGTTTTCCGACTGACAGTCATACTCTGCAAGTACTGAAGAAGACAACTCAATGGTCCAAGCACAATTCCTGACACACGTAACAATCCGGGGCGAGCGCTGGGATTCGCTTGCCTGGAAATACTACGGCGACGCCACCCTGTTTTCACCGATCGTGATGGCTAATCCGCAAATCGCGGTCGAACCGGTCTTCGAGGCAGGCCTGGTGATTGGTGTTCCGATATTACAGGTGAGCCAGGCGACCACCAGCGACCTGCCTCCGTGGAAACGAACTTCATGATGAAGCGGCTGCGGAACTTGTGCGTGCGGTTTTTTCCAACGCGGCCGTTATGCGCGAAATGCGTGTCCGGACGCATGTCGCATCCGGTGTATTGTAAGGGCGAAGCGTGTGCTCATCGTCGGCAGAGAACCGTGTATTCATTACACGAGCATTTATACCTTCAATGCAGTAGATGTGGATACGTAGTCTGGTACCCGTGCGCTGATCATCGAGACATTGATCGGCATAAACGCAAGCGGTGTGCCGCTTCGCCGCTACTGCTAATAATCCGGCAGCGCTGTAAGGATGCCCACTAGATGAGCGGCGCGAGTTTTTTTGCGGTGCGATCTCCGAGTTGGGTATTAACCTACCTTGGGGTCAACATCACGGCCGACATTTCTTCGATGGTCCTGTCGATCATCTATACGGACGCGCTGCAGGGCGAATCCGGACGCCTAGAAATTGAGATCGAGGATCATGACAAGCGCTGGCAGGGCCCCTGGTACCCGACTGAGGGAGATGCTGTCAATTTACTAATCGGCTATGCGGGCGAACCTATGCTGCCTTGCGGAGACTTTCAGGTCGATGAACTCGGGCTGGGCGGGATATCATCGGGGCCGCCGGACGTGTTCCACTTGCGCTGTCTGGCCGCGTATATTACGCCGGCGATGCGCACACTCAATAGCGCGGGATATGAAAATCAGACACTGCTTCAGATCGCGGGAACGATTGCAGGAAAATATGGATACAGCGTTGTCGGCGCGCCGGATGCGCTAAACCTATCGTTTGCACGGGTTACGCAGCGACAAGAGACCGACGTGGCGTTTCTCAATCGGCTTGCGCAAACGCACAATTACAATTTTACAATACGTGGTAGTCAACTCGTCTTCTATTCGCGCGCGACTCTCGAGGCCGCGGCACCGGTTGCGACAATCACGCGCAGCGACATAGTCACTTTCAACTTCACGAACAAGACGCATCGAGTTTACATGGGGGCGCAAGTCTCATACCAGGATCCAGCGACCAAGCAGTTGCTGACACAGCGATCAGTCGCCGCACCGACGACGCCCACCGGCGATACTCTAAAGCTTGCACGGCGTTGCGAAAACCAGCAGCAGGCACTCCTTAAAGCGCAAAGCGCGCTGCATCGCGCCAACATGAAGCGCGCGACGGCTCAGCTCACAACAATTGGTGCGACGATTTACGTGGCAGGCAACAACGTCAATGTCGCGGGTTTTGGCGTCAATGACGGCGTCTACTTGATCGAAACGGCGCGTCATCGATTGACGCGGGCGACAGGCTATACGACGGAACTAGAAGCGCGGCGCGTCGATTGATGGATCGGGGCGGCCATGGCAGTGGGGTAATATCATGATCACGCCCAGGCAGCAGGCATGGACCGTCGCGGATGATCCGTCTGCACGGTTAAGCGCACACATCGGTACGGCACCTTTGCACACAACGATCTCCGCAACCCGACGCGGCTGACGAGAGGCCCCTGTGTTTCGAGTTGGCATAGTAAAGAGTCTGGATGCGACGAATGCCCGGGTGCGGGTGGTGTTTCCCGATCGCGATCAGATGCAGAGCTGGTGGCTCCCGGTAGTTTTTGCGAAGACGCAAAACGATAAAGAGTACTGGCTGCCGGATGTGGGCGAGCAAGTGGTCTGTGTAATGGATGAATACGACGAAGACGGCGCTGTGCTCGGAGCGATTTATTCGAGTGTGGATCGGCCGCCGGTGGCAAGCGCCGACAAGTTGCACTGGTCGGCAAAAGACGGGGCGGTATTCGAATACGATCGGGCGGCTCACGCGTTCGCAGTGAGTATTCCCACAGGCGGAACGATAACAATAAGCGCGAACGGCGCGAATATCGCGATCGACGGCTCGGGCGACGTGTTAATCGCGGCCGCCGGAGAGATCACTCTCGCCGGCGGGGGGCCCGCTGTTGCACGCGTCGGAGATATAACGACTTGTCCCGCGGGTTCGGGACAGATAGTCAGTGGCAGCGCAAAGGTAAATGCCGGATGAACCCTCGACCGCTTTTTTCGCAGGGTTGGCGAACTTGCCAAAACGCAAGAGATGATCGTCGCGATGATCACGGTGTCAACGATGTGTAAGGCGGGTAAATAGGCGATGAGTGTCGGCGCAATCACCCTGGCGGACATCACGTCTGCCGACTGGTCGTTGGCCCTTGATCAATCCGGAATGCCGGGTACAGGGCTGGGCAACGTGGTCCAAGGTGTGGCGGACGTTAACCAATGTATCCGAATCATTCTGACGACTCCGCGCGGCAGCGACCCGCTGCGGCCGACGTTTGGAGCGGACATCTGGCAATACGTAGACTATCCAGTCAACTCGGCGATACCCGCGATTGTACGCGAGGTAACCCAGGCGATAGCACTCTGGGAACCGCGGGTCACACTGCTGTCGGTTAGAGCAACGCCAGCGCAGGATGATACCGCGCAGTCGGGTGCGCATCTGGATATTGCGATCACCTGGCAGCTCAAATTGAGCACCAAGAACGGAAAAATAATGACCACGCCAAACAGTACGACGGTGACTATACCGACCGCTTGAACGGCCTGGAGTCAGGCTGAGTTCATCGGGAGACGCGCCGATGACGGAATGGAGTGAAAGCTGATGGCTGGTGGTATTCCGCTGCTGCCGCCGCCGGTGTTCGTCGACGACGCCGACGGCCTGGACCCCAACCTGATCCTCGCCGACATGGTGTCGGCCTTTCAGACCGCCGCAGGCCGTACATTACAGCCTGCACAGGTCGAGCGATTGCTGATCAATCTGTATGCGTATCGTGAATCGCTGATACGCAACGCAATTCAATACGCGGGGCAGCAGAATCTGCTGGCCTATGCCGCATTCCCGATGCTCGACTACCTCGGCCAGCTACTGAGTATTATCCGGCTGGGCGCACAGGGAGCCACGACGACGCTCCAGTTTACATTGGCCAACCCGCTCAGTATCGCCTATGTGATTGCGGCCGGCACACAGGTCGGGACCATTGACGGTCAATTTGTTTTCGCCACAATCGAGAGCCTTACGATCCCGGCCGGCTCAATCTCAGGTTCCGTGCAGGCCACCAGCACCACGCCGGGGACGGGCGGTAATGGCTATCTGGCCGGGCAGGTGAACGTCCAGATTAGCCCGAGTGTATTGATCTCCGCGGTGACCAACTCCGACACCAGCGCGGGCGGCGCGTCGCCTGAAACCGATGAGCACTTGCGTGCCCGGATCCAGGCGGCGCCCAATCAGTTCAGCACGGCGGGTCCGGAAGGCGCCTACCGTTTTTTTACGCTTAGCGCCGACCCGTCGATTATTGACGCGCAGGTCGTGACGCCGGCGCCGGGACAGGTGGTGGTTTACGTACTGACCGGTCCGATCACGATCCAGCCGGCGCCGTCGCCGAATCCGGCGGCGATCGCGAGTTCCGGGCTGCTGGCGAAAGTGGCCATTGCACTCAGCGGCGACAGCGTGCGGCCATTGACTGACACGGTGAGTGTAATGGCGGTGACCGAGACTGACTATCAAATCTCCGGCACGATCACCATCTACTCCGACGCCGATCCGGCGGCCACGATGGCGGCGGCGAACGCCGCTGCCCAAAGCTATGCGATCGCGTTGGCCTCGCGTATCCAGCGCGACATCGTGCCCAGCCAGATTATCGAGGCGCTGTCAGTTACAGGCGTTTATGAGGTGGTGCTGACTTCGCCAAGCTACACTCAACTGCAACCCGGGCAATGGGCTAATTGCATCGCGGTGACGCTCAGCCAGGCAACCAGCTCGCAATTGAGTTGATGAGAATAGGGCTTAGCGGGTGGCAAATAATACCTCGTTATTCGATTACCTAACAGGCATTATCGCCGTGGCTGACAAGGCGCACGACGAAGTGTTTCAACCCGACAACACGGTCGAGCAGAAATGGCGCAACTGACTATCCAACCTTCGATCAACGATATGCGCAGCAACACGCTGCTCGATCTTATTGAGCGGATGGATGCGCTCGACCTGACGCCAATTCTAGTCTATCGGCTGAACTCCACTCCGGATAGCGCATTGCTGCTGCTGGCGTGGCAGTTCGACATGCTTGGACCGCAATGGCAATTGGGCGCGCAGTTGACGGAGTCGGTCGACGCGCTAACCGCGATCGATCCGCTGATTGACATCGACACACTTAATTCGATCAATAGCATCCTCGGTCCGTCGGATTACGATTCGCTGCGAGCGCTGCTCAAGGTGGCGATTCCGTTGCATCGTACGCGCGGTACGCCGTATGCGATCAAGACGGCGCTGGCGTCGCTCGGTTGGGGAAGCGTTACGCTGGAGGAGGGTCAGTCGTCGTGGGGCGGTACGCAGTATCCGAGCGACCAGGGGTGGGCGGTGTTCCGCGCGCTGATCAATCTCGCCAGCGGGCAGAGCGTTGACAGCGGCGCCGCGACGCGGGCGATCGCCACAATCAATTTTTTCAAACCGGTACGCGCGTGGCTGGACTCGATATGGTTTATCGGGGCGCCGATCGCTGACGGCGCGCCGGCGCCAGCCGATTTTGTTCTGTCAATTTTTATGCAGGGCGATCCGGTGCCGGAACCGGGAGATATCATCAACGCGCCGGGCTGGCCACTTGCGGATCTGAAGACTATCGCACCCCTTTACAACGATCACTTTACGCATGTCGGAATTACTTACGGCGCTAATCAGCCAGCGGTTGCGGACTCTGGTGTAATCGTGAACGGCGCCGCGATCGCCGCGCGCGCGTAACGACGGAGCGAACCGTCAAAGCCAACGAGAGGGACCAATGCGACCATCAGGGATTGTGACGCTATACAAGGGCGGGCGCCTCGTCTGGACGGGGCACAACCTTTATGTGAACGCGGGGCTGCCGCCGCTGGCTAATCTGATCGCGGGCGTGACCACGGGACAGTACGTTGCCGCGATGGGCTTCGGTTCCGGTGCGACCGCGCCGGCGGCGACCGATACAGGTCTGACCGCCTCGCCGACGTACTATAATGCGATCGGATCGCACAGCTTTCCTTCGTCGGGAAGTGTGCAATTCAATTACTCACTGCTGGCGACCGATTACGGCGCAGCGGGCCTGACAATTCAGGAACTCGGGCTCTTTGCCAATGCCAGCGCGCTGGCGTTGCCCGCGGCTATCGGGACGGCCAATCCCGCGTGGAACGCTGCGACTGCGTACGTCGTCGGCAACCTGGTGACCGATAGCAACGGCAATCTCCAGCGCTGCACGACCCTTGGGACCAGCGGCGGCAGCGCCCCGACGTGGTCAAGTATCGTCGGCGGGAGCACCTCGGATGGCTCCGCGGCATGGACACTGGTGGCGCTGCATACCGCGCCGGGACCGATTCTGGCGCACGTCGCGGTGCCGGCCTTCGCATATACCGGAACGGGAAACTATTCAGGGACATGGACGCTTACTTTCTAATAGCCGCGGCTTCGTAATAAGCGCGCGGCTGCGCCGAATCGCGCGCGCATCCTATACCCGCTTGGCCTGGGACGTAGCGCGCAGATGATTAAAAGGATAATCAGCTAATGGCGACATTGATCGATAGTCCCGAATTCAGCGCAAACGAGATTTACCAGATCCAACAGACCGATCCGGTCGAAGGGGCGGCCACTGGAGCGAGCTTCAATGGCGCCGGAGTCAGCAACCAGCCGCATCAGCAACTCGCCAACCGCACCGCGCTGCTCAAACAGCGGCAGGATACGAATATCGCGAATATCGGTGTGCTGCAGGACTTCATGGCTGGGTTCATCGGTTCATTACAGACTAACGGCTACCTGCAGATACCGATTGTGGACGTCCTGCGAGGGCCGATTACAGCGATAATTCAGTGGGGCTATTACGCATTGCCGCAGGTAGCCATTGCGTTAGACACCGAGTACTCAGTGACCTGGCCGCTGCGGTTTCCAAACACAATCCTGATCCCGCCGCTGGCGACAAATGTGTATTTCCAGACCAGCGGCCGAAATACCGCGGCGTCGGTGGTGACTTATAGCGAGCGCGGCGCGACCTTCGTGCTGGACGTACCCAACAGCAGTTACGGATCGTTCGCAGGCAACGAGAAATCCAATGGATTTTCGTGGCTTGCGATCGGTTTCTAAGCGCGCTTAGCGGGTCGAATGGTGCAGATGCTCCACGGCGGCGAGGGACATCCAGCTGATCGCCCGCCGAGCAGGACATGTAAAAATAATGATGAGATTTCCATCGATGATACGAACTATACGAAGCGCGGGGGCGGGGCGGAAGCGGCTTGCGACCCTGATTTTTGCGGGCTTGATTACGGCCGCCGCAGTCGCAATCGCGCAGGCGCAGTACCGGCCGATTCCGAACTACATTGGAATCGGCGCCGGGCAGGAATTCCGCAACGACATCAATAATCATCTTTCCGGCGTTACACCGATAGCGCCGCGGATAGTGAGTATTCCGTTCGCGCAATTGCCAGCGGAGCAGGACGGCCAGGAGTATTGGGTGCCCAATGCCACGCAGGCTAATCCTTGCACCGCCGGCGGATCAGGGGCGCTCGCGGTCGGGATACGGGGCCAGTGGAATTGCCTGTCCGGCGCGTCGGGCACGGCGCTCGGCGGCTTTCCGCTGACGGCGAACGTCAGTGCGGCGAGCCATAGTATCCAGAACTTGGCGGTGAATACGGCGACCGGTGATGCGCTCTCGCAGGGACAGTCGCACCTCAATGAGCTGGCACCGGCGCAGAACGTCTACAGCATGGGCAACAACAGGCTGCAATGGGTGCGCGGGGGCGCGCAGGCTCTCGACGCATTGAGCTATGGACAATCGGGCGCGCAACTCAACGGGCTGGATCTCAATAACAATCAGTTGGCTAATCTTTCGGCGGCGTCGGCCAGCGGACAGGCCTTGGCTTACGCGCAGAATGGCGCGCAATTGACGACGAATCAGGCGGCGGGGGCGCTGGTCTCGTCGAGCCAGAACAACGCGAACGCCACGTCGGTGGCGATCAATGCACCGGCGGGGATCGTCGCCGGGAATGCGCTGGTGGCCAATATCTTCTGGGTCTCGCCGACTGGCACGTTCACGCCGCCGGCCGGATGGACGCAGATTCGCGCGGATGCGACCAGTGTGAGCTATGGCTTGACGGCTGGGGTGTTCTGCAAGGTCGCGACGGGCAGCGAGCCAGCGAATTACACGTTCGGCTTTTCGGTCGCGCAGAACGTGGTCGGATCGATCAGCCAGATCAGCGGGATCACTTGTGCGACTGACGGAAGTTCCGTGAGTGCGGGCGGCGCGAATAGTATTACCGCGCCGGCGTTCGCCACGACGCATAGCAGCGACTACGTGGTTGCGCAGGGGTCGTCGTACAACCCGGCTTCTTTTACCGCTTCGATCGGCGGTCGGCTGATTTCCGACGGGAACGCCAACGGCGATCTGTTGGTCACCGGACGTATCAATCCGGGCGTAAACGTCCCGGCGGTTGTCTATTCGGGGACGTTGGCGAACGTCTCGCTGGCCTCGCAAGTCGCCTTTGTCACTGCGACGACGATTCAATCGCTCCCGGTGCTGAGCGGGCAGATCGGCGCGTCGATTCAATCGCTGACCGCAAGCAATAGCCAGGTGCTCAACGTGCAGGCGGCGCCGTACAATGCGCAGGCCGACGGCAACACCGACGACGGTCCAGCGATTCAGCAGGCGATTTACGACGCCGAAAGAGCGGTGCCGCCAACGTTTCCTAATCCGAATCTCTATCCGGGAGGCTTCGGGGCCGTCTATCTGCCACGTTCGGCGACGGGCAAATGCTACGACATCGGCAAGCCGATCCGGGTGGCGTCGGGGGCGATCGAGATCAAGGGCGACGACGGCACGTGTATCCAGAAGCTGTATGCCGGGCCGACGATTATCAACGAAGGCTGGGGCATCGACTTTCTCCAGTACGGTCCGGCGCTGGTCGGGACGGGGCAATCGCTGAGCACGGTTGGCTATTTAAGCAGTAATACTAAAAACGGTTTCATCGATCTTGCGCAGTTGCTCGACACGACGCAGATCAATCTTGCGACTCGCTTTGCCAGCGGCTTCGATATTGAGTTCTGGATGGAGCAGACGACTACGTTGGGGGGCAACGTTTTTCGCTCGAATCCGAATAATCCTGGCGGCGGCAACGGGATGGTTTCGATCACCGCGTCCGGCGGCGCCGGAAATCCGGTCGCGGCCAGCGTGAACACCACAGGCGGATTAGTCAGTCTGGCCGCGTGTCCTTCGCAGACCCAAAACACCGCCTACGACATGGCGCTCGATTGGGACGGCACGACCTACCGGCTGTTTCAGGGCGGCGTGCTGTGCTCGAGTGTGGCGTCGGCGAATGCGCCGGTGCTTGGGCCATTTGAATCGATGCAGCTACCGGCGCTCGGCGGTTTTGACTATTGGATGGCGGGGGGCAATATAAGTAGCCCGTTTCAGGGCTATCTCGACTCGATGAGATTTGAATCGGTCTCGGAGCATGTCGCGAACTACACGCCGCCGACCGCGCGCTTTGCGGCCGACGGCAACACGGTGCTGCTGCTCAACTGGGATGCGTCGCTCGATGGAACGCAACTCGGCTATACGCAGAACGCGGCGCCGGTCTATTTGCCGGTGTTGGGCGGCGGGCAAAATACGATCGGCACGTCGATGCATCTGCATAATCTGGAGCTTTGCGCCGACGATGGCCAAATGGCGCATCGCGGTGACGGCCTGTTCTCGCAGTGGGCGGTCGGTTCGGAAATCGACCACGTCAGTTGCTCGAATGCGGTCTATGCGGGGCTGAACTTCTACAACAATGACTTCGGCACGATTGAGCATAACAACACGGTGCTGAGCGGGATGCTCGGAATCCTCCACGGCGTCGCGTGGAATGGCGCGCGCGCCTACGACGATGCGATGGATTCTCAGTCAATTGCGTGTGAGGAGACGGTTGGCGACGGCGGTGGCGGCTTCCACGATAGTCATCAGCTATGCACGAATCGCGGCACGCTGCGCTATTGCAAGATGTACATGGGGGAGGCGTTCACCGGGCAGGTGGACTTTGAGAATTGCGATCAGGAGGCGGGCGATAGCAACTTCGTCGCGTCGGACCTGCTGCAAAACCCCCTGATTTCGCTGCAGTTCAATTCGCCCGATTTTGTCGGCGTCAGCGGCCATCCGTTTATCGAGCAGGACGGCGGCGGGATGGGACCGACGCTGGTCGCGCCGCAATTCCAGGGTGGTGGGACGGCGATCATCAATTACGGGCAGACGCCGAGCGCTCCGGCGGTACTGATCAATCCGACACTGCCGGCCGGCGTGCCACTGTCGAACAACCTTTCCTTCGTCGAAGTGATTGGATCGAACTCGATTCTGAGCGCGCTGCAACTCCAATCGGTGCCGACCTTCAGCGCCGGACTGAACCATATCGCGGTCAATGCGATCGCCAATCCGGCGCCGGCGTCGATCGCCGTGGTCGGCGCGACCGGCAGCACCGGCTACGGACCGTATTTCGTGGTCTGTCACGATATCAATGGCGGGGCGACGCTCCCGTCGAACTCGTCGAACACAGTGGCTAATGGGCCTGCGACGCTGAGCGGCAGTGACTATATCCGAGTGACCTGGACGGGCCTGACCGGTTGCGCCTCGTGGGATGTTCTCAAGGGCAGCCTCACGACTTCAATCGCGACCGCGCTGCCGGCCGGCACGACCTCGTACAACGATATCGGCGGATCGACCAGCGCGTACACGCCGCCCGTCCGCAACACTACTGGCGATATCAGTTATGGCTCTGTGCTGACCAGCGCCGGGATGACCTATGCGAATCTGCCTTCTCCGACGGTCAACGGTGGGCGTTTCTATTGCAGCGATTGCGATCCGCCGGCGAATCCACCGGCCGCCTGTACGCATACCGGGACCAAGACCGGCGCGTTCGCCGATGGCGTCAACGGCGTCTGGCTATGCGCACCGTGAGGGTGTGGGGTGCGCGGGCATGGGACGCGGGCAAGTCTGCGCAGCAGCGATTAATAAAAAAGAGGACAGGCAAGTGGAACCTCTGAGAGGTTCCACACCTCCCGCAATAATCAGATGCGGGTCTGCTGCGGCCCTCGTTAGAGACGATTGAATCGGGCGCAGCGGGCACGGGGTTCAGGCGAATTTCAGTTTAAGGACAGGCGAGACGCGGAGGGCCGCACCCGACCATCCGATGCCCGCGAAGATCGCCAGTAGCGGAATCGCGGGCATCCGGTAGCGGGCGTAGGCTTCCGCTCCCGCAGCCAGCGCGATCATCGCGAGCGCGAGGCCCAGGGGAATAAGCACGACGGCGACCTCGCGGGCGGACTTGCGGCGCACGGCGACCAGCGCAAAGGCCACGCCAATCCAGGTAAGGGCGGTCAGCGCCAGTTGGAATATCACCAGCACAGTGAGTAATGGCGAATGCAATAGTTGATGGATTCTCGTACTCAATTGCCCGGTCGCGGCTAAATATACCGTCGCGCCGGCGTGAGTGCCGAGTAGTTCATTGAGACTGCCGCGGTCGGGCACCACGGCCAGCCACAGGAACGATCGCAGAGTCATCTCGATGGCGCCGCCCGGATCGTGGAGGAGAATTTGCTCGGCGTCGGCCGTCATACGCGAATCGAGCGCGGCCGGAGTGTCGGGATAATCGCGCGCGTCGGGCAGTCCAAGGCGGCGTGCGAGATCATCCATCACGGCGGAAAAGTCCTTGTGGCCGCGGTACCAGATGACGCCGCCGGCCTTGAAGTAGTAAAGATCGATGGCGACGTCGTTGCTGACCGTCCAGACGCCAGTGCGCGCGGCATTGCGGGCGGCCCATCCGGCGCAAGTCAGTGCCGGCAGGGCGAAAGCCAGCAATGCCACCGCGGCCATCTGGCGCCGGCTGATCGCCGGCAGCATCAGAACCGGTAGCGGCGCGAGAATCGGCAGCAGCAGGCCCACCGGCCGCACTATGATCGCAAGCGCGAGCAACGCGGCGGCCGCGAAGATAGCGGCGAGCGCGCGCGCGTCAGATCTGCGGCGCGCGATTACCCACAACTGGGTAATGACGGCTACTGCAATAAGCGCCTGAAATAGTACATCGGAGAGAATTCGCGAGCCCTCCACGATCGATGAGAGGTCCAGCGCCACGATCGCTTCGGCGATTGCAGCGGCGCGAAGATCCCACCATACGGCGACGAAGTAGCCGACGGTGAGGCAGAGCGCCGCGCCGATCAGCGCCTGCACGGCGACCATCATGCGCAGCGACGGTAATACGGCCAGCAACAGCGGATAGCCGGGCGTGCGTAAGATCTCGGCGCCGGCGCAATGCCCGTCGACCAGCCGTGCGAAGCCGCATCCCGCGCGCAGGCCCTGCGCCAGCTCGACGTAGCGAGGCGAGTCGGCGTTAGCCATCGCCCACGCCGATCCGGGCCGCATCAGCGGAGCGAGGCGCAGCGCCAGTGCGAGCAGCGCCAGCGCCAAAAGAATCCAGACGCATCGCGCGCGGCGATCGATCGCGCGGTCCGCGGACATCGAGGAACCTTGCGGGGGACCACCGGGCGTCAATCGATCGTCTCGCGAGTCATGCGTACGGCGTTCGACCATCCAACCCCCGCCAGCCTCGCGAGGAACGGGATCGCGGGAGTCCGCATACGCCCGGTGGCTTCCGGGCCAGCGGCCAAAACCATCATCAGCATTGCAACTACCAGCGGAATGAGTAGGAGAAATGCCGGGGTGGCTTGCTCTTTTAGGAGTGCCAGGACTGCGCGCACGACACCGACCCAGACAAAGATCATCATCAGAACATCGAGTATGATTAGCTCGGTCAGCGCGCGCGAATGGAATAGATCATGTAGCCGGCGTGTAATTCCAATGGCGGCCGGATACGTCACCGAGGTGCCGCCGTACAGCCCAAGAAATACGTTCAGATCGCTGCGGTCGGGAACAATGGTGAGCCAGAGAAACGATCGAATCGTCATCCGCACGGTGGCGATCGGGTCGGCGGTGAGTATGTGGATACTGCGGCGAATCGTTTCGTGGTAGAGCTCGGGCGAGTAGTACTCTGAAGGTTTTGGGAGGCCCGGTGCGTGAGCGAGAGAATTTATCGCGTCGGCCAGGGTACCACCTTCATGCACCCAAATGACGCCGCCAGCGCGGTAGTAATAAAGGTTGATGGCTCCGATTGTACTGAGCGTCCAAATGCCGGTGCTACGGCCGTTGCGAATTACCCAGGACCCCGCGATCAGCGCCGGCAGGAGGAAGGCGGCGGCACCAAGAGCTAGCTTGCGTTTGAGTTCGGCTTCGCGGACGAACACGACCGGAACCGGCGCGAGCAGCGGCAGCAGAAAACCGATGGGCCGCACGAGCGCCGCCACACCCAGAATTAGCGCCGCGCCGAGGATGCACAGCGTGGCCGCGCGATTAAGGCGAGGCAACAACGCCGCCGAAAGGCCTAGCAGCGCAGCCGCAGTCAATAAATTTGGAATAGGCATTCGGTCATCAGGCTGCCGCTGGCGACGATTGACGGAAGGTCGCAGGCCAGGAGCAGTGCGGCGATGGCGCCGGCCGCGATGCCCCAGCGACGGTAGACAAAAGTTCCCAGGAGCGAGCAGATCGCCGCGGACAGGCAGGCTTGCAACGCGATCGCGAATCGCGGCGACGGCATCAGGCGCAGGAAAACCGGATATCCAGGGGTGCGCAAGGTCTCCGGCGGGGCGCATTTTGAGTCCACCAGGCGGGCGAATCCGCAGCCATGGCGTAACCCGTCGGCCAACTCTGTGTACTGGACCGAATCGTACGATGAAAATGCCCAGCTGATACCCGGGCGCGCCAAGGTCAGGAGGCGCAGGCCCAGGGCAAGCAAGGTAATCGCATACAGTAGCGCGCGGGCTTTAACGGATGGGCGCAGTGACGCGGTAGTCACAAGGCCTCCGGTCGCACGCAATGCGGCGAAGCATGACGATCGATGACGCGGCGGGTCACGGCTTGACCGGCGGCACCGGAGCAGCTGGCGGCGCGGCGGGTGCGCCGCCTTCAGAGACCGCCGTGGCGGCGGCGACTCCGGCAGCGACTCCGGCGGCGCCGGCGGCGGCCTGCGCGATCGGCGTGAGTCCGGTGTGGGGATCGGCAGCGCCCGTGGCGCCAGCTGCGGCGGGGGTGGCCGACGCGTGATCTGCGCCGTCGGCGGCGTCCGCGCCGCGGCTTTTGTCGGGAGCGGCGGCCGACGCGCCTTCCCCGGCAGTGCGCTCGGCCACGGCCTGCAGCGCGGGCGTGCCTTGCATCGCCAGGCGCAGACCGGGCTCGCGATCGATAGCGTCGACCAGGCGGCGCGCGATTTCGTCGGCGCTCTGCACGGCGCTCTGCAGGGGCACCGGATAGCGCACGATGATCTCGAGCCCGGCCACGCCCAGGCGCAGGCGGCTCTGCGGACGGGGAGTCTCGAAGCGGACGTTGAGGGTGGATTCGGTGTTGCGGTAATCGCGCTGGACGGCGTCGCGATAGCGCGCGAAGACCGCGCCGACCACCTCCTCGAGGCGTTTCTCCGCCAGCCGGTAGTCGCAGTCGGGAGCCAGCGTGAGGCGCAGTTCGTTCCAGGAGTAATTCGAGCCCGGAATCTGTTTGAAGAAATTGCCGTTGAACTGGAACACCGTCGAGTTGGGAAAGACCACCACGCGGCCGGTCGGCTGGCGTCCGTCGGCGTCCTCCGAAAGCTCCATCAGGGTGAGCTTCAAGAGCCCGGTCTCGAGCACGTCACCGGTGATGCCGGAAAGCTGTACGCGCTCGCCCACGCGCACGCCAAAGCGGCCGCTCAAATAGAAATAGCCGGCAAACGACAGGATGACGTTCTGCAGCGTAATCGCGATGCCGGCCGCCGCAAAGCCCATCACGGTGCCGAGCGTGCCCAGCTCATTGGCAAAGTCGAAAACCAGTATGAGTGCGATAATCACGGCGACCGCCAGGCGCCGCACCTGCATCAATTGATGGCGGCGCGACAGGTCGACGACGTAGCGAAAGGTGAGCGCGCGCCAGATGAAGGCCCCGGCAAAAACAATCGCGAGCAGCGCACCGAGTCCAAGCAGACGCATCATCAGCGTGCGCAATTCTTCGTGAACCTGGGAACTGAGCGCCGTCCGCCAGCGCGCGAGATTGGCGTTGTAGAGATTGAGCAGGACGATCGTCTTGGCCAGCGGCAGAATCGCGCTCGAGACCAGCTTGTGCCGCGCGTTCAGGGCCTGGAAGAGCTGCTGGCTCTGGCGCAGGGTGGCGATATCGCTCGAAGCGGTGGCGGCGGCCGCGCGCACGCCTTGTTGATCGATATCGTGCAGGGTCGCGAGCAGCGGTGCGCGCTGGGTTTCGGTCGCGGCGAGGAGCTGGCGGGTGAGCGCCATGGCATCGGCGATCGTCTGATCTTTGCGCTGGAGGCGCAAAATCGCGTCGAGGCTGCCGAAGAAGCCGTCGGACGGCGCGCGGGCCGCGGCGGGCGCAGACGCCGGAACGCTAAGCGCGGGCGCCGGCGCGCCGGCCACCAGCGTGGTCGGCGCCGCCTGGCCCTGCGTAACGGCGACCGGCCGCACCGAGCGCTCGAGTTCGTCGATTTGTCCGCTGAGGCCGGTCTCGACGCCGGTTGCGGCCAACCCGGCGCCGCCCTCGAATTCGATCAGCGCGTTGAGCAAATCGACGTGCGACTGCGCCAGATCGAGTTCGCCCTGGGTGGCGACGATTTCGCGCGTGAGGCGATCGCGATCGTGCTTGGCGGCTTTCTGCAACCGCGCACGCAAATCCTTGAGATGGGCCTGGCTGGCGTCGATCGCGGCCTGCGCCTGAGCGCGGCGCGCGACCAATTGGTTATAGTCCGTGCCATCGACGCCGGCCCGCGGGCCAGGGGCGGCCGCCGCCCCGATACTGGCGGCTGGATTCCGCGCTCCGCCGTCAGCCCTGATCAGGTCGGCCGCGGCGCGCGCATACTCGAAAGCCATCGTCAGCACTTCGCCGGCCATCTGGCGATCGTCGGCGACGAACAGGATCTCCACCGGGTCGTGCGCCGTCTGCACCTCGATCGCCAGATGACGACTCCAGCCGATGACCGCGCTCAGATAGGTGATGACGCCGGCGCGCGCGGCCGCCGCGGGATCGAGGGCCGCCGCCGGGGCAATCGCCGTGGCGCCGGCCGACGGTGCGACGGACGGCGCGGGTGATCGCGCCGCACTCGCCTCGGCGGCCATTGACGCGGGCGATGCGGCGGGCGAGGCGATCACCGTCGGCGTCGCCGCGGCCGCACCGCCAAGCGGCACGCCGAGGATCGCCGCGATGAGCGCGCTCGCAAGCGCGATCGCGGTGCGGATATGACGTGGATGAAACATCGCGAACGCCGATTAGATTATCATTTGCCACCTGGCGCATCGATTGTTGCGCGACCTGCGCGGTTTGCGCGGATCGCCTAGCAACACCCCTCAGCGTCGCGTCGCGCGCCATGACCGATCGCATGAGAGCAGCGCCCGAAGAAATTTTTCGCGCCGCAAAAAGAAAGAGGCAGGCAGTGGGGAGCCTGCCTGCCTCCGGGGAAGGGAACGAAATGCGAGCGCTTGCGGGGTTCGCGCGCCTCGCCAGCGCGAAGACTCAGCGTGAAACGCGCAGCGGCGCAATCAAGTTGGGAGTTTCGGGCAGCGTGGCCTCACCCTTTTCGGCATGGGCGACGGCTTCATCGTAATGGCCGAAGTCGTACATGCGCTCGGCCGCAAAATACTCGTGCTCGGCCTTGGGGCTGTAGAAGGCGTGCCTTTCCGCCGCCTGCAAATGCAGATGCAGTTCGAACAATTGCCACAGGACCTGATCCTGGGTCGGCACGACCTCGGCGGTAACCTCCTGCATCTGCCCGGCCGGAGGATCAAACGACCAGGCGGGTACGACCGCGGCGCCGGCGATCGCGATCGCCGCGACGATCGAAGCTGAGGTGCGAACAACTCTCATTGCGATGCTAATTCCTGCGCAAATTAAATTCGAGCTGGCGTCGGCTCGGAAAGAATCCGTACGCCGCTCGATTTGGATCAATGGTAGAGCGAAGAGCGTGCCATCGCCGGCGCGAAGTCCCGGGACGCGTTAGTCTACCCCTGTCGGCTGCCTGGCGATCGGCGAAACAACCGTGATTGCGGGCTTATTTGATCATTTGACGATCGATCGGACGATCTCGCGCGCGGCCGACCGAGGACTCAGTGCGAGCCGTGCGGGGTCGCGTTATGCGACGAAACTGACTATCGCCTCGCACGATGCGAATCACCGACGATACGAACCGTCAGCGGCGATGAATGATTCGCGGCGATGCCCAAAAAGCGCGGGCGGCGGGAAACCTCCCGCCGCCTGCGCGACTCAGTTCGACAATCCGCAATCGGCCGCAATCGGCCGCGATCAGCCGTCGTAGTAGAGCGCGAACTCGTACGGATGCGGCCGCAGGCGAATCGCACTGACCTCTTTCGCCATCTTGTATTCGATCCAGGTCTCGATCAGCTCCTCGCTGAAGACATCGCCCTTGAGCAGGAACTCATGATCCTTCTTCAGATTGGAGAGCGACTCCTCGAGCGACGCGGGCATACTCGGCACTTCGGCCAGTTCGGCGGGCGAGAGCGCGTAGATGTCCTTGTCGAGCGGTTTGCCCGGATCGAGCCGGCGCTGGATACCGTCGAGTCCCGCCATCAGCATCGCGGAGAACGCGAGATACGGGTTGCAGGTCGGATCGGGGAAGCGGACCTCGATCCGTTTGGCCTTGGGCGACGGCGAGTACATCGGGATGCGCACCGAGGCGGATCGATTGCGCGCCGAGTAGGCAAGATTGATCGGCGCCTCGAAGCCCGGGACCAGCCGGCGATAGGAGTTCGTGCCGGGATTGGTGAAGGCGGCGATCGACGGCGCGTGATGCAGGATGCCCGCGATGTAGTGCATCGCGATCTCCGACATGCCGGCGTAGCCGTTGCCGGCGAACAGCGGCGTGTCGCCCTTCCAGATGCTCTGATGGGTATGCATGCCGGTGCCGTTATCGCCGAAGATCGGCTTGGGCATGAAGGTCGCGGTCTTGCCATGGCGCACGGCGACGTTCTTGACGATGTATTTGTACCACATCAGCCAGTCGGCCATCTTGGTCAGCGGCTGGAAGCGCATGTCGATTTCCGCCTGGCCGGCGGTCGCGACCTCGTGATGCTGCTTCTCGATGCGGATGCCGATCTTCTGCATCTCCATCACCATTTCGGTGCGGATATCCTGCAAGGTGTCGACCGGCGGAACGGGAAAGTAGCCCTGCTTGTTCTTGATCGTGTAGCCGGGATTGTGGCCGCCGGCCAGGGTCTTTTCCTTGCCGCTGTTCCAGTTGCCCTCGTCGGAATCGATGAAGTGATAGCTCGAGTTCTGCGTGGTGTCGAAGCGCACGCTGTCGAAAATGAAGAACTCCGGCTCGGGTCCGATGTACGAAGTATCGCCGATGCCGGTCGATTTCAGATAGGCCTCGGCCTTGGCCGAAATGTTGCGCGGGTCGCGCGGGTACTTCTCGCGCGTGATGGCGTCTTCGACATTGCCCAGCAGGGTTAACGTCGGCTCCTTGTAGAAGGGATCGAGCACGGCGCTGTCGGGGTCGGGGATGATCAGCATGTCGCTGTTGTTGATCTCCGACCAGCCGCGAATCGACGAACCATCAAACCCGAGACCGGCTTCAAAGGCCTCCTCGTCCTTGAACTCGGAAATCGGGGCAGTAAAATGCTGCCACGTGCCGAGCAGGTCGATAAATTTTATATCGACCATCGCTACGCCCTTGTCCTTGATCATCTGTAAAACTTGTTTCGGAGTCATCTGACGCGCCATCCTCCTGGCCGCTTGCGGGCGACCGGCCCTTCAGTTCACGTGAGTTTAATTGATACCCTTGGCACTTCCATCCGCCCGGCACGATCTCGCCCGCCCCGGCACCGCAGGGGGGGGGACCGCGCTTAGCGCGCCGGATCCCGGCAGGGCGGACGAGCGTGGCGGCGATCACGGAGTCGTTTTTCTCGAAATTCACCGTATCGCCACGCCTGCCAAATTGGCATCTGCCTCACCTGTGGGCAATCCACTATACGCTCCCGCCTTCGATCGAATGCTTTCGGCAATGCAAACGGCCCGATGGCCGCGGCATTACCGCCATTTGCAATGTCGGTAAGACCAAGTTGCCACTATCCACACGTCTGACGGAGCAAGATAAATGCCGTCGAGTGGCGCAGCGCCGCGCAGCACATTATCATATCCGCCGTTCGGGCGATCGCATACCGGGGAGTTTTCCGCCGGTTATCACGCCTGTGGCCTCAGCCAGCGTCGACCGGCTTCGAGAGATTGCGCTGCGGGGCGCCACCGCGCGATTATCAGCCCGTCGAGGGTCGCAGTCGAATCAGCCTGGTGGCGCGTAACCGATCGCCGATCCGGGCAGGGAGTGAGAGCGAGATGGATTTCGAACTGAGCGAATCGCAGAATGAAATTATCGCCGGCGTGCGCGCGATGTGTCAGCGTTTCCCCGACGAATACTGGCGCGGCAAGGATCTGCGCGGCGAATTTCCCCACGAGTTCTACAAGGCGGTGGCGGAGGCCGGCTTCCTCGGGATCGCGATACCCGAGGAATACGGCGGCAGCGGTCTTGGCATCACCGAGGCCGCGCTGGTCATGCAGCAGATCGCCTACGCCGGCGCGATGAACGCGGCGAGTGCGGTCCATCTGGGAATTTTCGGCCTCACCCCGCTCATCCGCCACGGCAGCGAGGAGCTCAAGCGGCGCTATCTGCCGCGCGTGATCAGCGGCGAGATGCATCTGTCGTTTGCGGTCACCGAACCCGACGCCGGCAACGACATCACGCATATCAAAACCTTTGCCCGGCGCGACGGCGACAACTACGTGATCAACGGCCGCAAGATTTTCATCACCAAGGCCAAGGAAGCGCATCGGATGTTGCTGCTGACGCGCACCACGCCGATCGAAGACGTCAAGCGCAAGACCGACGGCATGACGCTGTTCTTCGTCGAACTCGATCGCGACGCGGTCGAGGTCCGCGAGCTGCGCAAGCTCGGCCGCCACGGCGTCGACACCAACATGCTCTTCATCGACAACCTGCGGGTCTCGGCCAGCGAGGTCGTCGGCGAGGTCGGCCGCGGCTTCCATACGCTGCTCGACGGACTCAATCCCGAGCGCATCCTGATTGCCGCCGAGGGTATCGGGATGGGCCGCGCGGCGATCGACAAGGCCGTGCGCTACGCCAAGGAGCGGGTGGTCTTCGGCCGGCCGATCGGCCAGAACCAGGCGATCGCGCATCCGCTTGCCGACGCCTATTCCAAGCTCGAAGTGGCCGAACTGATGATGCTCAAGGCGGGCTGGCTGTTCGACCATCACAAGCCCTGCGGCGCCGAATCCAATATCGCCAAGCTGCGCTCCGCCGACGCCTCGTTCGAGGCCTGCGATCGCGCCGTGCAGACGCTTGGCGGCTACGGCTACATGCAGGAGTACGACGTCGAACGCTACTTCCGCGAATGCCGCCTGCTCAAGATCGCGCCGGTCTCGCAGGAGATGGTGCTCAACTCGATCAGCGAACACGTGCTGATGCTGCCGCGGTCGTATTGATTCGGCGGCGTCGATGGCGAATCGCGAGTAACCGGCGGTGCCCGCCCGGCCGTGACCGATGAAACGTGGCGGATGGATCATGCTGGCCGGCGCGCTGGCCTTCGGCGGCTTCGTCTTTTACTCCCTGGCCACGGTCGAGCCGGTGCGCGTGGTGCGCAGCCAGCTCGACCGTGCCGGCGATCGCGTCTGCGTGGCGGGCGCGGTGCGCAATACCGCCAATTCGGCCCGCGCGATCGACCTCGAAGTGCACTATTTCGACCGTCAGGGGCGCCCGTTGGGGCAGGATACGGTGGTAATCGCCGACCTGGCGCCCGGCGCAGTGCGCGACTTCAAGACTCCCGCGCACATCATCACGGGCGTAGCCGACTTCTCGATCTACATGAATAAGGGGCGCAATCCCTACGGTAATTGAGCCCCGGCGGACGCGGCGGGGAAGCCCCCGGGCGGCCGGGGTAACCATCGGCTGGCCCATTCGTGTTCGATCTGCGATTGGCCCGCGGCGACCCCGTGGATATGCTTGCCCAACGCTCTTCGGTAAGGCTTAATAGTTCCGACGTTGAGAGACATCCAGACACGGATTATTACTTTTAGGCAATTCCACAGGGTGCAGGATCGGTTAATCTGGCCATATGGATGCTGACCCGGGTTTGGGATAGATAAATGCTGGCGAGTGGTGTGATTGCGCGGCCTAAAAGTAGTTGCGCAAATGCATTGAGCGTCACACTCAGACCAATTCCGGGGCCGCTTTGATGGCACCCTGTAGATCACAATCCGCGGGCACCGGGGCTCGCCTAGCTTGATCGGACGGTCGATGGCAAAACGCAAAGAGCGACAATTTGGTCCGGTAATTCGGGAACGGCGGCGGCAACTCGATCTCACCCAGCAAGAGGTCGCCCACCGCATCAAGACGTCGACGCCTTATGTCGGCCATCTCGAATCGGGCAAAAGACACCCCTCGGACAAGGTTCTGAGCAAGCTTGCCGAGGTGCTCGGCCTGGATCGCCGCGATCTGTTTTTTCTCGCCAATCCGCGCGCGGTCGAGCTGCTGCGCACGCCCACCGAGGGCGGCAAGGAGTCCGCCTGGACGGCCTTTCGCAAGGACGAGCGCATCCGCCGTGTCCATAATATCGCGGCTGACGAGATGGAGCTGCTGGGGCGCGTCGCCGCGATGGGCGAAATTGGCTCGGCGCGCGATTTGATTTACCTGCTGACGACCGTGCGCCACGTACTCGGCCGCTAGGGAACCTTCTGCGCAAGTTAGGTCGTCATTCTGAGCGTAGCGAAGAATCCCGGATCCGGGACCCATGCGCTTCGCTCAGGGTGACAGCAGAGCCTTGTGCAGAGGTTCCCTAGGCCGCTCGCGCCACGCCGGCGGACCGGCCGCACCGCGCGCGAGGTCATGCGTCGCGCCGCCCAATCGGCTACGCTGGACGGCCGGATGAGAGTGCGCATTCTCCATGCGAGCGCCCCGCAATGGTCGGCCGCCGCCGGGCATCTCGACGAGCTGATCGCCGGGTCCGGCTTCCAGACCGTCAAGCGCACGGCGCGCACCGTCGCCGGCTTCATCGAGGTTGCCGGCGCCCGCGCCTTCGTCAAGCGCGTGGCCGAAGATTCCTGGATCAAGGGCTGGATGAGTAATTTTGCCGGCGCCCGTGCGCGGCGCGTCCTGCGTGGCGCGGCGATGCTCGAGGCCGTCGGCTTCGCCCATCCGCGACCGCTGGCCGCGGTCGAGTTCGTGCGCCTGGGGGCGGTTCGCGCCAGCGCGGTTATCAGCGAGGAACTGGCCGGCGCCGAGATCCTGAGCAAGGTCGCCTTCGCCGGCGGACGAGTCCGTTTCCGCCATCGCGTGGCGGTCTCGCGTGCCGTCGCCGACGCGGTTCGCCGTCTGCACGACGCGGGCATCTACACCCGCGATCTGCAAGAGACCAATCTGTTGCTCGCGCGCGCGGCCGGTGCCGAAGCAGGCTCGGGCGCCGCCCAATCCGCCAGCGATGCGGCCACGCGATGGACGATCAATTTTGTCGACCTCGAGGACTTTCGCCGCGTTCGCACGGTCTCCGATCGCCGCCGTATGCTCAACCTGGTCCATCTCGACCGCAGCATCGGGCGCTTTGTCTCGCGCAGCCAGCGCCTGCGTTTTTTCTACTTTTACCTTGGCGAACGACCGCCGCGCGCCGAGGCGCGCCGCCGCGTGCATCGCTTCATTGCCCTGCGCAGGCGCATCGACGATCGCGCGCGCCGCAATCATCGGCCGGCCGGCACTGCCGCGATCGCACCGGCCACGCCGCATTCGCGCGCCGGCTGAACCACGGGAGCGGACGATCATGGCGCTGGGCGCATGGAAACGCGAATACGATCATCACACCGAGCAAATTCACGCCGTCGGCGGCCCCAGCCTGCGCGACGTGATGCTGGGCCTCAACGACGGCCTGGTGGCCTCGTTCGCGGTTACTTCGGGCGTTGCCGGGGCCTTCAGCGCGGCCAATATCGTGATCATGGCGGGGCTCTCCGAGATGCTCGGCGGGGCGGTCGCGATGGGGCTCGCGGCCTACGCCTCGGCGCGCGCGCAAGTCGAGTTCTACCAGAGCGAAATCGAGCGCGAGCGCGATGAAATCGAGCGCTGGCCCGAACGCGAGCGCGACGAAGTCAGCTCGATCTACCGCAAAAAGGGCTTCGCCGGTCCGCTGCTCGATCAGATCGTCGCGCATATCACGGCCGACCCGGCGCGCTGGAGCAGCGTCATGATGCGCGAGGAGCTGGGTTTCGGCACCGACATCGATCAGCCGCCGCTGCGCTCAGGCCTGACCGTCGGCCTGTCCTATCTGCTCGGCGCGATGGTGCCGGTGATGCCGTATCTGCTGGTGGCGCCGCCGCACGGCATTCTCGCCTCGGCAATCGCCACGGTCGTCGTGCTCTTCGGCGTCGGCGCGGCCAAGACCGCGATCACCTCGCGCTCATGGTGGCGCAGCGGCCTCGAAAGCATGGCCATCGGCATCGCCGCCGCCGCCGTCACTTATGGCGCCGGCAAACTCTTCGCCAGCCGCCACTAACCCGGGCCGCCTGCACGGGCGTTCCACGCAGTCAGGTCGCGGTCGATAATCGATCCCGCGTCTCCATCGAAAGTATTAGCTACACTGGGAGACGAAAAGCACGTTTTAGTAGTATCTGAGGTCGCTTTATGCCTAACTAGGGCTAATTCGATTTTTTAAGAGGGGCTCATGCCCAGATTCGCCAAGGAACGTGTGGATGAAGGGGCAGCCTTGCCCAACTTTATCGGCGTGGGGCCGCCGCGTACCGGTACGACCTGGCTGGATCAGATTCTGCGCGGGCACGTAAATCTACCGGCCGGGATCAAAGAGACGTTGTTTTTCGATGTGCGCTATCCACGCGGCATCGAATGGTACGCCTACCATTTCAGAAACCGGCGGCCGGGGGTGCCCACTGGCGAGTTCGGGCCTTCGTACTTTTCCTCGGACGCGGCGCGCGAGCGCCTCGCGCGGCATATCCCGGACTGCAAAATCATCTGCACCCTGCGCGAGCCCGTCGCCCGGCACTACTCGAACTACAAAATGTGGCGCAAGATGGCGCTGGTCAAGGAGCCCTTCGCACGGATCGCCGAACGGCATAAGGATTTGCTCGCGTACGCCAGGTACACGGAAAATATAACGGAGTGGCAGCGCATCTTCGGGCGGGAGAACGTCCTGGTGCTGATTCTCGAGGACGCGCGGCGTAGCCCGCAGCAGTATATCGATACTATTTGTAGCTTTATCGGCGCCGAAAGATTGAACCTGGCGGGAGTGGCGCACGTTGGCGACTCGGTCAATGGCGTGGACCGCGCGCCCAAGTACCGCCGGATGGCGCGGCGGGCGCGCAAACTCAGAGGCTTCCTCGGCGACCATCGGTATTGGCGCACGCGCCGCGTGATGAATCCGGTATTCGATTACTGGATGGGACGCGGAGCGGAATTTCCGCCGCTCGATCCGGCGCTGGAAAGCCGGTTGCGCCAGCGTTTCAAACCCGAGATCGCGGCGCTCGAAGAATTGCTCGGGCGCGACCTTTCGTGCTGGCGCGAGACCCTCGCCCAAGCGTCGATGGCGCAAACCTCGGACAGCCGGCGGACGGGCGTTCGCGTCGGCGAGCGCGGCTCCGCCTGAACGCTAGGGAACCGGCGGCCGCGCGCCGCTAGACCGGATCAGGCCGTGCGCGCGGTCGCGTCCAGGCCGTCAGGTCGCGGCCGATCAGCCCCTCGAGCGCCTCGATTTCCGGGCGCAGGCGCTCGCGCAAAGCGGCTTCGGTCGCCGGATGCATCGGTGCAAAAGGCTCGCCGCCCTCCGCACAGAACGTGAATACCGGCTTGAGGAACTCGCGCATCCGCGGCATCCCCCGCTGCTCGAGCGCGACCCGCAGCTTGCGCGCGCCGCGGGCCAGCCGCGGGCTGCGCGGCGCCCGCGTCATCCGATTGACGCGCGCGTGTGCAAAGCGCGAGTTCGCCAGATTAACCGGCGCGATGCCGATGAAGCCGCATACGCGATCGAGATATTCCTGCGGATGCGCCTCCAGGTCGTCATAGATCATGACCAGCGTGCGCGCGGCCCCGAAGACCTCGAGCCAGCGGCCCAGATGATACGCGTAGCGGCTGTTGGAGAGCAGATTGCCGGCGCGCTCGGCCCACCGCTCATGGTCGGCCAGCGCCGCCTCGAACGAGATCGCGCCGAGCCAGCCTTCACGCCTGAGCAACTGGTAATGCGAATAGATCCGATCGACCGGATCGCGCAGCGTCACCAGGATCTGGCAGTGCGGGATATGCTCGACGATGCGTTCCGGAGCCCGCGGCCATTCGAAGTAGACCGGTCCAAACTCGAGCACCGGCAGCGCCGGGTCGCAGTCGCGGAAATGCGCGCGATACCATTCGATCCCGAGCCCATAGTTGAGCGAAAAGAAATCCGTCTCCTTGATCCCGCTGGGCAGTCCCACGTGCCCGCGCAGCACCGCGTCGAGCCAGGTGGTCGCCGTGCGCGGCGGCCCCACGCCGATCGTGCCGGGCAGCCGGGTCGCCGCACTCATGAGACGTGCTTCATCGCGCGGCCCGCGTGCGTCCGGAGAGCGCCCGCGCCAGCCGCAGCGGCAGATAGGTCTTGGCGTAGCGCAGCAGATTCTTCATCCGCCACGGATCGAACTCCAGGGCGCGGCGAAACGCCTCGCGCGCCTCGCCACGATCGCCCCGGTCGAGCGCGCGCAGCCCAATATAGCCGAGCAGGCTGCGCGACGCGCGCCCGCGCGACTTCCTCAGATGATCCGCGCCGACGTGGTAGCGCTCGCGCAGGATCCGGTCGAAGGTTACAAACGCTTCGGGCTTGATCCAGCCAACCTTGAGCGGCCGCGGAAAGAGCGCAAAGCGCCATTTGACCAGCGGCTCCGGAATGTAGCAAAACGCGCCTTGCTCGCGCACCCGCAGCCAGAAAATCACGTCCTCGAAGCCGTACGACCGGAACTCCTCGATAAATCCGCCGCACGCCGCATACGCCGCGCGCCGCATCACCACCGCGCTCGGCATGATCGGCCACAGCCGCGCAAGCATCTCCTCGAGCGTCGGCGCATGATCGGCGCCCGCGCCCACCAATGCCGAGCCCAGGTCGCCGCCCTCGCTGTCGATCACCGCGCAGTTGCAGTAGGCGAGCACGCAGGCCGGATCGCGGTCGAGGGCCGCGACCGCGCGCGCAACCATCGTCGGCATCCAGATATCGTCACAGTCGAGGAACGCGAGATATTCACCGGTGGCCGCGGAGGCACCGCTGTTGCGCGCCGCCGCGATTCCGCCGTTGGGCCGTTCGATGATCCGGATCCGCCCGTTGTAGCGGCGCAGCACCGCGGCCGTCGCATCGGTCGAGCCGTCGTCGACCACGATCACTTCGAGCGCGGCAAAGCTCTGCGCGAGCGCGCTGTCGATCGCCGCGGCCACCGTCGCCGCGCCGTTGTACACCGGGATTATCGCCGAGACGCGCGCCATCGAACCGAGCTTACCGCAATGCGCCGCGGACTGCTTCAGCCGCGCGCGCCGGCCGGCGGCGGCGGCGCGGATGGTTCCACAGCGCCGCGCGGCCGCGTCCACGCCGAGAGGTCGCGGCCAATCAGCGCCGCCAGCGCCTCGACCTCGGGGCGAAAGCGCTCGCGCAGGCGCGCCTCGACGGCCGGATCGAGCGCCGTGAATTCGGCGCCGCCCTCGAAGCAATAGCGCCACACGCCGGCGCGGCCGAGCAGGTTCATCGCCCGATAGGCCTCGCGCGCCTTGAGCCAGTCGCGCAGCTTGCGCGCCCGCCGTGCGAGGCGTTGATTGCGGGGCGGCGCCCTGAAGGTGTTGACCCGCCGATCGCCGACCGGCGAATCCGCGAGCGGGAACGGCGCGATGCCGATAAAGCGGCATACGCGGTCGAGATAGCCCTGCGCGTCGGCCTCGAGGTCGTCATGGATCAGCACGAGCACGTTGTCGCGCCCGAACGTGTCGAACCAGGCCTTGAGCCCGCCGTCGTTGTTGGCCGGATTTTTCATCACCCACGTTTCGAAGTCGTCGCGGGTCCACGCATTGCGCAAGGCGAGCTTGTAGAACGAGTAGCGCCTTTCGACCGGATCGCGAAATGTGCAGATGATGCGGCAGTGCGGCAGATGCAGCGCGATGCGCTCGCGGGCGATCGCCGAATAGTAACTCGGACAGATCTCGCCGGCCGGCCGCGCCGGATCGCATTCGCTGAAATAGCCCTTGTACCATTCGATGCCGCGCGCGTAGTTCTCAACGAAAAAGTCCACTTCCTTGATCTCGCGCGGCAGGCCCACGTGCCCGCGCAGCACCGCGTCGAGCCATGAGGTCGCCGCGCGCGGCGGCCCCACGCCGAGAAAATCCGGCAGCCGGCCGCCGGCCGTCATACTTCCACCAGCACGTCGTCGCCCTCGAGCCGCACGGCAAAGCAGCTCACACGCATCGCCGGATCGTCGACGTTCGCGCCGGTGGTGAAGTCGAACTCCCATCCGTGCCACGGACAGATCACGCGCGTGCCATAGACTTCGCCCGCGCCGAGCGGACCGCCCAGATGGCGGCAGGAGTTGTCGATCGCATGGAAGCTGCCGCCCGCGTTGAAGATCGCGATAGTGCGGCCGCCCGCCTCGACCACCTTGGCGCCGCCCTCGGGAATCTCGCCGCGCCGCGCCGCCTTGACGAAACCGGCCATGGCCAATACTCACTCGGCGCGTCCGGGCGCCGGATCAGGTCGTGTACTCGGCGTTGATCTTGACGTAATCGAAACTTAGATCGCAGGTCATGATCGACGCCGCGCCCTTGCCCTGCTTCAGATCGATCAGCAGTCCGAACTCGCGTTTCTTCATCTGCGCAGCGGCGCGCTCGAGCGCGCCGACCCGCAGCGCGCCACGGCTGGCCAGCTTGATCCCGCCGAGGCTGACTTCGAGCCGCTCGAGATCGAGCGCGACGCCGGCCTTGCCCGCTGCCATCAGGATGCGCCCGAAGTTCGGGTCGCAGCCGAAAAACGCGGTCTTGACCAGCGGCGAATTGGCAATCTGCCGCGCCACCCGATCGGCCTCGGCCGCCGTCCGCGCGCCGCGCACCTCGACCGTCACCAGCTTGGTCGCGCCCTCGCCGTCGCGCACCAGTTCGCGCGCCAGCGCGTCCGCCACCGCGGCCACCGCCGCCTCGAAAGCGCCGACCTCGCGCCCCCTAAGCGGTCGGTTGCCGGCCGCTCCTGAAGCCATCAGCAGCAGCGTGTCGTTGGTCGACATGTCGCCGTCGATGGTGATTGCATTGAAGCTCGCCGGCAGCGCCCGCGCCAGCGTATGCCGCAACATCGGCGCGGCGCACGCGGCGTCGGTCACGATAAAGGCGAGCATCGTCGCCATCTTGGGCTCGATCATTCCGGCGCCCTTGGCGCAACCCGCGATCGTCACCTCGGCGCCGCCCAGCTCGAGCACCATCGACGCGGTCTTCGGACGCGTATCGGTGGTCATGATCGCGCGCGCGAAATCGCCCAGCCGGTCGGGTCCGAGCATCGCGACCGCCTCACGGATTCCGGAGCGATATCGCGCCAGGTTGTAGGCCCGGCCGATCACCCCGGTCGAGCACGGCGCGATCAGCTCGGGCGCGCATTTGAGCGCCCCGGCCAGGGCCTTCGCCGAGTCGTGCGCGAGCTTCAGGCCAGCGTTGCCGGTGAAGCAGTTGGCCGAACCCGAGTTGGCCGCGATCGCCTGCAGCCGGCCGCGCCGCACATGCTGGTGCGCAACGATTACCGGTGCCGCCTTAACCAGATTGGTGGTGAACACGCCGGCCGCCGCCACCGGCCAGTCCGCCGCGATTACGCCGAGATCCAGACGTCCCGGCTCGTTTCTTAGCCCCGCGCTCACGCCGGCAAAGCGAAAGCCGCGCACCGGCGCGGGTTCGAGTCGTACCTTCATCAGCTCCTCCAGGCGCCGATTTAACACGGCACCCGAACCACCTCGCAAGTACCCCGCGGCGCGCCGGGCGACGCCCGCATCCGCCGCGCCGCGTTACCGCGCGCCCGCCTTCCCGCGCGAGGCTCACTTGCCGTGGCAGCGTTTGTATTTCTTGCCCGATCCGCACGGACACAGATCGTTGCGGCCGACCTTTTCGGTCTCGCGCTTGACGGTCGGCGTGCTCGCCTCGACCGGCTCGTCGCCGTGGCTCATCACGACCTTCTGCGGCCGCGCCTGCTGCTGCTGGATCTGCGCGACGTCCTGTTCGCGCCGCACCTGCACCGAATAGACCTTCTCGACCACGTCCTCCTGCAGCACCCGCATCAGCGCCTCGAACATCTCGAAGCCTTCCTTCTGATACTCGACCAGCGGATTCTTCTGGCCGTAGCCGCGCAGCCCGATGCCTTCCTTGAGATGGTCCATCGCGAGCAGATGGTCCTTCCACAGCGCGTCGAGCGTCTGCAGCATCACGATCTTCTCGATCTGGCGCATCACCGGTTCGGTGAACTCGCGCTCGCGCTCGTCGTACAGCCGCGCGATCCGTTCGTTAGCCTCCGCGATCAGATCGTCGGGCATGTTGAGCGTCGCCAGGTCGACGGTCTCGCGGAAGTTCGGCCGGAACTTGAACTGCTTGAAGAAGCCGTCCTCGATCTCCTTCCACTCCCACTGCGCCGGCTCCTGGTCGCGGCTGGCGTGCGCATTGATCACCGCCTCGACCTGCTCCTCGCTCATCGCGGCGATATCTTCCTTGAGCGGCGCACCCGAGAGCAGCTCGCGCCGGCGATGGTAAACGACTTCGCGCTGCTTGTTCATCACGTCGTCGTATTCCAGCAGATGCTTGCGGATGTCGAAGTTGTGCGATTCGACCTTCTTCTGCGCGTTCTCGATCGCCTTGGAGATCCAGCGATGCTCGATCGGTACGCCGTCTTCCATCCCGATCCGCCCCATCAGCCCCTTGAGCCGGTCGGCGCCAAAAATCCGCAGCAGGTCGTCTTCCAGCGACAGGAAAAACCGCGACGATCCGGCGTCGCCCTGGCGCCCCGATCGGCCGCGCAACTGATTGTCGATACGCCGCGATTCGTGCCGCTCCGTGCCCAGGATATGCAGCCCGCCCGCCCCGAGCACCTGCTCGCGCTCGCCCGCCAGTTGCTCGCGAAAACGCGCCAGCGCCTGCTGGTAGTTGGGGTCGGCCGGGTCGCGCGTGCCGCTTTCGGTCGCCGCCAGCCCTTCCGCATTGCCCCCCAGCACGATATCCGTGCCACGCCCGGCCATGTTGGTCGAAATCGTCACCGCCTTGAAGCGCCCGGCCTGAGCCACGATCTCGGCCTCGCGCTCATGGTTTTTGGCGTTGAGCACGTTATGCTTGATGCCGGTCTTCTTGAGCTGGTTGGCGACCCGCTCGGACTTCTCGATCGATACCGTGCCGACCAGCACCGGCTGGCCGCGCTCGAAGCAGTCGCGGATATCCTCGATCACCGCGTCGAACTTTTCGTCCTCGCTCTTGAACACGACGTCGTGATGGTCGATGCGGATCATCGGCTTGTTGGTCGGGATGACCATCACGTCGAGGTTGTAGATCTCCTTGAACTCCTGCGCCTCGGTGTCGGCCGTGCCGGTCATCCCGGCCAGCTTCTTGTACATGCGGAAATAGTTCTGGAACGTGATCGTCGCGAGCGTCTGGTTCTCGGATTCGATCTTGACGTTCTCCTTGGCCTCAATCGCCTGATGCAGCCCGTCGCTCCAGCGCCGCCCCGGCATCAGCCGCCCGGTGAACTCGTCGACGATCACCACCTGGCCGTCCTTGACCACGTAGTCGACGTCGCGCTTGAAAATCACATGCCCCTTGAGCGCCTGGTTCGCGTGATGCAGCAGCAGGATATTGCGCGGATCGTAGAGGTTCTCGACCCCCAGCAACTCCTCGACCCGGGTCACGCCCTCCTCGGTCAGCGCCACCGTGCGCAGCTTCTCGTCGACCGTGAAATGCTCCTCGGGCTTAAGCCGCGGAATCACCCGATCGACCACGTAGTAGGTGTCGGTCGACTCCTCGGACGCGCCCGAGATGATTAGCGGCGTGCGCGCCTCGTCGATCAGGATCGAATCGACCTCGTCGACGATCGCGAAGTGATGCTCGCGCTGGACGTACTCCTCGAGGTTGAACTTCATGTTGTCGCGCAGGTAGTCGAAGCCGAACTCGTTGTTCTGGCCGTAGGTGATATCGCAGCCGTAGGCGAGCTTGCGATCCTGGTCGCTGACCCCGTGCACCACCACCCCGACGGTCAGCCCGAGGAAATGGTAGATCAGCCCCATCCATTCCGAGTCGCGCCGCGCCAGGTAATCATTGACCGTCACCACGTGCACGCCGCGCCCCGTCAGCGCGTTGAGCACCGCCGGCAGCGTCGCGACCAGCGTCTTGCCCTCGCCGGTCTTCATCTCGGCAATCCGGCCCTGATGGAGCACCATGCCGCCGACCAACTGCATGTCGAAATGGCGCTGGCCGAGCACGCGGCGCGCCGCCTCGCGCACGATCGCGAAGACTTCCGGCAGCGCCTCCTCGAGCGCCTCGGTACGCTGCTCCGCCTCCTCGAGCGCGCTGATCCGGGCCTTGTACTCGCCGATTTTGGCGCGCAATTCCTCGTCGCTCTGCGCGCCGATAGTGCTCTCGAGCCGGTTGATCTCGTCGACGATCGGCCGCATCCGCTTGAGTTCGCGGTCGTTCTTGGAGCCGAAAATTTTATGCGCAACTTGAGTCAGGGATGAAGCCATATGGTCCGCGTAAGCTTTAGCTTGAGTTGTCCGAATCAGCTCAAATGAAAGTAGCGCCGCTGGTCAGTCGCGGGCAAATTTTCATCAATTGTAGCCTACCGCCCGGCATATTTCAGCGTGCTCCGCCGCGGCTCGCAACGCTCGATCTTCACCGCTCGATCCTCACCGCCGACTCGACCCGCGGGCCGATAAACCGCCGCCCCACCCGCACAAACCGCTCCGGCGTCTCGGTGACGAAAAAACTCTGCGCGCCCCGCCCGCCGCCGCGCCGCCCGAGCTTCAGCGCGGCCAGCCGCGCGCTCACCGCCGCCGCCGTCGCCGTCGCCGAATCGACGATCTTCACCCGCGGCCCCAGCACCCGCTCGAACAGCCCCGTCAGCAGCGGGTAATGCGTGCAGCCGAGCAGCAGCGTGTCGATCCCGCTCGCCTTCAGGCTCTCCAGGTAATAGGCCACCGCGCGCTCGGCGATCTCGTTGTCGACAAAGCCCTCCTCGACCAGCGGCACCAGCAGCGGACAGGCGCGCGTGTAAATCTCGGCCCGTGGCCGCAGCCGCTGGATCGCGCGCGTGTAGGCGCCCGACGCGATCGTCGCCTCGGTGCCGATCACGCCAATTTTGCCCGAGCGCGACGCCTTGACCGCCGCCCCCGCGCCCGGCTCGATCACCCCGGCCACCGGCACCATCGTATGGCGTTCGATTTCGTCCAGCGCCACCGCGCTCGAGGTGTTGCACGCCACCACCAGCAGCTTGACCCCCTTGGCCAGCAGGAACTCGGTGTTCTCGCGCGAGTAGCGCACGATTATCTCGTTCGACTTGGTGCCATAGGGCAGGCGCGCCGTGTCGCCCAGGTAGATAAAATCCTCGCCCGGCAGAATCGCGACCAGCGCCTTGAGCACCGTGAGCCCGCCGATACCGGAATCGAACACGCCGATCGGCCGGGCGCGGGCGTCGGTCGCGCGCGCCGGCGCCGCCCGCGCGCGCGTCCCGCGTCCGTTCGCCCCGCCTTTGCCGCGGACGTCTGGCGCGCCGCTTCGCCCCGCCATCGCTCAGCTCCCGGCCAGCCGCGCGCCCAGCGCATGCGGCGCCGGCGGCGCTGCGCCAAAGACCCGGCGATGCACGCTTGGGCTTTCCATGCACAAGTACGCCGCGAGGTTCGCATCCGCCAGCTTGATTCGTTCACGTAACTTTTCGTAGAGTCCCACGCGCAGCGGCGTAAACGCGCGCATCCGCCCGTCCGGCGCCATCACCTCTTCGCCCACCAGCATCGGATCGCGCGGAAAGCGCCGCCGCGCCGCGCCGCGCAGCCCCGGCGTCATCCGCAGCCCGCCCATGCTGATAAAGGCGATCCGCCCCGGATCGATCGCGTCGAACAGATCATCCAGCAGCGCCAGGTAATCGCGCGCCGCGCCCTCGTACGCGATGATCGGGTCCAGATGAAACGCGACCTTGTAGCCCGCCTCCAGCACCCGGCACGCCGCCGCGATCCGCGCCACGGGCGGCGCCGTGCGATGCTCCGTCGTGGTGAAGACCCGCGCGGGCGAAAGCGTCCACGAAACCAGCGTGCGGCCGCGCGGATCGATCGCCAGCAGATTTTCGATCTCGTCGGTCTTGGTCTTGAATTCCAGCAGCAGCCCCTCGCGCCGCGCGAAATAATCGACCAGGTCGCGGCTGATTCCGGTCAGCCGGTCGAAGGCCAGCGAATCGGCCAGCTCGCCCGTGCCGACCCGGATCGCGCGCGCGGGCGCGTTGCGCCCGATTCGATCGAGCTCGCCGAACAGATCGGCGTAGTTGGCGTAAATCTGGAAGCCGGGATTGTCGGCCAGATATTCCTGCAAAAAACAGTAGCCGCAATCCATCGGGCAGTTCGAGGCGAGTGCCGCGATCAGATAGCCGCAGCAGGCGAATTCGCTCGACCCCGCCGGACACGCCATCACGAACGGCGACCGCCGCCGCAGGATAATCATGCGCCGCTTGCCCGCGCCAAACGGGTCGGCCGCGCCCGCCGCGGGCCGCGCCGCCACGCGCCCGTCGGCCACGTAGCGCACCGCCACGCCCGCCGGCAGGCCCGCGATCACCCGCGCGGCCAGCGCGCTCGAACGCTCGCCTTCCTCTATATAGAGCGCGTCAAGTTCAAATCTCGTCGTCATCGCTATGCGCGCCGCCTACCATCTCGGCGATCTTGCCCAGTCCGGCGCGATGGCCCGCAATTGCTGCGATCAGCCGCTCGAGCTGCGCGCCGCCATGCGCCGAAATTTCGACCCTGACCTCATCAGAGCCCAGCTCGCGCGGCAAGACCACGCGGATTTCAGCCGGCAGGCCGAGCGCCGCCACCGCCGCCGCGATCCGCTCGGCTGCAACCTTGAGCCGCGGAAAGCGCATCGCGCGCAGCGCCTCGAGCAGCTCCCGCGCGCGGCCCGGCGCCGATCCGATCCCGTCAAGTATCCGCCGAATCTCGCCTCCGGCAAGGATCGTCGCGGGCGGCACGCCCGCACGCACCGCAAGCTCCTCGATCAGATCGAACGCCGCGGCGAACTGTCCCGTGCGCAGACGCAGCGCACTCGCGACGTTATACAGGGCGGCGCGATCGCCCTCGCCCAGCGCATGCCAGCGCGCGCGATAGGCCTCCGGCAGCCGCCGCTCCGCCGCCCAGGCATCGATCGCGGCGTCGATCGCCGCCGCCTCCGTTCGCTCCGCATTCATTGCTTTGCTCCGCATTCATCGCGCGCCACTCACGCCGCCATCGCGGCGAATTTGCGCGCGCATCGCCGCGGCCGCCGCGATTGCGCTCGGCTGCGCGCCGTCCGCGCGCCACGCGCTGTCCGCCTCGGCGGCAAAGCCCAATATCAGTTGCGCAGCCTCGCCGCGCCCGCGCCGCATCAGACCCTGCGCGTAGATCCCGCACTTCTCGGCAATCACATCGCAGACCGCATCGCGCCGCATCGGATTCAGATCGTGCCCGCCCAGCAGTTTGAGCAAAGCCAGGATACGAAACCGATCGATCGCCGGGACCGTCGCCGAGAGTTGTCCGCGATGCCCCGCGTGGCGCGTCGCGTGATACTCGGCGAGGTAGCCGATCTCGTGGCGCACGAGGATGCGCAGCCACAGGTCGTAGTCCTCGGCCGCCGTCAGATCCTCGTCGAAGCCACCGGCCTCGCGCAGCGTCGCGTTACGGATCATCACGGTCGACGGCGTCACCAGGCAGGTGCGCAGCGCGTCGATAAAGATATCGCCCGCGCGCTTGCGATGCCGCGCCGGCGGATTCACGCGTACGCCATCCCTCACCCACCATTCGTCGGTCTGCGCGATTGCGTACTCCGGATGCGCGCGCATGTACGCGAGCTGGCGTGCCAGCTTGTCCGGCCCCCAGCAATCGTCGGAATCCAGCAACGCGATCAGCGGCGCCGCCGCCAGCGCGATACCGCAATTGCGCGCCGCCGCCACGCCGCGATTTTCCGTGCGCGCGATCCGCATCGTCAAACGCTCGCCCAGCGCGCGATTGACCGTCGCCGCCGTCCGCTCGAGTTCACGCCAGGTGCCGTCGGCCGAGCCGTCGTCGATCACGATCAGCTCAAACGAAAATTCGCCGTCCGCCACGCGCTGCGCGATCACCGACGCGATCGCCGCGCCGACCATCGCCGCCCGGTTGCAGGTCGGAATAATCACGCTGACGGCCGGCCGCATGCGCATCGCGCGCACTCTACTCCGCTCCGAACGCGCGTAGCCGCCGTGCACCGCCACCGTCCCTCGCGCAGGCTAATATGCGCCCGCGCAACTGGTCGAGCCCGGCGCCGTCGAGCACCGAGCACATGATCGGATCGTCGCTCAGCGCGGCAAATCGTTTGCGCGCCTCGACCCGTCCCGCATTGCGGATTTTGTCGAATTTGGTCGCCACCGCGATAATCTCGCAGCCGCGCGCACGCACCATCGCCGCCAGCTCCAGCTCCTCGCGCTCCGGTCCGCGCCGCGCGTCGGCCAGCATCACCAGCGCACCCAGGTGCTCGCGATACTCCAGGTACTCGCGCAGCATCGCGGCGATCTTCACCGCGTCCGTGCGCGCCATTTTGGCGTAGCCGAAGCCCGGCAGATCGACCAGCGCGAGGTTCGTTCCCACCGCGAAGAAGTTCACGCAGCGCGTGCGCCCCGGCGTTTTGCTGGTCCGCGCGAGACCCTTGGCGCCCGCCAGCGCGTTGAGCAGCGAACTCTTGCCGACGTTCGAGCGCCCGGCCAGCGCGACTTCGACGCGCGACCACTTTGGCGCGTCGCTCAACGCAAACGCCGAGCTGATAAATTGCGCCTCGAGTCGCATCACCGTGTTCTAGCATTACCGCGCCGCGCATGCCGACCCGCCATCAGCGCCGCGCGATTGGCGCGCGCCACCCGATCGCGACGCACCGGCAAACCGCCGCGCGCAAATTCGCTCAGCGCGCAAACGTGCCGATCAAGTCGCCGCGCGCCAGCACGTGTCCGGCCATTGCGCGTTTAAGCGTCGCCGCATCGACCCCGGGTTTCAGATCGAGCGTCGTATCGAGCGCATACAGCCGAAAGTTGTAGTGATGCGCCCGGCCGGGCGGCGGACATGGCCCATGGTAGCCAATCTCACCACGTTGATTCATGCCCTGCACACCACCGCCAGCGATCGTCGGTGCGATCGCCACGCCGGCCGGCAGCACCGTGCGCCTGGCGGGCAAATTATAGACCACCCAATGGATAAAGATTCCGCCCGGCGCGTCGGGATCCTCGACGAGCAGAGCAAAGCTGGCGGTATCCGACGGCCCCTCTGTCCACGTTAGCCCAGGCGACTTGTTTTCGCCCGAGCAGGTGTATACAGCGGGTATCGGCGCATTCGCATCAAAACCCGAGCTATGTATCAACAATGCGGGTGCCGCTGTCTCGGCCGGGCATAGCGACGCCACAACACCGATAAAGATAAAGAAAGACGCGAAAAGGACGCCACCGCTACGTAAGGTTTGCATGTTTCCACCTATCGAGGTCTTGCTAAACAAAAAGTTTCCGCATTAAACGTAAAGGAGATAAGCGAAGTAGAACCGATAGAGTGCGACAACACCCAAAGAAGCATCGAACAAACTGTTGAAAGTGCGACATATCCCTCTTGACCCGCAATTATACTTTTCGATACGCTTGGTGTTGTCAAAGCTGGCTTACTAAAGCAAGGTGCCTAGAGCGACCGAAGCAGCTCACAATCTTTGCCGACGGGGAATGCGACGGGTCGGCACGCACTGGAGAAAGAACGTGGCAGAACCCAAGTACAACTTGCCCCGCGTGATGACCGTGAGGGAGCTCTCGGCTTACCTTCGCGTACATCCGTCCACCATTTACAAGCTGCTTCGCCGTGGCGAGCTGCCGGGATTTCGCATCGGCACGGATTGGCGCTTTAACGCCGAGGTTATCGACCGCTGGTGCCTCGAGCGGAATATGAAGCCGGCCGACGAGCAGATGCGCGGCAACTGAATCGCGCGCTTAGTTGCGCTTCGATCAGTCTTGATTCGTCGAGTGAAAAGCTGCGGCGTTCGCCTGGAATCTGGTGAACGCCGCAGTTGGTTTTGGTTTCGCCTCCGGTTCAGTCGGCGCGGCGCCGGGTGCCGGGCGCGGCGGGCGTGTCGACCAGGCGCGGGCCTGACGGCCGCACCTCGAGCGCGCGGCCGAACAGACTGTCGTCGGTGATCAGGGTCAGCACGGCCGCTGCGATCGCCGACGGCTGAATGATCGTCGCCGGAATCCCGGCGCTGTGACCCGCGCGCTTCGCCTCCTCGATCCCCTTGCGCACCAGCGGCGTGTCGACCACGCCCGGACAAACGCAGTTGGCGCGGATATTGCGCTTGGCCGCCCATGGTGCGAGCGAATAGGTGAAGTTCACAACGCCGGCCTTGGCCGCGCCGTAAACCGGATCGTCCTTGTACGGATAGAGCCCCGCCATCGACGCCGTGTTGACGATCGCCCCGCCCTTCGGATCCATCAGCGGCGCCGCCAGGTAGCAGCCTAGGATTACCGCCTGAAGATCGATATCGATCACCCGCCGCCAGCGCTGGATCGAAGCCGCCGGATAGCCGGGCAGGCCCACCGCGATACCGGCGTTGTTGTAGAGAATATCCAGCCCGCCAAAGCGCTGGACCGCGGTGTCGAGCATCCGCCGGGTGTCGTCCTCGCCGGTCACGTCGACCTTGACGAACACGGCGCGGCCCCCGGCGGCGGTGATTTCCGCAACGGTTTCAGCGCCGCGCGCTTCGGCCAGATCGGCAATCACGATCGCGGCACCGCACGCGGCGAGCAATTGCGCGGTGGCGCGGCCGATACCCGACGCGCCGCCAGTGATAACTGCGACTTTTCCCTTTGGATCCATCTTTGACCTCGCGCTTTGATCTCGCGGAAATTCTGGCGGCAATCCGCGCCGCGGCTCTAGCCGATCCGCCCGAGCATCACGCCGAAGATCAGTCCCGCGAGCACGTAGGCGGTGGCGGCGACAAAAACATAATCGCGCTCTTTAAGAAAAAGAAAAAACGTAAACGCGACGCGGGCCAGCGGCACCAGTGTCAGGATATAGAGGCCGATCGTCATAATGGCGTGCGGGTCGCCGCGGTGGGCGCCCTGAACCAGTTGCGCCCAGCCTTCGTTCTCATGGATGTGGCCGTGCTGAACGGCGTGATAACGGGCCACATAGTAGCCGGGCGCCTGCGTCGCCATCGCGACCATTCCGGCGACCAGCACCACGGTGCTCATGACCAGCGTGGTGCGCAGAATCCGCGGCGTCCAGATTCTGAGAACGCGATCTTCTTCGCTGGTAACCGAATCTTTCGCCATGGTTCAAAACCCCGAGAGCGCGCGCCAGCCCATTTCAATCGCGATCAGGATGAGAATGACGATGAAGAGCTTTCTCAGCGCCGTCACGTTGAGGTGCGGCAATAAGCGGCTGCCGACGAGCGCGCCGGCGGTGACGCCAAGAGCCACCGGTGCGGCGACCGCGGTGGCAATATCGCCGCGGGCCAGGAAGACCAGCGCACCCGCACCGGCGGTAACGCCAATCATGAAATTGCTGGTCGCGCTCGAAACTTTGAGCGGCAACTTCATCAGATAATCCATCGCGGCAACCTTAAGCGCGCCCGATCCGACGCCGAGCAGCCCGGACATCACGCCCGCCACGACCATCAGCGCCGCGCCGCCCGGCAAATTGACGACGCCGTAGGTTCGCTCGACGCCATCGTCGCCGATCACGACTCCGCCCATCCGCAAACGCGCGCACAGCCGATCGCTGGTGGGGACCAATTCATCACCATGCTTGGTGATCGAGAAATACGCCGATTGCAGCATCATCAGCGCAAAGAGCATCTCGAGCATGGGTGCCGAAATGACTCCGGCCATGTAAGCGCCGGTCACCGCGCCGGTGACCGTGGCGCATTCCAGGATCATCGCGACGCGCAGATTGGTCCAGCCGTCGCGCACGAAGGCCACGCTGGCGCCGGCGCTGGTCGCGACCACCGAGATCAGGCTCGCACCGACCGCGATATGCATCGGCACGTGAGCCAGGATGACCAGCCCCGGAACGATGAAAACCCCGCCGCCCAGACCGGACAGCGCGCCGACGAAGCCGGCGCCGATTGCCAAGGCGAATAATCCAGCGACGATCGTCAGCACAAGGTGTGCTCTGGTGAACGATGACTCATACAATCCCCTCTGCATGCCGCCCGGGAGCCTGCCCCGCAGCGGCCGATGCGGCCCCGCGGCCTAGCGCCGAAAGACCTCCGCTTCGCCGATCGGCAAGCCCAATGCGTGCCGGCGCAGCCAGTCGAGCGCGACCTGCGACGTGAGCAGCTTGACCCAGTCGCGCGTGCCGCGAAACTGGTAGCGGCGCGAGGTGCTGACGCCCTCGGCCGCAAGCGCGATACACACCGTGCCCACCGGATGCTCGGCGCTGCCGCCACCCGGCCCGGCGATGCCCGAGGTCGCGACCGCAAGGTCGGCGCCGGTCCGCGCGCGCGCCCCCGCGGCCATCTCGCGCACGCATTCCTCGCTCACCGCGCCATGATTTTGCAGCGTCTCTTCACGCACGCCGAGCACGCTGATCTTCAATTTATTGGAGTAAGTGACGAGGTCGCCCTCGAAATAGCTCGACGAGCCGGCGACGTTGGTCAGGCGATGGCCGATCAGGCCGCCGGTGCACGATTCGGCAATCGCGAGCTTGAGCTTGCGCTCGGTCAGCAGACGCCCGACGACCTCTTCCATCGAGCATTCGCCCTCGCCGTAGATATAGCTGCCGACGCGGCCGCGCACCCGCTCGCTCAATTCGTCGAGCCGCTGCTCGGCGCGTCCCGGCACGTCTTCGACCATCACCTTCATCGAGATCTGCGGAAAGCTCGCGCGAAAGCCGACCTTGGCCTCTTCGGGTTTGATCAGTCCGGCGACCGCTTCGTCGAGTCCCGATTCGCTGATGCCGAAGGTCTGGAAAATGCGCGTGGCGAAGACCTTGTCGCTGCCGCGATTGAGGCGAATCCACGGGATGACTTCGTTCTCCATCATCGGCTTCATCTCGCGCGGCACGCCCGGCATCACCACCAGATGCGCGGTATGGCGCGCCTGCGGCACCGCCATGCGAAAGCCCGGCGCGGTGCCGATGGGATTCGTGATGACCTCGGCGGTCTCGGGAAATAGCGCCTGCTTGATGTTGTTCTCGGGCATCACGCGGCCGATCGATTCGAACATCCGCTTCATCTGCACGACCGAGGGCTCGTGGCGCCACAGCGCCTTGCCGGTCAGCCGCGCGACGATCTCGGTGGTCAGATCGTCGGCGGTCGGACCGATACCGCCGGTCGAGAGCACCAGGTCCGCCATCTCCATCGCCGTGCGCCAGGCCCATTCCAGGCGCTCGGGCACATCGCCGACGGTCAGCACGGCGATCAGGTCGACGCCGATTTCATTGAGCTTGTCGGCGAGATAGTTGGAGTTGCTGTCGACCACCTTGCCGGTGGTGATTTCGTCGCCGGTTGAGAGGATCACCGCTCGTTGGATCATCGAGGTCTCCTGCGCGGGCGTCGCGCGACGCCGCGATCGGAATAATGCACGCCGCCGGATTCACAAAATGCGGCGGGCGATTTGCAGCACGAGGTTGGCATAGATGCCCGCGGCCAGATCGTCAAGCATCACGCCGGCGCCGCCGCCGACCTGGCGATCGAAATAGCTCGCCGGAAACGGCTTGATAATATCGAAGATGCGGAACACGACGAAACCGCCGACCAGCCAAATCCATCCGGTCGGATTCATGAACATCGCCGCGATCATGCCGAGCACTTCGTCGAGCACAATCCGTGAGCTGTCGTGCTCGCTGAAAATCTTCTCGGCGCTGCCCGCCACCCAGCACGACGCGATGAAGACCGCTATGAAGATCATTACGAAGGCGGCGGGCGAACGCATCCACAGAGGCGCGCAGACGAAGTATCCCACGATGAGGCCGACGACCGAACCCGCCGTGCCCGAGGCCACGGGCGCGTAGCCGCTGTAGGCTCCGGTGGCGAGGAAAATAATGAACTGGCGCATCGCGATCCGTACGAAGGCGCGACCATAGCACGGCGGCGCGCGGGTGGTAAGCGCGCGCCCGCGAGCGCCCCTACGCTAGGAAACCTCTGCGCAAGTTAGGTTGTCATTCTGAGCGCAGCGAAGCATCCCGGATCCGGGACCCATGCGCTGCGCTCAGGGTGACAGCAGAGCCTGGTGCAGAGGTTCCCTAGTGCGATCACCCGCGCGCCCTGGTCGTTGGCGGCGGCCTGGGCGCGCCAGCGTCGATCGCGATCAGGCGGGAGGGCGCGCTAGCCCGGACGGACCGGCGCCGGCGTCTCCTCGGCCACCACTTCGACCGACGCGACGCCCTCGACCTGGCGTGCGACGTTGCCGATTAGATCGTCCCACGGCGGCACCAGGCCCGGACCGTTGACGTGCACCGCGCCGCCGTCGCAATTCACTTCGAGCGGCGCATGGCCGATCTTCGGATGGATCAGCAGCGTGGCGCGGACTTCGGCCGCGAGCGCCAGGTCGCGCATCTGGCGCCATTGCGCGGGCGTCACCGTGCGATCGATTTCGGCCGCCGCCGCCGCCACCATCCCAATCAGCACCGGCATCGGCGTGTCGAAAGTATTGAGCGTCAGATGATGCGCGACCGGATCCTCGATATCGACGTTGAACAGGGTCTGGATGCGCGCGCGCACCTCACGATCGTAGTCGCGCACGCGCCGCTCGGCCACCGCCGGCGTGAGCTTTTCCTCGGCCGCCACTTCGGCCACGCGATGCTTAAGCGGCGCCGACAGGCGCAGGCGCAGGACGCAGCCGAAGTCGGGCGTCAAATGGGCGACCGACTTGCCGATCACCACGATGCGATCCTGCGCCATGTGCTTGATCGCGGTCGCGCGGAACACCGGAATGAAGCGCGCCGTGTCGGTCTTCAGCCGCTCCCAGAAATGCGGCCGGCGCTCGTCGACCACCACCAGTTGTTCAGGCGTGACGTGGTAAGTGATCGATGCCTCGTCGATGATCGCCTGCGCGGTCATAAAACGGTAGCCAAGATGCTGCGCCAGCAGACGCCCGAACAACTCGCCCCGCGTGCCGAGATGCTGGGTAATCGCGATTACCGCCATGGTCTGTCCCCCGAGCCGGGCTGGTCCCCGTGGCGATAATCTTAGGGCGCGCGCGCGCCTTGCGCAAACCTTAAGGAACCGCAACCGAACGCCCATGTGTCATTCTGAGCGCAGCCAAGAATCCCGGGATTCTTCACGGCGCGGACTTCGTTCAGCATGACCACCTGACCTGCGCGGAAATAGCTTTACGCGCCGGTGATGGAATCCTGCGGCGGCGCCCGCTAGGATTGTCGCGCCCAACTCTTTAACCCTTGAGCGACGTGGCTGCGTGCGCACGGCGGCGATCGACCCGCCCGGCGGCCCGCGCCCCGGCATAACGAAAGACGGATAACGATGGCCCAGAAAAAAGCGCCCGTGGAGCGCGTCGCCGGCGCGCAGATCAATCCGGCCGCGGTGACCGGACGGATGACCGCGGCCGACCTGGTCGACACCGCCTTTCTCGCCTACAACGGCCGGCGCCTGCGCGACGCCTGCCGCCTGTTCGCGGAAAAAATGCTCGAGGAAGATACGCTCGTCGGCATGAGCCTGACTGGCGCCCTGACGCCGGCCGGACTCGGCATGTCGTGCCTCATCCCGCTGATCGAAAACGGCTTCGTCGACTGGATGGTCTCGACCGGCGCCAACCTCTACCACGACACCCATTTCGGCCTCGGGCTCAAGATGTACCAGGGCTCGGCCGAAGCCGACGATATCGCGCTGCGCAAGGCCGGCGTCGTGCGCATCTACGATATTTTCTTCGACTACCGCGTGCTGCTCTCGACCGACGCGTTCTTTCGCGAAATCGCGCGCCAGCCGGAGTTCCAGCGCGCGATGGGCACGGCGGAGTTTCATTACATGGCCGGCCGCTACGTCGCCGAACGCGAGCGCGTGCTCAAGCTCGATCGGCGCTCGCTGCTGGCGGCGGCCTACAAGCAGGCGCTGCCGATCTACACTTCGTCGCCCGGCGACTCCTCGATCGGCATGAACCTGGCCGCGCTCGAGCTCGAGGGCTACGAGTTGCGGCTGGACCCGCTGGCCGACGTCAACGAGACCGCGGCGATCGTCTACGCGGCCAAATCGGCCGGGCTCAAGAGCGCGGTCTTTATCCTGGGCGGCGGATCGCCCAAGAATTTCATCCTGCAGACCGAGCCGCAGATCCAGGAGGTGATGGGCGTGGCCGAAAAGGGCCACGACTATTTCCTCCAGGTGACCGACGCGCGCCCCGACACCGGCGGACTCTCCGGCGCGACTCCCAACGAGGCCGTGAGCTGGGGCAAGATCGACCCCGATCGGTTGCCCGACTCGGTCGTCTGCTACGTCGATTCGACGGTCGCGCTGCCGCTGATCACGGCCTACGCGCTGGCCCGGCGCAAGGCGCGCAAGCCGCGCCGCCTGCTCGAGCGGCGCGAAGAGATGATGGCGCATCTGACGGACGCCTACGCCAAGGTGCTGCGCAAGCGCGGCGCCGCCGAGGCGGCAAAATCCGCGCGGGGCAAAACCGCGGCGCGCAAGCGGCCAACCTCGGCTTAACGGTAATTCATGACGACATCGACCAATTCCGCATCCGGCGTGCGCCGCTCGGCCTACGATCGCGAACTCGAGGCGGCACTCGCGGCGGCACTCGCGGCGGGCGAAATCCTGCGGCGCTACTTTCGCGATCACGGCTACGCGGTCGAGTCCAAAGGGCGCGACAATCCCGTCACCACGGCGGACTTCGAGGCCGACCACGCGCTCAAGGCGCTGCTGCACGGCGGCTTTCCGGACTACGGATGGCTCTCGGAGGAGACCGTCGACGACGGCGCGCGGCTCCAATGCGATCGCGTCTGGATCGTCGATCCGCTCGACGGCACCAAGGAGTTCATCAAGGGCATCCCGGAATTCGTCGTCGCGATCGCATTGGTCGAGGGCGGCAATCCGGTGCTCGGCGTGAGCTACAATCCGATCAAGCACGAAATGTTTGCCGGCGTGCGCGGCGCGGGATGCGCGTTCAACGGCGCGCCGGTCACGGTCAGCGCCACGGCCACACTCGACCACGCGAGCATCCTGGCCAGCCGCAGCGAAACCTCACGCGGCGAATGGAAGGCCTACGAGGGCTCGATGACCGTGCGGGCGATCGGCAGCGTCGCCTACAAGCTTGCGCTGGTCGCCGCCGGGCAGGCCGACGCGACCTTTACCCTGACGCCCAAGAACGAATGGGACATCGCGTCGGGCGCGGCGCTGATCGCCGCGGCGGGCGGGCGCGTGACCGATCAGCGCGGGCAGGAGTTCCGCTTCAATCGGCGCGCGGTCAAGGTGCCGGGTCTGCTCGCCACCAACGGCCATCTGCACGCCGCGATCGAGGCGATGCTGCGTCGTTAGATTTTGCGCTCGCCGCTGGCCATCGCGAGGTAGCAAATTGCGCCGATCGTGTAGATCGCCGCAGTGAGAAAGAACGCCGCCGAAAACGACTTGGTCGCCTCGACGATAAATCCGGTCGCCGCCACGCCGACGATCCCGGGCAGCGTCGCCGCCGTGTTCGACATCCCCATCAGGATTCCCGCGTAGCGCGGCGCTACGTCCAAATGATTCACCGCGAAGGCGCCCGAGCCGATCGCCGTGCCGCCGATCGAGAGCGTCACCAGCGCGATCGCCATCTCGGGCGTGCGCGCCGAGGGCAGCGCGAGCAGCGGGATCGCGCCAACCATAAATGCGGTCGTCTGAAACAGCTTGCGCACGGTGGTCAGGCCGACGCCGCGGCGATGAATCCCGTCGGCCATCCAGCCGCTCAAGTTCTGCATGCAGAACGCGACGATCCACGGAATCACGGAGAAAAATCCCAGCCGCGCCATCGGCACGCCAAAAGTCTTGCTCAAATAGGTCGGCAGCCACAGCAGGACGATATAGAAGCCAAAGTTGTTGCAGGTATGCGCGATGATGATCGCCCAGACCGCCTTCTCGCGCAGGATTGTGCTCCACGGAATGCGGTCGGCGAGACTGACTTCGCCGCGGCCCGCGTCGATCAGCGCAAGCTCGTCGGGCGCCACGCCGGGACATTTCTCCGGACCGTCGGCGGCCTTGATATACCACGCGGCCAGCCACACGATTCCGGTCGCGCCCGAGATATAGAAGACCGACGGCCAGCCGAAGCCAATCACCAGGGCCGGGCTGATCAGCAGCGCGACCACGGTGCCGAAGGCGACCCCGCTGAAATGCAGCGAGATTGCCCGCGCGCGCTCGGCGGCGATCGTCCAGCGCGCGGCGATACTGTGCACGGCCGGGAAATGCACCGCCTCGCCGGCGCCCAGCAACACGCGCATCGCCAGCAGCACGCCAAACGAGATCGACGCGGCGGGCGGCGTCAGCAGCGTCGCGATCGACCAGGTGGCCACGCCGGCGGCCAGGATACGCTTGCCGCCGAACCGATCGGCCATCCATCCGCCGAGCATCTGTAGCCACAGATAGCCCCAGAAAAACGACGACAGGATCAGTCCCTGCTTGCCCGAATCGTAACCGCGAGCGCGCGCCAGCGGGATAATCGCAATCGAGATATTGACGCGGTCGACGTAGCAGAGCGCGGTCGCCAGCGCGAACAGCACGACGATCGTATAGCGCCGCGGCCACGCCCACGCCGGCGCAATCGCCTCCGCGATCGGAATTGACGGTTCTGCCATGCCGTGCTCTCCCCCGCCGCGAGCTTAGCCACGCGCCCGTCGATTTACCATCGTGGAGCGCGCGCGCCGCCGGCGCGAGTATGGTTCGAGGCGGCATGCCGGCGCGGCGATCACGGAGCGCGCGGCGCGTTATGCTAACCTCGCCCACGATGGCGCGCGTGTCGGTAATTATCCCGGTCTTCAATGGCGCGGCGACGGTCGGCCGGGCGATCGCCAGCGCGCTCGCCCAAAGCTACGACGGCAGCCTCGAGGTGATCGCCGTCAATGACGGCTCGACCGACGCGACCGCCGAAGTGCTCGCCGGCTTCGGCGATCGCCTCCGCGTGATCGATCAGGACAATCGCGGGCCGGCCGCCGCGCGCAACGCCGGTGCGTTGGCCGCGCACGGCGAGTATCTGGCCTTCCTCGATGCCGACGACGAATGGCTGGACGGAATGCTCGCCGCGACCGTGCCGATCCTCGACGCCAATCCGGCCGTGGTGCTGGTCTTTTGCGACGCCCTTGCGGTCGACGCCGCCGGCCATCCGGCGGGCGAAACCTACGTCACCCCCGCTTGCGCCCACGCCCCTTCGATGGCGGAACTGCTCGAGCGCTGGTGGCCGATCATACCGAGTACCACCGTGATGCGCCGGGCGGCCTTTGCTGCCTGCGGCGGCTTCGCCGAGGAGTTCCGCTCGGCCGCTTACGAAGACCCCTATCTCTTTCTGCTCGCGCGCGAGCAGGGCGAGTTTGCCTACGTGCCGCGTGCGCTGGTGCGCTATCGCCATCAATCGCCGGGCACGCGGATGGAAAAATACGTGCGCTCGCGCGAGGTCTTTATCCGCCGGGTGAGCGAGCGCTACGGTGACCGCGCGCGCGGTCTGATCCGAGGCACGCAGCGCGCCTATGCCAGTGCGCTCGGCTACGAGGGATTGATCGCGATGCGAGCGGGCGATCGGCTCGCGGCGCGGCGCTATTTCGCCCGCGCGATCCGCGAACGGCCACTCGACCTCAAGCATGCATTGCGCCTGCTGCGCACCTTTTTGCCGGCGGCGCTGGCGCGCGCACTCAGCGGGCGCACCGGCCGCGCCCCGGCCGCCTCGGCGCGGCGCGCCGGGCCGTGAACCGCCGCGGCACCGGCCTCATCCGCGCGATCGGCCTCAGCCGTTGATCTGCTTGCAGACCTTGCGCCAGGTGGCGTCGTCGAAGGCACTCTTGTACGGCACGTAAAAGCCCACCCGGTCGAGCAATCCGTCGAACCGCTCGCGCACCTTCTCGGCGATATTTTCGTAGGTGCCGGTGACCGCGTACACCTCGAGCATCTCGTCGGTGATCAGCTTCGGCATAGCGGCCCAATCGCCCTTGGCGGCAAGCTCGTTGAGCTTGGGCGCGACGTCGCCCCAGCCGTGGGTCTCGAGCACGATCTGGTAGGTACGGGTCGAGGCGTAAAACGAGATCTGCTGGCGCACGCCGGCGCGCGCGCGTTCGATTTCGTCCTGGTTGCGCCCAACGATCACGAACGGCGTGGTCGTGATCGCAAAATCCTTGCGCGCGCGGCCGGCCTTCTTGAGCCCCTCGTTAACGTGCGGCAGCACGTACTCGCGCAGATACTTGGCCGAGGTAAACGGATGGGCGTGCAGGCCGTCGCACAGCTCGCCGGCCATGCGCAGGATCAGATTGTTGAGGCCGGCAATATAGATCGGAATGTCGTAATTGTGCGGCTTGGGCGCAAAGAACGGCGTCATCAGCGAGAAATTGTAATACTTGCCCGCGTAGGTGAGCTTCTTGCCGCCCTCCTGCCAGCATTTGAAGATGGCGCGCAGCGACTCGATATATTCGCGCAGCTTGGGCACCGGCGGCTCCCATTTGAAGCCGTAACGGCGCTCGATATGGCCTTTGACCTGCGTGCCGAGGCCAAGGATGAAGCGTCCCTTCGAGAGCGCGGCGAGATCCCACGAGGCGTAGGCGATCGACATCGGGCTGCGTGGAAAGGCGATCGCCACGGCCGGTCCCAGCTTCACCCGGCTGGTATGTTCCGCGGCCAGAGCGAGCGGCAGAAAGCCGTCATTGCCGGCCTCCATCGACCAGACCGCATCGAAGCCCTGGTCCTCGGCGAGTTTCGCCGCCGCCGGCACTTCGCTCAGATCGCGCGTGGTGAGCGTGGTATCAAGCTTCATCGCAGACCGCCTCCGTCAAATGGCTGGGAAAGCGCACGCATCCTAACAGATGGGCGAGCGGGCTGAAAAGGCAATCCGCCGCAGCCCGCGCCGCGCTATCGCCGGTATCTGACAATCGGATTGTGGGGACCGTGGGAATCCGTTGCATGAGGCTGCGACCAGAAGCAGTCAAAAAGTTGACCTTGATTAACGTATTTGGCAGATGCGAGCGATTTTGATAAGCAACTATCCATCGCCAGCCAACCAGACCGCTAATCCAGGATTGGTATGATGCCGATGAATGCAAACCCACCCCGGTCCAAAACACATCACTTGCTGGTCATGTCGATGGTAGCGCTGTTCACGGCGATGACGCTGACGCGATGCAAATGCCTATCAGACCTGGTGGGTCTTAAGCTCCAGTATCAGGTCGAATTTGCTTCTGAAGTGCCCGCCGCCGCGGATTCTTCGGCCCTGCTCGCCAAGCACAAGACGTTTGCCAAACCCCTGCCCGGGGACGTTGTCGTATTCGGCGGCGCCAAAGCCTTCACTAAGACGATCGCCAACGCCGAGTTCTACAATCCGCTAACCCAAAAATGGACGGCTACCGCGCCGCTGCCCGCAGCCGGAGCGGGCTCGTTAGCCACGGAGCTCGGTATTCCGCTCGCGGGCCAGATATTCCTGGGCCAGGATGTGGTCGGCAAAATCACCATACCGCACGGCAAACTTACCATAAACGTCACCGCGAATAACGCCGAACTTTTCAACCCGTCTGGACCGTCGTTCGGTTCTCTAGGCCAATTTATCGATCCTCGGGCCGGGTATACCCAGACGCTGCTGCCCAACGGCATGGTGCTCATCACCGGTGGCATCGACGCGTCGCGCGCGCCGACCAACACGGCGGAAATCTTCGATCCCGCGACCTCGACATTCACCGCGACCGGCAACATGACGATGCCACGCGCGCTGCATACCGCAACCCTGCTCAACGACGGCACGGTGCTGATCGCCGGTGGAGTGACCGATACGGCCAATGACACGACGGACACCGCCGAGATTTATGATCCCACCGCGGGCACCTTCACCGCCCTGTTGGCGACCATGTCTATTACCGTGAACAACCCTCCAACCAGCGTGAACGTCGCGGGCCATACGGCGACCCTGATTTCCTGCGGCGGCTGCGCGATCGACGGCGACGTGTTAATCGCCGGTGGCTATGAAGGATTCGCGTCCACTCCATCAACGAGTGGCAACACTGCCGTGCTCTACGATTCGGCTTTGCAAAGCTTCATTACGCCAACCGGTCAGATGACCGACTCCCGCACCTTCCATACGGCGACGGCGCTGCCCGGCGGGAAAGTCCTGCTGGCGGGCGGAATCTACGGCCAGGCTGAGATCGGTAGTGGCAGCGCCGCGTTTGGAATCTTTGGCGGGGTGCTCAATTCCGCGGAGATATTCGATCCGGCTACCGAAACCTTCACCTGCGTCAATGGGGGCAGCACAACCGCATGTAACAAAAGCATGGTAAACAGCCGCGCCGGCCACAGTGCGATCGTTTTTACCTCGGGTTCAATTGCGGGCGAGGTGCTGTTGGCGGGTGGCATGGGCGGAAAGACCGCAACCACCCGCGGCCATGCCTCCGCGCTAAAGACCGCTGAGCTCTACGACCCGGTGGCCAATAAGTTCACCACGACCGGGAGTATGCTCTCGGCCCGCAGCGCCTTCGCCGCCATCCTGCTGCAATAACGGTGCAGCCGGCGCCCCACGGCGCGAACACCCTGATTGCGCGGCGCCTCATGAGGCGGCCGCATCCAGGATCGCCAAAGCGCAGGCCGGGTAATCCGTGATAATTCCGTCGGCGCCGGCCGCAAGCATCGCGCGCATCGCGGACGCGTCGTTGACCGTCCAGACGTGGACCTCGACGCCCAGGCGATGCGCCGCGGCGACGCTCTCCGCCGTGACGATCTTCCATCCCTCATGCTCGGGCGGCACCTGTAGCGCGTCTCCGCGCGGGACCAGCGGTGGCGCGCCCGGCGCCAGCGACATCATGAACGCGGCGACCTCGGGCGTCGGGAAATTGGTCGGCAGCGACGGTGCGGCGGCGCGAACCTCGTCGATCGGCCCCTGAAGTTCACTCGCAATCAGCACCCGCCGGCCCATCGCGGCGCGATCGATCACGTCGAGCAGCGCCGGCACAAGGCTCGGTCTTGTCTGCTTGATCTCGACGATAAAGTGCTGGCCTGGGCACGCGGCAAAGACCTCCGCGAGCTCGGGAACGCGAATCCCGCGGCCGCGAAATGGAAACCCGGCGACCCCCGCCGGAGCGAAGTTATGGGCCGCGTCAATCGTGCTCAGCTCGGCCAGCGTGAGCTCGCGAATCAGGCCGCCCCGCCCGGCGACCCGGCCTAGGTCCTCGTCGTGCGCGACGACCACGCGGCCCTCGCGCGTCATCCGCACGTCCAGCTCGATATAGGGCGCGCCCAGGTCGCGGGCGGCCGCAAACGCAATCAGCGTATTTTCAGGATAGTCGCCGCTGGCACCGCGATGGGCGATCGCGCGGGGCGGCGATTCGGCGAAAAAATCGGTGGCAAGACCGGGGCGCATCGCTGGAGCGTTTCGATCCGTCGCGAGCGGTTGGGGAGTTTATTAATCCAATCGAATCGATCAGGGGGCGCCAGGCGCGCCAACCGCGACCACGCGCATCGCCGCAGGCCGCGCACCCGGGGCCGTAGCGCTCGCCGGGCTGACACCGGAACTCGCGGCGACACCTGGCCCGTCGGCCCCGCGCGCGAGCGCCGTGCTGGCGCCATGGCCGACCATGAAATGGCTGCCGAACTCGGGCATCCGGTCGAACGCCGCCATATATTCCTGCTTGAAGCGCTCGAACACCGAGCGCATCCGCGGCGACACATGATGATTCTCGCCGAGGCTCTGGGTCATCGGATTGACGAACTGGCCGTTCTTTTCCATCGCAAAATGGAGATGCGGCCCGGTCGACAGGCCGCTGGTCCCGACCCGTCCAATCACTTCGCCGACGCGCACGGCGCATCCCGGCGTCAGCCCCGCGGTAATCGTGGAGAGATGGCCATAGATGCTGACCATGCCACCCTCATGCTGGATGCGGACGCAACGCCCGAGCTCGCCGCACCATCCGGCGCTCTCGAGGCGGCCGTCGCCGATCGCCTTGACCGGTGTGCCGTATTGGGCCGCCAGGTCGACGCCGACGTGAGGCCGGTACTCGTGCAGGATCGGATGGTAGCGATGGAAGGAGAAGCCCGACGAGATGTATTGAAATTTAAGCGGAAAGCGTAATGCCTGCGGACCCAGAACGAGCCCATCGGCGTCGTAGAGATGGGAGAGACCGTTCTCGTCGCGAAAGGCAAAGGCGGTCAGCGTCTTGTCGCCGAAATGAATCTGCGCCGCCTCGAGCCCGGTCACGGTATGCGAAGTGCCGTCGCGGCTGACCCGCTCCTGGTAGATGAGCTTGACGTCCGATCCGCGCGGCAGGGCGCTCAGCGGATGGCGATCGCGGAAGGCGTCCTGCAGGGTAACGATGATCGGTTGCGGCAGGTCGTTGAGCGCGGCGGCGCGCGAAAAGTCGCCGTTGAGCTGAAAGGCAACCGCGACCGGCCTTGTCACATATTTGATCAAGTCTTGTGACGCCCGAATGACCCCTTCGCCGTAGGTCTGCTCGCGCACGGCGATGCGATCATCGAGATTGTACTTGAGTTCGCGCAAGGTACCGTCTTCGGGATCTTTGTACAGGGTCAGCGAATGGCCCTGCTGGAGGCTCCGGCTGGCGCTGGTCTTCGCAAAGAATGAAGCCCAGCGCTGGGCTTCATCGCGATCCAGCCCCGCCTCCTCGAGATAATCGAGCACCGGCGCGGTGCGATCAATCTGTAGCGTAATAACCACCGGTTCGGGCGCGGCCCGGACCACCGCCGGCTCGTCAACGTACTCGCGATCGATTCGCCCGGCGACGGCGTCAAGCTGATGGGTCACACTGTACGGAGCTGTGTCGCGATCGGTAGCGGTAACGAACAGCCGCACCGAGGCGACCGTCGCGAACGTGGCCACGATGACAGCGGTAATGACCCTCAGCCGGAGGCTGCCCTGGTTCATCCGACGCATCGCGGGTCAGGCTACGATACGGGAATATGACAAGCAACCCCCGCGCGGGTGTTTATTCACAGATATAATCTGTATGGTGATTGGCAAAAGCGTGCGCGTTAATATTAGTCTTACTACTAGATGTCTATAGCTGCTCTGGACCTTGGCCGACGCCGTATCGGCTTGGCCATCGCCGATGATGACGGCCTCGCGGCGCATCCGCTGGGCGCAATCGAACGCCGTTCAATCCGTCGCGACATCGAACAATTGATCGTCCGTATGGCCGGCTACGAAGTCACCCGGGTGGTCGTCGGCCTGCCGCTCAACATGGACGGATCGGCCGGCCCGGGCGCCCGCATGGCCGAGGCCTTCGCCGCGCATCTGCGCCAGGCGACCGGGCTGATAGTCGATCTGTTCGACGAACGGCTGACCAGTTTCGAAGCGGAGGAGCGGCTCAAGGAGATCGGCGGGCGCGGTCTGCGCAACAAGGCCGCGATCGACGCGGTCGCGGCCTGCGTGATTCTCGAAGGATGGATCGAACAGCGGCGGCGCGCGATGACGGGAAAGCCGCGCGCTTGACGGGAGAGCCTTAGCACGCGGCGATCGCCTCCGCACATGCAAACGACTTCTGTTAGTCTGAGTTGCGGTGATGAAACGGATCGCATCGGCATTGGCGGTGCTTGCGCTGATCGCGGTCGTCGGCCTGCTCGCGGTGTGGCACGTGGTGCAGGCGCCGACGGCGGTCTTCGCCCCGCCGCGCGTCGTCTCGTTCCGTCCGGGCGACTCGATGACGATCGCGGCGCGGCGGCTCGCGACCGCCGGCGTGGTGCGCAGCGCGACGCTCTTTGCGATCTATGCGGAGCTCAGCGGGCGAGCCAATCGGCTGCAGCCGGGCGACTACGCCTTCAAGGGCGGCGAGGCGATGCCGCAGGTGCTCGCGCATCTGAACAACGGCGATTACATGGTCGTGACCGTGGTGATTCCAGAAGGTATGACGGTGCGCCAGATTGGCGAGCGACTCGAACAGGCGGGCCTGGTTTGCGACTATGACTTCGACGACGGGGCGCGCCGCGGCGCGCTGCCCCAGGCGCTCGGGCTGGGTCCGCTGGGGGCGGAGGGCTACCTGTTCCCGGCGACCTACCGCTTCTCGCCGCTGGCCCGGATGAACGACATTCTGGCGGCGATGCTCGGGCGGTTCTTCGCGATCCTGACGCCGGCGGTCGAGGAGCGGCTGTTCGAGTTGAATTTGAGCACGCGCGAGATGGTGACGATGGCCTCGATGGTCGAGAAAGAGGCCAAGGCGCCCGGCGAGCGGCCGCTGATCGCAAGCGTCTTTTACAATCGTCTGCGGATCGGGATGCCGCTGCAATCCGACCCCACGGCGCAATACAATACCCAGGGCGTGACCGAGCGCGCGGCGACGGCGGTGCGCATCCCGTCGGCCTTTAACACCTACGCGATTGCGGGCCTGCCGCCGGGGCCGATCGCCAATCCGGGACTCTCGTCGATTCGCGCGGCGCTCTATCCCGCGCATACCGATTACCTGTATTTTGTTGCACGCAATGACGGCACGCATATCTTTTCGCGCTCGTTCGCGGAGCATCAACGGGCGATTGCGGAAATCAAACGAATGACGGCGCATCCGCACGTCCCCAACGGCTAGCCGGCCGGAGCAACTTCCCGCATTCCGGATCGCAAAATGGTCAACCCCGTTGAGCAAATCGGCAAGTCGCGGCTGCGCCTGGCGCGCCTGGCGGCGGCGCGCGCGGCGATCGGCGGCGCACTGCCGTGCGGGCTGACGGTGGCGATCGCGCTCAGCCTCGATTGGGTCGGCGCGATGACCTGGGAGCGCTTCGGCTATATCCTCTCGCCGGACAGCGAATTGTCCCTCGGCGAAGCGCTGCTCGGGTTGGCGGTGGCCGAACTGGTGGTGCTGGGGCTGCTGGCGTGGCGCGCCTATCGCAAGGCCAACGACTTTCTCGCGACCGCGGAAGTAATCGACCGGCACGTCGGCGGTCATCAGGAGATAATCACTCTGGCGACGCTGGCCGACCCGGCCAATCCGGACAGCCGGGCGCGGCGATCGCCGCTGTTCCCGATGCTCTGGCGGCGCACGATCGCGTATCTCGATCTGTTCGATCCGCGGCGCGAGTTCCGCCTCGAGCCGGGGCCGCCGCTCAAGCGATCGTCGCTGGCCGCCGCGGCGACGCTCGCGGTCTTGAGCCTGGCGATGCTCGCCTTCGTCGAAATTCCCACGCCCGCCCAAGCGATCGCGCATCGCTTGCGCGCGGTTGCACGCGGCCTCGAGAGCGCGGGCGCGTCGTCCGCCGATCGCGCGCTGGCTGCCGCGATGATCGGGGTGGCCAAAGATCTCGATAATCCGCATCTGCCGCCTGAACAGAAGCTCGCCGAGCTGCAGGCGATCAAGCGCGAACTCGAGCAGCATCAGGATCAGCGCCAGAGCGGCAGCGGCGCCGCCCAGAGCGCCGCGGGCAATTCGGCCGGCGGTTCGGGCAGCGGGTCCGGCAGTGGTGACAGCAAGGGCAGCGGCAACGGCAGTGGATCCGGGGCGGGACAAGGTGCGGGTCAAGGCGCCGGCAGCGGCAAGGGCAGCGGTCCCGGCCAGGACGCCGGCAGCGGCGGCAAGGGCAAGCAGAAAGGCCAGCAGATGGTCGAGCTGGGCAACGATATCGCGAAAGCGCAGGCGCAAATTCAGGCCGCGGCCCGCGCGCCCGATCCGGCCAAAGGCCAGGGCCAGGATAAAGGCGGCACCGGCGCCGCGCCCAAGGCGGGCGACAATCCCAACGCCTCCGGGCCCAACCAACTCGCCAACAGCGCCGGCAACGCGACCCTGCCCCAGCCCGGCAGCGCGATGCGCAGTAATCTGCCGGCGCCCTCGAGCGGCACGCCGAGCGGTCGGCGCGACGACAAGGGCGCGATGGGCGACACGCATCTGGGCGAGACGCCCAAGGCGGGCAACTACGAACGCTACTACAAGGCCGGTGACGGGCCGCCGCTCGAGATTCGCGACGCGCGCTATGTGACCTTTCGGCTGCCCGGCGCGGCGGCCAATAATGCGGGTGCGGGGCGCACGGTGGCCGACCGCGAGCATCAGCAGGCCAGCGCCGCCTATACCAACGCGCCGCTCAAACAGGAGCGGCTGACCGACACCCCCGACGAGCGCCAACTGGTGCCGCCGCGTTACCGCGATTTGATCAATTAGGCGCGACCCGGTGGCCTGGGCAAGATCTGGTTCATAAGGTCTGGTTCATAAGGAAGGATTATCGATGGGAGCCGCTCCCCAAATTTCACCCAATGAACGCGTCACCGATTTCCGCAAGACCTTCGCCCGCGCCGAGGCCGAGGTCGGGCGCGTAATCGTCGGCCATCGCGACGTTGTCCGCAAGCTGCTCACGGCGCTGTTTTGCGGCGGCCATATCCTGATCGAGGGCGTGCCCGGCCTGGGCAAGACGCTGATGGTCAAGACGGCCGCCGAAACCCTGGGCTTAAGCTTCAAGCGGATCCAGTTCACGCCCGACCTGATGCCCTCGGATATCGTCGGCACGCAGGTGCTGGCGGAGAGCGACGGCAAGCGCGAGTTCAACTTCAAGGCCGGACCAATCTTCGCCCACGTGGTGCTCGGCGACGAGATCAACCGGGCGACGCCCAAGACCCAGTCGGCGGTGCTCGAAGCGATGGAGGAGCGTCAGGTCACGGTCTTCGGCACGACCTACCAGCTCGATCCGCCGTTCTTCGTGCTGGCGACGCAAAATCCGATCGAGCTCGAAGGCACCTATCCGCTGCCTGAGGCGCAGATGGATCGCTTTCTGTTCAAGGTCGTGCTCGGGCCGCCCAAGCCCGACGAATTGCGCGAGATTCTTACCCGCACGACCGGCGCCGCGACCTACAAGGTCCAATCGATCTTCGAGAGTGGGCTGGCGCCGCAGAAGATCGAGGCGCTCAAGGCGCTGGTGCGCGAGGTGATGGTCGGCGAGCCGATCGAGCGCTATATCATCGCGATCATGGGCGCCTGCACGCCGGGCGGTCCCGACGCGATTCCGGAGGTCTCGCAGTACCTGCGCTTCGGGCCGAGTCCGCGCGGCGCGCAATCGATCATCCTGTGCGCCAAGGTCAACGCGCTGCTCGAGGGGCGGGTGACGGTCAGCTACGAGGACGTCGAGGATGCGACGACTCCGGCGCTGCGCCATCGCCTGCTGCGCAACTTCCAGGCCGAGGCCGAAAACGTCAGCGCCGAAGCGATCCTCGAGCAGGCGCTCAAGCGCCTCAAGCGGCCGCGCTAGCGCGATGCTTGGATTGCCCGAAGAGTTCACGCCGGAATTTATCGCCCGGCTCGATCAGCTGCGGATCAAGACGCGGCGCGAGTTCGCCGGCCTCGGCAAGGGGACGCATCTGTCGCCCCGGCGCGGATCGTCGCTGGAATTCAGCGACTTCCGCCACTACTCCGAGGGCGACGATTTCCGCTATATCGACTGGGGGCTCTACGGCCGCACCGACAAGCTCTACATCAAGCTGTTCAAGGAGGAAGAAGACCTCCTGACCTATATTTTCATCGACGCCAGCGCCTCGATGGGCTATCCGGAGCGCGATCGCAAGTTCGGCGTGGCGGTCGCGACGGCGCTCGCGCTGGCCTATATCGCGCTGGCCTCGGGCGATCGCGTGATGATCCGGGTGCTCGCCGGCCGCGGTCATCCGCCGCCGCCGGCGTTCGTCGTCGGACGCCATCGGATCGTCGATCTGGCGCGCAGCCTGACCGCGATTGCGCCGGGCGGCGAAGTCGATCTGGCGCCGGCGCTGGCCCGCGAGATGGTCGCAATCCGGCGCGCCGGCAAGGTCTTTCTGATCTCGGATTTCCTCATGATGCCGAATTCGGCGACCCGCGGCCTGGGCCTCTTCACCGCCGCCAACATGGACGTGACCGCCGTGCAGATTCTCGGCGGTGCCGAACTCGACGGCCAGGGGCTGGCGGGCGACGTCGAGGTGGTCGACGCGGAGAGCGGCGAGCGCGTGCGCGTCTCGATCGGCCAGCGCGAGCGCGATCAGTATCGCGACACGCTGCTGCGGCTGGCGCGCGAGATCAAGACCTTCTGCTTCCGCAACGGCCTGCATTACACGCTCCACACCACCGACCGCGGCTTCCACGATTTCTTCGTGCGCGCGGCGACCGACCTCGGCCTCGTGCATTAGAGCGCGCGACGATGGGCTTCAACCTGCTGGGCCTGCTCGAACCGGGTGCGCTCGCGTTCTTCGCGATCGTGCCCGCGCTGATTCTGGCCTATCTCGCGCGCGAGCGTCCGCGCCAGGCCACGGTCTCGAGCGTGCTCGCCTTTCGCGCGCTGCATGTGATGCGCGGGCAACGCTTTGGCGGACGGCCGCGCTTCCCGTGGACCTTCTTTCTCGAATTGCTGGTGCTGTGCCTCGCGGTGCTCGCGATGGCGCGGCCGTACTTTCTGCGGCGCGGGAATCCGGTCGCCGTGGTGCTCGACAACTCGGCCGCGATGCAGGCGCTGACGCCCGCCGGCTCAAGCCGCATGGCCGGCGCGATCGCGGCCGTCGATGACGCGCTGGAGCATACCGCCGGCGCGGGCGAAGTGACGCTCTATCTCACCGCCCCCGAGCCTCATCCGGTGGGCGGCGCGATGGCCGGCGGCGGCGCGGCGCGGGCCGCGATCGATCGGACGATAGCGATCGACGCGCCCAACGATCCGGCGGCCACCGCGGCGCTGCTCGCGCAGCTCAATGCCGACGGCCATCTGGGCCGGATTATCTTCGCCAGCTATCGCGCGGTCGCCACGCCGGTGCCGCCGCGGGTCACGCCGATGGTCATCGGCGATCCGATCGCCAACTACGCGATCGGCGCCTTTGCGCTGAGCCGCGAGACCTTCGGCGCGGCCGCCCTGCATGCGCGGATTACGCTCGCCAACTTCAGCCCGGCCACGCAGACCTTGCGCGTTACCGTGAGCGGCGACGGCAAACCGATCGGCAGCGCGCAGGCGATCGTCGCGGCGGGCGCGGCCACCACCGTCGAATTTCCCAACCTGCCACCGGCCAACATCTATCGCGCCGTGCTCGATCCGGCCGACGGCTTCATGCTCGACAACGTCGCCTACGCGACCGGCTCCGCAGTGCGCGCGGTTGCCGTGCTGTTCATCAGCCCGACCCCGGCCGACGGCCAGAGCCTCGGCGCGATTCCCGGCCTGAGCGTGACGACGCGCACGCCGGCCGCCTACACGCCGCGCGATCTGGCCAACGCCGACCTCGCGATATTCGAGTACACCGCGCCCAAGGAACTGCCCGCGCTCAATGCGCTGATCGTGATGCCGCCGCCGGGCGACCCGGTCTTCAATTTCGCTGTGACCGGCGCGCCACGCGTCGCGATCGCCGGATGGCCGACCACCGCCCGGCTGACCGACGGGGTTAATTTCCGCCTGCTCAACCTGCGCGCGGGCGAGTATTTCGCCGAGCATCCGTGGATGCAGCCGGTCGTGACCGGCGACGGCGGCGGCCTGCTGCTGATCGGGCAGCGCGCGGGCCATCGTTACGTCGCCACCGGCTTCAATCCGTTTCCCTATCTCGGGCGTGGCAATCTGCCGATGTCGATCCTGACGCTCAACATGCTCGGCGACCTGGCCGGCTTCGGCGCGCGCAGCACCGGCTACCATACCGGCGAACCCTGGATCGTGCCGGCCGGGATCAAGGCGATCACGCTTCCGTCGGGCCGGCGCGTCACGGTCGCGCCGGGGATGCTGTTCAGCGCGGCCACGGCGCAGGGCGTCTACCGCCTCGTCGGAGCGGCGGGTGTGGCCACGCCCCGCGCCGTCAATCTGGCCGACCTCACGGTCTCGGATCTGCAAAACGCGCCGCCGATCAGTATCGCGGCCGCGGTTGCCGAGCCGGGCACTGCGGCCGCATCGATCGTCCGCGCGCCGCTCGCCGCCGATCTGCTGATCGTGATCATTCTTTTGATCGTGGCTGAATCGATCGTGGTCTACCGGCGCCGCCGGATGCTCGTGGCGCAATGAACGCCGCCGCTTTCGCCAGCGCCGTCGGGTGGCCGATCAAGGGTCTCACCCTGGGCCGTCCCGACGCGCTCTACCTGCTCGGCGCGATCGCCATTTTGCTGGTCTGGTGGCTCTGGCAGGCGCGCACGCCGGCACGCTGCGCCGCGCCGCTGCTGCGCGCGATCGTGCTCGCGCTGTTCGTCGGCGCGCTGGCCGATCCGCAAAGCGTGATGCGCTCCGAGGGCACGACGCATCCCGCATTGATCGACGCGTCGGCGAGTATCACGCCCGCGATGCGCGAGTTTACCGCGGGGCTGCTGCGCGATTCGCTCAAGCTGCGCGCCGGCGACCCCGCGATCATGTTTGGCGCGGCGCCGGTCGCCGCGACGGTCGGCGGCGCGATTGACGCGCTCGGATCGCCCGCCGGATGCTCCGGATGCGCGCCGGGCGCGACCAATCTCGAAGCGGCGCTCGACAAAATCGCGGCCGACCCCGCCGCGCGCGGCGGACCGGTCGTGCTGGTGACCGACGGCTGGGAGAATCGCGGCGACGCGGCCAACGCGGTCAGCGCGCTGCGCGCCGCCGGGATCGTGCTTGACATCTTCACACCGCCCGGCGCGCATTCGATTCCCAACATTGCGATGACCGGGATCAACCTGCCGCCGGCGCTCGAGAAGGCCGCCCCGTTCGAACTCGGCGTCGCCATGGAAAATCTCAACGCCGCGCCGGCCCCCGGCACTATCTCGATTTACCGCAACGGCACGCTGCTCGACGATCGCGCCGTGACCCTCGCGCCCGGCCAGACCCGCTACGACTTTCCGGTCCACACCGAGGCCGCCGGCCTGGTCGGCTACCGGGCGGTGTTCAAGCCGTTCAACCCGGCCGACGATGTTTATGCGGAAGACGACGCGCTCGACGGCTGGGTCGGTATCGGCGCGCAGCGCAAGGTTCTGATCCTGACCGATTCGGCGCGCGACTCGAGCCGGCTGGAGAGTGTCGTGCGCGCGATGGGCATGGATCCGACGACGGTGACCATCGCCAGCGGCCAATGGAACGGATCGCCCAAGGGCTTCGACGCGGTCCTGATCAACAACCTCGCGCGCGCGCGCATCGCACCGGCGGCGCAGGCCGCATTAGCCCAGTACGTGACCGACGGCGGCTCGCTCGCGATGGTCGGCGGCGACCAGAGCTTCGGGCTCGGCGGATGGCAGGACAGTCCGCTGGCGCGCGTGATGCCGGTCGTGATGCGTCCGCCGCAGCGGCGCGAACGCACGCGCGCGCTGGTCCTGATCATCGACAAGTCGGGCTCGATGGGCCGCAGCCAGAAACTCGAGTACGCCAAGGCCGCCGCGCTGACCGTGACCAGGACCATGAGCGACAGCGACCTGATGAGCGTGATCGGCTTCGACTCGCAGCCCTTCGTGGTGATTCCGCTCGAGCCGCTGAGCCAGAGCCGCCCGTACTTCAGCGAGCTGGTCGGCCGCCTCAAGGCGCGCGGCACGACTTTTCTGCTGCCCGCGATCCAGGAGGCCGAACGCGCGCTGGCCCAGAGCGGCGCGGCGATCAAGCACGTGGTCATCCTGACCGACGGCGAAACCGGCGGCACCGCCGCGATGTACTACGATCTGATCTCGACCATGCATCGCGAGGGCGGCGTCACCATCTCGACGATCGCGATCGGGCGCGAGGCCAACGTCGGCCTGCTCCAGGCGATCAGCAACTACGGCGGCGGCGGCTTCTATCAGACCGATAGTGCCGCGAATCTGCCGCAACTGTTTCTCGAAGACGTGCGCCAGCGCGGCGGCGACACCACGATGGTCGAAAAGGACTTCGTGCCCTATACCACCGCGCCCGATCCGATTCTCAAGGATCTCGCCGGCCGCCAGTTGCCGGCGCTCAAGGGCTTCGTCGCGACCGACCTCAAGCCGGGCGCCACGCTGAGCGTCTTCGTCAATAGCGCGGGCGTGCGCGCGCCGGTGGTCGCGGGCTGGAAATTCGGCGCGGGCAAGGCGCTGGCCGTCACCACCGACGCCAGCGGGCGCTGGTCCTCGCGCTGGATCGACAACGGCGTCTTCGGTCCGGTGTGGGACAAGCTGGTCGCCTGGATGACCCCCGCGACCGCGGCCGCGGAGACTTACGCCGTCGCCCTCGGCTACCATGCCGGGCGTATCGAAATCCGCCTGACTGATTACAGCGATAATCCGCAGACCACCGCGCGGCCGCTCGGCGCGATTGTCACGGCGCCCGGCGGCGCGCGGGCCGAAGCAATCCTGGCGCAGGACGGCCCCGGCGAGCTTGCCGGCAGTTTCGCCGCGGCGACGCCCGGCAATTATTATATCGCGCTGCAGCCGGCGCGCGGCTCGGGGCAGACCTTTCCGCCGCTGGCCTACACCGTCAGCGCCGCCGCCGGCGCCGAATTGCCGCGCCCGGAGCCCAATTACGGCCTGCTCGAAGATCTCGCTTCGGCCACCGGCGGACGCCTCAATCCGGCGCTCAGCGATGTCGCCATGACCCGGCCGCGCTTCGCGCACAGCGTCCCGCTCACCCCGTACCTGGTGGTGACCGCGATGATCCTGTTGATTGGCGAGGCGCTCATCCGCCGGCTGACATTTTGAGTAATCGTCTTGAGTAATCGTCAATCATCAGTCGATATGCAATCATGCAGTGACCAATGAGCAACGACGATCCCATCGAACCTAATCATCACTTGCAGCATAAGTACCCCGCCAACGTCCGCTTCTGTGGACTATGCGGGGGCGCGATGGAACTGCGGCCGGTGCTGCCCGATCGGCGGCGCTTCAAGGTCTGCACGGTTTGCGGGTTCGTCGATTTCCCCAGCCCCAAGCTGGTCGCGGGCTGTCTGGTGATCGACGACGGCCGCGTCCTGCTGCTGCGCCGTGGAATCGTGCCGCGCCTGGGCTACTGGACGTTTCCCGGTGGCTACGTCGATCTTGGCGAGTCACCGCTCGCAGCGGCGATCCGCGAAACAGCCGAAGAGGTCGGAATGATGGTCCTTCCCAGGCGCCTGCTCGGCCTCTACGCCGACCCGATCAATCCGACCGCGGCGGTCGCGGTCTACCTGGCGCAGCCGGGCGCCGAGGCGCCGGGGCTCTCGTATGAAGCGGCCGAGGTCCGCTACTTCGCACCCGACGAAATCCCGTGGGACGATCTCGCCTTCCACACGACGCACGCCGCGCTCACCGATTGGGTCGCGATCGCGCGCTGAGCGCCGTGGCGGGAGGCCGTCGCTGCGCGATTGATCGCCGCGCCGCCGGTTGACGCCCCCCGCACTAAGCGCGATCGGCGGCCGGCCGCACCGGCTGGCGATCGAACGCGGCCGCGACCGTGGCGATCGTGTCGGCCTCGTCGGCGCCCTTGTCGCTGCGCACGCCGACGATGCGTGCGAAGCGCAGCGCCATCCCGCCGGCGTACTGCGGACTGCGCTGGATATCGCTGTAGGCGACCTCGACCACCACCTCCGGGCGCACGCTCACCCGGCCACCCTGCTCGCCGGTCTTGAGCGCGAGCAGGCGCTCGGTCATCGCGCGGAAGTCGTCGTCGGTCAGCCCCTTGAAGGTCTTGCCCACGGCGATCAACGCACCGTCACGTTCGTCGCGCGCCGCCAGATGGTAGTTCGAGAGCCATCCGTGGCGCCGCCCGTAGCCCCATTCGGCCGCGACGATCACCAGGTCGAGCGTGCGCACGCTCTTGATCTTGAGCCATCCGCGGCCGCGCACGCCGGGCATGTAGGTGCTCGCGAGCGCCTTGGCGACGATCCCTTCGTAGCCCACCGCGATCGCCCGCGCGTAGAATTGCTGGCCCTCGGCGAGCGACGCCGGCGTGCAATGGCCAGCCACGCCGAGGCCGTGAGTCTCGGCGATTTCGGTCAACGCGGCGTAACGTTCAGCATAGGGTGCGTCGATCAGTAATTCGCCGTCGAGCGCCATCAGATCGAATAGGTACAGGGCCACCGGCTGCGCGTCGCGCATCCGCTCGACGTCGTGCACGCGGCCGAACCGGCGCATCACTTCCTGAAACGCGAGCGGGCGGCCGGCGGCGTCGACCGCGATCACTTCGCCGTCGAAGATCGCGCGGCGCGGGCCGATACGCGCGGCGCTCTCGACCACTTCGGGCAGGCTAGCCGTGATCTCATTGAGGCGGCGCGAATAGATCCGCACGGCGCCGTCCGCGCAATGAATCTGCACGCGCGCGCCGTCGAGCTTATGTTCGAGCGCCAGGCGATCACCGAGCAGGCGAAAGACCTCGGCCACGTTGGGCGCCGGTTGCGCGAGCATCGGCTTGATCGGCCGGATCTGCCGCGCACCGTCGCGCGGCGCGGACTGCGCCGGGCGCGCAATCGCGGCGACGGTCTCCGCGGCAGCGTCCGCCGCCGCGTCCCGCGCGGGTGCGTCCGGCGCGGTCGTCTGCGGGCCGAGCACCGACGACGGTTCGCGCAGCGCGCGGACCACGCGGCCGACGTCGCCCTCGAGCATATTGATCCGGCGCACCTCGGCGACCGGCCGCGCCGCCATCTTCGCGATCGCCTCGAGCATCAGGCCTTCGCTCATCCCATGGCGCATCTCGCCGATCAGAACTTTGGCCAGGTACTGGCCTTCGAGCACGCTCATCCGCTCGAACAGCGCGCGCAGCGCGTCGAGCTTGCGCCGGCGCGAGTTGCGCCCTTCGATCTCCGCCATCTCGATAAAGCCGCGCGCGACTTCGGCCAGGGTCAATGCGGGTTCGGGCTCGGCCGGACGCAACCGCAACAACATCGCGATCGCCTCGCCGAAATCGACCGCCGCGGCGAAGATCTCCTCGCCCTGGTCCGCGCCGCCGGTCATCGCCGCGACGATTTTCCACACCGCGCGGCCGCTGACCTGAAGCCGGGCCGTGCCGCCCTGGGCGAGCGTGCGGCCGACCATGAAGCGCGCGGCGATCGCGGCCTCGCCGGGGTCCAGCCGGGCCAGAAATTCACCCGCCAGCTCAGCCATCTGCAGGCGGCTCTGGGTCTGGCCGAGCGCCTGGCAGACCAGCGCGAATTCATAAAACGAGGGCACCTCCAAAGAATAAGCGCGCGGGGCGCGGCGAGCGCAATAGCGCCGCGACGTCTGTGAGGTGGGGACTCAGGCCGCGCCGCTAGGGAACCTCTGCATAAGTTAGGTTGTCATTCTGAGCGCAGCGAAGAATCCCGGATCCGGGACCCATGC
>JADMIL010000005.1 GCA_015478645.1 Candidatus Binataceae bacterium
GACCCATGCGCTGCGCTCAGGGTGACAGCAGAGCCTTGTGCAGAGGTTCCTTAGCTGGATACTTCGGAAGTCATGCCATCAGGCGCGGCAGGCGGACCGAAAATGTCGTGCCCGCATCCTGGGTCGAGTTCACCGTCACGGTCCCGCCATGGGCCGAGACGATTTCCTTTACGATAAACAGCCCCAGCCCAAGTCCAGTCCGCTCCCGATCGGGATCTCCACCCTGCACCAGCGGATCGAAGATCGTCGCGATCAGTTCCCTGGCGATCGGCGGACCGTCGTTGTGGACTTCCAGCAGCACGGAATCCTGATCGCCCCGGGCGGCGATGGTGACCTGCTTGCCGCTGCCGTGTTGCACCGCGTTCATCAACAGATTCGACGCCATCTGTTTGATCCGTTCCGCGTCCCAGGTCCCGCTCAGATCGCCGTCCGCATCGAACCGTAGCTCGATTTCCGGGTGAGTCGCCCTCACCTCGTTGACCACCTCCTGAACCGGCGCCGCCAGACTCGCCCGCGCCACCGTCAGTGGCATCGGACTTCCGAGCCGCCCGCGGGCGAAATCCAGGAGGTCCGTGACCATCAGATTTAGACGCTGCGTGCTGCGCTGGATACGCGTGATGGTGCCCTGCTGCGGCTCACTTAGTCCCTGCGTGGCAAGCAGGCTCGCGCCAGCCGAAATGGAGTTGATCGGATTGCGCAGGTCATGACCCAGGATGCCGAGGAATCGATCGCGATAACGAATCTCGCGCTCCTCATAAGACGGAATAGCCTCCGCGATATTCTGATCGATAGCCTCGCCGAACCGGACTATTTCCGCCGCCCCGGCCGCGAAACCCTCCGGGCTGCTGATCCTCCACAGCCGCAGCACACCCGATCGGAGCGCGCGATACTCGGCGATAATCTGCACCAGGTCGAATCCCGATTCGACCCGAAGCCCGACGTGAACCGCCGCGACCCGCTCGATCGGGCCGCTCGGCCCTGCCCCTTGCGCTTTGGCGATTTCTTCAGAAGTTAATTGAGGCTGCTCCATGCTTTCGGCGATATACTTGATAATCGCAGCAGCGTGGTCGCGCAGCACCCACCTGGAAAGCGGGACGTCCCCGGCGAGGTTCTTCGCAAATCCCTCCCACTCCCGGAGTATCTGTTCGGTATTTGTCTTGATGAATTCCGCAAGGCCCATTAATTGATCCTATCAACTTATCGCTATCAGTGCGTGGTCGAAATTCGCCCCCCGTCTCACCGAAAACCCGCAAAACCTCAGGCCCGCGCCGCGCTAGGGAACCTCTGCACAAGTTAGGTTGTCATTCTGAGCGCAGCGAAGAATCCCGGATCCGGGACCCATGCGCTGCGCTCAGGGTGACAGCAGTGCCTTGTGCAGAGGTTCCCTAGGCCAGCCACCAGAGCACGACGAAGCATAGCGCCATCAGCGGGACACCAACTGTAACGCCGACGCGGGCCCATTCGCGGCTGCCGATACCAAGGCGCCCAGCGGCGACGATATTCGGGATGTTGCCCGGTATCAGGATGCCGCCGCTGATCAGCAGACCCATCAGGATTGCCCGCTGCTGCGCCGTGGTCAGCGCCGGACCGACTTCGGCCGCCGTCAATGTGGCGTTATCCACCACCGCCGAAAGGCCGTTGAGCCAGAACAGCAGCGCGCCGGGAATCTTGCTGATATAGCCCTCGGCCAGCGGCCGCAGCCCCCACGAAAGACCGACCAGCCCGGCCACGAACAGATAGACTTTGACCGCGCGCAGGATGACCTCGCTCCACGGCTCGTCGTCGCGCTCGGCCTTGAGCGCGTTGCCATGGCGCACCGGCAGCACCAGGCTGATGACTCCGACCACCACAATGCCGCAGATCACCAGCGGGCCGAGCAGACGCATCAGGTACCAGAAATCGGCGTGCAGGGCCGCGATCGCGATAGTGCTGAGCGGCTCGCCGATCGGGGTGAGCGCGGCGCCCAGGCCAATCGCAAAGCAGGCCAGCACCACGGCCGCGATTTCGCTCCGGCGCTCGAGATCGAGCAGGGCGATCGCCTCGACCAGGACCAGGGCCGCGATCACCGCCGTAATCACGCTCGCGAGCAGGCCGAGCACCACTATCAGGAAAAAATAGATCCAGCGTGCCGACATCATGGCGAGCAGACGTGCGATCCAGCCGTCGAGCCTAGCGCGCATCGCGCGGATCACCACGCCAAAGACCAGCACCGCGACCGTCAGGGCGATCGGCTCAACGGTCGCGGCATGCAGCAGCGGCCGGCCCATCTGGCCGGTCAGGATGGCCGTCAGGGTGCCGGCGAGCAGAAAAAATACCTCGATATTGCGTTCGATCGGCTTGCACAGAACCGGTCCGGACAATACCGCCAACAGAATCAGCGCCAGGCCAATCGCCATCGTTGGTCCGATCCACGCTCGTCACCGAAATCGTCAGACCGCGAGTTCGCCCTGCTCGTTGGTGCGAATGCGGATGACTTCCTGCAGGTCCGTCACGAAAATCTTGCCGTCGCCGATCTTGCCAGTCTGCGCCTTGCGGATAATCGCTTCAACCACGGTGGCGAGCTGATCTTCGCGCACCACCACTTCGAGCTTGAGCTTGGGCAGGAAATCGACCACGTATTCGGAGCCACGGTACAACTCGGTGTGGCCCTTCTGCCGGCCGAAACCCCGGACTTCGTAAGCCGTCAAACCATTCACGCCCACGCTGTCCAATTCAGCCTTAACGGCCTCGAGGGTCGAGGGCCTGATAATCGCTTCAATCTTCTTCATGAAAAATTCCTCCGGCACCGCAAGGTGCCGATAATGCACCGCGTATCCGTCTCATCAACAGCAAGAGTGCGATCGCCGCACCGGCCAGGCAAGTGATCGGCCGCGCGGGATAAATTACCACCGCCAAAACCGTACCGATGAAACCGGTGTACACAGCCAAGATAATCGGCGTGCTCGTCGCGCGCCCGGCTCGCATATTGATCTTCGTGCAGCGCGCGGCAATGCGCAAGCGGCGGTAAAAGCCGGACGGCGCCGGTCCATGCGGGATGGACCGGCGCCGCCGTGATTTTGAGCGAATCGATTAGCGAATCTAGCGCGCGTTATGCGACCTTCTTTTCTTTGGACGGTCGCGACAAGGTGCGCCGGCCGATCGGCACTTCGTCGATCGACTTCGGACAACCGTCGTCACCCGTCACCACGTACTCGGGATAGGCCGGGAAGCCATGCTCGTGCAGGTCGAGCCCCTCGATCTCTCCATCGGTCGGGATTCGCAGCCGGAAGCCCGCCTTGATCGCGTACATCAGGATCATCGAGACGACAAAGGTCGCGATGGTGATCGAGAAGCTTCCGATCGCCTGCGCCTTCAGGACGCCAAAGCCGCCGCCATAGAACAATCCCGTCACCACCGTGCTGGTGTCCGATCCCATGGCCGTCGGCGTGCCATACTTGCCGGCGGCGAACAGGCCCAGCGAGAGCGTGCCCCAGATACCCGCGATCATGTGCACGGGGACCGCGCCGATCGGGTCGTCGATCCGCAGGTACTCGAGCAGGTCGATACCCCAAACGACGACCATTCCGGCGCCAATTCCGAGCAGGAACGCGCCTTCCGGATCGACCCAGTAACAGGGGCAGGTTATCGCGACGAGTCCGGCGAGAAAGCCGTTGACCGTCAAAGCGAGATCCCACTTACCGCCTTTGAAATACGAATAGAACAGTGACGTGAGGCCCGCCGAGCAGGCCGCAATCGTGGTGTTGAAGGAGACCCGGCCGATGCCCTGCGCGTCCATCGCGGAAAGCGTGCTGCCTGGATTGAACCCGTACCATCCGAACCACAGGATGAGTCCACCGGTCGCACCGATAATCAGGTCATGCGGTTTCATCGGCCCACCGCCATCGCGTTTGAAGACCCGTCCGAGCCGGGGTCCCAAAGCGATCGCGCCGGCCAGCGAGATCGTCCCGCCAATCGTATGCACCACTGTGGATCCGGCAAAGTCGTGAAACGGAATCGGATTCATGTTGGCCAGCCATCCGTCCGGACCCCAGGCCCAATGTCCGATGATCGGGTAGATGAAGCCGGTAACGCCGACGCTGTACAGCAGATCGCCAATAAAATCGCAGCGCCCGATCATCGCGCCGGACGTGACCGTCGAGCAGGTGTCCGCGAATGCGTACTGGAATACCCAGTAGGCGAGCAACGGTACGCCCGTGGTGCCGTACGTCGCCGGGATGCCGTGAAGCATAAAGCCGGTCGTGCCGATCCACGGAGTGCCCGGACAGAACATGAAGGCGAAGCCCCACAGCCAGAAGGTGATGCCGCAGATGCAGGTGTCGGCGATACCTTCGACCATGATATTCACGGTCTCGCGCGAACGGGCGAAACCCGACTCGAGCATCACGAATCCGACCTGCATGCAAAACACCAGGTAGGCGGCGACCAGCGTCCAGATCGTGTTGATCGCATTGACTTGCGGTGGCGGCAAAGGCGGCGTGACATCGGCGAAAGCCTGCGCCGGCATCCACCATTTCGATATCAGGAACAAGACGATAGCGAGACCGATGGTTTTCCCGGCGAGCATCATGCCGGCCTTGCGGCGAACCTCAGGGTCCCTGAGCTTCTCACGAAACAGTTGAACTAGCTCCACCAACGATTCCTCCTTGGGCTGCGTCCGGCGGCCGCACAGCCGCGGTTACCGCCGACCGCGAGATCACGAAACACCGCAAAACTGCGCGGTGCACATCACACCAGATGCGCGCCGGAGCGAATTGCAAGCGCGATGCCGAATAAGCGGGCAGACGCCAATATGGAATCAGCGGGACAAAACTAAATCTCTCGGATGGAGTCGTATCAATCAAACGATTGAGCCGGGGAAGATGTAATATCGCGGGACCGAATAGTCACGCACGATCGCAATCGATGCGAATGCCTATTGCGGCATCACTGCACGATTATTCGGCAGGCCCGCCATGAGAATATATTTGTGCGATCCAGTTCGGCGAGAATTCGCTTACTACCACGGAATCTCTGCGCAAAGCCCACTGTGTCATTCTGAGTACAGCGAAGAATCCCGGATCCGGGACCCATTCGCTGCGCTCAGGGTGACAGCAGCCTTGCGCAGATAGTTACTCCCTAACGCGTGGGACGTTGCGGTTCGATGAGGCCGCTGCGGAAGGCATAGAGCGTGAGTTCGACGCGATCGCGCAAGCCAAGCTTCTGGAAGATATTGTTGAGATGAGTTTTCACTGTCGCTTCGGTGATTGACAGCCGTTCGGCGACCTCGGCATTGCGCAGGCCCGAGGCGACGCAGGTAATGATCTCGCTTTCGCGCGCGGTGAGCCGGTTGGCTCTCGCCGATTCCCATTGGCTCGCGATTTCCGCCTGCACCGACGGCGGCATCCAGATAAACCCGGCGAAGGCCGCGCGAATCGCTTCCATCAGGGTCTCGACCGCGAAGCGCTTTTGCACGATCGCCCGCGCCCCGGCTTTCAGAGCCGCCATGGCGTCTTCAATGCGCTCGCTCGCGGTCAGCACGACGATCCTCACGGTGCGCGCCAGGCTCTGAATTTCCGGCAATGTCCACAGATCCATCTGCAGGTCGAGCAGCAGGATGTCGCACGGAAACGAGTCCAGGGTCTGAGCGATCTGCCCGGCGGTCTCGATTTCGGCGACCACCTCGAGCTCGGACTGGAGGAGCAGGAGCGACTTCAGCCCCTGGCGGAACAGGGCGTGATCGTCGGCGATAGCGACGCGAATTGAAGGATTCATAGTTATACCGTTGGCATCTCAATCTCGAGATGAGCACCCGCGCGATCGTCGCGCGCCATGCTCAGGCGCCCGCCGAACTGGGCCACACGCGACGCGATCGTCCACGGCGGCGACTGCGCTTCGGCGAAGCCCACGCCATCGTCGTCGATCGCGATCCGAATCGACGCGCCGACTTCGCGGATATCGATGCTCGCGCTACGCGCGTTGCCGTGGCGCAGCGTGTTGCGCATCCCCTCGAGCATTATATGAATGATCTGCTCGACGACGAGGCCGCGCGCGGTGAACGATGCGTTCAAATGGATACGCGTCTCACTGGAGCCCGTGACATTTACCTGCGTTAAAGGTTCACCGGAGTCAAGCAAGGTCCTGATGTAGGAGCGGACTTCATCGTACTCGCGCGCCACGCCGCTTTGCAGTTCGGAAATTTCCGCCAGCGCGTCGGCCCCGCGATCGTGCAGGAGCAATTCGCGGCAGCTCTCAAGGCGCAAATTCACGCCGGCCAGCGCCTGCACATAGCCGTCATGCAGCGAGCGCGCAATCGAATGGCGCTCGTTGCGGGTCTCCAGTTCGCGGACGCGGACCTCAAAGCGCGCCCGCTGACTGCCGAAGAAGCCAATCAGATAGCCGGCGATTGCCAGGTATCCGGCGCGCATCCAGTAGATATTCGGCACGCCGCGAATCGGCGCGGCGATCACCGCCAAGTAGAGGATAACGCTGGCGGCGGTGGCCGCGATGGTCTCCTTGAAGCCGCTGCGGGAACCGACGGCGACGATCGCGAAGACGAAGAAGATATAGGCCGGGCTGGTCGGTCCCTCGGTGACGATCGCGATGGCGGTGGCGAACATGATATCGACCGCGGTCAGGATTTCGGGCAGCCACGGAATTTCGCCGCCCCGGCGCAGAATCGCATAGGTAATCGCGCCGTAGGCAAAATGACAGGCCAGTGCGATCAGCACGGCCGTGCTGAGGTAAAACGTTCCGCCGTCGGCCGGATCGATATAGAGCAGCAATAAGGCAATCAGTGAGAGCCCGATGCGGGCGCGGGCAATACTCATATCGAGCACGCGAAAATCCGGCAATTGCATTGCTCAACTCCCTCCGAGCGGAAGCGGCAGCTCGCGCAACGCCTTCGCGCGAGCCGGTCCGCCCGATCGAACCCTGATGAAATCACAGGCGAAATCGCCAGGCTATTAATTTTTTCGGCGGCCGTGGCGGCGGCCTCGGCGCGCCATGCGACGCGCCGCATGAGGCTCAGCGCGCGGCGCACGGGCAGGCGACGGTCGGGTTTGCCGCTGATGCCCGGCTTCGGCTAGATTCGAGTTGTTACCTACAAGGAAGCATACGCCGATGCAGGAATTGTTGCCGATCGCCGAGAAAATCGGAGCGCTGCTCAAGGCCCGCAGCGAAACTATCGTGATTGCCGAATCGTCCACCGGCGGCCTGATCTCGTCGGCCTTGCTCAGCGTGCCTGGCGCGTCGGCCTACTTTCTGGGCGGCGAGGTGATCTACACGCTCAAGGCCCGGCGACTGCTGATCGATCTGCCGGAGGACGCCTTCAAAGGGATGCGCGCGTCGACCGAGGAGTACGTGCGGCTGATCGCGGAGAGCGTGCGCACACGCTTCGGCGCAAGCTGGAGTATCGCGGAGAGCGGCGCGACCGGCCCGACCGGCAATCGTTACGGCGATGCCGCCGGCCATAGCTCGATCGCGGTGGCGGGCGCGTCCGCACGGTCGCTGACGATCGAAACCGCGAGCGCCGATCGGGTCGCCAACATGCGCGCGTTCGCAGCCGGCGCGCTCAACCTGCTCGCGCAATGCATGGGCTGAATCAGCCAATCGTCGCGCGCTAATCACGCCGCGCGCCAACCGTCACGAACGACAAAGGGAAAGGCGTCATCATGATCGCAAGCGGCCAACCGTTTCCGCAGTTCAGCCTCGCCAACCAGGACGGCAAGACCGTCAAACTCGGCGATTTCGCCGGTAAATGGCTGGTGGTCTATTTCTATCCCAAGGACGACACGCCGGGCTGCACCATCCAGGGCAAATCCTTCACCGCGACCAAGGCCGACTTCGACGCGGCCGGGATTCGCGTGGTTGGCGTCAGCCAGGACGATGTCGCGTCGCACAAAAGCTTCTGCACCAAGTTCGGCTTCACGATCGATCTGCTCGCCGACACCAACAAGGAACTACTGACCGCGTGCGGTATCGGCCAGAGCGAGTTCAAAGGCAACAAGTACTGGGATCGCACCAGCTTCGTGGTCGATGGCTCCGGCGTGGTCCGCAAGGTCTATGAAAAGGTTAATCCGCAGGGCCACGAGGCGACGCTGCTCGCCGACATCAAGCAGCTTCAGGGCTAGCCTCTCTAGGGAACCTCTGCACCAGGCGCTGCTGTCACCCTGAGCGCAGCGCATGGGTCCCGGATCCGGGATTCTTCGCTGCGCTCAGAATGACAACCTAACTTGTGCAGAGGTTCCCTAGAGAGGACCAGGCGCGGTGGAGCACGCGGGCGAACGCGCGCTCCACCGCGCGATTGAACGATCCGCCGCGCGTCAGTCGGCCGAATGCGCCGCCTTGGGATACGCCGCACCGCCATCGATCGTCAGGACCGCGCCGGTGGTATAGCTGGCTGCCGGACTGGCGAGATAGAGCGCCGCACCAACGATCTCGTCGGGTTCGCCGCCGCGCTGCAAGGCGAAGTTCTCGCGCGCGCGGTGGGTGAAAAATTCGGTCCGCGACCAGCTCTTGCTGATATCGGTGTGGAACGCGCCGCACATGATGCAATTCACGCGGACCTTGGGGCCGTACTCCTTCGCGGAAGCTACCGTCAGGATGTTGAGGCCGGCCTTGGCCGCCGCGTAGGGCGCGGTGTCGGGCGACGGCTGAATCGCCGAGATCGACGAGATATTGATGATCGCGCCGCCCTCGCCCGCCGCCATCCGCTCGCCGAACAGCGCGGTCAGGCGAAACGGCCCCTTCAGGTTGACGGCCATCACTTTGTCGAATAGCTCCTCAGGCGTCTGCAATGACGACGGCGCGACCGGCGAGAGGCCGGCGTTGTTGATCAGCACGTCGACGCGGCCCCACCGGGCATAGGCCTCTGCGGCCAGCCGATCGCAATCGGCCCATTTGCCGACGTGAATCGCATGGGCCGAGGCGTCGCTGCCGAGCGCGCGAATCTCGGCGACGGTCGCTTCGCACGAATCGATCTTGCGGCTGGCGATCGCCAGCCGCGCGCCGGCGCGGGCAAAGCCCAACGCCATCGCATGGCCCAGGCCGCGGCTGCCGCCGGTGATGACGACGACCTTGCCGGTAAAGTCGAAAGGATTGGCGATCGCCGTCACTGGGACGCCACCTCGTGCTCAACGCGATCGGCGTACTTCTTGATCGCGGCTTCGCGCAAAGACGGGATATGGCCGGTCGGGAAAAGTCCGTCGGTGCCGCGATAATCGCGCAGGATCTGGCGCGCGAGCGTGATCTTGTGAACTTCGGTCGGTCCGTCGGCCAGCCCCATCACGAAGCTCTCCATCACCTGATCGACGAACGGCATCTCGGGCGTGACGCCGAGCGAGCCGTGAATCTGGAGCGCGCGCACGGCCACGTCGTGAAACACCTTGGGCATCTGCGCCTTCACCGCGGCGATATCCTTGCGCACCTTGAGATAGTCCTTGTAGCGATCGATCCGCCATGCGGTACGCAGCACCAGCAGGCGGAACTGCTCGATGTCGATCCACGAATCCGCGATCTTCTCCTGCACCATCTGCTTGTCGGCCAGCCGCGAGCCCTGCGTGGTGCGCGAGAGCACCCGCTCGCACATCTGGTCGAAGGCCTTGCGCACCTGACCGATCGTGCGCATCGCATGGTGGATGCGGCCGCCACCCAGGCGCGTCTGGGCCACGACGAAGCCGCTGCCGCGCGTGCCCAGCAGATGATCCTTGGGCACCTGCACGTCCGAATAGCGAACATAGGCGTGGGCGCCGGCGCCCTCGGGCTCCTGGCCGACGCCGACGTTGCGCTCGATCTTCACGCCCGGCGCGTTGGCCGGCACGATAAACATCGAGAGGCGCTGATAAGGCGGCGCGTCGGGGTCGGTCACCACCATCGCGATGAGGAATGACGCCCAGCGCGCGTTGGAGGAGAACCACTTCTCGCCATTGATCACCCAGTTGTCGCCGCGCAGCTCGGCGTGCGTGGTGAAGACCTTGGGATCGGCGCCGCCCTGCGGTTCGGTCATCGAGAAGCACGAGACGATCTCGTTTTTGAGCAGCGGATCGAGAAACTGTTTTTTCTGCTCGGGCGTGCCGTACTTGGCCAGGATTTCGGCGTTGCCGGAATCGGGCGCCTGGCATCCGAAGACCGTCGGGGCGAAGCGCGAACGGCCCAGGATTTCATTCATCAGCGCGAGCTTGACCTGGCCGTAGCCCTGGCCGCCAAGGTCGGGCTCGAGATGGCACGCCCAGAGCTTGTGTTTGCGCACTTCGGCTTGCAGCGGACGCACCAGCGCGTTGCGCTTGGGATCGAGCACGTCGTAGGGCGATTCGAGCAGGTAGTCGAGCGGCTCGACCTCGGCGCGGACGAACTGTTCGATCCAGTCGAGTTGCTTCTGAAATTCGGGTTCGGTTTCAAAATCCCAGCTCATGGGAAATCCTCCATCGGTTCGGGTAAAGATTTGCCGCGCGTGCCGTGGCCGGCCATTGCGACTCGCGGCGCATACGGCTCGGATCGCGCGCGCCGGCGCCGCTCCAGGCTTGCGTCCGACAGCGTAGCGAGCCGCATCCGCAAATGCCAAGGGCGGGCGCTTCAGTCGGCCTCCATCAGGGGAATATCGAAGGCGCTCTTGCCGAGAAATTCGAGGCTCTCATCGCTGTCGAACGGATGATAAAGCCCGGCGCGCACGTCGCGGTAGTAACGTTCCAGCGGCAGCCGCTTGAAGTACGAGGAGCCGCCCACCGCGCGCAGCGCGAGGTCGACCACCTTGACCGAGTTTTCGATCGCGATCATCCGCGCGGCGACCGCCTTGCGCGACCAACTGCGCGGATGATCGATCTCGAGTTCGGCCGCCGCCTTCCACATCACCGCGCGCGCGCCTTCGATCAGGAGATCCATTTCGCCGACCTTGTTGAAGACGCTCGGCAGATGGCTCATCGGTTTCTTGAGCGGATAGCGCGGCCGATCGCGCATGAAGTCGACTACGAAGTTGCGCGCGGCGACGGCGATACCGATATACGGCGCGCCGATCGAAAACGGCGCCTTGGCAAAGACCCGCGTGATGCGCCCGCTGCTCGAGACCTTGCGCTGGAGCACCACGTCATCGTCGGCGACGAAGACCTCTTTCAATTCCGCGCTGCGCGACTCGGTCGCCCGCATGCCCATCGTGTTCCAGTCGTTCTTGAACTCGAGGCCGGCCACGTCGCGCGGGTTGAAGTAGAGGCTTAAGATCGACGGTCCCTGCGGCGCATCCTCCCATGCGGCCTCGATGAAATACTGATCGAGCGCGATACTCTGCGTGCCGAAAATCTTGCGGCCGTTGACGATCCATCCGCCGGGACCGCGCCGCGCGGTGGTCCGCGGCCGCAGCGCGATGACCGCGTTGTCGGGTTCGGAGCCCGAGCCGCCGCAGATCAGCCGCTCGCCCGCGATACGCTTGAGCTTGCGCTCAACGTTGGGCGCCTTGAACTTGCGATACAGGTCGACCAGCAGCTCGACCACGTTGAAATGCATGTTGATCGCGAGCGCGGTCGCGCCGCAGCCCTGGGCGAGACGCTCCTGGGTCTTGATCCGCTCGAGCATCGAAGCACCGAGCCCGCCGAAGGCCTCGGGGATGATCAGGGTGGTGTAGCCGGACTCCTTGAGGCGGGCGTAATTCTCGTGCGGGAAGGATCGTTCCTCGTCGTGGCGCGCGGCGCGCTCGGCAAAATCATCGGCCAGCGTGCCCGCCAAATCGATGAAGCGCTGCTCGCGTTCGGTATTGATCGGATTCATCGCCCGCCCTCCGTACATCCCAGATCGCATCCCCGGGCGCGCCCTCAGATTGACGCCCGGATCAGCGGCTCGTGGATCGTGGCGCGAGCTTACTACCAAGGTTGCGCAGCGTAAAACGGTTGCGCAGTGTAGAGTGATACGGCGAGCGGCGCGCGGGACGGGCGTGACGGGCGCGTCCGCTTGACCGTGCGCCGCGCCATTTGCGATAGAAAATGCCAGCGCGACGGCGCGAGGAACCTGTGCGCAAGTTAGGTTGTCATTCTGAGCGCAGCGAAGAATCCCGAATCCGGGACCCATTCGCTTCGCTCAGGGTGACAGCAGAGCCTTGTGCAGAGGTTCGCGAGGAGCGCGCGAGGAGTGGACGATGGCGATCACGGTTTGGCCGGTAACTGATGGATTTGCCGCCGAGATCGGCGACGTTGACCTGTCGCGCCCGCTCGAGGCGGACGAGGTCGCGGCGATCAAGCAGGCGTTCTGGGATTATGGCGTGCTGATCTTTCCCGCGCAGGATCTCACCGAACAGCAGCACGTCGACTTCGCGCGCCATATCGGACCGATCGAGATCAGTATCGCCGCGCTCAACAGCGACGCCCCGCAGCGCATCCGGACCGACCTGGCCGACGTCTCGAATCTGAATCCGCGCAACGAGATTTGGGGCGAGAAGAGCCGCCGGCGGGCGCTCGGCGTGGGCAATCGCCTGTGGCATACGGATAGCTCGTTCAAATTTCTGCCGGCGCGCGCGTCGCTGCTCTACGCCCGCAGCATCCCGCCGATCGGCGGACACACTGAATTTGCCGATATGCGCGCGGCTTACGACGCGCTCGACGAGGCGATGAAGGAGCGGCTCGCGGAGTTGATCGCGGAGCATGCACTGTCGTATTCGCGCGAGCGCACGGGCTTTACCAGCTTCACCGAACGCGAGCGCAACAATCTGCCGCCGGTGCCGCAGATGGTCGTGCGGACGATTCCCGAAAACGGCCGCCGCTCGCTCTATATCGCCTCGCATATCGGACGGATTCGCGGCCTGAGCGAGGATGATGCCTGCGCCCTCATCGACCGGCTGATCGCGCACGCGACGCAGCGCCAGTTCGTCTATACCCATCGCTGGCGCACCGGTGATCTGGTCATGTGGGACGACCGCTGCACGATGCATCGCGGCACCGCATTCGACGACCTGCGCTGGCCCCGCGACATGCATCGCGCGACCGTCTCGGATATCGCCAACACCTGCGAACAGGCCGGCATCGCGGTCGCCGCGGCCTAGCCGCCGACGCACCCACCAGCCGGGTCCGGCCGCGCGCGGCGCCGCCTAATGACAATTCAACCCATCGAGGAATAATTGAGATGAAGGGAAAAATTGCTTTTCTGCCGTCAGCGCACAAGATTGAATTTCACGAATACGAAGTTCCCCCACCGCCCGCCGGCGGCATCATCGCGGAGGTCACACAGACCAACGTCTGCGGCTCCGAGGTGCATATGTGGCGCGGCGAATTCGGCGGACGCCACGGCACCATGCCGGGCCATGAAATGAGCGGCCGTCTGCTCGCGCTGGGCGACGGCGTCAAGCAGGATTGGGCCGGTGCGCCGGTCAAGGTCGGCGATCGGATCGCGCCGGTCTACTACTCGGTCTGCAACCGCTGCGTGAATTGCGTGCGCGGCAACCAGGCCGCCTGCCTCAACAAGGTGATCAGCGGACGCCATCCCGACGATCCGCCGCATTTTGTCTCGACCTTCGCGACCCATTACGTGGTGCGGCCCAACCAGCATTTCTACCGCGTGCCTGACAACGTCCCGGATATCATCGCGGCGTCGGCCAACTGCGCGATGACGCAAGTCTACTGGGGGCTCGATCGCGCGCGGGTGACCTACGGCGACAGCCTGGTGGTGCTCGGCGCCGGCGGACTCGGCCTGCATGCGATGGCGATCGCCAAGGCCCGCGGTGCACGCGTCATCGCGATCGACGGCGTCGACCAGCGGCTCGAGGAGGCGCGCAAATTCGGCGCCGACGAGACGATCGATATGCGCAAGCATCCCGAGATCGACGATCGCGTCAAACGCGTGCGCGATCTGTGCAACGGCTTTCCCGACGTGGTGCTCGAAGTCGCCGGCGTGCCCCAGGCGTTTGCCGACGCGCTCCGGATTGTCGGCGCCGGCGGACGCGTGATCGAGATTGGCAACATCTCGCCGGCGCTGACCGTGCCGGTCGCGCCGTCGACCATCACTTTCAAGTCAATCGAGATGATCGGCGTGGTGATGTATCCCCCGCATTATCTGAAGAAGTCGCTCGATTTTCTCGCCGCGCATATCGACCGCTTTCCCTATCGCGAAATGTGCGACGCGACCTTTCCGCTGACCCGCGCGGCCGAGGCGCTCGAGCGCAGCGATCGGCGCGAATTGACCCGCGCGGCCTTACTGCCGCAGGAGGGCTGATCCGGCGCCGCGAAGGAAAACCAGCCGAGGGTTGGCGCACGGCCCGCACGCCTATGCGCGGCGCGTGCGTGGCGCCCTACCCCAAGGCTGCACGCGACTCCTTAAAGCAGGACCTTGTGCCTAGGAGATCTGAAGTCCAGGTTCAATCACAAACGTCACCGCCATGTTGGCGATGGTGCTTGGGACGTAAACGCGGCACATCATCCGGGCTGGACCTTTATCGGTATCGCTGCCGGCGAGAACGCGGAAGGGTTACGGCGAGTAGGCGCCCATACGATTATTCCGGACACCATCCAATCGGGAAATTTCTGTCCATTCTTCGTGGATTACGGGAGCGCGCACCATGTCAGGCGAAGTGAGCGACATCGATAATTTTTTGCGAACCAGAAATGGGCTGCTGATTCACCGCTTCTATCATGAAATGTGGAATCGCTTCGATAAAAGCATCTTGCCCGAGTTGCTGACCGAAGACGTACGGTTTCGCGGCTCACTCGGACAAAACAAAACCGGCTACGGGGAACTTTCAGACTACGTCGAGTTTATTCAACAAGTCTTCCCTGACTTCTCTAACGAAATCGAAGAAATCATTTCTGAGGGCGATAAGGCGTTCGCCCGTCTCACCTACCGAGGCACTCATAGCGCAGACCTATTTGGCATAGCGCCCACCGGTCGTACTATCCAATATGCTGGCGCCGCAGTCTTCAGGTTTCGGGGTGATCGCATTGCGGAGATCTGGGTGCTCGGCGATATCTGGAACTTGGTATCTCAGTTAAAAGACCCCACACCGGATGTCTAGCGTCGCTCGCGAAGCACGTCGTTGGCATCTTTTGCCGTCATGCAGCGCGACAAATTCGAATGCCGCAGGTGATTTCGTTCGGTCCCTTCCGCGAATTCAATCTGCGCAAGCAGACACGGCTGGAGCTATTAACGCCCTACCCCAACGCTTCGGCGGCGACCAGTTCGCTGATGCGATCATCGCTGTAGCCCAGCAGATCGTGCAGTACGTGATGGTTATCCTCGCCCAGCGCGGGCCCGGCGCGATCGACCCGCGCCGGCGTACCCGACATTTTGTAGCGTGAATTTTCGACCGCCGTGGCGCCCGCCACCGATTGGGTAACCTTGACGAAGTGATCGCGATGGGCCAGTTGCGGATCGGCCGCGAGGTCGGCGGATTCCTGCACCGTATGGGCCGGCACGCCGGCCGCCTGCAACGCGCGCTCACTCGCATGCGGATCGAATTGCATTGTCCACTGCGCAACGGCCGCATCGAGTTCCAGGCGCCGCGCGTCGCGTGCGGCAAAGGTCGCGTAGCGCTTGTCGGCGGCGAGGTCCGGCCGCTTCATCACCGCGCATAGCGCCTGCCAATGGGCGTCGGTGGCGCACGCGATCGCGATCCAGCGATCGTCGCCAGCCGCCGGATAGACCCCGTGCGGCGCATGACTCGGATCGTAATTGGCGACCGGCGAATAGACCGTGCCGTTGGCCGCGCAATCGAGAATCGGAATCGTCAGGAACTGCATCGCCGACTCGGCCTGCGCCTGATCGATATACTGCCCCTGTCCGGTGCGCTTGCGATGGATCAGCGCGGCCATCAGGGCCACCAGGCCAAAGCGCGGCGCGATATAATCGGTATAGGCGCTGTACGGTCCCGACGGCGTCCGGTCGGGCCATCCGACCAGGTTGTAGAATCCGCATAGCGCCGCCGCCAGGTTGCCGAAGCCGGCAAAGCGCGCGAGCGGCCCCGTCTGGCCCATCAGGCAGGTGCTGAGCATGACCAGGTCGGGCTTGATCGCGCGCAACGATTCGTAATCGAAGCCCCACGCGCGCATCGCCTTGGGCGAGAAGGCCTCGCAGACCACGTCGGCCCAGCGCACCAGGTCGAAAACCACTTCGCGCGCGCCGGGTTTGGACAGGTCGAGCGAGAGCGCCAGCTTACCCGCGTTGTTATTGGCGTAAAGGCCCGAATATTCGAGGCCCGGGTTGTTGCCCTTGAACGGACCGACCGTGCGCACCGGATCGATGCGGCCGGCCGACTCGATACGCACGATGGTCGCGCCGTAATCGGCCATCGACCGCGTGATCCCGGGTCCGGCCAGCACCCACATGAAGTCGAGCACCTTGACGTCGGCGAGCGGCAGTTTGCGCGCCATCAGATAATCCCCTTGCGCGCGAGCGCGGTGATCTCGCCCTCGCTCAATCCAAGTTCGCCGAGATAGACCTCGCGATTATGCTCGCCGACGCGCGGCGGACGGCGCCGATAGCCGATCGGCGTCGCACTCATTTGCGCGAACGGTCCCGGATAGGTCAGCGCGCGCGGCAGTTCGGGATGCTCAACGTGGCGCCAGTATTCGCGCGCGGCGAACTGCGGATTGTCGAGCACCTCGCCGATCGTCGCGAGCGGCGCGATCAGCAGATTATGCTCGCGGGCGATCGCGAACAGTTCCGCCTTGGTGTGATGCGCGAAAAAATTGGCGATCTGCTCCTTGACCCGATCATAGGCCGTGAGCGGCTCAACGCCGGTCAGCAGCAGGTTGCCATAGGCGATCCAGTCCTTGTCGCGCGTCGCGTCATCGCAAAATCCCGCCGCGTGGATAAAGTTCACCAACTTGCGGGTGAAGACCCCGAGCGCCGGGCCGAACAGCACGACGCTCGAGACCAGGCCGTCGCGCGCCGCCCATACCAGTGGCACCCGGATCGGACCCATCTTGGCGCCGCCCGCCATGCGCCGCGTGTCGTCGCCGCCGATCACCGCGGCCAGCGGGGTCGATTGCGCGGCGAGGCCCACACTCTCCTGCGCGGCCACGTCGAGATGCTGGCCGAGCCCCGAGTCGAGCCGGCCGTAATAGGCGATCAGCGCGGCGCCGGCCGCGTCGCAGCAGGCGTGCAGGTAGGCCTGCGGCACACTCATCCGGATCGGTGCGCGATCTTCGTCGCCATAGAGGATCAGCACACCGCCCGCCGCCATGATGATCAAATCGCTGTCGGCGTAAGTCGCCTTGGGACCGTCCTGGCCAAACGGCGTGATCGAAACGTAGACCAGCGCCGGATTATCCGCCGCCAGGTCGCCGTAGCCCAGTCCGCGCCGCGCGAGTTCGCCCGGATTGTCGGACTCGAGCAGGAAATCGGCCCGCGCCGCGAGTCGCCGCAGCAGGCCGCGCCCTTCGTCGGTCTCGAGGTTCAGCGTGATTCCGCGTTTGTTGCGGTTATACGCCCACCAGCAGATCGAACGATCCGCCGCCGACGCTCCGGCAAAGAATGGACCCTGCGCCCGCACCGGGGAGCCCCCCGGCGGTTCGATTTTGATTACGTCCGCACCCAGATCGCCGAGCAACTGGCCGCACAGCAGCCCGCGCTCGGTCGTCAGATCGATTACCCGGCATCCGTCCAGCATGATTTCGCACGCACCCCAATGCGAACCGCACCGGTACCAGCTCCAACCCGGACTCCCCCGACCAGCACCGGCACTACTCCGCGCCACACTTTCGCCCGCTCGAGCCGCCGACGTCAAACGGCGCGCGCACGGCGCCGACCACGGAATTGGTCCCGCGATCAGGCGCCGCGCTGATCGATCTGCAGGATTATCCCGTCGGGATCCTCGAACAGACAGGTGAGATACTTGCGGCCCGTCGCGTCACCATAGCCGCCTGAGTCGAGCTCGGCCGGCGCCACCAGGATTTTGACGCCCGCCGCCTTGAGCCTCGTATGCATCGCGCGCAGATCGTCGACCCACCACGCGAAGTGCGAGATGCCCACCTGGTCGAGCTTGATCGATTCACCGGGCGTGCCTCCCGGCATCTCGCTCAGCACCAGGAAACCGCCGGCCGCGCCGTCGCCGTAATGCAGATGGACGGCGCGCCGCGTACCCTTGCCGGGATTCGCATAGAGCTCCGGCATCCCGCCAATCGGCTGGGTCGCGTCGAAGCGCACTTCGAGTCCGAGCAGGTCGCGGTAAAAGCGCAGCGATCGCTCCATGTCGCGCACGCCCAGTGCCACGTGTGAAACTCCGTTCATAAAATACTCCTTGCGGCGCCGCCCGCTCGCGGCGCACCGCGCCAATCCGGCGGTCCGAGGCGATCATTCACCCGGCGGCGGCGGTACGTACGCGTAACTGATCAGTTCCAGCAGATTGCCGTCGGGATCGCGAAAATAGACGCTCATGCCCTTGCCGCGTCCACCGATACGGAACACCGACCCTTCGACCAGCGGGATCTCGAGCCGCTCGAGATGATCGACCGCCGACTCGATCGGCCCGGGCCACACAAAGCAGTAATCGCCGCCGCCGACCATCGGATGCGCCGCCTTGAGCGTGATCCGGTTTTCGGGCGGATGAAAGTTGAACTTCTGGCGCCCGAGGCTGACGCTCACGACGATCGCCTTGCCCGCGCGCCATTGCTCGAGTCCCAGCGGCCGGGCGCCGAGCACTCGCTGATAGAATTCCACCGACCGTTCGATATCGCCGACCGGCATCGCCACGTGATCGAATTCGATTTCGGTATCCATGTTGAATCCTCGCCGCTGCTGGAAAATCGCCGGCTGCTCCGCGCCCGCCGGACGCGACGCCCCTTGTTCTCGTTCGCCCAATCATAATTGCGAATCGCGCGCAGGTGTGAGCGCCGCGCAGCTCCCGGCCCATGCCATCGACTCACCGCGTGTCGGCCTGATGCTTCATCGTGGCAATCTGCGACTGCATCCGTTCGATCATCTCCTGCTGCGCCTGGAGCTGGTTGTTCACGTCGAACTTCGAGATGATCGGCGCATCGGCCGAAGCGCTGACCGCGGTAATCGCGCCGGCGACGGGCACCGCCGTCCCCATCGTCGAATGCTCGATTTCCGTCACGCGCCGCGTGCACGCGGCGGCCGACAGCTCTTCGTCGTCGCATTGGGCGGTGACCAGCTTGGCGAGCTGCGTGCGTAGCTGGGTGATCTGCGTCTGCTGGGCCGCGATGCGGTTGTTGAGTTCGGTCTGTGCTTCCTCCACCGCCTTAGTGTGATTGATCGCCTCGATCGCGCCCGTGCCGACCACGCCGATCGCGCCGCCCGCCTCCGCACCGGTGGTGCTGCCAACCAGGCCGCCCACGGCGGTGCCGAGGATTCCGCCGGCGATCACACGGCTGGCCGAATCAACCACGCCGGGCGTCGCGCGCAGTGCGCATTCAACCGTCATCCGGTTGCTCATCGTCACCGCGCGGCCGGTTATCGCGACTTCGGTGCCGGCCAGATTTTGAATCTTTTGCACGTCGACAACGGCGTCGAGTCCCGCCGGATATTGTTGCCGCGCAAGCGCGCGCAAATGTTCGTTGAGCTGCTTGTCGTCGGGGTCGATTACCGACTCGAAAAAGGGCTCCGTATAGGTCACCGGGCCGAGGTCGTGATAGCACTCGCCGGGCAGGCTTTCGCTCGATACATAAATATGGCCGTCGTTCGGGCCGCGCGCCGGGGCGGCGGACGCGGAGGGCGATAGCGGTGGCGGCTTCGCCGGCGCCTGCGCGGTGGCGCATCCGGCGATCATTGCGGCCAAGGCCCACGCCCCAATCCGGACCTTCGGCAGCCGTCGCCGCGCGCATTGCCGGCCCGCCAAGGGAACCATCCGCGCGTCATCGGTGGGCTCGGCAAATTCGCTGTATCGCGTATCGGTATCGATCATCCTCATGCGCCATCCGCCGCAGCCGCGGCCCCTACACTCTTGCCTGAGCCGCCCCCGCTTGGGTAGTCTGCGTACGTTTTGAAGATGCCTAAATTATTGCCGATTGCAATCGCCGCGATCGCTGCGAGCGTAACCGCGATGCCGATAGGCGCCGCGCACGCGGCCGCCGGCGCACCGCGCATGAATGTCAGCGTCGATTGCCGCTGCGCCGACGCGGTCGGCCAGAAATTCTGCTCCGCGTTCAAGCAAAAGGTTCGCGAATCCAGTAACTATCGCCTCGTCGACAACCCGGTCGGGATGGGTATGGGCGTGCACCTTTCGTCGGTCGATATGTGGCAGGGCATCAATGGCCAGTTGCTCGGCCGGATGTCCGCGATGTCGGTCGCGTTCACGATCTATGCGGACACGTTGCCCGGCGAGATCTACGAAGACTCCTCAGTCTTCCGCGTTGGAATCGACGCGGTGAACGACATGACGACCAAAATTCTCGCCGGACTCGATCAGCTCGTCACGATTAACGCGATCTCGATCGCCGAGCTGCGCGCCGGCAGCAATCCGAAAGTCACGCCGATCCCGTCCGCGCATTAGGCGCGCGATTCGCTGACGGCCCCCGCGGCCGGCCTTCAGCGCAGACCGGGCCACAGGGCAAGCGCGGTCCCGCCCATGATCGCCTGGCGATCGGCATGGCCGAGAAACTCAAGCTCGCGGCGCGCCAGGTCGACCTGCTCGACGAATCCGCGATCGTGCGTCGCCGGATAGTTCGTTCCCCACATGATGCGGCGCGCGCCATAGCGATCGACCAGCCGGCCGATAAAATCGCGTGCCGTCGACGCGCCGCGCGCGGCGGCGTAGAGCGTAACGCTCGACAGCTTCAGGTAGAGGTTCGGGTAGCGCGCGAGATCGAACAGCGGACGCGCCGCCGCATAGGGCGGCCCGTCGTCGAGGCGCGGCAGACCGGCGTGGTCGAGCGCCACCGCGACCCGCGGAAAACGCTCGAGCGGCGCCATCAGCCGCGGCACCTGGCGCATCGGCGCGCATACGCAGATCGGAATATGCAGCGACTCGGCCAACTCCCACAGCGGAAAGGTCCGCGGATCGTCGAGCCATTCGCCGGCCGGTTCCGTCAGCGCGAACAGCCTGAGCCCGCGCATCGCACGCTCGGTCACCCAATAATTCAGCCGCCCGGCGGCATCGTCGCGCAGTGGATCAACGATCGCCACGCCGGCGAACCGGTCCGGATAGGCCAGCGCCGCGTCGGCCGCGTAGCTGTTGTCGTAGCCATAGGCGCCGTGGGCCTGCACGAGGACCGTGCGATCGACGCCCGCCGCGTCCATCACTTCGATCAGATGCTCGGCCGAGGTCTCGCGGACCCATTCGCTATGCGCCCCGGAGAGCGTGCGCGGATACTTGCGCTGGTCCGGCGCAATCACATGCACATGCGTGTCGACGACCACCATCGTGCGTGAAACCCTCGCGGCACCAGCGCGAATTCGCGCGGCCGGGACAATCGGGGCGCGCGGCTACTTGCCCTTCCATTCGGGCGCGCGCTTGGCGGCGAAGGCCCGCGCCCCTTCGCGCGCGTCGTCCGTGCCCTGGAGCCATTTATACAGATCGCGTTCGAGCTTGAGACCGTCGGCCAGCGGCAGATCGAGTCCGCGCAGCGCGGCCTGCTTGATCCGCTGCACGGCGAGCGGCGCGCTCTTGCAGATCTCGCCCGCGATCGCCTCGCACTTTTCGCGCAGCCCGCTCATCGGCACGACGTAGTCGACGAGCCCCAGGCGCAAGGCCTCGTCGGCGCCGATTCGATTCCCCGTGTACAGCATCTCGAGCGCGCGGCCGAGCGGAATCAGGCGCGGCAGGCGCTGCGTGCCACCGCCCCCCGGCAGCCATCCAAGGCGCACCTCGCCGAGTCCGAACTGCGCATGCTCGGCGGCGACGCGGATATCGCAGGCCAGCGCCTGCTCGAGTCCGCCGCCGTTGGCATGGCCGTTAATCGCCGCGATAATCGGCTTGTAGAGGTCGTACATAATCGGGAACGGCGAGCTCGGCGGATCCTCGCCGGGGCGCGCGACGTAGTTGTCCTTCACGTCGCTGCCGGCGCAAAAGGCGCGCTCGCCCGCGCCGGTCAGGATCGCGACGCGCAGCGCGGCGTCGTCGCGGAACTCGCGCCAGATCTCGGCCAGCTGGCCGTAGGCTTCGAAATCGCACGCGTTGAGCCGCTCGGGCCGATTGATCGTGACGTAGGCGATCGCTCCGCGTTTCTCGAATATCACTTTCATCGCCGGCGGCCTCGCTTCACGCGCGCAGCGGTCGCGCGCATCATCATAAATCGCTGATAAATCGTGCTCCGACGCGACCCTCGGTTGCAAGCCCGCCGAAGGAGTCGCGCGAATGCGGGCCGTCACACGCGATCGCGTTCAGCCCTGGCTCAAGGCATAGCGCTTGAGTTTGCCGGTCGCGGTGCGCGGCAGCTCGGCGCGGAACTCGATCCAGCGCGGATATTTGTAGGGCGCGACGCGCGCCTTGACGAAATCCTGCAACTCTTCCGCCAGCGCCGGCGAGGCCAGCGCGGCGTCCTTCAACACCACGAATGCCTTGGGCTTGATCAGTTCGTCGGCGCCGGCCGCGCCAATCACCGCCGCCTCGCGCACCGCCGGATGCGCCATCAGGGCATTCTCGACCTCGAACGGCGAGACCCAGATGCCGCCGACCTTCAGCATGTCGTCGGAGCGGCCGGCGAAATGGTAATAGCCGTCGGCGTCGCGCAGATATTTGTCGCCGGTGCGCAGCCATCCGCCGACGAAGGTCGCACTGCTCGCGGCGCGATTGTTCCAGTAGGCCGCGCCGATCGATGGTCCGCGCACCCAAAGATCGCCGATCGCGTCGGGCGCGGTCGCGGCGCCGTCCTCGCCGCGCAGAGCCAGTTCGTAGCCGCCGACCGCCGTGCCCGAAGATCCATGGCGCACCGCTCCGGCGCGATTCGACACAAAGATGTGCAGCGCCTCGGTCGATCCAAGCCCGTCGAGGATCTCCGTCCCGGTCCGCGCGCTCCATTCGCGGGCCACCGCCGCGGGCAACGCCTCGCCAGCCGAGGTGCATACGCGCAGCCGCGAGGTTGCCGCCGCGTCCGCGAGCGACGGCTCCGCAAGCATCCCGGCATACAGCGTCGGCACGCCGCAGAAGATCGTCGGGCGATGGGTCCGGATCATGCGGATCACAGCCGCGGGCGCCGGCCGCTCCGCCATCAGTACCGCGGTGGCGCCGGCGTGCAGCGGAAAGGTCATCGAATTGCCCAACCCGTAGGCGAAAAACATTTTCGAGGCCGAGAACAGCAGGTCGTCCGCAGCAATCCCGAGCACCCGCTCCGCATATAGCACCGCAGTCTGCACCAGACTACGATGCAGATGCAGGACGCCCTTGGGGCGCCCGGTCGAGCCCGACGAATAGAGCCACAGCGCAACATCGTCGGCGACTGTCGGCGCGGCATTCAGCTCGTCCGCCGCCGCCGCACTTAGCGCGTCGAACGAATGAGCAGTGCGGTCCGCGATCGTCGCCGCCGCCCCGCCGCATACGATAACCTCGCGCAGAAACGGCTGGCTGCCGAGCGCCGGCGCGATCCGATCGGCGAGCGGCGCGGAAACCGCGAGCAGCTTCGCCCGGCTGTCGCGCAGCAGATAGTCATAGTCATCGGCGGCGAGCATCGTGTTGACCGGAACGGGCACCGCGCCAATCTTCACCGCGCCCCAGAACAGCGCCGCGAAATCGATCCCATCCTGCACGCAGAGCATCACGCGCTGCTCCATCTCGAGGCCGAGACGCCTCAGCGCATGGCCGGCGCGATTCACTCGCGCGGCGAGATCCGCATACGTGTAGCTCCCGCAATCGTCGATGTAGGCGATCTTCGCACCGCGCCCCTCGCGCGCGTGGCGATCGATAAAGTACGTCGCCGCGTTATACTCGCGCGCGGTCGCGATGCCGCCGGCCTCGTGCGTCGCGCCGGCCCCATCGGACAGCGCTGGCAAAGGTTCGCGCGATGCGGCAGCGCTTTGCGGAATCTTATTCGTCATTGCCTGGACAGATAGCAGCCCGGCGGTCTCGTTCCCAGCGGCATTATATTGCATATCGAGCCCGATGATGACAACCATCTCTTGCATGAGCCGTCCGTCGTCCATCGCGATCTCCGGCGCCGCATCGGCCGCGGCGTCCGCGGATTATCTGCGCCTGCTCGGCGAACGCGTGCGCGACGCGCGCGCCCGCCACGGCATGACGCGGCGGATGCTCGCGCAAGACTCCGGGGTCTCCGAACGCTACCTCGCGCAACTCGAAGGCGGTCGCGGCAATTTTTCAATCGTCTTGCTCAAGCGGGTCGCCGCCGCGATCGACGTGCGCCTCGCCGACCTGGTCAGCGAAGAGCGCGCGTCGCTCGAATACGAACTCGCGGCCCAGCGCCTGCGCCGCCTCGCCCCGGCGCAACTCGCCGAAGCGTCGGCGATCCTGGCCGCACGCTTTGGCGCCAGTGCCGATCGGATGGAACGTATCGCCTTAATCGGGATGCGCGGTGCGGGCAAAAGCACGCTCGGCCCGCTGCTCGCGCAGAACCTCAACTGGCAGTTCATCGAACTGAGCCGCGAGATCGAGCGCGAAGCCGGCGTCGGGGTCCACGAGATTTTTGCGCTAGGGGGACAGGCGGCCTACCGGCGCTACGAACGGCGCGCCACCGAACGGATTCTGCGCACCCGCGCACACGTCGTAATCGCGGCCGGCGGCGGCCTGGTCGCGGAACTCGGCACCTTCGAGCAACTGCTCGGCGCCTGCTACACCGTATGGCTGCGCGCCGCGCCCGAGGACCATTGGGAGCGCGTGGTGCGCCGCGCCGGCGATCAGCGCGTCCGCGGTGGCGCCGACGAAGCCCACGCGATGGCCGACCTGCGGCGCATCCTCGGACAGCGCGAGGCGCTCTACGGCAAGGCCGACGCGCGCCTCGACACCAGCGGGCGGACGCCGGCCCGCTCGCTGCGCGACCTGCTTGAGCTGGCCGGCCGGAGGCGACCGGCTAACGGCGTGCGGCGCGCTTGACGGATCGAAGTGTAATATGCATTATAATGCATTTCTCAAGACACCGCGATCGGACGACAGATGTATCTTAAGACGCCCGCCAGGCAAGCCATCATGATCGACTTTCGCACCCATCCCGGAGCCTACCGCCATTGGAAACTCGCGATCGAGGGACCGGTCGCCGTCCTCGCGCTCGACGTCGCGGAAGGCGGTGGCCTGTTTCCCGGCTATGAGCTCAAGCTCAACTCCTACGACCTGGGCGTCGATATCGAACTCAACGACGCGATCCAGCGGCTGCGCTTCGAGCATCCGCAAGTGCGCAGCGTGATCCTCACGTCGGCCCGTGAGCGGGTCTTCTCGGCCGGCGCCAATATCCGCGCGCTCGGCCAGGCGACCCATTCGTTCAAGGTGAATTTTTGCAAATTCACTAACGAAACGCGCAACTCGATCGAGGACGCCACGCGCAACTCGGGCCAAGTCTATCTTGCCGCGATCAACGGCGCGTGCGCCGGTGGCGGCTACGAACTGGCGCTGGCCACCGACTACATAATGATGGCCGACGACGGCGCGACCAGCGTCTCGCTGCCCGAAATTCCATTGCTCGCGGTGCTGCCCGGCACCGGCGGTCTCACCCGCCTGGTCGACAAACGCCACGTGCGTCGCGACCACGCGGATTTCTTTTGCACCACCGAGGAGGGCATCCGCGGGGCGCGCGCCGTGCAATGGCGCCTGGTCGACGAAATCGTGCCGCGCACGCGCCTGGCCGATGCGGCCCGGGCCAAGGCGCTCGCGCTCGCCGCGGCGTCGCCGCCGCAAGCCGGCGCCGCCGGCGTCGCGATGACGCCGCTCAAACGCGAAACCGCGCCGGATCATCTAGGCTACGCGCAGCTCGAGATCGCGATCGATCGCGCACGCGGCGCCGCCGAATTCATGCTGCGCGGACCCGCCGCACCGGCGCCGTCGACGCTCGCCGCCATTCGCGCGCAGGGCGCTTCGTTCTGGCCGCTCGCAATCGCGCGGGAGCTGGAAGACGCAATCCTGCATCTGCGCTTTAACGAGGAAGCCATCGGCACCTGGGTCTTCCGCTCCGCGGGCGACGGCCCAATCGCCGGATCTTACGACGATGCGCTGCGCGAATTTGCAGGCGACTCGATGATGCGTGAAGTCACGCTCTACTTGAAGCGCACGCTGGCGCGCCTCGACGTGACCGCGCGCTCGATGTTCGCGTTGATCGAGCCCGGCTCGTGCTTTACCGGGACGCTTCTCGAACTGGCGCTCGCCGCCGATCGCATCTATATGCTGGCCGGCAATCGCGAGGACGACGTGACTCCGGCCGCCGCGCTTTCCTTGACCGGGGCAAATTTCGGCGCCTACCCGATGATCAACGGCCTCACTCGCCTCGCCGCACGTTTTGCGGGCGATCCGGCGCACCTTGATGATTTGCGCCGCCGATGCGGTCGTCCGATCGCCGCCGCCGAAGCCGAAGCGCTCGGTCTCGCCACCTTCACGCCCGACGATCTCGACTGGGACGACGAGGTGCGGCTCGCGCTCGAATCGCGCAAATCGTTTTCGCCCGACGCACTCACCGGGATGGAGGCGTCGCTGCGTTTCGCCGGCCCCGAGACCATGGAGAGCAAGATTTTCGCGCGCCTCTCCGCCTGGCAGAACTGGATTTTCCAGCGTCCCAACGCCGTCGGCGAGCGCGGCGCACTCAAACTCTACGGCACCGGCCAACGCGCCGCATTCGACCCAAAGAGGGTATGACGATGGCCATCGACTACACCGAACGGATTCCCAACAACGTCAACCTCGCCGGGGATCGCCGCCTGCAGCGCGCGCTCGAACAATGGCAGCCGGGCTTCCAGAGCTGGTGGCGCGAGATGGGACCGGCCGGCTACCAGGCGACGGAGGTCTACCTGCGCACGGCGATTTCGGTCGATGCGCAGGGCTGGGCGACCTTCGGCCACGTGCGCATGCCGGATTACCGCTGGGGCATCTTTCTGGCCGAGCCGCATCGCGACCGCACGATTCCGTTTGGCCGCCATCTGGGCGAACCGGTATGGCATGAGGTGCCGGGCGAATACCGCGGCGCGCTGCGCCGGCTAATCGTCACCCAGGGCGATACCGAACCGGCCTCCGTCGAGCAGCAGCGCCATCTCGGTGCCACCTGCCCGTCGCTTTACGATCTCCGCAATCTCTTCCAGGTCAACGTCGAAGAGGGCCGCCATCTGTGGGCGATGGTCTACCTGTTGCACGCCTACTTCGGGCGCGACGGGCGCGAGGAGGCCGACACGCTGCTGGTCCGCCGCTCGGGCAGCCCCGACAATCCGCGTATCCTGGGGGCTTTCAACGAACCGACGCCCGACTGGCTATCTTACTTAATGTTTACATTTTTTACCGATCGTGATGGCAAGTATCAGCTCGCGAGCCTCGCCGAATCGGCCTTCGATCCGCTCTCGCGCACCTGCCGCTTCATGCTCACCGAAGAGGCCCATCACATGTTCGTCGGCGAGACCGGCGTCGGCCGCGTCGTGCAACGCACCTGCGAACTGATGAAGGAGCACGACGCCGCCGAGGTTGGCCCGTTCGGCGGCATCGACCTGAAGCTGATTCAGAAATATCTCAACTTCCACTATTCGGTCTCGATCGATCTGTTCGGCTCGGAGCTTTCGACCAACGCCGCCAACTACTTCAGCATGGGCCTCAAGGGCCGCTTCAACGAGACCGCCCGCGCCGACGACCATCAGTTGAGCGAAGCGCAGTACTCGGTCGCGCGATGTGACGGCGATCGCATCGTCGACCGGGCCGAACCGGCGCTGCTCGCGCTCAACGAATGCCTGCGCGACTCCTATGCGATCGACTGTGCGCGCGGCGTCGCGAAATGGAATCGCGCGATCAAGGCCGCCGGCATCGACTTCGAGCTCACCCTGCCCCATCGCGGCTTCCATCGCGCGATCGGCGACTGGGCCGCGGTCAAGGTCGCGCCAGACGGATCGATCATTTCACCGGCCGAATGGGAGCGCCGCCGCGACGAATGGCTGCCGACCGGCGCCGAGCGCGCCTTCGTCGGCTCGCTGATGCAGGGAGTGACCGCGCCGGGCAAGTTCGCCGGATGGATCGCGCCGCCCGCGCGCGGCATCAATCATCAGCCGCTCGATTTCGACTACGTCAGGCTCTAACGCCCGTCGGCGGCGGTGTGATCGATCCGCGGCGGCGAACCTATGCGGCGGTCGAATGCGCGGCCCGGCGCGCGCCGCGCTCAGCGTGACAAATCGCCCACGCCGTGCAAACGCACTTATTCCGCGCCCGGCATCCGCCCAATCCCGGTCTGCGCGGTTAGCCCACCGTCGACAATATAGGCGGCGCCGGTGATGAACGACGCTTCGTCGGACGCCAGGAAAGTCACCGTATTCGCGATCTCCTCCGGCTCGCCCATCCGGCCCACCGGATGAATCTTGCCCATCGCGCGCCGGAATTCCTCCGCGCGCTCGCCACCGAGCACCTGCGCGACGCGGGTGTTGATGCCGCCCGGGCAGACGCAATTCACGCGGATCTTGTGTTTGGCATTCTCCAGCGCGGCCGCCCGCGTCAGATTGATCACGCCCGCCTTGGCCGCGTTGTACGAGGCCATCCCGTAGTCGCCGCGCGTGCCCGAGACCGACGCGGTGTTGACGATCGCGCCGCCGCCCTGCTTGCGCATAATCGGAATCGCATATTTCAGACCGAGAAACGTGCTCGTCAGCGTCACCGCGATCACCCGGTTCCAGCTCTCGAGCGTGGTCTCGTGCAGCCACGAAACCTCGGCCATGCCGGCATTGTTGAACAGGATATCGAGGCGCCCGAAGCTGTCGATCGCCAGCTTGATCGTCGCCTGCACCGCCTCGGCATCGCCGGCGTCCATCTTGATCGCGGCGGCTTTACCGCCGCCGGAATTAATCTCGTCTTTGACCTGGTTGGCGCGCGTGCCGCTCAGATCCGCGATCACCACCGCCGCGCCCTCACGCGCAAAGCGCCGTACCGTCGCCGCGCCGATTCCGGCGCCGCCGCCGGTCACGATCGCCACCCTGCCGTCGAATTTTCCCGCCATCTGCGACGCTCCGCTTCCGCCCTAGCCTTTCGGTAATCCGAGCACGCGCTCGCCGATTATGTTGTGCTGGATTTCGTTGGTCCCGGCCGCGATCGTGCCGCGCCGTGCCGCCAGCATGCGATGCGACCATTTGCCGCGATCGATCGATCCCGGCGCGCGATACTCGAACACGCTGTACGGCCCGAGCAGCTCCATCGCGAACTTCTGGATGCGCAGGTTGAGCTCGCTGGTGCACAGCTTCATCATCGATCCCTCGGGCCCCGGCGGCAATCCCTTGAGCTGGCGCGTGAGCTGGCGAAAGCTCGTGTACTTGAGCCCTTCGGCCTCGCAGGCAAACGACGCGATCGTGTCGCGCACGTAGTCGTCCTCGATCGCCGGCCGCCCGTCGCGCGTGATCTGCTTCGCCAGCTCGGCGAGCTGCCTGATCTCGACCATCATGTCGGTGCGCCCGCCGTGGATTGTCCGCTCGAACATCATGTTGGTGATCGCGACCATCCAGCCCTGGTTCTTCTGTCCGACCAGGTTGGCCTTCGGCACCACCACATCTTCGTAATAGACCTGGTTGAAGCCGCTCTCGCCGGTGATTTGCACCAGCGGCCGCACCACCACGCCGGGACTCTTCATGTCGAGCAGCAGGTAGCTCAGTCCGCGATGCTTGGGCGCGCTCGGGTCGGTGCGGCAGAGCAGCGTCGAGTAGTCGGCGTGATGCGCGTTGGAGGTCCATACCTTCGATCCGTTGACCACGAAATGGTCACCATTATCGACCGCGCGCGTCTCGACCGCCGCGAGATCGGATCCGTGGTTGGGCTCCGAGAGCCCCTGGCACCAGATCTCCTCGGCCGACGGAATCCGCGGGATGTAGCGCGCCTTCTGCTCCGGCGTGCCCCATTGCATCAGTGTCGGCCCGACCCGCGCGATACCCTGGAAATTCACCGTGGGCGGCGCCTTCGCGCGCTCGAGTTCCTGATGATAGATGAACTGCTGCATCAGCGTCGCGCCGCGGCCGCCCAGCTCTTTGGGCCAATGAATACACATCCAGCCGGCGGCGTTGAGCTGGCGATGCCACGTGCGGCGCCGCTCGAACTCCTGCTTCGAGTCGGCGTCGGACAATTCGTCTTCGTCACGCCAGTCGCGCGGCAGATTGGTTTCCAGCCATCCGCGGAATTCCGCGCGGAAGGCCTCATCCTCGTCGCTGTATTTGAAATCCATAGAAATCCACCCTTGAATTGGGCTTCCTGAATCTTCTACGCCACTTCGCTTTAATCGATGGCGGCGATGCAGACTTGTTTCTAGCGCGCGACGGCGCGCACGCGCAACGCCACACGCCCCGCCACGGCGACTGGTGGGTTGGGCTCGGCCGAGTTGCCTTGCGCGCGGCAGGCGCCGGATGTGTCCGACTCCCCGTACTCCCCCAGGAACGGAAAACGCCAATCCGTTCCTCAGGTTACACTTTGAGCTTTATTACCTTTGCGTGAGCGGTGTTGGCGTGAGACCGTCAATGCAGGTGCCGCGATGCCTTTGCCCCCCAAGGGTTCGCGGAAAACTCGCAGCGCGTTCGATAGGCTGGCCCCACTCCGATTGGCCCAACGAATGCGCTGCTTTCTTTTTATCCACCATTCAGGTTTTCAACCTGAAGGATCGATCCTCTATCGCGGATCGCCCGGAATCGCGCGCCCGCTGAATCCGATCGTCATGCCGAACGCGTCCGCGCGATCGATCACGAACGAATCGCCGCCGTCGTCGTGCAGACGCTGCCCCTTGGCCTTGAGAAATTCCGCCGCCCGCCCGAGGTCGCGGCTCTGGAAGGTGATCGAATAGACCCCTGCCCCATTGCGCGCAAAATCCTGCGCCTCGGCACTGGTCGTCGATAGCGGCTCCGCAGCCTCGATCACCGTATCCTCGCCGATCGCGAAATAGACGCTGCGCTTGCGCCCCGCGACTTCCGCGCGATGGATCAGCCTACCCCCCATCGTCTCGCCGTAGAGCGTCGCCGCCGCCGCGAGATCGCCGACCGTCACCGTGATATGCGACGCGCGTACGATGCCCAGCGGATGCTCGTCGCGCCACATCGCCGTCGTCCATCCGGCTTGCAGGCGCGGGTCGAGCGTATAGCTGCCCTGCGCGGCGAATTCGAGCAGCGCCTGGGTCTCGCGCGGATGGGTCCAGACCGCTTCGGTCTTGGTCGGCGGCGTGACCACCTTGCCGACCACGTTATAGAGCCGCTGATGCCGCGCGCCAAACGCCGCGCAGGTCTCCGCGATGCTGTCGACGTACCATGCGATCGAATGAAAGCGATGGCCGAAGCGGCTCTGGAATTTGCCGATCGGCGAATGTTCCGCACCGGCCACCCGGCCGAGCATCACCGGCTCCATCACCACGTCGCCGATCAGCACCAGCGACGCCTCGCGCACCGCGAGCTTTTCGTAGCCGCGATAGAAGCGGTTGACCGCGAAGATTTCGTCGTACCAGCGATCGGCCGCGTCGAGATCGCCGACCACGTGCGTCAGATGGAACAGCTTGCCGATCTTGAACATCGCCGCACTCTCCGCGCGCCTTACTCACATCACGCGCGATTTACTTCATCGCGCGCGATTTACTATTTACCCAGGTCGGGCATCAACTCGCGATTGACCACCGGGGCGCGCTTGGTTCCCGCCGCGAGCTTCACGCTGCCGGGCGTGCGCTGGAACGGATCGAGGATCCCGCTCTCCTTCGCATACGCCTTCAGCTCCGGGATCACCTCTTCGGCAAACAGCCGCATGCTGGTGCGCCGTTCGTCGTCAGCCACCGGACCCTGAATACTCAGTATGATGAAGATGCCGATGCGCAGCGTGCCCATGATCGTCTTGATCTTGGGGATGATCGTCTTGGGCGTGCCGACGATCACCTGCATATTCTGCTGGCCGCGCATCAGCGCCGCGTGCAGCTTGCGCCGCACGTCGGTGTAATCGATCTCGCCGGTGTCGCCGCCGTGCATCTGCTCGCGCACCTTCTCGCCGCTGATGCCGAGCCAGGCGCTGGTCTGCTGCTTGGCCAGGATGCGAATGGCGGCCTTGGAGTTGTACCCCGGCGGCATCGTGAACTGCGGCGCCGAAAACGCGTTCTGGCCGCCGCCATAGACGAAACCCTCGGCGATCTTCTGGGCCTTTTCCTCGGTCTCCGCCACCGCCGTCGCGACCATGTAGCCGAAATTCTCCGGGCCCGCCTGGTAGCCGTGCTTGGCCGCTTCGTCGGCGTAGAAATCCCACAGGTCACAGGTCGGTCCGAGCGGCGTGCCCAGCCCGATGTACGGGTAGCGATGCTCCGCGCACCATTCCACGGTCTCCGGACTGAGCGTGCCCGGAATCCACATCGGCGGATGCGGCTTCTGATACGGCAGCGCCCACGGATTGACGTGGCGATAGTGGAAATGTTTGCCCTCATAGCGCCACGGACCGGGCCGCGTCCAGGCCTGCACGATAAAGTCGTGCGCCTCGTTGAACATCTCGCGGTTGTAGGCCGGATTGGCGTTGTTGAAGAACTGCTCGCTGCCCGCGCCGCGCACCCATCCGGTGACCAGCCGCCCGCGCGAAATCAGATCGATCTCGGCCAGCTCTTCGGCCATCCGCAACGGATGCTTGATCACCGGCAGCGGATTGCCGATCAGCACCAGGCGCACGCGCTTGGTCCGATAGGCCAGCACCGACGCCTCGACGTTCATCACCGAGCCCATGCAAATCGGATTGCCGTGATGCTCGTTGAGCGCGACTACGTCGAAGCCCAGGTCCTCGGCGTAGCAGTTTTCGTCAAGGTAGTAATGGTAATCGTCGGCCGCCCGTTCGCGATCATATAATTTATTCGAGACGGCGAAGAACGCGCCGTTCTTGAGAATCACCTCTTCCGGCAGCCATCGATAGGGCCGTTCGGTGAAATAGCCTATCTGCATGTGCGAACTCCTTTGTGCCGAACTCCTATCTCCCGGAACCGGCTCACGACGCGAGAAACTTGCTCACGATCCGATCGAACTCCGCCGCCGACTCGATCTCCGGGCGATGGCCCACGCCTTCGCACAGCGCCACCTGCGCCCCCGCGATCGCCGCGCGGTACGCGTCGATACATCCGCGCGGCACGATCGCATCGCGCGTGCCCCACACCAGCAGCGTCGGGATTTTCACCCCGCGCAGCAGATGCGGCAAGCTGGGATTGTGCATGAACGGCTCCCAGCCGATTCGCGCCGTCTCCGATCGCGCGTCCTCGAACGCCTCGAATTGCGCCGGCGTCATTTGCGCGCCATAGATTTTCGTGAACTCGGGGGTTTTGGCCGCGTCGGCCACCGTCGACAGCAGATGGTTGCGCACCGTCATGGCGAGGAAATCAGCGATTTCGCCCGCCGCCGGCTTAATTCCCATCGGCGCGACCAGCACCATGTGCGAAAAGATATTCGGATCGGCCGCCGCCATCTCGGCCGCGATATAGCCGCCCGCCGAAAATCCGATCACGTCGATCGGCGCCGCGCCCAGCTCGCGCACGATCTGCGAGTACAGCCCCGCCAGATCGCGATAGCTGCGGATCCAGTCGATGCGCTCGGTCTGGCCGAAGCCCGGTTGCAGCGGAATCACAAACGATCGTTCCCGCGCCAGCCCTTCGTTCCATTCGAGCCAGCCCGGATAGCCCAATTCGTCGTGCAAGACCAGGATCGGCTTGCCGCTCCCGCCGCGCACTACTCCCATCTCGGCGCCCGCCGCGCGGACGATTTCCTGTTTCGGGGTCGTCACCATCTCCTCCTCGGGCTCGTTCGCGTCCGCAGCCCTGCCGCTTCTGTGCACGCCGCAGCGGTCCGCCTTCGCCAATGGCGCGGCGGATTCATCGCGGGCGCGCGCGGCCTGCCGATGCCCGGGCCAGATTTCCGTCTACCGAAGAACTTTATTCGCAGGTATCCCGCGCCACTGTCAAACCCGCCGCCGCTTGCCCTCGAGACGCCGCCGATGCTTAACCAATGAACAGACCCTTAACGAGGTGCCTCATGGAGTATCGCAATCTCGGCAACTCCGGCCTGCAGGTTTCGCTGGCCGGACTCGGATGCAACAACTTCGGGATGCGAATCGACGCCGCCCAAACCCGCGCCGTGGTCCATCGCGCGCTCGACGAAGGTGTCAACTTCTTCGATACCGCCGACATTTACGGCAATCGCGGGCAGTCCGAGGAGATGCTCGCCAAGGCCCTCGGCGACCGCCGCCGCGATATCGTGCTGGCCAGCAAGTTCGGCATGAAGATGGCCGACGGACCCTATGGCAGCGGCGCCTCCCGCCGCTATATTGTCACGGCCTGCGAGGCCAGCCTCAAGCGCCTCGCCACAGACTACCTCGACCTCTACCAGATTCACACGCCCGACCCCGCGACGCCCGAGCACGAGACCCTCGCCGCCCTCGACGATCTGGTCCGCGCCGGCAAGGTCCGCTACCTCGGATGCAGCAACTATGCGGGCTGGCAGCTCGCCGATTCGCACTGGATCGCGCAAACCCGCCATCTCGCGTCATACATATCGGCTCAAAATGAATACAATCTGCTCGATCGGACGATCGAGCGCGAATTGATTCCGGCCTGCCGCCACTTCGGCGTCGGCATCCTGCCCTACTTCCCGCTGGCCAGCGGCTTCCTCACCGGCAAATACCGCCGCGGTGCCGACCTGCCCGCCGATACGCGCTTCGGCGCGATGAAGGCGCTCGCCGATCGCGTGCTGAACGAGGCCAACTTCGCCACCCTCGAGCGCCTCGACGAGTTCGCCGGCAAGCGTGGCCACAGCCTGCTCGAACTGGCGGTATGCTGGCTCGCCGCGCAACCGATGGTCGCGAGCGTGATCTGCGGCGCGACCCGTCCCGAACAGGTCTCCGCTAACGTCAAGGCGATGGACTGGAAGCTCGCCCCCGAAGAGCTCAAGCAGGTCCACAAGCTCACGTCGATGAAATAACGCGCGCGCCGCATGCCTGAATGCCCACCCGCCGGCGGCGTGACTCTGGGCGATGCGCACGGAATTGCAAGCAAAAAGCAGAGGCGGACCGCGCTCGTCCGCCTCCGCCGGTTCGATCCCGTCTGCTGCGCTATGCGCTCAGGCCGCGAAGCGGAAGCCGCCGTTGTGCCGCACGATATGGCCCGACGTCGGCCCCGCGAAATGCGTCCCGATGACCGTCACCGGCTGGTCGCAATAGCGCTCGACGAAGGCCTTGCGCGTCGCCGATCCCATCGCCGGATCGGTGTCGAATTCGCAAATCCAGTCGGGATGCGCGATCTGAATCGGATGATGGATCATGTCGCCGGTGATCACCGCGTTCTCACCGCCCGATGAAATCCGCACGCTGGTATGCCCCGGCGTATGGCCCGGCGTCGCCTCGAGTACCACGTCGGCGCTCAGGCGATGGCCGTTGTCGATCAGCTCGGCGCGCCCCGCCTCGATTATCGGCCGCACCGAGTCGTCGATGGTCATTTTGAAATCCGCCATCCCGTCAAACTTGTTCCAATGCTCCCATTCGCGCTTGACCATCAGGTACTTGGCCTTGGGAAAGGTCGGCACCCATTTGCCGTTCTCGAGCGTGGTGTTCCAGCCCACGTGGTCGAGATGCAGATGCGTGCAGAGCACCGTGTCGATCGACTCGCGCGTCACGCCGGCCTTCTCCATGTTCTGCAGGAACGGCAGATGCAGATGGTTCCAGTCGGCAAAGCCCGGACGCGTCTTGTCGTTGCCCACGCAGGTGTCCACCAGGATGCGCTTGCCTTCGGTCTCGACCAGCAGGGCGTGGATGCTCAGCTTGAAGTTGCCGTCCTTGCAGAACGGATTGAGCCATTCGCCCTCGCGCTTGACGTTGTCGGCCACCGCCTCCTTCAGAATCATCGTGCCCGGCCAGACCGGCTCCTGCTCCTGCAGCCGCGTAATCTTCACGTCGCCAATTTTCCAGCTATCCATAATGCTCTCCTTTATCGCCGCGGCGCGCATCCCGAGGCGCGCGCGTCCCGTGTGGGCGCATCTTAGGGCCGAATCGCCATAACGGCAACCACAATTCGTTCGTCATTTGCCGCGTCTTGTATTAACTTTGGCTCCCACTATAAAGGTTGCCCGGAGGCCGCATCGCCTTCCGCAACACAAGGAGCCGAGAAATGTCCATTAACACCGTCCTGGGCAAATGCGAGCCGCGCGACCTGGGCTTCACCCTCATCCACGAGCATATCACCGCCGGGTTTCCCGGCTGGGAGCTCGACAACGCCGGCTTCAACCGCAAGGTCGAGATGGCCAAGGTGGTCGACAAGCTCAAGGAGATCAAAGCTCTCGGCGTCTCGAGCTTCGTCGATCCCTGTCCGATGGAACTCGGCCGCGACCCCGAGTTCTCGGCCGAAGCCGCCGAGAAGGCCGGTATGCGCGTGATCATCGCCACCGGCCTCTACAATGACGCGCTCGGCATCCCGCAGCACTTCCGCTTCTTGAGCCCCGACGACATCGCCGAGGTCTACGTCCGTGAGCTGACCGAGGGCATCGGCAAGACCGGCGTCAAGGCCGGCCTGATCAAGACGGCTACCGGCGGCATCCCGGGCATGACCACCGACACCGCCATCACCAAGAACGAGGAAAATTGCCTGCGCGCCGCCGCCCGTGCGCACAAGAAGACCGGCGCGCCGATCCTTTGCCATAACAGCGAGGCCTCGCCCTTCGGCCGCGAGACCCTCGATATCTTCGAGTCCGAGAACGTCGATTTCAACCGCGTGCTGATCGGCCACGCCTGCGGCGTCGGCGACATGAAGTACTACTTCGACATCCTCGAGCGCGGTGCGTGGATCGGCTTTGACCGCTTCGGCCTCGACGTCATCGCGCCCGACAAAATGCGTATGGCGTCGCTCTTCGGCCTGCTCGCCGTCGGTTACGACCGCATCATGCTGAGCCACGACTCGGTCGCCTGCTGGCTCGGCCGCAAATTCCCGGCAATCGAAAAGATGTTCGAAGCGTCGCCCAATAACCACTGGGCGCATATCTCGAAGAACATCCTGCCGCAGTTGCGCAAGGGCGGCGTGACCGAAGAAAAGATCCGCATCATGACGGTCGACAATCCGCGCGCCTACTTCGGCGGCTGATTACCAATCTGTAACCCCGGCCGGCGGAGTGTCGCGCACGCGATACCCCGCCGGCCGCGTCTCGATCGCGCGGCGGCGCGCCGCGGGAGAATCCGGCGATGGAACACGATGCGGCACAACCGCCTGCGATGCTCGCGGGCGTCAAAGTTCTCGACTTCACCCAATATCTCGCCGGGCCGACCGTCACCCGCCTGATGGCCGAGATGGGCGCCGACATTATCAAGGTCGAGCAGTACCCGATGGGCGATCCGGCGCGCCTGCTCCCGATCGTCAAAAACGGACGCAGCGCCTACTTCATCCAGCAAAATCGCGGCAAGAAAAGCCTCTGCCTCGATTTCTCCAAGCCCGAATCGATCGAATTGCTCCACGACCTCGTCCCGCGCATGGACGTGGTGGTCGAGAATTACGGGCCCGGCGTGCTCGAACGCAAGCAACTCGACTACGCGTCGCTGCGCAAGATCAACCCGCGCCTGATCATGGCTTCGATCTCCGCCTTCGGCCGCACCGGCCCGCTCTCGCATAAGGTCGGCTATGATTTCATCGCCCAGGCGTTTTCCGGCCTGATGCACATGACGGGCTATCCCGATCGTCCTCCGGTTTTCGTCGGCATGGGTATCGGCGATCAGGGCAGCGGCGTCCACGCCTTCGCCGCCATCGGCCACGCGCTCTACTATCGCGAAAAGACCGGCATCGGACAGCACATCGACATCTCGATGGTCGACGCGATCTACCACATGCACGAGGTCAATGTTCAGGCCTACATGATGACCGAAGGCCAGTTCGTGCCCGAGCGGATGGGCTCGCATCATGCGCTGGTCAGCCCGTGCGGCACGTTCAAGGGTCCGCAGGGCTACATCGTGATCCTCGTGCTCGATCGGCAATGGCCCGCGATGGCCAAGGCGATCGGCCGTCCCGATCTGATCGGCGATCCGCGCTTCGCCACCGGACCCGACCGCGCCAAAAATCAGCAAGAGCTAATTCCGATCATCGAAAACTGGATGGCCGCGCAGCCCTCCGACGAGGCCGTGCTCAAGGTGCTCGAAGAGTTCCGCATCGCCGCCGCGCCCGTCATGTCGGTGGTCGACACCCTCAATCATCCCTACTTCGCCGCGCGCAAGATGGTCCGCAAGGTTCCCGATCCGATCCTCGGCGAAGTGACTATTACGGGCTTCCCGTTCAAGTTTTCGGAATTTCCCGATCTCCCCGACCTCCAGGCGCCGCTCCTCGGCCAGCATGGCGCCGACGTGCTCAAGGAAGTGCTCGGCCTCAGCGACGCAAACATCGCCGCCCTGACCGCCTCCGGCATCCTGCACTCGGAGAACAAATAGCAATCGCGTATCCTGGGAATAAAAAAGGGGCGGCCCATCTCGATCGGCCGCCCCTTCGCATTGCGATTGGCTATTCGCCGTGACTTACGCGGCCTGCGAATGCCGCGGCATCGGCAGCGCCGCCGGCTCGGCCAGTTCCTCGGTCTTCATCTTCTTCAGTTCCGGCAATACCTTCTTCGCGAACAGCGTATAGCTGCGCTCGACCTCGTCGAACGGTATCCCGGCATAGCTGAAGTTCATCATTACGCCGTTGGCGTCGATCGTGTCCCTGATAAACGCGATCTTCTCCACCACCTGGCCGGGCGTGCCCCACGGCATCAGCTTGGCGAAATCTTCCGCCGCCTGGTCCGCGCCGTGCCGCGAAATATACTTGCCGACGTGGCTGTAGAATTCATAGCCCTTGTTCTTGCCGAAATGCTCGGCCGTCATTTCGTAGTGTTTCATCGCCGTATGGTAATACGCCATGATCCACTTCATCGCCCGCTCCTCGGCGCGGTCCTTGTTCTCGTCGACGTAGCAGAATCCGCCCGACAGCGGCTTGGGCGGTGGCGTCGCACCGTTAATCTCGTGCCACACCTTATGGTAAATCTTGAAGTCTTCCTTGACTACGTCCCACGGTTTCTGCGGAATCACCAGCAGGCCCACGCCGAGCTTCGCCATGATCGGCATCGACTCGGGCGAGACCGCCGCCGCGTAGGTGCGTCCCTTGAACGATCGCGCCGGGAAGGGCCGGATGTCGCGGCGCGGCTGCTTGGTGAACTTGCCGCCCTCGACGTAGCCCTGCTCGAGCCCGTTCAGGATCAACTCCGCGTACTCGACGAACAGGTTGCGCCCCTCGTTCTGATCGAGCCTAAAGCCCTCGTACTCGATCCGCGCCAGGCCGCGCCCGAGCCCCAGGATAAACCGGCCGTTCGAGACGTGATCGAGCAGCGAGATCTGCTCCGCCACCCGCATCGGATCGTGCCACGGCAGCACCACGACCATCGAGCCGAGCTTCACGTGCTTGGTCTTGCCCGCCATGTACGACAGGAACTGCAGCACGTCGGGACACATTGTGTAGTCGTCGAAGTGATGCTCGACCGACCAGACCGAATCGAAGCCGAGTGGCTCGGCCATTTCGGCCAGCCGGATCTCGTTGCGATAGACTTCGGCGTCGGACAGTGCGTTGTTGGGGTTTTGAAATGCGGCTCCGTATCCTACGTGCATGGGTCTACTCCTCCGCCGCTGAATGGATTGATTGCCCCCATCACTTAGGTATGATCGGCGGTGTCATCCTGCAAATGGGGATAGTAAGTGGACTTCCAGCCCTTCTTATAGCAGGGTCAAGGGTGATTTCCAGAGACCAGCGTGCGTCCGCGCGACGACCCGCGATCCGGCCGGCGCGATCGTCCGCGGTCCAGCCTGCGACGGTCCGCCGTGGATCGAACGGCCGCCCGCGTCACGCCGCCGGCGCGGCTTTGCGCAGTCCCATCCCGGTCATGCGATCCTCCAGCACCGCGAGGCGATCGTGGCCCCAGAACGGCTCCCGCTCGAAGATAAACAGCGGCACGCCAAAGACGTTGTCCAGGGCCGCCTCCTGCTGCGCCCGCTCGTAATCGCGCGCGCCCGCGCCAGCAAGATATTCCCGATACTCCTCGGCCGGCAGCCCGATTCGCCCGATTAGCGCCGCGACCGCGTCGGCCTGGTCGGCCTCGAACTCGCGCCGGAAGAATCGCTCGAACGCTTGCCGGCTGTACTCCATCAGGCGCCCGTGACGCTCGGCAAACAGCCCGCCAATCAGCGCCGGCGTGGTGTCGTAAATCTTGAGCGGTCCGCGAATCACGAGGTCGCGCGGCCGCGCCCAGCGCCGCGCGTCGAGGTAGGAGTAGCGCGCCTTGTACTCGGAGTATTGGCTGCGCTCGCCCTTGCCCTTGATCCGCAACTGAAACGGAATCCAGCGGATCTTAATCGCGTAGCGCTCCTCCAGCGCGAACGCCGGGTCGAAAGCCAGATAGGCGTAGGGACTCTTGTAGTCCGAGTACATCTTGACCACCCGCTGCTCCATCCGGACCTCCGCGGCGCGTATGCCGCCGACGTGCGTAAATTCAACCATTGCCCGGTCAAAATTACAAAGCCGCCGGGCGTCGACGCTACGCGCCGCCGGCCGCCGCCGAGCCCTTTAGCGACGCGCTATGACGGCTGCCGTTTGCATACCGTCGCAGCCGTTCGTTTTGGGTTGCGCGTTGCACCAAATACTTCACGATGCGCTTCGGTAGGCCCGCCGCGATCGCCAGAATTCGCCGATTCATCAAGCATCCGCCTTGCTTTCAGGCCGCTGGCACGATGCTAGCTATTGTAGATTTCCAAGATGTGCCCGTTACCCCCTGCCCGACCTGATTCGGACTCCCGCCGCGGCGCTTTCAGGTCATGGTCATCCGAAACTGGAAGATCAATAATGCCACCAGTCGCAGAGCGCTCCGACAGCTCGCCCATCCGGGTGGGCGTCCGATCGGTGGCCACAACAATCACGATCGCGGATCGTTGAGGATTTATGTCATCCAATAGCCCCGTCAACCCGCGCCCGCCGATGGCGAACTCCACGATGCCGCGTTTGCGCATCGCCCAGATCGCCCCGCTTTACGAACGTATCCCGCCCAAGCTGTACGGCGGCACCGAGCGCGTCGTCTCTTATATCACCGAGGAGTTCGTCCGCCGCGGCCATGACGTGACCCTGTTCGCCGCCGGCGACGCGCAAACCAGCGCGCGCCTGAGCCCCGGATGCCCGCAGGCGTTGCGGCTCGCCGGCAAGCAGGAACTCGGTTCGTTCCTGCAGCTCCCGATGCTCTCCGATGTCTACGAAAATCCCGACCGCTTCGACGTCATCCATTCGCATATCGACTACTGGACCTTCCCCTTCGCGCGCCTGTGCAAGGTGCCGACCGTCGCCACGATGCATGGGCGGCTCGATATCGAAGATCTGAAGCCGGTCTACTCGCGCTATCCGGCGATGCCGCTGGTATCGATCAGCGACAAGCAGCGCGAGCCGCTTTCGTTCATGAATTGGGTCGCCACCGTCTACCACGGATTGCCCCGCGATCTGCTCACCTTCAGCCCCAATCCGGGCAAGTACCTGGCCTTCCTCGGCCGCATTTCGCCCGAGAAGCGCCCCGACCTCGCGATCGATCTCGCGGTCAAGGCCGGCGTCCCGATCAAGCTCGCGGCCAAGGTTGACGTCGTCGACCGCGCCTACTTCGACCAGGTCATCAAACCGCGCCTCGCGCTGCCCGGCGTCGAATATATCGGCGAGATCAACGAATCGCAGAAAAACGAATTCCTCGGCAACGCGCTCGCCCTGATGTTCACCATCGATTGGCCCGAGCCGTTCGGCCTGGCCATGATCGAGGCGCTGGCCTGCGGCACGCCGGTGATCGCGCGCCCCTGCGGCTCGGTGCCCGAGGTGATGCGCAATGGGGTCACCGGCTACGTCGCCACGGAATTTGACGACCTGCTCAAGGCCATCAAGAACGTCGAGTCCGTCTCGCGCGCCGCCTGCCGCAAGGAATTCGAGAGCCGCTTCACCGCCGACGTGATGGCCGCGCAGTACGAAGAGATCTTCTACGGTCTCATCGCCGCGCGCCGCGGCAACTCGATCCTGCGCCAGACCTACGAAGAAGGGCGGTCCACCGCTCGGTGAAATCCCGGATTGACGGCGGCCGCGTCCCCTCCGGGAGCGGCCGCCGCGTCGGCCATCCGCGCCCCGGCGGCCATCCGCGCCCCGGCGGCACCGTTCTCAAGGTCGGTTCCGACTTCTATGTACTCGCCTCGTCGCTCGGCTCACGCCGCTCGACCAGCGTCCTGACCGACGGGCGCAGTTTCTCGATCTTCGACGCCGGTGGCGACATCGTCGAATCGCCGCTCGAGGCGCTGGGCTTTTTCCATCGCGATACGCGCTACCTGAGCCGCTTCGAGCTGCGCATTGCCGGCCAGACGCCCTACTATCTCAATTCGTTTCTGAGCGACGACAAGGCGCAAATGCGCGTCAACCTGACCAATCCCGACCTCGGCAAAAACGGCGACATCATCGAGTTCCCGCGCAACTCGATCCAGATCGAACGTGGGTGGGCGCTGGCCCAGGCCACCCTCGTCCATCGGCTGGTCGTGCGCAACTTCGCCCGCACCGCGATCACGCTGGCGCTCGACTTTACTTTCGGCGTCGATTTTGCCGACCTCTTCGAGGTTCGCGGAGTCAAGCGCAAACGCCACGGCCAGACCCTCAAGCCGGCCCTCCATCGCGACCGCGTCGAGTTTTACTATCGCGGTCTCGACCGCGCCACGCGCCACACCGCGATTCGCTTCGAGCCGCCGCCGCTTCATCTCGACGCCCATCACGCCGCCTTCAAAATCGCCCTCGAGCCCGACGCCGCCGCGACCCTCGAAGTATGCGTCACCGGCGGCGCCGACAGCGATCCCGCGCACGGCAGTCCGCCGCCCGTCGCGCTTGGCACGGCCGGCCCGCCTCCAGTCGCCGCCGCGCGCCCCGCGCCCGCGCCCATTCGCGCCACCGCCCGGACCAATCCTGGCTCCGACGGTGTCACGAATTTCGCCGGCGCGCTCAGCGTGCGCCACGCCGAAATCAGCGCGCTCCAGCGCGGCGCGACCCAGCTCTCGGCGAGCAACGAGATCCTCGACAACCTGCTGCGCCGCTCGCAATGCGATCTCACTTCGATCATCGCCCGCGGCGCCGAGGGCACCTTCATCATGGCCGGCATCCCGTGGTTCGCCACGCTCTTCGGCCGCGACAGCATCCTCACCGCGCTCTCGATCCTGCCCTTCAATCCCTCTGTCGCGGCCGGCACCCTGCGCACGCTCGCGCGCTTCCAGGGCACCGAAATCAATCCCGATCGCGACGAGCAGCCCGGCAAGATCATCCACGAGATGCGCTCCGGCGAGATGGCCGTCACCGGCGAGATACCCTTCGGCCGCTACTACGGCAGCGTCGACTCGACCCCGCTCTTTCTCTGGCTCTATGGCCGCTATGTCGCCGCGACCGGCGATCTCAAACTCGCCAATGAGCTATGGCCCAACGTCGAACGCGCGCTGGCCTGGATCGATAATTACGGCGACGTCGATCACGACGGCTACGTCGAATATATCCGCGAGACTCCGCGCGGCCTCTCCAACCAGGGCTGGAAGGATTCCTTCGATTCGATCTCCCATGCCGACGGCACGCTGGCCCACGCCCCGATCGCGCTGGCCGAGGTCCAGGGCTACGTCTATGCCGCCTATATTGCGATCGCCGACGTCGCCAGCCGCCTCAATCGCAACGCCGTCGCCACCCGCCTCGCCGATCGCGCGCAGGCGCTGCGCACCGCCTTCACCCGCGACTTCTGGCTCGAACCCGAAAGCACCGTCGCGCTTGCGCTCGACGCCGACAAGCGCCCCTGCCGCGTGATGGCCTCCAACGCCGCCCATGCGATGGCTTGCGGGCTGCTCGATCGCGATCGCGAGGCCGCCCTCGCTCCGCGCCTGCTCGCCGCCGACATGTTCTCCGGATGGGGTGTGCGCACGCTCAGCGCCAACGAAAAACGCTACAACCCGATGAGCTATCACAACGGCTCGATCTGGCCCCACGACAACGCCATCGCCGCGATGGCCCTCGCGCGCATCCCCGGCCGCGCCGGCGCCCTGCGCATCCTCGAGGGCCTGTTCGACGCCGCCGTCCATCTCGACAGCGGCAGCCTGCCCGAACTCTTCTGCGGCTTCCCGCGCGAGCCGCGCCTGGGCCCCGTGCCCTATCCGGTCGCCTGCCATCCGCAAGCCTGGGCCGCCGCCAGCGTCTTTTTGATTCTGCAGGCAATTCTCGGGCTCGCGGTCCACGGCTTCGATCGCCGCCTGGTCATCGATTCGCCGGTGCTGCCCGACCAGCTTGAATGGCTGAGGGTCGACGGTCTTGCGGTCGGCGACGGCGCCGCGTCGTTCATGGTCTGCGGCACGCCGCGTGGCGCCTCGGTCGAGATTAGCGACAAACGCGGCCCGATCACGATCGAAGTAAAGACGTGAGCCGGCGACCGTCTCGCGTAACGCCCGACCAACTTCATGATGGCCTGAACCGGACTTCCTTTCGGACGAACGCCACGGCTTTCAAGTAGGCAAGCGTAGATTTTGCGGTGAAGCATAATCACCGCGAGGCGCCGCGCGGATGGCCTAGCCCGTCGGCGATGGCGACGGCGCCGGCGTAGTTGACGGCGCGACCGTCTCCGCGGGCGTCGCCGTACTTGACGGCGGCGCGGCGGGCGTGCCCGTGACCGTGATCGTCGCCGTTGGCGTCGCGGTTGGTGTGACCGTTGGCGTGGCGGTCGGCGTAGCCGTTCGCGTCGGCGACGGCGTCCGCGATGCCCTCGGGGTCGCCTTGCGCGTGGCGGTTGGCGTCGCCGTGGCGGTCGCGGTTGGTGTGGCGGTCGCCGTCGGCGTTGGAGTGGGCGTCGGCGTCGGCCTGATCCATGCCGCCGGCCAGCGCACCTCGATCAGCGTCGCCGTATGGCCCGCCCGCGCCTGGTTCAGATCGCCGGTCGCACTCCATTTTCCGCTCTTCGGATCGAACAGCTCGGCGCTCTTGAGCGGCCGATATTTCTGATCCCAGCCGCCCGCGATCAGCACCCGTCCGTCCGCCAGCAGGTTCGCCGAATGGCCGTAGCGGCTGACGCTCATCGGCGCGGTCGCAGTGAATTTATTGATCGCTGGATCGTAGATCTCCGCCGACGGATCATCGCGTCCGCCGACGATCAGAATCCGCCCGTCGGCCAGCGTGGTCGCCGTATGGCCCGCGCGCTCATGGGTCATCGTGGGGCCCGGCGCAAAGCGCCCCGACTGCGGATCGTAAAGCTCGGTCGTGGCGAGCGCGCCACTGCGCGCATAGGGACTGCCGCCCGCGATCAGTACGCGCCCGTCGGCCAGCGTGGTCGCGGTATGGTAGATGCGGTTGGTGCTCATCGATCCGGTCACGGTGAATTTGCCGCGCGCCGGGTCGTAGGTCTCGGCCTGGGCGTCGCCGCCGCCCGCGATCAGCACGCGCCCGTCATCCAGGATTGTCGCCGTCTGGCAATAGCGGCTGTCCGAGAGATCGCCGGTCGCGGTGAATTTTCCGGTAGCCGGATCGTAAAGCTCCGCGCTGGTCGACCCCCCGCCGACGATCAGCACCTGGCCATTGGCGAGCAGCGTGGCGGTCGGCTCGTCGCGCGCCGTGGTCAGCGGAGCGGCCGGGGCAAATTTGCCGCTGGCCGGATCGAAAATTTCGGTCGACGGCAAAATCCACGGCATCGTCGGCCCCGGAAACAGGATTAGCGGCACCAGCACCGTATCGACGCCGCCCACGATCAGCACGCGCCCGTCGAGCAGCCGGATCGCCTCGTGGCGGTCACGATGCGTCCCCATCGAGCCGGCCGGGATAAATCCGCCCGCCGCCGGATCGTAAAGCTCGGCCGAGCCGAGCACCGCCGGACTGTCGCCAGTCGGCACGCTGACGGTACCCGTGCCGCCAGTCATCAGCACCAGCGGACGCATCACGATTGCCGGCGTGGGATGCGGCGTTGGCGTGGGCGACGCCTTGGCTCGTTTAGCATGATGCGCGCCATGATGCGGGTGATGGGTCGCGGCCGCCGCAGCCGTCGCGCCGCCCCCCAAAATGATCAGCCCGATCGTCACGATCGTCGCGATCGCCCATCCAATGCGATCGACGGCCCGCCGCCATCCGCGCGCGCCCGCGCCGGCGCCTTGCCGCTTATCGGCGCGCCCCGCCGTCCGCCGCGCGCGCGTCCGATCCTGCCCCGCGTCACTCATGATTCGTCGATCACCCCGCGCGCCGCGCGAACCTCATGCTCCCTGGGTCTCCGCAGACCCCGCCGGTTTGGTAGTCGGACGGTAGACGCGATGCTGCGCGCGCGCCCACTCCTCCTCGCGCGCCGCCACGTCGAGCGGCAAGCCGCGTGTCTCGTCGATAAACAGGCCAAAGATGATCGCGGTCGGAATTCCGAGCGTCGCGAAATAGCGCACCACGATGGTCAGTCCGCCGAGCGGCCCGATCAGCGCCGCGATCAGCGCCTGCGCGAGCATCGAAAAGACCGCGCCGGTGATCATCTGCCAGCCGACCATCGTGGTGCGCAGCGCCGCCGGAAATAGTTCCGTCGCCGCCGAATTGGCCCCCACCGTCATCACGCCCGAAAGGATTTTGAACCAGCAGTAGGCCACCGCCAGCCACAGAAACGGATAGGAAATGCCGCTCGGCTCCCAGTAAAAGGCCAGCGCCCCGAGCCACGCCGCGCCGCCGGCATAGACCACCGTCGGCACCCGTCCGAAACGCTCCGCGGTCCACGCCCCGATCGGAAAGCCGAGCATCCCCACGCCCATCCCGAGCACCACCAGCATGCTCGCCTTTTCCGGCGAGAGCCCGAGGATCGAGACCGCCTCGAAATAGAGCCAGCCGTTGACCGCCGTCCCAGCCATCGTATCGAACGCCGCGCAGGTCAACAGGGTGGCGGCGCGGCGCCGGTAAAGCGGATGAAAGATATCGTAGAAATGGCTGGCCTCGACCGATCCGGTGGAGGACACGCGGGCCCAGCGATTCTGCTTGGGCAGCATCCGCGCCACCGACGGCACCAAGGCGATTCCGGCGACGCTCGGCGCGAACAGCCATTGCCACGAGTACCCCCACTTGAGCAAAAACGGGATGACGATATAGCCGAGCACGCCGCCGATCGCGCTGGCCGCCGCGGCACACGCCTGCCCGGTCGAACGCCGATCGACGGGCAACTCCTCGGCCAGCATCACCGTGGCCGACGAGACCGATCCGCCGAGCAGCGCCGAAATCAGCACTTGAAAGATGGCGAATTCCCACGGACTGGGCGCCATCGCCGACCCCAGGGAGAAGATCGGCGCGAGAATCAGGCTGGCGAGGATGATCCGGCGCCGCCCGATATGGTCGGCCAGTCGCGCCAGCAGCATCGACCCGAACGCCGAGACCGACATCCAGGCAAACAACCGGGCCAGCGCCGGCTGGTCCAGATGGAAGCTGCGGGCGATCCACGGCGATGCGATGCCCGCGACCGAGAGTGTATAGCCCTGGTAGATCAGCAGCAGGGCAATCGCGACGACAATCGGCCGCGCCGCCCGGGCGCTCTGGCTGCCCGGGTCACGCTCTGTTTTGCCGCCTGCCGCTACCTGCTCCGCCACGATAATCCCGCGATCCCGCTTCCCACTCTAGCGGCTAACGGCGTCGAACGGGATGCCCACCAACGGCTACGCGCGCCGCGTGGGTTAACTTCGCATCCATCGGCGATACGACGCCCATCGGCGCCGCGAGGGCGGCTGTGCGGGCTCGGCGGACTGGCCCGCATGGCGCGGGACTTTTGACGATTTGGGATGACACACGCAAATGGGGTAACCGAAGCCGGCTGGGAACGTCTTGGCGCCATCCCGAGAAGCCCGAATGCTCAAGCAAATCCAAGAATTTTTCCGCTGGCACGCAAGGCATGTCAGTTGCACTCCCTCTTAAATGCAGTAACTTCGCAACCTCTATTCGGAATTGGATCGTTTTATGGACTCCTGGTCATCCCGCCTTGGACAGAAACCACTCGTACGCTTTCTGGCCTGCGTCAAACCCCAGATCCGGCTGGTAGTTGGCGCCGCCCTGATGGGCATCGGCAAATTCACCTTGCCGCTGGCCTTTCCGTTCGCCTTCAAATACGTCGTCGACATGCTGCTCACCGCGCAGCCCAAGCCCGACCGTATCGATCTGGCGATTGATCATTGGTGTACGCATCTCGCGGCGCTGACCGGGCTCGGCGCCTCGGCGCAGGGCAAGCTGGCGGCACTCAGCCTGGCGATGCTCGCGCTGTACGTGGTCCAATCGGGCGCCAGCTACTATCGCAATCTGTGGGCCGGAGTCGCCGGCAATCGCCTGATCTTCAGCCTGCGCAGCCGCCTTTACGCGCATCTGCAACAGTTGCCCCATTCGTTTTTCGACCGCAATCCCTCGGGCGCGATCGTTTCGCGCGTGCTCAACGACGTTACGCAGGCCAATGATCTTGTCAGCTCAACCCTGATCGACGTCTGGATGGACGCGGTGTCGCTTGGCCTGGTGATTTTCGCCCTGCTCGAGCTCAACTGGCGGCTGGGCCTGCTCTCGCTATGCATCGCGCCGCTGTGGGTCGGCTTCATGCGCTTCTTCGCCCCGCGTATCAAGGCCGTCAGCCATCGCATGCAGGAGTCCGTCGAGATTATCACGGGCGAGGTGTGTGAGCGGGTGGTCGGCGCGACCACGGTGAAATCGTTCGGGCGCGAGGAGTACGAAGTCAGCCATTTCAACCTGCGTAACGAGGTGCTTTTCAACCGCACCATCGACAAGGTCAAGCTGGCGGCGGCGCAGGAGATGCTCATCCAGTTGCTCACGCGCTGCGCCCCGGCGATCGTGGTGTGGGCCGGCGCGGTGATGATCATTCGCGGCGAGATGACGCTCGGCACACTGATGGCGTTCTTCACGCTGCTCGGCTTCCTCTACATGCCGCTCGAGCGTTTTGCCCAGCTTTCGATCGTGGTTTCGGCCTCGACCGCGGCGATCGAACGGATCTTCAACTTCCTCGACCTGAAGCCCGAAATTGTCGACCATCCGCTGAGCCGGCCGTTCGCGATCAAGCGCGGCGCGGTCGAGTTCGAGCAGGTCAAGTTCGGCTACCTGCCGCGCGACGGCGCGCCCGCCCGCGAAGTGATCAAGGGCGTCGATCTGCGCGTGCCGGGCGGCTATCGGGTCGCGCTGGTCGGCCGCTCGGGCGCCGGCAAGACCACGCTGGCGAATCTTATCCCGCGTTTCTACGACGTGACCGGCGGCCGTGTGCTGGTCGACGGCAAGGACGTGCGCCATTTCACGCTCAAGTCGTTGCGCGAAAACGTCAGCCTCGTGAGCCAGGACGCGCTGCTGTTCAGCGCCAGCGTCCGCGACAACCTGCTCTACGCGCGGCCCGAGGCCAGCGACGCGATGATGTGGCAGGCGCTCGAACTGGCCAATCTGCGCGGCTTCGTCGAGGAGTTGCCCGAAAAGCTCGACGCCGTAATCGGTGAGCGCGGGGTCAAGGTCTCGGGCGGCCAGCGCCAGCGCATTGCGCTCGCGCGCGCCTTCCTCAAGGACTCGAAGATCGTCATCCTGGACGAGGCGACCTCGGCGGTCGATTCGGAAGCCGAGAACCTGATCCACGAGGCGATGGAACGCCTGATGACCGGCCGCACCGTGTTCCTGATCGCCCATCGCCTGCGCAGCGCGATCACCGCCGACCTGATCGTCGTGCTCGATCAGGGCCGCGTGGTCGAGACCGGCACGCACGACGAACTGATCCGCCGCAACGGCACTTATGCGCGGCTGTTCAACGAACAGACCCGCGGGCTCAACTTGGTCGAAGCGCCCACGCCGGACGGCACCGCCGCGGCGCGCCAGGCCTGACGCGAGTCGCGCAACGGATCGGGCGCGAGCCAAGCGCCAAGCGAATAAATCGGGTGGTCGAAGCATCTTCGGCCGCCCAATTTTCTTTAGGCTCCGCGCGACGATCCCAGCCCAGCCGCTCACCTCAGCGCAATCGGGTTTGCGTCTCGCGCATTTACCCGCCATATTTCGAGGTGCCCGCCGAATGACCCTCTGATGACGCTCTATCGACCGCCTCGGGACGCAATCCGTCCGCTATGCGGCCGACTTGATCGACCTGATCGATCGGACGCGCGCCCGATCGTGGCGGGCGGTTCAGTAACCTTCTGAAGCGCGCCGCGTCTGCATTACTAGTGACTGCGATCCTATCGATACCGGCGCTCCGTGCCCGCCGCGAGACCGTCATGCGGATGAGCCTGCGCACAGGACGCGCGGCCGGTGAGCGGCGCTCGTCACTCGTGGCGTCGATCGTGCTCGCGTGGGTAGCGCTTGCGATCGTCGCGGCGCCCAGCCTGGCGAATCCGATCGGCCCGGCGACCATCGGAAACCTGTTGAACGTTCGCGTGCTCGGATTGCGCAACAACCAGGGGCGCGTCTGCTGCACGATTTTTCCACGCTCGAAAGAGTTCCCTGGCGGCTACGACCCCGGCGAACGAACCGTGTGGGCGCCGATCGCCGATCGCGCGGCGAACTGCGAGTTTCACGACCTCGCGCCAGGCGAGTATGCGGCCGTGACCTTTCACGACGAAAACTCCGACGGCATCTTCAATCGCAATTGGCTCGGGATGCCGAAGGAGGGCTTCGGCTTTTCCAACGACGCGCAGGCGCTCTGGCGGCCGCCCAACTTCAACGAAGCCAGCTTCCCCTATGGCGGCGGCGCCGTAACCATCCTCATCCATATCCGCTACGGCCTGCGCGGCTGAGCGGCCGCCCGTCGCACTACGGCCACGCGGCGCCCGCCGTGACGTGCGTCCGGCGCGTCGCGCTGCTCACTAATGGTCAGCCGGAGATGACTTGTAGTTAGCGCGGCGGCGCCGGCGGCCTTGGTGGACTCGCGGCAGCGCTAACTGGAAGTGGACAAGAGCCACACCGTCAGTTAGCAGAATAAGTTCTACAGAAGTTAAAAAAGCAGGCTTGACACTCTTATAGCATGAAGCTACTACATTGTTCAGCAAACTTTGGCGCGCCGGTCTAGGTCCGGAGGTCGGGGAGCAATGGAAACCGAACTGATTGAAATCGAGATGATCGAGGATCGTTCGAGCCTGGCCGCGATGTCCGCCGAAGCGCGCTCGAACGGCGCCGAACTGGTCTGCCGCCGATGTGGCAATGCCGAGGAAGTCATCGCGGGCGTGCTGGTCATGATGGAAGGGAGCGAAATCTGGGCGCTGTGCGGGCCGTGCTGGCGCCAATTGCCGCAGGGATCGCATATCGTCTAGGGAACCTCTGCACCAGGCTCTGGTATCACCCTGAGCGAAGCGCATGGGTCCCGGATCCGGGATCTTCGCTGCGCTCAGAATGACAACCTAACTTGTGCAGCGGTTCCCTAGCGCCAGACGCGATGCGCGACCTCCCAGCTGATTGGAAACTGTTCTAAACCCTCGAAAACTAAGACTAATTCGTACCTGCCAAAGCTGCTGCCAAGGCCTCGTGCGCGCATTGCGCCGAGCGCGCCGAGAGCAGTCTTGAGTCCAATCAGCGAAAGGCGTATCGATTTGAAGTGAGGCGTAGGCGGCTCGCGTCTGCGGCGGGATCGCGCGGCGGATTGCGTGGATCGCACGGCTCTTTCGCAGATTGCGAAGCGAGCTGACGAAACGGCTGAATCGGGGTATGCGACGCATCTCCGATTGAACCCCAGCACCGGGAGGAGCGGGCGGCGCGAGCGGCCCCGGCTGAATCGGGGTATGCGACGCATCTCCGATTGAACCGGCGATGGCACGAAATTCGCTGCGTTGGCTTACGACCCGGTATCCGCGAACGGAACTGGAGCCTCCGGACAGCTTGTGGGGGTCGCCTCGAACGCGCCGCTCGATCGGCCGCGTAATTCATCCCCTGAACGTGAGTCCAGCTTCACGCGCGAATCGCGCGGCCCGGGATTGAATGGATTCACCGATGGCCACCGCACCAAAGATCACCCCGCCGCCGCCCGAGCATGCGCGCGCCGAGTCGCATAAATGGCTGGTCGCACTCGCGGTGATGCTGGGCGCGACGCTCGAGGTGCTCGACACTTCGATCGTCAACGTCGCCCTGCCCCACATGCAGGGGAGCTTCTCCGCCAGCGTCGACGAAATCACCTGGGTGCTGACCAGTTACCTGGTCGCCAACGGCGTGATGATCCCGTTGACCGGATGGATCTCGGCGCGCTACGGACGCAAGCGCTACTTCATGGCCTCGGTGATCGTGTTCATCTTTGCCTCGGGGCTGTGCGGGGCGGCCCAGACGCTCACCCAGATGGTCATCTTCCGGCTGATGCAGGGGGCGGCCGGCGCCGCGATGATCCCGTCGTCGCAGGCGATCCTGATGGAGACCTTTCCGCCCGCCGAGCAGGGGCTGGCGATGGCCATGTGGGGCGTCGGCCTGATGGCCGCGCCGGTGCTCGGGCCGACGCTCGGCGGCTGGATCACCGATAACTGGAACTGGCGCTGGAATTTCTACATCAACCTGCCGATCGGCACGATCGCCGCCGTGATGGTCTACTGGTTCGTGCATGACCCGGCCTATCTGCGCGCGCGGCGCGGGGTCAGCCGGCAAATCGACTACGTGGGGATCGCGTGCCTGTTCTTCGGGCTGGGCCTGCTGCAGATCGTGCTCGATCGCGGCCAGCGCTCCGACTGGTTCAGCACCGGCTGGGTCTGCTATTTCACGGCGGGATCGATCGCGGCGATCGCGATCCTGATCTGGCATGAGCTGCGCTTTCCGGATCCGATTCTCGATCTGACGATTCTCAAAATTCCGGTCTTCAACATTTCGGTCATCACCGTGATGGCGATGGTGATGATCTTGTATGGCACCAACCTGCTGAATCCGCTGTTCCTGCAGGACCTGATGGGCTACGACGCCTGGCGCGCCGGATTGGCGGTGGCGCCGCGCGGTGTCGGCACGCTGGTCACGATGCTGTTCGTCGGCCAGATGTCCCGGCGCGGCTTCGACATGCGCCCGTTGGTCGGCGTCGGCTTCGCGATGGTCGCTTACGCCACGTGGATGATGGGCCATTGGGATCTCGACGTCGGCACCTACGCGCTGGCGATACCAATCGTCCTGTCAGGCGCCGGTTCGGGCTTTATTTTTCCCACGCTCTCGGCGACCACGCTCTCATGCGTCGAGAAAGAACGGATGGGCTACGCATCGAGCCTGTACAACATGATGCGCAATACGGGCTCCGCGATCGGCATCTCGCTGGTCACCAATCTGCTCAACAGCCTCGAGCAGAAACATCAGTCGTACCTGGTCGATCACGTTTCGATATTCGACGCGTGGCGGCTGAGCGAGCAGGGCGCGCGGATGCCCGGGGCGCCGACGTTCAATTACGCCCAGGAACTCGCGACCAATCAGCGGCAGGGGCTCGGCATGCTCTACCATACGGTGCAGTCGCAGGCGTCGCTGCTCGCCTACAACGATATCTATCGCCTGCTGGCAATCCTGGGCGCACTGTTTATTCCGTCATTCCTGATGCTCAAGAAGACCGCGGGCCGCGCCCCCGCGGGGCATTGACGAAGCTGCGCTGGCGCGTGCAACGCGATCAGATTGCGCCGGTGCAGAGCACCAGCGCCGTGCGCAGGCGCGCTACGGTGCGCGCGCGGCCGAGCACCGCTATCACTTCATAGATGCCTGGGCTGACGGTGCCGCCGGTCAGTGCTACGCGCACCGGCTGGGCCAGTTGGCCGAGCTTGATCGCGAAGCGCCCGAGCACGCGCTCGAAGGCCGCGGCGATCGCCACTTCGCTGAAATCCGCGCCGAGCGAATCGAGCTCGCCGGCCAGCGCGTCGAGCGCCTCCGCAATCTCGGGCTTCAGGAATTTCGAGGCCGCCTTGGGCTCGATCGCGATCTCGTCGAGAATGTAAAAGCTCGCGAAGTCGGCCAGCTCGGCGAGTGTCTTGGCGCGCTCGCGCAGCGTCGCGACGGCGCGTTCGAGCCATGCGTCGTCGCCCGGAATCGTCCATCCGCGCTGTGCGATGAACGGTTTCACGTCCTGCGCGAGTTGCGGGACGGGCCGCTCCTTGAGGTAATGAAAGTTCAGCCAGAGCAGTTTTTCCGCGTTGAAGATGCCGGCCGACTTGCCGCAACTGGCGAAATCGAAATAGTCGAACATCTCCTGGCGCGAGAAAATCTCCTGGTCGCCATGCGACCATCCGAGACGCACCAGGTAATTGAGCAGGGCCTCGGGAAAATAGCCGAGATCGCGATAGGCGAAGACCGAGGTCGCGCCGTGGCGCTTGGAGAGTTTCTGCCCGTCCGCCCCCATGACCATCGGCAGATGCGCATAGGCCGGCGGCTCAAGCCCGAGCGCGTAGAAAATCTGCATCTGGCGCGGAGTGTTGGGCAGATGGTCGTCGCCGCGCACGACGTGCGTGATGCCGAAGTCGAAGTCGTCGAGCACGGTGGCGAAGTTGTAGGTCGGCACGCCGTCGGAGCGGAAAATGATCAGGTCGTCGATTTCGCGGTTCTCGAACACCGCACGGCCCTTGATCAGATCATCGACCACGGTCGCCCCTTCGTGCGGAGCGCGAAAGCGGATAGTATAGTTGCGACCCGCCTTTTTGTCGGGAAGCTCTACTTTCGGCAGCTCCGCGGGCGGCGTGCGATCGCGGCAGCGGCCGTCGTAGCCAGGCTTGCGATGCTCGCGGGTGGCCTGCTGGCGCATCGCGTCGAGCTCGGCCGCCGAGCAGAAGCAGGGATAGGCCTTGCCCTCGGCGAGCAGCTTGAGCGCGCTCTCGCGGTAGCGATCGTAGCGGCTCGACTGAAAATACTTGCGGTCGGGCGGCCCCTCGTCCCATTCGACGCCGAGCCAGCGCAGGCTCTCGAGGATTTCGTCGAGCGACTCGCGCGTCGAGCGCTCGGTGTCGGTGTCGTCGATGCGCAGGATGAACGCGCCATGGGCGTGGCGGGCAAACAGGTAGGCGAACAGCCCCGAGCGGACGTTCCCGATATGCAGGGCGCCGGTCGGGCTCGGCGCATAGCGCGTGCGGACGGTCACGAGATCATCACCATGCGGACGATTTTATCAACTTTTGCGGCCGACTGCGCGCGCCGACGAGATCGACTGCGCCCGCTTCAGCGGCCGCCCGCGCCGGCTATTCCCATTCGATGGTGCCGGGCGGCTTCGAGGTGATGTCATAGACCACGCGGTTGACGCCGCGGGTCTCGTTGGTGATGCGCGTGGAGAGGCGTGCGAGGAAGGCCGCGTCGAGCCGCGCCCAATCGGCGGTCATTCCGTCCTGCGACTCGACGGCCCGAATCGCGATGACGCTTTCGTAGGTGCGCCCGTCGCCCATCACGCCGACCGTCTTGAGCGGCAGCAGCACGGCGAAGGCCTGCCATAGCCGCGCGCCGAGTCCCGCGCGCGCCACCTCGTCCATCACGACCGCGTCGGCCCGGCGCAGCAATTCGAGCCGCTCGCGCGTGACCTCGCCGACGATCCGCACGGCGAGTCCGGGCCCGGGAAACGGCTCGCGCTCGACGATCTCGGCGCCGAGGCCAAGCTCGCGGCCGACTTCGCGCACCTCGTCCTTGAACAGTTCGCGCAGCGGCTCGATCAGTTGCAAACGCATCCGCTCGGGCAATCCGCCGACGTTGTGATGGCTCTTGATCACCGCCGACGGTCCCTTGAACGAGACCGATTCAATGACGTCGGGATAGAGCGTGCCCTGGCCCAGAAAGCGCGCGCCGCCGAGCGCCGCGGCCTCGCGCTCGAAGACGTCGATGAAGGTGTGGCCGATGACGCGGCGCTTGTGCTCAGGGTCGAGCACGCCGGCCAGCCGCTCGACGAACAGATCGGCGGCCTCCGCGATGCGCAGCGGGATGCCGAGTCGCGCGGCAAAGGTCTCTTCCATCCGCGCGCGCTCGCCCGCACGCAGCAATCCGTTGTCGACAAAGACGCACATCAGGCGCGCGCCGATTGCGCGATGGACCAGCGCGGCGGCGACCGACGAATCGACGCCGCCCGACAGGCCCATCAGGACGCGATCGTCAGACCCGACCTGCGCGCGAATCTCGGCGAGCTTGGTCGCGACGAACCCGGCCATCGTCCAGTCGCCCGGCTCGCTGCAAATCTTCAGCACGAAGTTGCGCAGCACCTGCGCGCCGCATGGCGTATGTACGACCTCGGGATGGAACTGGATGCCGCGCAGGCGGCCCTCGTGCGTGCGCACGGCGGCGTAGGGCGAATTGCCGCTGTGCGCGATCGCCGCGAGCGCCTCGGGAAGCGCCTCGAGGCGGTCGCCGTGCGACATCCAGACCTGATGCTCACGGCCTTCGAGCCCGTCGAACAGCGCGTCGTGCTGATCGATGACCATCGTCGCCGAGCCATATTCGCGCGCGTAGGCGCCCGCGCTGTGCGCGCCGAGATGCTGCGCGATGACGTACATGCCGTAGCAGATGCCGAGCACGGGGCATCCGAGGTTGAGCACCGCATCGTCGAGATCGGGCGCGCCGCTTTCGTAGAGGCTCGCGGGACCGCCGGAGAGGATGATCCCGCGCGGATTGAGCGCGCGGATCTTCTCGAGCGCAAGATTGTACGGATGAATTTCGCAGTAGACCCGCGCCTCACGCACGCGCCGCGCGATCAACTGGGTGTACTGGCTGCCGAAATCGAGAATCAGGATCACAAAGCTCTGCCTTGCTCAAAGAATATAGCCGAGCGCGGCGGCGCGGCGAAGCGCATGGGGCTTAATTATGACCGCGCGGTGTTATGTCACCCTGAGCGCAGCGAACGGGTCCCGGATCCGGGATTCCTCGCTCCGCTCAGAATGATCGAGAATGCGCGGCCCATGACTTAATTAAAACCGCGGCTTTGACTGGGATGCGGACGAGTCCGCGAAGTCGCGCTTTTGGTGACTCGCCCGCACCCCATGCCCGCTAATGGCGGGCGTCGCCGGGACGGCGCAGCTTGGCGCGCGCGGCGCGCACGCGCGGCGCGGCGGCAGCCGGCGGCGGTCGCGATTCGACCCATGAACGGCCGGTGCGGCGGAACTCGAGACGCAGCGGTGTGCCGACGCCGTCGAGCCGCAGGGCGGCGCGAAAGCGCCCTTCGAGAAAGCGGATGTAATGGGCCGGGATGTCGCGCTCGACGTTGGTGAAAAATACCAGTCGCGGCGGCGCGCTGCCGGTCTGCGTCACGTACATCATCTTGAGCCGGCGCCGGCCGACCAGCGGCGGATCCTGCGCGTCGATGGTCTCGGCCAGGATGCGGTTGAGCTGCGCGGTCTGAAACGCCGAATGCCATCCGTCGCCCGCGCGCGCCGCGGCCGGCAGGATGTCGTCGACGCCGTCGCCAGTGATCGCCGAGGTGAAGATCATCGCGGCGAACTCGAGAAACGGATGGCGATGGTAGGCGTCGCGCACGAAGATCGGCACGCGCTTGCCGGTCTTGGCCGCCGCGTCCCACTTGTTGCACACCACGACCATCGCGCGGTCGTTGCTCTCGACCAGCCGCGCCAGCCGCACGTCCTGATCGGTGATGCCCTCGGTCGCGTCGATTACCAGCACCAGCACTTCGGCGCGGCGAATTACCTCGATCGCGCGGCCGACCGAATGATGCTCGAGGTCGCCTTCGACCTTGGGCGGCCGGCGGATGCCCGCGGTGTCGATCAGCAGCACGTCGCGGCCACCCGCGTCGAGGCGCACGTCGACCGGATCGCGCGTGGTGCCCGGACGATCGTCGACGATCGCGCGATCGTACCCGGCGAGCCGATTGAGGATCGACGACTTGCCGACGTTGGGCCGGCCGATCAACGCCACGCGCAGGTCGGGCCGATGCTCGGCGACCGCTTCGCGCGGCGGCATCTGCGCCACGATCGCGTCGAGCAGATCGCCCATGCCCAGTCCGTGCGCCGCGGAAATAAACGTCACGCTGGCCAGCCCGAGCGCATAGGCCTCGGCGGCCGACGCTTCCTGGTTGGCATGGTCGACCTTGTTAACCGCGGCGATCACCGGGCGGCCGGTCTCGCGGATGAGCGCGAGCGCTTCGCGATCGCCGGTGGTGATGCCGGCGCGGCCGTCGATCACCAGCACCACGAGGTCGGCCGCCGCGACGGCGGCCAGCGCCTCTTCGACCGCGCGTTCGGTGGCCGGCTCGCGCGCGTAGAGCTCGAGGCCGCCGCTGTCGGCGATGACGAACTCGTGATCCTCATGCGTCGCGCGCGCCAGGTTGACGTCGCGCGTGGTGCCGGCGATTGCGCTGACGATGGCGCGTCCGCGTCCCGCGATCCGATTGAAGATGGTCGACTTGCCGACGTTCGCGCGGCCGACCAGCACGACTACCGGAAGGCCACCGGCGTTGCTCGCGACCAGGCTCGGCCCGGCCGCGGGATTGGTTTTGGTGCGCGTCGTCATCTTACAATCCGAGCTCCTTGAGGCGGCGCGGATCGCCGGTCCATCCGCGCTCGACCTTGACGCGCAAGGCGAGGAACAGGTGCCGCCCGAGCATCTGCTCGAGCTCGCGGCGCGCGCCGGTGCCGATCTCCTTGAGCTGGCGCCCGCCGGCGCCAATCACCATGCCCTTGTGCGCTTCGCGTTCGACGATAATCAGGGCTTCGATGCGGGTGAGGTTGCGATCGGCCTCTTCCGCAAATTGCTCGACCAGCACGGCGGTGGAAAACGGAATCTCCTGGCGCATCGCGAGAAACAGCTTCTCGCGAATCACCTCCTCGGCGATCATCCGTTCGGTCTGGTCGGTGTATTCGTCACCCGGCATCAGCGGCGGCCCCGCCGGGAGCATCTGCTTGATCACGCGCACCAGCTCGTCGACGTTGTCGCCGGTCAGCGCGCTGATCGGCACGATCTCGGCGCGCGTGGCGGCCGCGTGAATCTCCGCCACCAGCGCCATCAGACGCTCGCGCGACGCGCGATCGATCTTGTTGATCGCGACGATCAGCGGCCGGCCGAGCGCGGCGGCGTCGGCCAGAAAGGCGCGATCGTCGCCCGACAGCGCTCCGCCCGCCGCGACCACCGCGACGATCACCTCGCCCTCCGCGAGGCATCGATGAGCCGTCTCGACCATCCGGCGGTTGAGCTGATGGCGCGGCTGATGGAGTCCGGGCGTATCGATCAGGATCATCTGCGCGTCGGGATCCGAGCGAATGCCCAGGATGCGGCGGCGCGTGGTCTGCGGCCGGGGCGTGACGATCGCGACCTTCTGTCCGACCAGGCGGTTGAGCAGCGTCGATTTACCGACGTTGGTCTGGCCGCCAATCGTGACGAAGCCCGCGCGATGAGTACTAGTTTCGCTCACTATTATCCTGTTCGATGCGGTCGAGTGCGGCGCGCGCCGCCGCCTGTTCGCTCTGTTTCTTGCTGCCGCCTTCGCCCATCCCGAGGTCGCGGCCGGCCACGCGGATGCGCGTGGTGAAGCGCTTGGCGTGATCGGGTCCGCGCGCGGCGACCAGTTCGTAGACCGGCTGGGCGCGGAAGCGGCGATAGGCGACCTCCTGCAATTCGGTCTTGTAGTCGCGCTCGGCCGACGGGCCGCCGATATCGTCGGTGAACAGGCGCTCGACCACGCCCTTGGCCGGCGCGAGTCCGGCGTCGGTATAGATTGCGCCGATCACCGCTTCGAAGGCGGCGGCCAGGATCGAGGTCTTGTCGCGCCCGCCGCTCTTCTCCTCGCCCTTGCCCAGGCGCAGCTTGCGGCCCAAGCCAATCTCGAGCGCCTTGAGCGCGAGCGTGCGGCCGTTGACGATCGACGCGCGCTCCTTGGACAGCGCGCCCTCCTTGGCCTCGGGAAAGCGGCGCATCAGGAGGTCGGCGATCGCGAGATCAAGCACCGCGTCGCCGAGAAATTCGAGCCGCTCGTAATGCGGCTCGCCGGCCGCCACGGCGCTCGGATGGGTCAGCGCAATGGCCAGCAGATCCGGCCGCTGAAACGAATATGCCAGAGTGCGCTCGAGATCCGCGTTGCTGTTTTCAGGCGGAGACGGCGGCTCCGCCGCGGAGCGAGTCGCACCCGGGAATAATCCGGCGAATAATCTGGCCAACCACTTGCGCGCCCTCGACAAACGATGCCTCCACCTCGACCTCGGAATTGATCAGTTCGGCGGGTCCGTCGGCGGCCACCCGCACGTAATTGCGGCTATAGCCGCAGAGCCGGCCCTCGATCCGTTCTTCAAGTAGTACCTTAAGTATGCTCCCGGCCGCACGCGCGGCAAAATCCGTCCGCTTGCGCTCGCCCAGCGCGCGCAGCGCGGCCGCCCGCCGCTTGATCTCGGCCGGCGCCACGCGATCGCCGAACTTGGCCGCGGTGGTCCCGGCCCGCACCGAGTAAGGGAAGACGTGGAAGTAGGCCAGCGGCAGGCTCTCGACAAATCTAAAGTATTGCTCGAACTGAAACGGCGACTCGCCGGGAAAGCCCGCGATCAGGTCGGTGCCGATCGCCGCCGTGGGCATCGCCGCAACGACCCGCTCGACGCGCTCGCGGAAATGCGCCGTATCGTACCGCCGCCGCATCCGCGCCAGCGTCGCGTCCTCGCCGGATTGCAGCGGCAGATGGAAATGCGGGCAGAACTTTTCGTTCCCCGCGACGATCGCGATCGCGCGATCGCTCAGCTCCTCGGGATCGATCGAGCTTATCCGGACGCGCTCGATCGGCGAGCGCTCGGCCACCATCTCGAGCAAATCCTCGAGCACTGCCGGCGGGTCGAGGTCGCGGCCGTAGCCGCCCAGATGCACGCCGGTCAGAATCACTTCACGAAAGCCGCGCGCGTGCAGCCCGTCGATCGCCTCGATCACGCGGCGCGGCTCGACGCTGCGCGACTGTCCGCGCGCGAACGGCACGATGCAAAACGTGCAGAACTGATCGCATCCCTCCTGCAATTTCAGGTAGGCGCGCGTGCGCCCGTCGAGCGCGACCGTGCCCAGCTCGATCGCCGCGCGCTCCTTGCGCAGGTTCGCGACCATCACGCGTTCGGTGGCCTCGCCGCGCACCGCGCGCTCGAGATCGCCCGGCCGGCCGAGGCCGACCACCGCGTCGACCATCGACGCGTTGTCGAGCCGGGCGGGATTGGCCTGCGCGAGGCATCCGGTCATGATCACGCGCGCGTGCGGATTAAGCCGGCGCGCGCGCCGCGCCAGGCGCAGGCTCTCGGTGTCGGCGCGATCGGTAATCGTGCAGGTGTTGACGATATAGACGTCGGCCGGCTCGCTGAACTCAGCCCGCTCCATGCCGAGTGCGCCCAGGCGCGACTCGATCATGGCCGAGTCGTACTGGTTGACCTTGCAGCCCAGCGTGGCGATCGCGAAACGCATTGCGCCCTACTCTCCCAATGCCCGTTCGATGAAGCCGCCGCCAAGCACTTCATCGCCGCGGTAAAATACGCAAGCCTGTCCGGGCGTGACGGCCGGTCCGCCATGGGCGAAGCGCACCTCGGCGCGATCGCCGCCGAGCAGGCGCATCCGCGCCGGCAGCGCCGGATGGCGATAGCGAATCTTGACCTCGAGCGGCGCGTCGATCCGCGCGGCGGCGGCCGGATCGACCAGACTCACCTGCGCGGCGACCAGGCCCGCCGAGGTCAACTCGCCGCGCGCGCCGACGATCACGTCGCCGCTGGCCGCGTCGATACTCCGCACGTAGCGCGGTGCGCCTGTCGCGATACCCAGTCCGCGGCGCTGGCCGACGGTAAAATTATGCACCCCCGCATGGCGCGCGATCGCATGGCTCGCGGCGTCGACGATATTGCCCGGCCGGATCTGTGCGGGCGGCGCGGCGCGCGCGACGAATTGCGCGTAGTCGCCGTCGGGCACGAAGCAGATCTCCTGGCTCTCGGGCTTGTCGGCGTTGGCGAGGCCCAACGCGCGGGCCCGCGCGCGCACCTCATGCTTGGTCATCGCGCCCAGCGGAAAGAGCGTCCGCGCCAGTTCGCGCTGGCCCAGCGGAAAGAGAAAATACGACTGATCCTTGGTGCTGTCGGCCGCGCGCAACAGATGGAAGCGGTTGTCCGGGCCGCGCTCGATACGCGCGTAGTGGCCGGTCGCGACGAAGTCGGCCGCGAGCGCGCGGGCGCGGCTCCACAGGCGATCGAACTTGATTTCGCGATTGCACATCACGCACGGATTGGGCGTGCGTCCGGCGATATATTCGGCGACGAAATTACCGATCACGCGCGCGGCAAAATCCTCGCGCAAATCGACCACGTAAAACGGAAAGTCCATCCGCTCGGCTACCCGCCGCGCGTCCTCGAAATCCTCGTACGAGCAGCAGGCCGCGCGCCGCCGCGCGGGCGCCGCCGCTGCGTCGGTCTTAAGCCGCATCGCCACGCCGACCACGTCGTAGCCCTGCTCGCGCAGCATCGCCGCCGCCACCGAGCTGTCGACGCCGCCTGACATCGCGACCAGTACGCGCGCGCTCATCGGATGGTCTCCGCTGCGCTCATCGCAAAGCCTCGGCGTCGCGCAGCGGCTCGGCCGCGGCGACGCGCCGCCAGACGCGTGCGATCGCGGCGGCGGCGTAAGCGATCTCGTCGGCGGTCGTGCTCCAGCCCAGACTCAGACGCAGCGAACTGCGCGCGGCGTCGGCACTGCGGCCCATCGCCGTCAGCACATGCGACGGCTCGACCGCGCCCGCCGCGCACGCCGAGCCCATCGAGACCGCCACGCCTTCGAGATCGAGCGCGATCAGCAGGCTCTCGCCGCGCACGCCAGGAAAGGTGACGTTGATCGTATTGGCGGCGCGCCCGTCTTCCGGCCCGTTCAAACGCAATCCGGGAATCGCGCCGCGCAGATGGCTCAGCAGGGCGTGGGCGAATGCGGCGACGCGGCGATTTTCGTCCGGCCGCGTGCGCGCAACTTCCTCGGCTGCCGCGCCGAAGCCGACCGCGCCAATCAGATTCGGCGTGCCGGCGCGCAGCCCGCGCTCCTGCGGACCGCCGAGCATCACGGGCGCGAGCCGCGCACCAGGACGAATATAAAGCGCACCGATACCCGCGGGACCGCCGAGCTTGTGCGCGCTAATCGTCATCAGATCGCAGCCGAGATCGGTCGCGGCGACGGGTATGCGGCCGACGGCCTGCGCGGCGTCGAGATGAAACGTCGCACCGGCGCGCGCGGCCGCCGCGGCGATTGGCGCGGTCGCGAGCATCGTGCCGACCTCGGCGTTGACGATCGCGAGCGTCACCAGCGCGGTGCGATCGTCGATCGCTTCGGCGATCTCCTCCGGCGCAATTCGGCCGTCGCGGTCGGGCGCGACGCGCGTCACGCTGAAGCCACTCCCCTCGAGATCGGCGACCGGCGCGATTACCGACGAATGCTCGATCGACGACGTGACGATATGCCGGCGGGATTCGCCCGCCGCGCGCGCCGCGCCGAAAATCGCCAGGTTGTTCGATTCGGTGCCGCCGCTGGTAAAGACGATCGTGCGCGCGGGCGCCTCGATCAGCTTGGCCACCTGCTCGCGCGCCGCCTCGAGCGATCGGCGCGCCGCCTGGCCCATCCGATGAATCGACGCGGGGTTGCCGTGCGATGCCTCGGCCATCCGCGCCATCGCGGCGCGCGCCACGGGGCGGATCGGCGACCCGGCGTTATGATCGAGATAGGCGCTCATATCGATAGTTTTGATAACCCGCGAAAAACTCTAACTTATCCTACTGACCCTTACGGCAAAAGACTGCTGACCCGACCGGCAAAAGACGGGGGTTGCGATGCTCGGATAGCTCACCTCGATTTCATTAGGAGGATTCCAGGGCCGGGCGTGCGAGAAATCCGCTGGTGGGGAAGATTGTTCGTCGGTTAGTATCGAGGAGCAAAACTCTTTCGCCGGCGGCTGCATCGCATGAAATCGCCGATTTACCGATTTTTTGCGCCGAAAGCCGGCGTGCCGGAGGATCCCGTCACCGGCTCGGCCCATTGCACGCTGATTCCCTATTGGTCGGCCAAGCTCGGAAAGCAGGCGCTCAGCGCGCGGCAGTTGTCAGCGCGCGGAGGCGAGATCGAGTGCGAGATGCGCGGGGATCGCGTGACGATTGCCGGTGGTACGGTGGAATACCTACGCGGCGAAATCACGATCTGAAGCCGTCCCGGATTGCGCCATCCGCCGGTTAACTATCTTTCGCCGCTCCGTTCGGAATAGGGTCGGCCGGAACCATCTTGTCCTCGAGGCAGTTCTGCCGCTCCTCCATCTCCTCGAAGCGGATATTCAACTGAGTAAGCTTATCGACCAGGCTGCTCATCGCGCGCGCCACCGGATCGGGCAGCCGCGCATGATCGAGGTCGGTCACGTCGCCGCGCGGACGATCGCCCTCGACCACCTTGCCCGGAATCCCGACGATCGTCGAATAGGGCGGCGCCGACGAGACCACCACGGCGCCCGCACCGATCCGGCTGCCGCGTCCGATGCGCACCGGCCCGATCACCGCCGCGCCGGCGCTGATCATCACGTGGTCTTCGAGCGTCGGATGGCGTTTTTCCTTGGTCAGGCTGGTACCGCCGAGCGTGACGCCCTGGTAGAGCAGCACGTCGTCCCCGATCTCGGCGGTCTCGCCGATCACCACGCCCATCCCATGGTCGATGAAGAAGCGCCGGCCGATGGTCGCGCCCGGATGAATCTCGATGCCGGTGAGCCATCGCGAAAGCTCGCTGACCAGCCGGCCGAGCAATTTCAAGTCGCGGCGCCAGAGCCAATGGGCCGCGCGATGGAACCAGATGGCGTGCAATCCCGGATAGGCGAGGACGACCTCGAGCGTCGTGCGCGCCGCCGGGTCGCGCTCGAAGACCGCCTGGATATCTTCGCGTAACGTGCTCGCAATGCCCATGACCGCTACCTCCCGCCGGACGCCACAGAACCGCGCGGCGTCAGAGCTTCGCGACGCTGCCGTTGACCGCCGGCGCGGTACGGCGGGCCTTGGCCGTGGTGCGGCGCGCGTCGCCATTGGCCGGTACCGCCGCAAGAATCTGTGGCTTGACGTTGTCCTTGTGCAGCTTGAACTCGACCGAATCGACCAGCGCCTGCCAGCTCGCCTCGACCACGTTGCTCGACAGGCCGACCGTGCCCCAGCGGCGGCGCCCGTCGGTCGATTCGATCAGCACGCGCACGCGCGCGCCGGTGCCCGCGCCGTTGTCGAGCACGCGGACCTTGTAGTCGGCCAACTGCATCCCGGCCAGCGCTGGATAGTACGGCACCAGCGCCTGGCGCAGCGCCGAATCGAGCGCGTTGACGGGACCGTTGCCAATCGCCGAGCTGCGCGTGCGCCGCCCGTCGGGCCCCTCGAGCACGACCACCGCCTCGCTGAACGGCGCCTGGTCCTCGTGCCACTTGTCGTCGAAGACCCGGAAGCTGACGAAATTGAAATGGTCCTTGACCCGGCCGAGTGTACGCAGCATCAAAAGCTCGAACGACGCGTCGGCGCCGTCGAAGGTGTAGCCCAGCGCCTCGAGCCGCTTGAGCTCGTCGAGCAGCGCCGCGATCTGATCCTTGCTGAGGTCCGCCTCGAGGCCGAACTCGCGCGTCTTGTAGAGGATATTGGCGCGCCCCGAGAGCTCCGAGAGCAGCACGCGGCGATCGTTGCCGACGCGCGCCGGATCGACGTGCTCGTAGGTCTGCACGTTGCGCTGGATTCCCGAGACGTGCAGGCCCGCCTTATGCGCAAAGGCGCTGCGCCCGACGTACGCCTGGCGCCGGTTGGGCGTGATATTAGCCAGTTCGTAGACCAGCATCGCGGTCTCCTGCAGGGTCTTGAGCTTGGCCGCCGGCACGCAGTTGTAGCCGAGCTTGAGTTGCAGGTTGCCGATAATCGAGATCAGGTTGGCATTGCCGCAGCGCTCGCCCAGGCCGTTGATCGTGCCTTGGACCTGCACCGCGCCGGCACGCACGGCGGCCAGCGTGTTGGCCACCGCGACTTCCGAATCGTTATGGCAATGGATCCCCAGCGGCGCGCGCACGGCGGCCGCCGCGGCCTTGACCGCGTCTTCGATTTCCCACGGCATCCGCCCGCCGTTGGTGTCGCACAGGCAAATCAGATCGACCCCGGCCTCGTCGACCGCGCGGATACAGGCGAGCGCGAAGTCGGGATTGGCGGCGTAGCCGTCGAAAAAATGCTCGGCGTCGAAGATCACTTCGTCGAGATGCTTTTTCAGATAGGCGATGGTGTCGTTGAGAATTTCGAGATTGTTGGCGAGCGAGATCCTGAGCGCCTCGCGCACGTGCAGGTCCCAGGTCTTGCCCACGATGCAGGCGACCGGCACGCCGGCCTCGAGCACCAATTGCAGATTGCGGTCGGCGGCGGCGCGAATATTGGCGCGGCGGGTGGCGCCGAACGCGGAGATTTTCGCGTGGCGCAGCTTGAGCCGCTTGACCTCGGGGAAAAAGGCCGCGTCGCGCGGATTCGACCCCGGCCATCCGCCCTCGATGTAGTCGAGGCCCAGGTCGTCGAGGCGCTCGGCAATCTGCAGCTTGTCGGCGGTGGTCAGCGAAACGTCCTCGGACTGGCATCCGTCGCGCAGCGTGGTGTCGTAGATCTGGATTTTTCTGGCAACCGCCATGGGCCTATCCCAACTCCTCCGGCAGAGCGTGCGCGCCGTCGCCCAAGAATGCGTCGTGCAGCGCACGCATCGCAAGCTCCCCGTACTTCGCGTTGACGACCACCGAGACCTTGATTTCGGAGGTCGCGATCATTTCGATATTGACGCCCTCGGCCGCCAGCACCTTGAACATCGTCGCGGCGACGCCCGCATGCGTGCGCATACCGACGCCGACGATCGAGACTTTGGCGACCTGGTCCTCGTGGCGGATGCCGGCGGCGCCAATCTCACCGGCGATACTCCTGATCTGTTCGAGCGCCCGGCGCAGATCGGCGCGCGGCACGGTAAAGGTCATGTCGGTGCGGCCGTCGGCGCCGGCGTTCTGGATAATCATGTCGACGACGATTCCGGCGCCCGCGATCGGGCCGAATATCCGCGCCGCCAGGCCGGGCCGATCGGCGACTCCGGTCAGCGTAATCTTGCTCTGGTTCTGATCGAGCGTGACCCCCGCCACCAGCACGTTTTCCATCGACTTGTCCTCCTCTCCGACCCAGGTGCCGCGCGACTCCTCGCTGAAGCTCGAACGCACCACCAGCGGCACGTTGAAGCGCCGCGCCAGCTCGACCGATCGCAATTGCAGGACTTTGGCGCCGAGCCCCGCCATCTCGAGCATCTCGTCATAGGAGATGCGATCGAGGCGGCGCGCCTGCGGACAGATATTCGGATCGGCGGTGTAGACGCCGTCGACATCGGTGTAGATCTCGCATACCGACGCGTGGGTCGCGGCGGCCAGCGCCACCGCCGTCAGGTCCGACGCGCCGCGCCCGAGCGTCGTGATATCGCCGTCGGGATTGACGCCCTGGAAACCCGCGACCACCGCGATATGGCCATCGCTCAGCGCGCGATGCAGCCGTTCGCAATCCACCGCTTTGATCTTCGCCGCGCCGTGGCGCGAGTCGGTGGTAATCTTCAATTGATGGCCAAGAAACGAGATCGTCGGATAGCCGAGCGAGCGCAAGCGAATCGCCAGCAGCGCGGCCGACACCTGCTCGCCGGTTGAGACCAGCACGTCGGCCTCGCGCGGGTCGGGCGCGTCGCTCAGATCGGCCGCCATCTGGAGTAATCGATTGGTCTCGCCCGCCATCGCGGAGACCACCACGACAATCTGGTCGCCACGTGCGCGGGCCCGGCCCACGCGCTCGGCCACCGCCCTGATCCGCTCGAGCGAGCCGACCGAGGTGCCACCATATTTCTGTACAATCAGAGCCACAGCCTGCCGATTTCCTGACCCAAATGCGGGGTAAACGCTAATTATGCGCGGGGAGCGGCAAATAAACCAGCCCTCGCCTGCGGCGGGACGGGCGCTCTAGCGCATTATCGCGATGCCGTTGGCAATCAGATAGGCAATGCAGGCGAAGGCGGTGAAGAACCACAGCGTGCTCCATCCGGTATTCTCGGCCCGCGTACCGGCATAGACGAAGAATCCCGACAGGAACATCGCGAGAACCAACTTCGAAAGGATCGGCATCCCGATCCATCCGCCGTCGGTGGCGTGAATCAGGTCCATCAGCGCCGCATAGACTTGTGAGGTCAGGTTTTCCACCGGGACTCGATAGGCTCTGAATCAGAGCGACGGATCAAGCGGTTGTGGGCATTCAGCGCACGGTGAGTTAACTCGACGTTCGTCGGTTCCTGCATAAAGCTCGTTCGAATATTGAGAGCATGCCTTAGTTGTCAAGTCCAGTTAGCGCTCAAGCTGATCGAGAATCGCGCTATAGCGTTCGCCATATGCCGTAAATTCAATCCACCGTGTGCTCCCGTCGGCGTAGTTTAGCACGATCGAGAGCCGTTCCAGCTCAGCGCCGTCGCGCAGCCGCTCAAACCATTCAACCGCCGCGACCGCGTCGGAAAACAGGTAATCGCGCAGCCCAAGGTCGTCGAGCGTCACCGCCTCGAGCCGGTAGAGATCGATATGATTAAGCGCCAGGCGTCCACGATGCTCCTGGATCATCGTGAAGGTCGGGCTCAGAATCTGCTCCTCGGGGAGCATCAATCCGCGCGCGAGTCCCTTGACGAAACAGGTTTTGCCGGCGCCCAGCGCGCCCGTCAGGCCGATCAGTTCGCCGCCCTTAAGCAGCGCGCCGAGCCGCCGCCCCCAGGCCCTGGTCGCGCGCGCGGTGCGGCTTTCAACCACGAACGAAGACTTCATCGCCTCACGCCGGCCGGCCGGACCACATTCCGGAAAATCTACGAGAGTTCATTCGCCCGATTCTATTTGGCGCCCGCGACCGGCGAAATCGACACGCCTTGGCCGAGCAGCGCCCGGATCGCCGCGGGAATCTCGTCGGCCAGTTCTCCGGCCAGGTAGCCGACCGGCCCATTGCGCGCGGCGATCCGATCGGCCGCATGGCCGTGCATGAAGGCGCCCAGAATCAGCGCCGAACGCGCCGCCAGCCCCTGGCCGAGCAACGCGCCCACGATGCCCGAGAGCACGTCGCCCATCCCGGGCGTCGCCATACCGGGATTACCACTTGAGTTGATGGCGATAGCGCCGTCGGGCGTTGCGATGACGGTGCGCGCGCCTTTGAGCAAGACGCCCGCGCCGGTCAGATCGACCAGCCGGCGGGCCGCGTCGATGCGGTTGGCGTTGACCGCCTCCGTATCGATGCGGAGCAGCCGCGCCATCTCACCCGGATGCGGGGTCAGGACGATCGGACCACGCGCCGTCCGCAACATTCCGGGCCCGATGGCCGCGACCAGGTTGAGCGCGTCGGCATCGATCACGGCCGGGCGATTGAGCAGCACGCCGCCATGCACCAGCCAGTGAATTATCTCGTGCGTATCCTCGTTCACGCCGATGCCGGGTCCGACGACCAGTGCGCTTTTGCCCGCCACCAGCAGGTCGAGCCGCTCGATCGCCGCGGCGTTCGTCGCGAAATGGCCGTCGTGGGCGGGCATCGCCTCGGTCATCAGTTCGGGCTGTCCGGCGGCGACCACCGCGGCGGCCGCTTCGGGAATCACGGCCGTGACCAATCCGGCGCCGGTGCGCAGCGCGCCGCGACTGGCGAGGATCGCCGCGCCGCCCTTGCCGCGGCTACCCGCGATTATCAGCAGATGGCCGTAAGTTCCCTTGTGGCTAGCGGTCGCGCGCGGCGTGACCAGCGCGGCGGCGTCGGCGAATTCGATCAGCCGGCCGCGCGGCGCGATATCGTCGATTGCGGGCGGCGCAAAGCCGATCTCCGCGATGACCAGCTCGCCAGTATGGGCCGCACCTGGGTAGCTGGCATGGCCATACTTGGCGTAGCCGAATGTTACTGTTAGTCGGGCCGTGATCGCGGCATCCATCACCGCGCCGCTGTCGGCATTGACGCCCGAGGCGATATCGACCGCGACCACCGGCGCCTGCGTCGCCGTCACGGCCTCGATCACGCCGCGCGCCAGGCCGCGCACCGGGGCGTTCAGTCCGGTGCCGAAGATCGCATCGATCACGACCGCCGGCCGATCGCCGATGCGGCGGTCGAAGAACTCGGCCATGCCGTCCGCGTCGGCGATTTCGGTCACGGCGCCGCCCGCCGCGATGAAATCGGCGCAGGCGCGCGCCGCATCACCGCGCAGATCGCCGGCCCGGGCGAGCAGCGCCACCCGCACCCTCGCGCCCGCCTGCATCAGCTTGCGCGCCGCGACCAGTCCGTCGCCGCCGTTATTGCCCTTGCCCGCGACCACCATCGCGCCCGCACCCATCACGCCCGGCCAGCGCCTGAGCGTCAGGTCGGCGACCGTTTCGCCCGCGCGGCGCATCAGCGCGTACGACTCGATGCCGTAGTTCTCAACGCTCAAGCGGTCGAGATGGCGGCTTTCGGCGGCGCTGAGCAGGATCATCGGGGTCTCGCGCCGGCGATTTTGCGGGCTGGCGCGCGCGCCGCCAGGCCGGCGTTGGCCGCCCCAGCGGCCCGCGATGTGCCGACCAGGGCGATCATCTCGCCGACCGCCCGCCGCATCCCAACACTCACCGCCCGCGCAACGATCGCGTGGCCGATATGCAGCCACACCAGTCCGGGCAGCGCGGCGATTGGTGCGACGTTGCGATAGTTGAGCCCATGGCCCGCGTTGGGCGCGAGCTTGAGCGATCGCGCGAGCCTGATCGCCGCGCGCAGCTTGGCCTGCTCGGCGCGAGCCGCGGCACCCAGCACCGGCCGCGCGCCGCTTTGCCATTCGATCAGATCGGCGTCGGCCAGCGCCGCGTAGGTCCCGGTATGGAGTTCGACGAAGTCCGCGCCGAGGCGCGCGGCCGCTTCGATCTGATGCGGCTCGGGATCGACAAACAGGCTCACCCCGATGCGCGCCGCGCCCAGGCGCGCAATGATTGGCGCCAGGCGGTCGCTCAGGCCGGCCGCGTCGAGCCCGCCCTCGGTAGTCAGCTCGGCGCGCCGCTCGGGCACCAGGCAGACTTCGTGCGGATGAACCTCGAGCGCGACTTCCAGCATCTCGGCGGTCGGCGCCATCTCCTGGTTCAGACGAATCTTGATCGCGCGGCGGATGCGTAGCAGGTCGCCGTCCTGGATATGGCGGCGGTCCTCGCGCAGATGGACGGTAATCGCCGACGCGCCCGCCCGCTCGGCCGCCAGCGCCGCTTCCACCGGGTCGGGATAGTCCACGCCGCGCGCGTTGCGCAACGTGGCCACGTGATCGACGTTTACTCCCAGCCGGATCGTTGAGCGGCTCATCGCACCGGTCAGGCGGCGGCGCCGGCGCGCCGGCGAATCGCGTCGCCGATTTCGCGCGCGATCCCCGCAATCAATGTCGCATCCTCGCCCTCGACCATCACCCGCGCCAGCATCTCGGTGCCCGAATAGCGCACCAGCAGGCGGCCGTCGCCGGCCAGCCGGCCCTCGCAGGCCGCGATCAGCTTGACCACCTCAGGCATCGCCGCGATCGGCATGCGCTCGCGCACGCGCACGTTCTCAAGGATCTGCGGCACCCGGCGCATGACGCGCAGGGCGCTCAGCGGCTGGCCGCTCTCGGCCATCCGCGCGCAGACCAGCAGCGCCGTGATCAGACCATCGCCGGTGGTCGAATGGTCCATCAGGATGACGTGGCCGGACTGCTCGCCGCCCAGGTTGTAGGAATTGGCGCGCATCTCGCGCACCACTGCGGGGTCGCCGACTTCCGTGCGCACCAGCCGCACGCCGGCCCGCGCCAGCGCCCGCTCGAGGCCGAAGTTGCTCATCACGGTGGCGACGACGGTGTTGGCCTTGAGCTGGCCAGTGGCCGCCATCTGCGCACCCAGCAACGCCATCACGTCGTCGCCATCGAACAGCTCGCCACGCTCGTCGACCAGGATCGCGCGGTCGCTGTCGCCGTCGAGCGCGACCCCCAGATGCGCGCCGCTGGCGAGCACCGCCTGGCGCAGCCGCTCCGGATGTACCGCGCCGCAGCCGTCGTTGATATTGACGCCGTCGGGCTCGGCCGCGATCGCCTCGACCTCGGCGCCCATCTCGGTGAACACGTCCGGACCGACGCGATAGGCCGCGCCGTTGGCGCAATCGATAACGATCTTGAGCCCCTCGAAGGTCGCGGTGCGCGGCACGCAGGTCTTGAGAAAGACCAGGTAGCGGCCGATCGCGTCGTCAATGCGCGCCGCTTTGCCGATATCGGCGCCCTGCGCGCGGAACTGCTCCAGCGCGCCGGCGTCGAACACCAACTCCTCGATGCGCTGCTCGGTGGCGTCATCGAGCTTGAAGCCATCGCGCGAAAAAAACTTGATCCCGTTGTCCTGAAACGGATTGTGCGAGGCCGAGATCACCACCCCCGCGTCGGCGCGCATGCTGCGCGTCAGAAACGCGATCCCCGGCGTCGGCAGCGGCCCGACCAGCCATACGTCGGCGCCCATCGAGCAGATCCCCGAGGCCATCGCGGTCTCGATCATGTAGCCCGACAGGCGCGTGTCCTTGCCAATCAGAATCCGCCGATGCCGTCCGCTCGGATTGCGAAAGACATAGGCCAGCGCGCGGCCCAGCTTGAGCGCGGTCTCCGAGGTGATCGGTTCGGCGTTGGCGACGCCGCGCACCCCGTCGGTGCCAAAGAGTTTTGCGGCGGAATGCTTCAACCGTTTTGCGCCTGCCTTTCGTGGTATAGCCTGATTCTGATTTTGGCCGGCGCCGCCTGCACCAGACCCACGTCGTCGGGCAGATTGACCTGCGCGGGCAGCATGTAGCTGCCCGGCCCAAGCCCGCCCGCCTCAACGTAGACCATGCCCTTCAATTCGAGTTTGGCCAGCGTGAGCGAAGGTCCGCGCAACTCGAGGGTCACGCGATGCGGGTCGATTCTGAATTTGAAATCGCTGTCGCGCACGGCGACCTCCAGCTGGTGATACTGGCGCTGCACGATGATCGGCCCGAGCGTCACTCTGGCGGTCACGTAGTCGGCAGCGAGCCGGATCGAACTCGAGGGCGTCATCAGACTAATCGGGCTCGAGAGGTCCGCGGTGAGGCCGGCCACGGAGAGCGCCTCGGTCTCGACCCGTTCGACCCGCGAGACTTCGCGGCTTGGCCCGCGGATCGAGATTTGCGGCGGCGTGACGTCGGCTGCAGCGACCTTGTAGCCTTCGCCCGGAATCCCCATCATGACCAGATGCACCGGCACCTCGCGGGTGATGTTCTTGTCGATTTCCAGCACGATTTGCGAGGGCAGGATACTGGTCACGCTGGTCTGGCGCGGCACCGGAAAGGCTTCGGGCCCGATCTTGAACGACGCCTGGCCGATCCCCACGCCGGTCAGATCCAGCCGCAGCGTCAACCGCGCCGGATCGATCAGCGAGAGCAGCGTGCGCGGTCCCGAGACCTGGATGCGCACGAACTCCGGATGCGGACTGGTGATGATGAAGCCGGGCGGCAGGTCGCGATAGCTGATCGGCACCTGCACCGACTGCAGCGCGCCGTGCTGCCCGGCATTGACGAAGATCCACAAGCCGATCGCAAGACCGAGCGAGATCAGCCGCAGGCCCATGTTGCGCTGGAGCGCCTGCGCGGCGATCGAAACGCGCGAGCGCCGTCCGCCACCGGACGCCGCGGACGGCGGCACCGCCTCGCCCGGGCGCGGCAGAATCGATCCCGTCATGCCCGGCGTCGCCATCTTGCCTCCGCGCTCAGGCCGGCAACGTCTGCAGGGTTTCGAGCAGCCGCGGCGAATCGAATCCGCGCAGCAGCTCACCGTGATGCGCCATCGAGATCGTGCCGTCCTGCTCGGAGACCACGATCACCACCGCGTCATTGTCCTCGGTCAGCCCGATCGCCGCGCGATGGCGCGTGCCCAGCGTCAGACTGACGTTGGTCTTGGACGAAAGCGGCAGCAGGCAGGCGGCGGCCAAAATGCGATCGCCCTTGATGATCACCGCACCGTCATGCAGCGGCGACCCACGCATGAAGATGGTCTCGAGCAGCTCGGGCGACACCCGGCCATCGATCGCCCGCCCGCTCTCGACGAACTCCTGCAGGCCGATCTCCTGCTCGAGCACGATCAGCGCGCCGATGCGCCGGGCGGCGAGCCAGGTCGCCGCGGCGGCCAGCTCCTGCGCCACGCTAGCGACATTTGCGCCAACGCCGAAAAACGAACGCGCGCCCAAGCCGGTCAGTGCGCGGCGGATATCGGCCTGGAAGATGACCACCAGGATGACCATCAGGGAGCCGAGAAAATTGTTCAACAGCCAGTTGAGCGTGAACAGCCCAAGCATCTGCGAGCCGACGAACGCGCCCGCCACGATCCCTAGTCCGACCACCATCTGCATCGTGCGCGTCGCCCGGATCAGCAGCGCGATCCGATAGATCACGTACGCGACGATCGTCACGTCGAGCACGTCCTGCCAGCGGGGCTTGGGTATGACGGTGAAAAAACTGTGCATCGTTGCCGTGTCAGGGGCCGCCGCGCGCCACAATCGCCACAACCATCCTGATTACCGCCGCCGCCGGCGCGGCCTCATGGACCCGGATTATCGAGGCACCCCCGGCTAGCGCCAGCGTGTTCACTGCGGCGGTGCCGTAGGCCACCTCGATCGCGCTACCACCCGCGATCGTCCGCACGAAGCGCTTGCGCGAGGCGCCTACCAATACTGGATAGCCTAGCGCGCATATCCGCGACAAACCACCCATCAGTTCAAGGTTGTGGCGCGCGGTCTTGGCGAACCCGAAACCCGGATCGACGATGATCCGCGCCGGCCGCACCCCGGCCGCGATCGCCGCGTCGGCGCGCGCGCGCAGAAATTCGCCGACCTGCGCAACCACGTCGCGATAGCGCGCATGCCGTGCGTGATCGGCCGGACCGCCGCGCATATGCATCAGCACCACGGCGCAGCCCGCGGCGGCGGCCATCGGCAACATTGCGGCGTCGAAGCCCAGCGCACTGATATCGTTGATGATCGCGGCGCCCGCATCGAGCGCGATCCGCGCCACCGCCGCGCGGCGCGTATCGATCGAAAACGGCACGCGCAGCCGCCGGCCCAGCCGCTCGAGCACCGGCCGCACGCGCGCGATCTCGACCTCCGCGCTGACGGCGCGCGCGCCGACCGGGCGCGTCGATTCGCCACCGACGTCGATAATCCCCGCGCCTTCGGCCTCCATCGCCAGCGCATGCTCGAGCGCGCGATCCGGGTCGAGGTAGAGGCCGCCGTCGGAAAACGAATCCGGTGTGACGTTGAGCACGCCCATCACGGCGGGAAATCGAATCGCGCGGCCATCACGCAGGCGCAGCGCGCGCGGCGTTGGGCGCGCCAATCGCGCGGGTTGCGGCGGCGTCATTGGCGGCGCGCCGCGCGCACCGGGCGGCGCGCCGCATGCGATCGCGCGCGCGCCGCGCGCGGCATAAAAAATCCCCTCCGCCGGTGCGGAGAGGATCGGGGATGATCGGATAGTCGCTTAATTAAATTGCGGGCCAATGAATCCGTTCAGGCGAGCGACGGCTTGGGCGCCACCAGGCCGGGCACCGGCGCCGGATCGTCCTGCGCAACCTTGCTCCGCTCGCGCGCCACCGCCGCGCCGCCGGGCGGTACCGAAGGGCTCGGCGGTTCGCTGGCCGGTAGCGGACGGCCGGCGCGGAACGCCTCGACCATCGCGACCACTTCCGAGCCGTCGACGACCTCTTTTTCGAGCAGGCGATCGGCCAGCGCATGGAGCAGCGGCATGCCCTCGGTGAGCAGGTTCCGGGCCTTATGATAGGCGGCGTCGACCAGCGCGCGCACCGCGCGATCGATCTCGACCGCGGTATGCTCCGAATAATCCTTGGAATGGCCGAGATCGCGGCCGAGGAAAACCTGCTCCTCATGCTTGCCGAAGGTCATCGGGCCAAGCTCCTCGCTCATGCCCCATTCACAGACCATCTTGCGCGCCAGCTCGGTCGCCCGTTCAAGGTCGTTGCCCGCGCCAGTCCACATTTCGTGGAAGACCATCTCCTCGGCCACCCGTCCGCCAAACAGCACGGCCAGCGAGGTCATGAGATAGTCCCGCGAATGAGTGTAGCGATCGTCGAGCGGGAGCTGCTGGGTGACGCCCAGGGCCATCCCGCGCGGGATAATCGTGACCTTGTGCAGCGGGTCGCCACCGGTCTGCAGCACCGCGACCAGGGCGTGTCCTGATTCGTGATAGGCGATCTTGCGCCGCTCTTCGAGCGACATGACCATCGAGCGCCGCTCGGCGCCCATCAGGACCTTGTCCTTGGCCAGCTCGAAGTCGACCATCTCGACCCGATCCTTGCTGGTGCGCGCCGCGAGCAGGGCCGCTTCGTTGACCAGGTTCTCGAGGTCGGCGCCGGCAAAGCCCGAGGTCGAACGCGCCAGCTTCGAGACGTCGACGTCGGTCGCCAGCGGCACCTTGCGCGTATGGACGTTGAGGATCCCCTCGCGGCCCTTGACGTCGGGCCGCGGCACGACCACCCGCCGATCGAAGCGGCCGGGACGCAGCAGCGCCGGATCGAGCACGTCGGGCCGATTGGTCGCGGCGACCAGGATCACGCCCTCGTTGGCCTCGAAGCCGTCCATCTCGACCAGCAACTGATTGAGGGTCTGCTCGCGCTCGTCATGACCGCCGCCCAGGCCGGCCCCGCGATGGCGTCCAACGGCGTCGATCTCATCGATAAACACGATACACGGCGCGTGTTTCTTGCCCTGGACGAACAGATCGCGCACGCGCGACGCGCCCACCCCGACGAACATTTCGACGAAGTCCGAGCCGGAGATCGAAAAGAACGGCACGCCCGCCTCGCCGGCGATCGCCCGCGCGAGCAAGGTCTTGCCGGTGCCCGGCGGTCCGACCAGCAGGACGCCCTTGGGAATTCGCCCGCCCAGGCGGGTGAAGCGCTTGGGATCCTTGAGGAACTGAATGATCTCTTCGAGTTCATCCTTGGCTTCGTCGATCCCGGCGACGTCGGCAAAAGTAATTTTGTGAGTGTTTTCGGTCAGCAGCTTGGCGCGGCTCTTGCCAAACGACATCGCCTTGCCGCCGCCGATCTGCATCTGGCGCATGAAGAAGATCCACACCGCCACCAGCAGCAGCATCGGGAACCATTGCTCGAGCAGGATGATCCACCACGGATCGCCTTCGGCCGGACGCGCGGCGATTTTGACGCCCTTTTCGCGCAGGTTCTTGACCAGATCGGGATCCTGCGGCGCGTAGGTCTTGAAATGCTCGCCGTTAGCCGTGTCACCCTGGATCGTATTGCCCTGGATCGTGACCTGAGTGACTTGCCCTTTGTCGACGTCGTTAAGGAAGTCGGAAAAGATTATTTCGGGGGAGCGCTGTTGCTGATGATTGAAAAAATTGATCATCAGCAGCGCAATCAGCACCACCACCAGCCACAAGGCGATATTGCGTGAAACCTGATTCATTGCTCAATAAAAACTATCACGCCGGATAAATTGCGCGCAACGCCGCATCTTGCGCATCCGCGGCCGCGGCTCACCCGCCGGCGATCAAATTCGCATGCACTTCCAGCAGCTCGCGAGTCGCCGGCGTGACCGTCGCATGGCGCGCGCGCAACAGTCCGGGAATCCAGAGGATTTCGTCCTCCAGCGTCACGATCGGCCAGGTCGCGCGGCGCGCCCTGGCGAGCTTGCGATCGACGAACACGTCCTGCACCTTGCGCGTGCCGGTCATCCCGAGCGGCGCGACGCGATCGCCCGGCCGGCAATTGCGCACGACCAGCGGCGCCGTGATTTGCGCGCGGTCGAACAGCGCCTCCATCGGTCCGGTAATCCGGCCGCGCGTGGGCATGGCGTGGAACGGCGCGGGGCAACCGCCTGCGGCCAGGGCGATCGTCCGCGCTTCGAAAACGAAGCCGGCGGCGGCGACGATGGTCGCGCCGGCGCGGTCAACTTCAATCGCGAAGGGTTGCGTATCCGCGCGCGGCCGCGGTTCGAGGACCGCGGTGCCATATTCGCAACGCATCCGCCAGCCGCGCGGCACCAGCGTGATCCGCCCGGGCACGGCCGCCACGCAGCTCGCGCACAGCGCCTCGATATGGGCGCGCCCGAGCGTCCGCAAATCGCCCATCCGATCGATTAGCCAGGCGCGAAGCGTGGCGTTGGCCAGCGCCGGATCGAGCCGTGCAAAGCCGGCCAGTCTGAGCCGCCCGCGATCGTCGCGGCGCCGCGCCAGTTCGCGCCGCGCCGCCGCCGTGACGAAATCGTCGAGCGCGCGCAGCTCGCCGGCCAGGGCGGCCAGCCGCACGCTGAGGCGGGGCGCGTAGTCGCGCTCGAGCGCGGGAATTAATTCGTGGCGCACGCGATTGCGCGTCATCGCCGGCGACGCGTTGCTGCTGTCGACCACGTAGCCGGCGCCGAGCGCCTCAAGATAGGCGAGAATCTGCGCGCGGCGCAGCCCGAGCAGCGGACGGATTATCCGTCCCGGCCCGCCCGGCGCCATCGCGGCCAGCCCCGCCGCGCCGCCACCGCGCAGCAGGCGCATCAGCACGGTCTCGGCCTGATCGTCGGCATGATGGGCCAGCGCGACATGGCACGCGCCGATCCGCCCGGCGACGCGCTCGAGGAAGGCGTGGCGCAGATCGCGGGCGCGCTCCTCGAGGTTGCCGGCCACGCGCCGCAGGCCCTGCGCATGCTCAACCGTCAGTTCGATTGCGAGGCGGGCACAGAGCGCGCGCACGAACGCCTCGTCGCGATCGGCTTCGCCCGCGCGCAGGCGATGATTCAGGTGGGCGGCGTGGAGCCGCCAGGCCGGCGCCCCGGATGTGCCGCGCGCCAACGTGCCGCGCGAGCGATGCGAACCGTGCGCCAGGCGCTGGAGCGCATGGGTCAGCGCCACCGAATCGGCGCCGCCCGAGAGCGCGATCACGATCGTCGCGCCGTCGGCGACGGCGAGCCGCGCGAGCGCCGCACGCACCGCGGCTTCGAGCGTGATAATCGCGCGCGAGTTCATAACGATTACAGTATAGCGCACCGCGCGCCAGCGCCGCGCGAACTTCCGCCGCCGCTATTCGCGCATCAGATCGGCGCGCGGATCGGCCACGTCGCGGGCCCGCAGATGGTCGGCAAGCTGCTGCATCAGCTTGCGTTCGTCGTCGGTCAGGTCGGTCGGTGCGAGCACCTTGAGTTCGTAGAGCAGATCGCCGGCCGGCTCCTTGCCGCGCGCGGGCAAGCCGCGCCCCTTCAGACGCATCACGCGGCCGCTCTGGCTGCCGGCGGGAATCTTGAGCGAGATGCGCCCGTCGAGCGTCGGTGCGGTAACCTCGGCGCCGAGCGCGGCCTCGTAATCCCACACCGGCAACTGGCAGCGGGCATCGCGGCCGGTGAGCGTGAACGCCTTGCTCGGCTTGAACCTGATGGTCAGGAACAGGTCGCCGTTGAGCGCCGGACGGGCGCCGTGACCGCCCTGCCCTTTGAGCCGGATACGCGAGCCTTCGCCCATGCCGGCCGGGATCGTCACGTCGAGCGCGCGGCGTACCGACAGCACGCCGTTGCCGCCGCATTTGGGGCAGGATTCGGCCGTGCGCGGACCGCGCGGGGTGCCGGGCTTGGCGGCCCGCGTGAGCATTCCGGTACCGCCGCACAGGTCGCATTCGTCGGTGGCGGTCAGGTTGAGGCGGCGCTGTCCGCCGCGCATCGCCTCCTGTGGCGTAATTTCGACTTCGGCCTGCAGGTCGGGCGCGCGGGCCGGCGCGCGTGCACCAAAGATATCGCCACCGGCGCCGCCCGCGTCGAACGAGTAGCCGCGCCCGCGCGTTCCGCCGCCGGCGCCGACGCCGCCGAAGAAGCGCTCGAAAAAGTCGCTGAAGCCACCCGGCGGTTCGCTATCGGCCGCTCCGGGCGACGGGCCCGCGCCGCGGTTCATGCCGCCGGCGCGCGCGTAGCGGCGAAAGACCTCGTCCTCGGAGGTGCCGCGCTCGAAGTCGGCGCCCAGCTCGTTGTACTTCTTGCGCTTGTCGGCGTCGCCGAGCACCTGGTAGGCCTCGTTGATCTCCTTGAAGCGGCTCTCGGCCTCTTTGTTCTTGGGATTGAGGTCGGGATGGAACTTGCGGGCGAGCTTGCGGTAGGCGGTTTTGATTTGCGCCTCGGTCGCGGCGCGCTCGACGCCGAGAACTTTGTAGTAGTCGCGAAACTCCATCTGCCGAGTCTGATACTCCCCTTAAAGATGCGCACGAAAGCCGCCGTCCGCAAGCCGACGCGCGGGCCGGCCCGCACCGGCGCGATCGACCCGCCTAGGCGGCGGGCGGTGACGGCGGCGCGCCCCGCGCGGCAAGTTCGCCGCGCACCGCCTCGAGCCGGGTCTCCAGCGCGCGCAATTCGCGCTCGAGTCGCGCCTGCCGGCGCCAGATAAACAGCACATACAGAAAGATCACGCCAAAGATTATCGTGTAGGCGGCAAACAGGTAACCGAGATTCTCCATCACAGGTCACCGGCCGCGGCCTGCGCGAGGTTCAATCCGCGCGCGATCGCACCGAGCCGCGCGCGCATCCGCAGCGTCGCAAAACGCAGCATCAGCAGCCAGATAAAGAGCGCGGTAAAGGCCGCCAGGGCGACCAGCAGCGTCGCCACCATCCGCGGATCCTCGAGCCCATGGCCACCCTGGCGCGTGACCAGCACCGCGGGATGAATCGTGCGCCACAGGCGCACCGAGACGATCACCACCGGCACGTCGGCGGCGGCGACAATTCCGATCACGGCGGCGAAGCGCGCGACCTGCGGCGTATCGTCGGCCATCGCGCGCAGCATCAGGTAGCCGCCGTACAGCAGCCACAGGATCAGCGTCGTGGTCAGGCGCGAATCCCAGGTCCACCAGGCGCCCCAAATCGGCTTGGCCCAGATCGACCCGGTGACCAGCACCAGGGTGCAGAAGACCATGCCGATTTCGGCCGCCGCGTAGCCCAGATCGTCCCATACCGGCTGGCCCAGCCAGAGGTAGAAGATGCCCGCGATTGCGACCAGGCCAAAGGCGCCGAAGGCCACCCACGCGCAGGGCACATGGAAATAAAAGATGCGCTGGACGATGCCCTGGTCGGCCTCGGTCGGCACGTAGACAAAGGTCATGTAGATGGCGGCGGCCATCAGGATGCCGGTCAGGCCGCCCAGCCACCGGTTCGCAGTCTTATTCAAAGGTCACGCTCATGCGGAATTCGATCGCCATCATTTGTAGCCTGCGGCGCGCGCCAGATAAATCGCCCGGCCGTGAGGACAATGGCGCGCCGCGATGCTTCATTCCTCGCCAATCACGTACTCGAAGAGCAGCCAGCCGGCGTTCACAAAGAGCACGTCGAAGGCGACCAGAATCTTGAGCCATTGTGCGATCGCCGCGAACGGCGCACCACCCAGCGCCGCCCCGCTCGCCTTGGCGCCGGCGATCAGCGCCGGCACGAACAGCGGCACCGCCAGCAGCGGCAGCAGCATATCACCGGCACGCACGCGCCCCGTGATCGCGGCGAGCAGGGTCGAGAGCGCGGCGAAGCCGAGCGCGCCGAGTGCGATCACCGGCGCCATGCGCATCAGGCGCCAGTCGAAATCGAGATTGAAGAACAGCACCATCAGGACGATCGCGGCGGCCTCGGCGATCGCCATGAAGATGAAGGCGGCCGTCAGCTTGGCCCAATAGAGCGCGCCGCGATCGAGCGGGCTTAAGATCAGCGCGCGGAGACAACCGTTGTCGCGCTCGGCCAGCAGCACCCGCGACGAGCCAATCACGCCGGCGAAGATCAGCGCGACCCACAGCGCGCCTGCCGCGGTCGCCGCGTCGCGCACGCCGCCGGCCGGATCGAGCGCGAAGACCATCACCACCAGGACCAGCAGCGAGAGCGCGACCAGCGCGACCAGACTCTCGCCACCGCGCATCTCCAGGCGCAGATCCTTGCGCAAGACCGCGGCAAATCCAGCCATCTCAGGCGGCCGGCTGCCGCGGATCGATCGCGCCGCGGGGCTCTGCGCCGCCCTCCGCCGGACGCACAACGAGCCGGCCACGGACAATTTCGTAGAGCGCGAACTCCAATTTCGCGATCGCCAGCGGCTGATGCGCCGTGAGCACGATCGCGCAGCCACCCGCCAGCGCCTCGTCGATCAGCGCGGCGGCCATCGCGACACCTTCGGCGTCGAGCGCGGCCAACGGCTCGTCCATCAGGAGCGCGGCTGGGCGATGGATCAGGGCGCGCGCGAGCGTCAGCCGCTGCTCCATCCCGCGCGAAAAGCCGCGCACGCGATCGTCGGCGGCAGTCGCCAGACCGACCCGTTCCAGCCAGCGCGCAATCTGCTTGGACGCTCCGGCGACGCCGTAGAGCGCGCAGAAAAACTCCAGGTTCTCGCGCGCCGTCAGGTTGGGGTAGAGGAAACTTTGATGGGTCACGAGACCGACGCGGCGGCGGCCGGCGGGCGCCAGCGCCGCGCTCGGTTCGCCAAACAGCAGCGCGGCGCCGTCGTCGGGCGACCAGAGCCCGGCCAGAATTCTGAGCAGGGTGGATTTGCCGGCGCCGTTGCGCCCAATAATCAGCGCGGCGGAGCCCGCGGCGACCGTCAGATCGACGCCGCGCAGCACCGGCGCCGCGCCGAAGGACTTGCACAGGCCGCGCGCCGCGATCGGGGCCGCAGCGGTCATTCGGCGCGCGCCGCGGCGCCATCGGCGGCGAGCGCCGACCCGCACGCCGCGCAAAAGCGATAGCCGGTTCCCGCGCGCACGCCGCATCGCGGACAGCCCGCGGCGCGGACGCCGTCCGCGATCGCCGCGATCGCAACGACCGAATTCTCCGGTGCAGCGGCGGCGCCCGCGGCGCCCGTTATCGATGACGCCGCCGGCGTCGCCCGCGCCGTCGATGCGCCGCCCTGCGCATTGTGCATGGCGCGAGCCTCCGCACCGCGCGCGGTGCTCTCGATCGAACTCATCGCGGCCAGCGCCCGATCCTCAAGCGATCGTTTAAGTTCCTGGTAATCGCGATCGTCGACCTTGCCCATCTCATGGTCGAATTCGAGCTCGCGCAACCCCTGCATCGCGAGTTCGCGATCGTGCTCGAGCGCCTCGAGCGCGGGCCGGCGGGTGCCACGGCGCGGAGTAAAACCCTCGGCCAGCGGCGCCGCGACGAATAGTGCGACCGCCGCGACAAGCAGAATCGCCGCCAGGTTAAGCGCCACGCGTCAGATCCGATCGCGCAGCTCGCGTTCGAGCCGGCGGCGCAATTCGGCGTCGAAAGGGTCGTGGCTGGCGCCGTTGGCGCCCTCGGCCGGGGCCGGCGCGGGCGCGGGCGAACTGCCGCGCCAGCGCCCGACGGTAATCGCGATCAGCGCGGCGCCGGCCGCCAGCGCGGCAAACGGCATAATCCACGCCAGCAGATTAAAGCCCTGGGTGGTCGGCGCGGAAAGAATCTTCTCGCCGTATTTAGTGCGGTAGAACGCGATGACCTGCGGACCACTCATCCCGCGCTTGACCATCGAGTCGATCTGGTCGCGCACCGGCACCGAGAATTCGCAATTCGGATGGTTACAATTTGCTACTGTCAGGCCACAGCCGCATTGGCAGGTCAGCGCCTCGGTGAGTTGCTCGACCGAGACCGTGGGCGCCGCGGCGACCATCAGCGGCGTCGCCACCGCCACCGCGCTGACCAGCGCGAGGACGGCCGCACCCACGACGCGACGGCGTGGCACAGGCGGCACGGATCAATCGCCTCCCGGCACGGGCTCGGCGCCGGCCGGCACGGCCACCCGCACGGCGGCGGCGATCGCGGCGCGCTCCCGCACGTTGGGCCACATCGCGACCACCGTGCCAAAGGCCATGATAAAACCGCCCGCCCATAGCCAGAAGACCAGCGGCGTGAGAAAGACCTGGAAGGTGACGAGGCCGGTCTGGTCGTCGATGCCGGCGAGCACGACGTAGAGGTCGGAGGCCGGGGTCGAGCGGATCGCGACGGCGGTGGCCGGCTGTTGCGGTTGCTTGTAGAAGAGCTTGGCCGGCTCCATCATCGCGATCGGCCGGCCGGCGCGCCGCACCTCGACGCGCGCGCGCGAGCTTTCCAGGTGCGCGGTCTCGGTGGTGTCGATACCCAGATATTCGAGATCGTAGGGACCGACCTGAAAGGACTCGCCCTCTTTGACGCTCTTTTTGACCTCGGTGCGAAAGAACGACGACGCGACGATCCCGACGAAAGCCAGCACTACGCCGACGTGGATTATATAGCCGCCGTAGCGCCGGTTGTTCTTGGCCACCAGATTGGCCAGCGCGACCACCGGCGTCTCATGCACCAGGTGGCGGCGCGCGCTCACCCCGCGGCGGAACTCGACCACGATCGTGCCGATCACAAATGCCGCCAGCGAGAGCGCGGTCAGCACGTACCATTGGCGCAAGCCCGCGAGGAACGTGCACAGACCCGTCGCGAGCGCGAAGATCGCGGGCGAGGCGAAGGTCTTGGCGAGGCTGTCGAGCGACGAGCGGCGCCACGCGATCAGCGGACCGACGCCCATCAGGAAGACCAGGGCGAGCGCCAGCGGCGCATTGACCTTGTTGAAGAACGGCGGTCCGACAGTGATCTTGATCCCGCGCACCGCCTCCGAGAGCACCGGGAACAGCGTGCCCCAGAAGACCGCAAACGCGATCCCGACCAGGATGAGGTTGTTGAACAGGAAGGCCGCCTCGCGCGACAGGTACGACTCGAATTCGGCCGGCGTGCGCAGCGACTTCACACGCATCAGCAGCAGCCCGGTGTAGAGCACCACGACCGCGATCAGAAACGTCAGAAAGTACGGCCCGAGACCCGACTGGGTGAACGAATGGACCGACGAGATGACTCCGCTGCGCGTGATGAAGGTGCCGAACAGCGTCAGCGCGAAGGCCATCCCGATGAGCACCAGGTTCCATACCTTGAGCATGTCCTTGCGCTCCTGGATCATCACCGAATGCAGGTACGCGGTCATCACGAGCCACGGCATGAAGGCCGCGTTCTCGACCGGATCCCACGCCCAGTAGCCGCCCCAGCCCAGCACCTCGTAAGCCCAGCGCGCGCCAAACAGATTGCCGAGCGTGAGAAAGAACCACGAGAAAATGGCCCAGCGGCGGGTGCTGCGAATCCAGCTATCGTCGGTGCGGCCGGTAATCAGCGAGGCCGCGCCGAAGGCAAACGGCACGCTCGCGCTGACGTAACCGGTATAGAGCGACGGCGGATGTATCGCCATCCAGTAGTTCTGCAGCAGCGGATTCAAGTCCTGCCCGTCGGCCGGAATCGCCGCGAGCAGGTCGAACGGCCGCGTGACGAAATTGAGCATGTAGAGAAAAAACACCGCCAGCCCGGCTAGCACGGCCAGCGCGTAGGGTGCGCTATCGGCGTTGCGCCGGCGGTTCTGGAAGGCGACGATCGCGGTGAAGATCGACAGCAGCCAGGTCCAGAACATCAGCGAACCCTGCTGGCCGCCCCACAGCGCCGTGATCTTGTAGACCGTCGGCAGCGAGTAACTGGTGTAGGAGGCGACGTACTCGAGCGAAAAGTCGCTATGCAGCAGGCTCGCCCACATCACGCCGACCGCCACGGTGACCATCGCGCTCATCGCCCACAGCGCGTGACGCGCGCTGGTGATCAGCGTGGGCACGCCTGCGCGCGCGCCGATCACGTTGGCGACGATCGAATAGCACGCCAGCACCAGGGCCAGGGCGAGCGCGAGTTGTCCAATCAGAGGCATGGCAAACCGGTCAGGCGGGCTGCTTGGGCACGTACTTCGACGGACAACTGGTGAGCACCTGGCGCGCCTCGATCGTGCCGTCGGCGGCGAGCGATCCTTCGACGATTACGTCGCGGTTGGGCGCGAACATGTCGGGCTTGGGCTCGCCGCGGCAGATCACGTGGAAGACCGGCGCGCCGGCCATGATCGCGACCGCCTTGACCCCCGGCGCGACCGGCGGCGGCGGCTGGGCGAGGCCGAACGAGAGCGTCAGCGTGAGCGGATCCCAGGCGATCGTGCCGGGCTCGACGCGGCCCGCCACGCGCAGCATCTGGCCGGCCAGCGCGGACTGGCGCTCCTTCACCTCGTTGACGGTGAGATAATATTCGGCGGTGTTGCGCACCGCCGTCACGATCAGGTAGCCGATCGCCGCGACGATAAGCCCGGCCCCGATCGCAAAGCGCAGTCTCTTCGGCATATTGCCTCTTCCAGGATTTTCCGCCGCGCCCCACGGCTCGCGGAACGCTCCATTCTTGCCAGCCCCGGGGCGGATCATCAAGCGACGCCGCGCGCGCATGGGCTCGCTGCGATCATGCGGGCGGTCAGCGCTTACCGGCCGAAGACCGCGCGCACCACCGGCGTCAGATCTTTTTCGTAGACCTGGCCGCCGGTCGCCTTCTGCACGATCGCACGCATCTTCTCACCCTTGCCGCCCTCTTGCGCCAGGATGAAAGGAATATGGCTATCGAGTCCGTCGGCGCTGCCGTGCCACGAATAATGCGGCGTCACCGCGAAATAGTAACGCCGCTCGATCGGTACGCCGGCCCCCGTGCGCGCGAGCAGCACGATGTCACCCGCGCGGTTGCCATAGGGCCCCGCGCCCAGCCAGCGCATCCGCCGGTCGAGTTCGATGAGGTCGGGCCGCGGATGGCGCGCGAGGTAGTCGCGAATCGGGACCAGGCGCCGGCCGTCGTAGATTTCAAACGGCGCGGCGTTGGTGCCATGCGCCACCGGCACGCGGGCGAAGATCAGATCGATCGTGCCCTTGAGCCGGGGATAGGGACGCCCGGTGCGATTGACCTTGTAGAAGGCCCGCACCACCGGCATCACGTCCTCGACGAAATTCGGCGGCTTGCGCCAATCGCAGCGCTCGCCGCGATTCGCGCAGGTCGTGCGATCGGCGAGATAGATATAGGCCATGAAGCCCTGGTAGGCGAGCACCGCCTGGTAGTCCTGCTCGCTATCGGTCAGCGCGAGCTTGGCCTTGCGCACGCGAAAGCCCGCGTCGTTGACCACCGCGAACGGCGTGCCGGAGCCCTCGGCGCCCAGCGCATGCGCGTCATCGTCGATCGTCGGCGTATGGCCGTGGTCGGCGATGAACATTATGTAGGTCCCGTCGAGCGCGCCCTTTTTGCGATACTCGTCGAGCACCTGGCCCACACCGACGTCGCTCACCCGCTCGATAAAATCGGTCTGCGCCTCGAGCGGATTTTTTGACATATGGGTGAACGAGTCGATTCCGGGAAAATAGACCACCTGCAGATCGGGCACGCCATGCTGTTCGATCGCCGAAATGAGCGTCCGGACGGAGGCCAGATCGATGCTCGCGCTGAGCGACTTTTCCGCCGACTCGCCGACCATCTTGCCCTCGATCAACTGGGCCATCAGGCCGGTAAACGCACTCGGCTCGACGGTCGTGTAAAGCGTCGCACCGCGGTAGATCAGCAGCAGCGAAACGTTGGTGTCGACCCCGAGCAATTCGTAAAGCGTCGGCACCTCGATCGCTTTGCCGACCAGGTCGTTGACGATCGCGTCGTCCAGATCGCTGGTCTCTTCGAGCGAAATCGGCACCGGCGCATGGAACTCCCGCTTATCGCGCTCGAACCATTCGTCACCCGCCACGCCGTCCCAGGCTGGCGGGTCGCCGGTCATCACCGCCGACCAGTCGGCGATCGTGCTCGAGGGCAGCATGGTCAAGGCGTGCGGCACCGAATAGGCATGGGCGAACAGTCCGCCACTCGCTTCGGCCCCAAGCACGCCCGCGATATTCGGCGCCTTGCCCGAATGCACGGCGGCCATGAATTGATTGAAGCCGGCGCCGTCGAGGGCAAAGATGATCATCCGCTGACCCGGCACACGGGCCACCACCGGCGGCTTCAGGGTCTGCTCACCGCCGGTCGACATGATCTTCGTCATGACGTTGCAGGAGGCCAGCCCGAGCGCCAGCCCGGCGGCGATCACGGCCAGTGCGCGCCGCCCGATCGATCGGTTCATCGCGCCGCACCCCGCGCCACGCCGCGAGCACCCCTACGCCTAATTGCCACACCAGGAAAAATCTGATTACTCATCCACAACATCCGATCCGGCAGCGCGTGGCCCAAACGCCACGCCACGACGACTGGCCCGGATAAACGCGATCATTTCAGCCACTTCCGGCACCACGACGCCTGCGCTTTCGAGTTGTGCCAGTGCATTTTTCAGATTGCGCCGCGCACCGAATACAACGCCAAAGGCGTCGCGCAGCGCGCGTATCGTTTTCGCATCAACGCCCGCACGACGCAGTCCGATCACGTTGACGCCACGCAGCGTGTGGGTCAGATCCATCACGCAGAACGGCGGCACGTCGCGGCTGGTGCGGCTCAGCCCGCGCATCAGGGCGAGCCGTCCGATGCGGACGAACTGATGGACCACGCAGTTGCCTGAGACCAGCACGCGATCGCCCACCTCGACCCATCCGGCGAGCAGCGCGCCGCCCGCGATAATCGCCGCATTGCCGACGCGGCAATCGTGCGCGGCGTGGGCGTTCTGCATGAAGAAGTTATCGTCACCGATCACGGTCGTGGCGCCGTGCTCGGATCCGCGATGGATCGTGACGCCCTCGCGGAAGGTGTTGCGATCACCGATGCGCACGTACCGCACGCCACCGGTATACGCCAGCTCCTGCGGCTCGCCGCCGACCACCGCGTTCGGATGCAGCACGTTGTCTTCGCCCATTTCAGTGTCGCCGAGAACCGTCACGTGGCCAATCAGCCGCGTGCGCGCGCCAATCCGGATACGGCCGTCGAGCAGGCAAAAGGGGCCGACTTCGACGCCTGCGCCCAGCTCAACCCCCGCACCGACTACGGCGCTCGGATGCACCTGCGGCGCGGCCGTCGGCCCGCTCATTGGGACGCTCGCACCGCCGCGTCCGGTCTCAATGGATGATCTTCTTCCCGGCTTTCCGATCGTCGGGATGCTCGCTGTCGTCGTCGGCCGGACCGCCGGGGACGCGATAGCCCTCGCCGGCCCACTTGCCCAGGTCGGCCATCCGGCAGCGCTCGGAGCAGAACGGGCGAAAGCGGTTAGCCTGACCGGCCTCCGCGGGTTTGTTACAAATCGGACAAAGCATCGTCGCGCGACCCGCCGCTGAAATTGTCAGATCGCTCGGATGGGCGCAACGCGGCACCGCGCGCGTTTCTGGCGGCGGCGGTGCGGACCTCAGTAAATCTCGTTCGAACAACGATCGCTGCCCCCGCTGGAGATGAAAACGCCGGCGCGATGATCGTATGTCATCATCTGATCGTAACAAAACTCGCGCGCGTCCGGACCGCGGTAGGAAATCAGCACATGGACCACCAGGCGCGAGCGGCCGGCGCGCACGTCGCGGTAAACCTCGATCGGCACGAAGCGAAAAAACGAATGCCTGACGGTGGGCGAGATCATCCCGATGTTATTGGTCGCCGCGGCCACACCGCCATCGAACAACGACCGCCCGTTGACCACCACACCGATGCGCGCGACGCCATCGCTGGCCGAGACGTGGCCGAAATTGCGAAAGTTGATCGCGAGTCGCGCGCTCTGCTCGTCGCTGGTGTCGATCGAAACGTTCTCGACGCCAACGTAGGGCCGCTCCGCGACCGAAAACAGCAGGTCGGTGACACGCGCAGTGCGCCAGGTGGCGAACGCGCTGCAGATGGTCGCGACGACCATCATGAAGGTCATGAAATCGTTAAAGCGGATTACTTCCGAAAGGCGTCCGATTATGCGCCGGTCGCCGCGAGTCAGGCCGGGCCCGGAGGCAAAGTCACTATCGATTGCCGGCGCGCCGGGTGCCTTGGCGCTAGCCGGCCGCCGGGAGCTCTCGTCGTCAGCCATTTAGCGCATCATCCCCCCGCTGACATTCCACACTCGCAGGCGCGGCTCAACCATGCCCGATGCGCGCCGTCAGGTCCATTAGCGTGGCAAGAGAACCGGCGTAGCGATGGATTAGCTGCAATATCCCCGCTGAACGAGCAGCGGGAGGCTTGCGACAACAATTTGTGAGTTGACGCCATCGGGAGGGAATGGTACGCCGGTTTTGACCGCGCAGGGGTGGATCAATTGTGCGTCAAGCCGAAAATTGGCCGGGCGCACTCGCAACGATCGGGGGAGACAACAATGAGACAGAGTGTGCGAATGTATGCCTTGGCAGGCGCGATTTTGGCGCTTGCCGCAACTGTGGATTTGTCCGCGCCACGCAATGCTCACGCAAACCTGACCTGTAGCCAAAGCGCCATCCAGGGAATTGCGCCGAAATCAGTGTCGATCACCAGCGCCCAGGAGACTACTCTTGGGTCTCCCTTCACCGCGTCATACTGCGCGGTCATCGGCACTATCACCACGCTCAATCCGGGACCAAACCAGGTCGGCTTCGAGGTCGACCTGCCGGATACCTGGAACGGACGGTTAGCCTTTTTCGGTAATGGCGGCTTTGCCGGCACGCTGCAAGCGGTCGGCACGACCGCGTACGACGCCACGCTTCAAGAGGGCTTCGCGGTGGCCGCAACCGACACCGGCCACGTCAGCACCGCGCCGGTACCGGACCTCGATGGTAGCTTCCTGCTCAACAATCTGGCCAAAACAGAGGACTTTGCCTTCCGTTCCGTACACGTGAGTACGCAGACCGCAAAGACCATCATTGGCGGCTTCTACAGCGCCGCGGCGGACTTCTCCTATTACCTCGGATGCTCGACTGGCGGGCGCCAGGGGTTGGTCGAAGCGCAACTCTATCCCAACGATTTCGACGGTCTGTCGGTCGGCGACCCCGCCATCAGCGATCCGGTCGCGGGCTTCAACTGGAATAGCCAGGCGCTGCTCGCGACGGCCGATAGCTGGCTCTCGCCCGATAACATCCAACTGCTCGACTCGAGCGTGCTCGCGGAATGCGATGGGCTCGACGGGGTGGTTGACGGCCTGATTCAGGACCCGCGCAAATGCAACTTCGATCCGACGACGATCGAATGCACCAACGATAACGTGACCGGCTGCCTCAATGCCGACCAGGTGACCACGCTGCATAAAATCTGGTCGGGCGCCAAGAGCTCGAACGGCCAGCAGCTCTATCCAGGGTATATGCAAAGCGACCCGGCCGGCGCGGACGGATGGGAGGCGTGGATCACTGGCTTTACGATGCCGACCCTGGGGGTTCCCGAACCCTGGGGCACGAGCATTTTTCCGCTACAATTTGTTTTCCAGGACCAGTACATGAAGTTTGCCGTCTTCAGCAATCCCGCTTACGATTCGCTGGACTTCAGCTTCAACAACGCCAAAGGCAATGTCTCGAAACTGGTGGCAAATGTCGCGCGGTGGAACAGCAACGGCCTGAATCCGAACCTCTGGCCGCTGGTCCATCACGGGCACAAGCTGCTGATGTACCACGGCTGGAGCGACCCGGCCCTGACGCCGCTGGTCAGCGTTCAGTATTACCTTTCGGTTAATGCCGCGATCGGCAACAATCTGAACCGCACGCGCCAGACCGCGCGCCTGTTCATGGTGCCGGGGATGCATCATTGCGCCGGCGGGCCGGGCCCCAACACCTTTGACACGCTCCCTCCGCTGATGGACTGGGTCGAAAGCGGCGTGGCGCCCGACAGTATTATCGCGACCAATCCTGACACGTCCCGCACGATGCCATTGTGCGCATATCCGGAAACCGCGCATTACGACGGTACGGGTCCGGTTGATGTAGCGTCGAGCTGGACCTGCCATTAGCCCGGCGCTGGCGAGGGTTTGACAGAGGCGCGGCCGCGATGGCCGCGCCTCTTTTCTCTGCCGATTGCCCCGAGTGCCATCGGGCACTGCGCGGATCCGCCCGGCGCGACGGCGACCAGGCCCAACGCCTTACAGCTCGAAGTCGGATTCCTCGAGGATGCGCGACGCGCGGTACAGGAAGCGATTACCCAGCACGCCGTCGATCACGCGATGATCGTACGAGAGCGCCAGGTACATCATGGTGCGAATCGCGATCGCGTCGGCGCCGTCGACCTCGACCACCACCGGACGCTTCTTGACCTCGCCCATGCGCAAAATTCCGACCTGTGGCTGATTGATAATCGCAAAGCCGTAGAGATTGCCCTCACGACCGGGGTTCGAGAGCGTGAAGCTGCCGCCGGCGAGATCGTCGGCGGTGATCGCCTTGTCCTGGACCTTGCGCCGCAACCGTTCGATTTCACGCGCCAGGCCGGTCAGCGACATAGTCTCGGCCGCGCGAATGACCGGCACCAGCAGACCCTCCTCGGCGTCCATCGCGACGCCGAGATTGATCTCGCGGCGCACCACCAGCGAGTCGCCGACCACCGAGGCGTTCATGCGCGGAAACTCCTTGAGCGCGCGCACCGCCGCCATCACCGCAAACGGCAGCAGGGTCAGCGCGAATCCCTCACGCGCGGCAAAATCGCGCTTATGCTGTTCGCGCAGCGCGGTCACACGGGTCAAATCGACCTCGGCGACCGTCGGCACATGCGGCGAATGGGTCTTGGAGAAGACCATGTGCTCGGCAATAAGCTTGCGGCGGCGGTTGAAGGGCTCGACCGTATCGCCCTCGCGCGGCTGATAGACCGGCGGCCGAAAGATCGCGGCGGTGGCCGGCGCGACGGCCGGCGCCGGCGCGTTGGCGTTGGCGGCACCAGCGGGCGATGACGGCTGCATCGCACCGGCTGCGGCGCCCGACGCATGCCCGGCGCTGCCGTTGGCGCGCGCTGCCGACTGATTGCCGGGGCGCAACGACTCCAGGTAGCGCTCGACGTCGCGCTTGCTGATACGTCCGCCGAGACCGGTCGCCGGCACCATGCTGAGATCGATGTGCTGCTCTTCGGCCATCCGCAGAACCACTGGTGAATAGCGGCGACCCGCGCCTGAGGCGGCGGCCGGTATGGATGCGGGACGGATCGGCGTGACGTTGCTTACGCTCGTGGCCGGCGCGGCAGCGATCGGCTCGCTGGAGGCGACGGCGGCAATTGCGTGCGATGACGGCGCGGTCGCCGGCGTACGCGGCGCCGGACGCGCTGGCGCGGCTTCGGCCAGGGCAGCCGCCGGACGCCGTTCGGATTGCCTTGCGGCCGCGGCCGGGACCGGCGCGCGTGATTCAGCCGCCGCGGCGGCGCCGGGCGCTTCGATCACCGCGATCACCGCGCCGATCGGCAGCGTCTGGCCCTCGGCGGCGACTAGCCGGGCGATCACGCCGGCGCTGGGCGAGGGAATCTCAGTGTCCACCTTGTCGGTCGAAATTTCGCACAGCGACTGGTCTTCCTTGACCGTGTCGCCCTCCCTCACCAGCCATTTCGTGACCGTCCCTTCGACGACGCTCTCCCCCATCTGGGGCATGATCACTTCCGTTGCCATATTAGTAAGCCGCCAGGCTGCGGATCGCTTCCACGATCTTGTTGGTGTTGGGCAGGATGTACTCTTCGAGCGGCGGACTGAACGCGGTATGCGTATCGAGCGCCGCCAGCCGGCGCACCGGTCCGTCGAGCGCATCGAAGGCATGCTCGCCGATGATCGCCGCAATCTCGCCGCCGAAGCCGCCGGTCAGGCGATCCTCGTGGACGATCAGAACCTTGCCGGTCTTGCGCGCGGTCGCCAGGATTGCGTCGCGATCGAGCGGCAGCAGCGAGCGCAGATCGATCACCTCGACCGAGAGTCCGTCTTCCTTCTCGACGATCTGGGTCGCGTCGAGGCATTGATGAAGCGTGCCGCCGTACGTGATGATCGAGAGGTCGCGGCCCGGATGGCGGTTCTCGGCCACGCCGATCGGCACGGTGAAGTCGCCGTCGGGCAGGTTCTCCTTGATACTGCGATAGAGCCGCTTGTGCTCGAAGTAGATGATCGGATTATCGTCGCGAATCGCGCTCTTGAGCAGGCCCTTGGCGTCGTAGGCGGTGGCTGGCGCGACCACCTTGAGGCCGGGCACGCGGGTGAACCATGCCTCGGGATTCTGCGAATGGAACAGCGCGCCGTGGATGCCGGCGCCCGAAGGCGCGCGCACCACCAGCGGACATGCGGCGCGCCCGCCGTGGCGGTAGCGCAGCGTCGCGGCGGTGTTGACGATCTGGTCGAAGGCGCAGGAGATGAAATCGCCGAATTGCATCTCGACCACCGGCCGCATCCCCATGATGGCCGCGCCGATGGCGGCGCCGACGATCACGGTTTCGGCGATCGGCGTGTCGATCACGCGATCCTCGCCGAAGGCCTGCAGCAGCCCCTCGGTGACTTTGAACGCGCCGCCGAGGTCGGCCACGTCCTCGCCCATCACAAAGACATTCTCGTCGCGCCGCATCTCTTCATGCAGCGCCTGATTGATCGCGGTGAGATAGGTAACTTCCATGTTTGATAAACCGCCTCAGAGCTTGCCGTTGCTGGAAGAATTTGCCGGCGTCGGCGCGTAGAGGTCTTCCATCGCCTCCTGCGGCTCGGGCAGCGCGCTCTGCTCGGCGAAGTCGACCGCGTCCTGCACCACCTTGCGCGTGCGCTCGTCGACCTCCTCGCGAATCCGCTTGATGTCGTGGCCCTTCTTTTCGAGATAGAGCTCGTAGCGCGGGATCGGATCGCGGCTTTGCCATTCGAGCAGCTCTTCCTTGTCGCGATAGAGCGCCGCGTCGTGCTCGCTGTGGCCGCGATAGCGATAGGTCTTGCATTCGATGAGCGCCGGGCCGCCGCCGTCGCGCACGCGCTTGATGACCTTTTCGCTGAGCTGCACGACCGCCAGCAGATCGTTGCCCGAGACCACGTGGCCCTTGAAGCCGTACCCCGGCGCGCGGTCGGCCACGTCCTCGATCGCCATTTGCTTTTCCAGCGGCGTCGAATAGGCGTAGCGATTGTTCTCGCACACGAAGATCACCGGCAGCTTGCGCACGCCGGCGAAGTTCATGGCCTCATGGACATCGCCGCGCGACGACGCGCCTTCGCCGAAAAAGGCGACCGCGACATGATTCTCCTTCTTGATCTGGAATTTCAGCGCCGCGCCGGCCGCGACCGGCAGCGACGACCCGAGCATCGAGGTCGAGCCGAAGATCACGCGCTCCATGTCGCCGCCGTGCAGGAACGAATCCTTGCCGCGCGACAGTCCCGTCTCTTTGCCCATCAACTGGGCCATCAGACGGCCCGGATCGACTCCGCGCACCAGGAAGACGCCCATGTCGCGATGCAGCGGGGCGACGAAATCGCCCGGCTGGAGTGGTGCGCAGATGCCGGTGACGATCGCTTCCTGGCCGGCGCCCGAATAGACCCCGCCGACAATCTTGTTCTGCCGATGCAGCCGCGAGACCCGCTCCTCGAACGAGCGGATCAGCTTGACCCAGTAGTAAAGCTGCAGATCATATTCAATTCTCGCATTGGCCTCCGGAGAGGCCATCGCGGTTACAGGTTCGGCCATCGTTGCGGCACTCCTAAACCCTGAGGATTAGCGGTTACGCATGATCCTAAACAGAAATTAACGCAATTCCCAAGCGGATTTGTGGCCGGGCCATTCGCCCAATCCCGCGTTTCGGTCAGATGGACGACCGATTCTGCCGATTCGCGAGTCCGCCGGACGCCTCTCGACGCCATTGGTCGCCCGGCTGCGCCCGATGCATGGCCGATGCGGGCACAGCGCGCCGATGGCGCCGGGTCCAGACTGTGCGGTTGCCTCTACGGATCTGATGGCTTATAACGGGCCTAGATTAAGATGGCGCAAGCGGAATTCAGCACTTCGCGGCGAGAGCCGATCCGCGACATCCTCGATCGGGCTTTGGCGGGAGCGCGGCTCACCGAGGCTGACGCGATCGCGCTTATCGAATGTGGCGACGCCGACCTGCCCGATCTGATGGCGGCGGCGGCCGCGATGCGCGATCGGGCCAAGGGCCGCGACGTGACCTATTCACCCAAGGTCTTTCTGCCAGTCACCAATCTGTGCCGCGATCGCTGCACCTATTGCACCTTCCGCAAGGACCCCGGCGAGCCGGGTGCCTGGACCATGACGATCGCCGAGATCGCCGAATGGTCGCGGCGCGGTCGCATGCTCGGCTGTAGCGAGGCCCTGATGTGCCTGGGCGACAAGCCCGAGATCGCCTTCAAGGAATATCGCGCGACGCTGGCGGCGCTGGGCGTGAGCAACACGATCGAGTATGTCGCGCGGGCCTGCGCGGCGTCATTGGCCGAGGGCCTGCTGCCCCATACCAACGCCGGCCTCATGTCGCGCGCCGAGATGGCGATGCTGCGCCCGCTCAATGTCAGCATGGGGCTGATGCTCGAGAGTATCGCGCCGCGGCTGCGCCAGAGCGGCGGAGTCCATCAGTGGGCGCCCGACAAGGATCCCGCCGTGCGCCTGCGCATGATCGACGAGGCCGGCGAACTCAAGATACCCTTTACCACCGGCATCCTGATTGGGATCGGCGACACGCCTGCCGAGCGCGCGCAGAGCCTCGCCGCGATCCGCGCGAGCCATGAGCGCCACGGCCATATCCAGGAAGTGATCATCCAGAATTTCCGCGCCAAGCCGGGTATCGCGATGGAAGACGCGCCCGAACCCGGCGCGCTCGAGATGGCGCGCGCAATCGCGACGGCGCGCCTGCTGCTCGGGCCGGCGATGAACGTGCAGGCGCCGCCCAACCTGTCGCCGCACGAAATCGAATTGTTTCTTGACGCAGGCATCAACGACTGGGGCGGTATCTCGCCGCTCAGCCGCGACTACGTCAATCCCGAAGCGCCCTGGCCGCATCTCGATCGATTGGCCGAGCGATGTGCGCGGGCCGGCTTTCACCTAAACCAGCGGCTCGCGATCTACCCCGAATTCATCAACGACGAATGGGTCGACCCGGCTCTCCGGCCGGCGATCGACCAACACAACGCCCGGTTGTCACTGGAGGTCTCAGCTTGAACCTCGACGATATGCGCCGCTATGTGGACGAGATCGAGGCAACGCCGTTCAACGTCCTGATGAATCAGGCGTCGGCGGACGTGCGCGCGATCCTGCTTAAGAGTCTCGATTACCACGAGCTCACGCCCGACGAAGGGCTGACGCTCTATACCGCGCAGGGCGACGACCTGCGCGCGACGATCAAGGCCGCCGATCTGGCGCGCGCCGAAGACGTGGGCGAGGAAGTCACCTACGTCGTCAACCGCAACATCAACTTCACCAACATCTGTTTCGTCGGCTGCCAGTTCTGCGGCTTCAAGCGCCAGAAATGGGAATCCGACGCCTACGACCATGCCGACGCGACGATCCTGGCCAAGGTCGCCGACGCGGTCGCCCGCGGCGCCACCGAAGTATGCATGCAGGGCGGCATCAATCCCGACATGCCGGCGTTCAAGTACCGCGACCTGCTGGTCGCGATTAAGTCGCACTTCCCCGACATTCATATCCACGCCTTCTCGCCGATGGAAATAATGTACGGGGCGCGCCGCACGCGGATGGAGTATCCGGAGTATATCGCGATGCTGCGCGAGGCCGGCCTCGGCTCGATTCCGGGCACCGCGGCCGAAATCCTCGACGACAGTGTGCGCGAGATCTTAAGCCACAAGAAAGTCGACGTCGCCGCCTGGGTCGAGATCATCACGACCGCGCATACGCTCGGCGTGCCGACCACCTCGACGATCATGTACGGCCACGTCGAGAATCCGCTGCACGTGGTCAATCATCTCGATCTCCTGCGCAGTATCCAGAAGCGCACGCACGGCTTCACCGAATTCGTTCCGCTGCGCTTCATCCATGAGAACACGGTGCTCTTCCGCAAGGGCCTGGTGAAGCCGCCGGCCAATCCATTCCTCGACCTGCAGATGTACGCGTTCGCGCGGCTGTTCCTGCGCGGCCAGATCGACAACCTGCAGACCTCATGGGTCAAGCTCGGCGTCGACCTCGCGGCGGTCACGCTCAAGGCCGGATGCAACGATTTCTCGGGCACCCTGATGGAAGAGAGTATCACCGCGCAGGCCGGCGGCACGGCCGGCGAATTTGTCGCGGTCGACCTGATCGAAGACCATGCGCGCGCCGCCGGACGGGTCGCGGTCGAGCGCAGCACGCTCTATAAGAAGCTCTACGACAGGAAGGCTCCCAATGGCGCGCGGCCGATTGCTCCCTCCCTCCAGCCCCTCGATCACCACGCTAGCGGGGGGAGTGGGTGCGGCTAAGTTTATTCGGGGGCTGGTCCGCCGGATCGATCCGCGCCAACTGACCGTCGTCGTCAACACCGGCGACGACGATCAGTTTTACGGCCTGCACGTCTCGCCCGACGTCGACACGGTGATCTATACGCTAGGCGGCGTGGTCAGCCAGGCCAACGGATGGGGCCTCGAAGGCGAGAGCTTCAACGCGCTCGCCGCGCTCGGCCGGCTCTACGGCAAGCCGTGGTTCAATCTCGGCGATCGCGATCTGGCGACTCATCTTTATCGCACCGAGCGCTTGCGGGCGGGCGCGGAACTTACCGCGATCACCGCCGAGCTGGCCACGCGCTTCGGCGTCAAGGCGCGCGTGCTGCCGATGAGCGACGCGCCGGTGCGCACCTTCGTCAAGCTCAAACGGCGGCCGGCCGCCCTCCCCTTTCAGGAATACTTCGTCCGCGGGCGGGCGCGCGGCGCGGTCGAAGCGATCGAATTGCGCGGCGCGGCGCATGCGCGGCCGACGGCGGCCGTGATGCGCGCGATCACGCACGCCGACGCGGTGATTATCGCGCCGTCGAATCCGTTCGTCTCGATCGGGCCAATTCTGGCGCTGCGCGGCGTGCGTGGCGCACTCAAGGCGCGGCGCGCGCGGGTCGCGGCGATCAGTCCGATCGTCGGCGGCAAGACCGTCAAGGGTCCGGCCGACAAGATGATGCGCGGGCTCGGCCATGAAGTCTCGCCGCTGGGCGTCGCACGCATCTACCGCGATCTGGTCGGGCTATTCGTGCTCGACGTCGTCGACCATCGCTATCTCGAGCCGATTCGCGCGCTTGGCCTCAACGCAATCGCCACCGATACCATCATGAGCACGCCCGCACGCGCCGCCGCCCTGGCGGACGTGGTGAGGCGCGCGCTCGTGGTGTAGGCTTACCTATCCATGGCCTCAATCACGCTGACCGCGATCGACGGCATTCCGATGATCATGCCGGGCGACAAGCTCGCCGAGCTGATCGTGCATGCGCTTGAACGCATGGACTTGAAGCTGGCGCCGGGCGACGTCCTGACGCTCTGCCAGAAGATCGTCTCGAAGGCCGAGAACCGGCTGGTCGATCTGAAAGATATCGAGCCGTCGCCGCTGGCCAAAAATTTCGCCGCGCGCTGGGACAAGGATCCGCGCGCCGTCGAGCTGGTATTGCGCCAGACCAGCCGCATTGTGCGCATGGACAACGCCGTGATGATCGTCGAGACGGGCCCCGGATGGGTCTGCGCCAACGCCGGGATCGACGAATCCAACAGCCTCGAAGACGACCGCGCGATCCTGCTGCCGGCCGACGCCGACGACTCAGCCGTGCGGCTTCGCGCGGAACTCAAGCGCCTGACCGGCGTCGAGGTCGCGATTCTGATCACCGACACCTTCGGCCGTCCGTGGCGCGACGGGCTGACCGAGGTCTGTATCGGGATCGCCGGGATGGATCCGATGCTCGATTTGCGCGGCACCACCGACCTGGGCGGCCGCGAACTCCATCACACGGTAATCGCGATCGCCGACGAAATCGCCGCCGCCGCGGGCCTGCTGATGCCCAAGGCGGGGGCGACGCCCGCGGTGCTGATGCGCGGCTACAAATTCACGCCCGGCGAGGGCAGCGCGCGCGCGCTGATCCGGCCGGCCGCATCGGATCTGTTCCGCTAGGCGCCGTCGTGAAAAACCCGCAAGCCGCCGGCGCCGCGACCGCGCCCTCAGCCGACGAGATCGGCGTCGCCGCGCCGGTCAAGGACGATCTCTGCGCGGCGGAGGCCAAGCTCACACGGCTGCTCGATTCCAACGAAGCGCTGATTAGCGAGATCTGCCATTACCTGGTCGACGGCGCCGGCAAACGGCTGCGTCCGCTGTTCATCCTGCTGGTCTATCGCGCGTGCGGCGGGGTGAGCGAAAAGGTCGCAGACGCGATCGACGCGGCGATCGCGCTCGAGCTGATCCATTCGGCCACCCTGCTGCACGACGACATTATCGATGGCGGCCTGCTGCGCCGCGGCAAGCCGTCGGCCTTCGCGCGCTGGGGCTTTGCGCCCTCGCTGGTGGCGGGAGATTTCCTGTTCTGCCGCGCCTTCGAACTCTGCGGACGGTTCGACGAACGGCTGGTGCGCACTGCGGCCCAGGCCTGTATCCAGCTTACCGAGGGCGAGGTGATGGAGGGCCGCATGCGCCATAACGCGGCGGCCAGCCACGAGGATTATCTCGCCGTGATCACGCGTAAGACCGCGTCGCTGTTTGCCGCCGGGGGCAAGGTCGCCGCCGATCTTGCGGGGGCCGACGCGAAGACCATCGCGGCGATGGAAAAGCTCGGCCTGGCGGTCGGCCGGGCCTTTCAGATGGTCGACGACCTGCTCGATATCCTCGGACCCGAGGCCAAGATCGGCAAGCCGGTCGGGTCCGACCTGCGCGGCGGGATCATCTCGCTGCCGGTGGTCCTGGCGATTGAGCACCACCCCGAGTTCGCCCGCGAGTTCCGCGCCGGCACGCCGATCGAGGGCGCCGCCTTCGATCGCGCGATCGCCCTGATGCGCGAGCCGTCGCTCATCGCGCGCGGCCGGGCGCTGGCCGCCGACCAGATGCGGGTCGCGCACGGCTTGCTGGCGGGGCTGCGGCCGTCGCCCTATCGGGCGAGCCTGGCGGCATTGATCGACGAGCAGAGTGATCGCGAAGTCTGATTGGCGCGAGTCTGATTCGCATGCAGTGTTAATCGCGCGAACCCTGCGCTACGCCCGCGAAACGGCTCCCCATCGAGCGATCGATCGACTATAGTGCGGGCTGCCACGCGGAGGGCCTATCGATGGAACATCCGGCGGACTATCGGATCACCAAGCTCGATCAATTGCGCGCGCTCATCGGCACGCCCAATAAGATCACGCCACTCAAGCTGCTCGACGCGCTCGACGACTATGCCATCGAGTTTATCCGCAGATCGCCCTTCCTGGTGCTCGGCACCGCCGACGCCGACGGCAACCAGGAGGTCTCGCCCAAGGGCGACACGCCGGGCTTCGTCGCGGTGGAAGATCGCACGACGATCGTGATTCCCGATCGCAAGGGCAACAAATTGATCTTCGGCCTGCAGAATATCCTGGCCAATCCGCACGTCGGGCTGATCTTCATGGTGCCGGGCACCAACGAGACGCTGCGCGTCAACGGGCGCGCCGAATTGACCGTCGACCCGGCTTTGCTGAATCGGCTGGCGGCGCGCGGCACGCCGGCCACGCTCGCGATCCGGGTGACGATACGCGAGTGCTTCTTCCATTGCGCCAAGGCCTTCATCCGATCGCATTTGTGGGCGGCTGAGGCGTGGCCGATGTCACACCCCATCTCGTTCGGCAAGATGCTGGCGGAAAAGATGGGCGGCGACGACGCGGTCGCGGCTAAAATCGACGAAGCGATCGCGCACGACTACAAGCACAATCTATAAGGCCTCACGGCACGCGGCTGGCTTGCGCAATCGCGCCTGGCGAGCCCCACAGCGCAAATTCACGGAGGATCGGACGGCGATCGGTAACCGGTAGATTTAGGATATCGCGCACCGTTTGGGTTACCGATCACGCGAACCATCCCTGATAATCAGTACATATTTTGAACTTCGCCCGATGGCATCATTGATGCGTGTCTATCTGATGTGCGAGGTGCACAGGACCATGCGGAAAATCTATCCAATAATGCTCACGGCACTGGCAGGGCTGTCGATGATGGCGATGCAGGCGTGTTTCGCGGGGGCGCCCTATGGCGGTGGCTATGGTGGCTACGGCAACAATGGCTACTATAATAATAACTATGGCTACAATGGGTATGGTGGAGGCGACGACAACTCGGGCTGGGGTTGGGGTGACGGCGGCGGCTGGGGCGGTGGTGGCTTCGGCGGCGACGACGATTTCGGCGGTGGTGGCTTCGGCGGCGACGACGACTAAGGGCTGGTGACGGCGCAACTTATCCAAGGCCGCGCCGTCATCACTTGGCGTATGCCGAGTTCGCTGCCATGCCGCGCTCGTGGCGGCTACGGACAGGCAGTACCTGCGGCCGGCGCAATGAAATACCGCCGGGAGGACGCAGCATGGCTAGCGACATCGTGATCGGCAAGCAGCGGGAGCAGGCCGAAGCGTTTCGCCAGATGCACGATCGGCAGCGGATCCTGGTGCTGCCCAACGCATGGGACGCGCTCAGCGCGCGGATCTTCGAGAGCGCCGGCTTTCCGGCGATCGCGACGACCAGCGCGGGCGTATCCTATTCGATCGGCTATCCGGACGGCGAAATAGTTCCGCGCGACGAGATGATCGCGGCGATCGGACGGATCGCGCGCAGCGTTGCTGTGCCGGTCACGGCCGACATCGAATCGGGCTTCGCGCGCGATGGTGCTCAAATCGCCGAGACCATCGCACGAGTGATCGCGGCCGGCGCGGTCGGCGTGAATCTCGAAGACACCGTGCAGGGCGCGGGGCGCACGCTCTACGAATTGCCGATCGCGGTCGAGCGGATTCGCGCCGCACGCGCGGCGGCGCAGGCGGCCGGCGTGCCGATCGTGATCAACGCGCGCAGCGACGTCTACCTGCTTGGCATCGGCGAAAAAGCCGATCGCTTCGACCATACGGTGCAGCGGCTCAATGCGTATCGCGCGGCAGGCGCCGACTGTCTCTATGCGATGGGCTATTTCGACGCGGCGACGATTGGGCGGCTCGCCGCGGCCGTCGACGGTCCGCTCAACGTCATGGGCCTGCCGGGCATGCCCGGCGTCACCGAGCTCGAGCGGCTGGGCGTCGCGCGCGTGAGCACCGCGTCGGGACCGGCGCGGGTCGCGATGACGGCGACGCGCAAGGCCGCCAATGAACTGATGCGCACGGGGAGCTTCGAGGTCTTCGGCGGCGACACGCTAAGCCATCAGGAGGCCAACGCGCTGATGGCCAAGCGCGGCGCGTGAGCGACGCTCGCGCGGCGGCGGAATTCGCGGTGCGGATCGAAACGCCGCGCCGCGACGCTCGCGGTGCGATCGATCCGGCGGCGTCGCTCGAAATGTTTCGCCGGGTCGGCGACGACCTGATCGATCGCTGGGACGGACGCACGCTGCTGCGCACCCATACGATTGGCACACGCACGATCGCCTACGCATGCGCGTTCGCCAGCGACCACCACGGCCTCACGATCAACGTAACGATCGAAGACGTGCGCCAGCGCGAGGCAATCGAGGATGCGGTGCGCACGATGTTCGTCACGCCGGGCGCGGAATTTATCGCGCTGGTGCAAAGCGACCGCGTGATCGGCGTGATCGCCGCGGCGCATCCCGGCGTGCGATCAGTGCGGCAGTCGAATCTGCTGCACGCCCTGATTCGCTGTATCAGCGCGCAACAGGTGAATCTGCGCTGGGCCGCGACCTGCCGGCGGCGGCTCGCCGGGAGTTTTGGCCGCGAGCATCGCCTCGGCGAACACCGCGTTTACAGTCTCGACGCGGCCCGTCTCGCGGCGCTCGAGCCCGCCGCTATCCGCGCGCTGCAATTCACCACGCGCAAGGCCGAATACATAATCAACGTGGCGCGCGCGCTGGCCGGCGGCGAACTGACTATTGCGGCGCTCGCGGCGATGAGCGACGACGAGGTAATCGCGCGGCTCACGGCGATTCGCGGCGTCGGCCTGTGGACCGCCGAATGGATCCTGGCGCGCACGCTCGGACGGCCACGCGTGGTCGCCGGAGATCTTGGCGTGCGCAAGGCGATCGGCCTCGCGTATTGCGGCGGCGCGATGCCCGCGGCTGGCGAGGTGCACCGTCTCACGGCCGCTTGGGGCGCCGCGGCGGCGACCGCGCAGGCGATGCTCCTGCACGCGCTGGCCGAGAAGACCCTGCCACCCGGACGCATGGCGGCGAATGCACCGCAACTCCGTCCGCGTTAGTCAGTCCACGAATGGCTATTCGCCCGACGATCGCACGAAGTTCGGCTTGCGCTTTTCGACGAAAGCCTTGACCGCCTCTTTGTGGTCCTCGGTCTTGAAGGTCATCATCTCGTAGGCCAGCGACGCGTCGAGAATCAGGTTGGCCTGCTGTTTGAGCCATTTGTTGACCGACAACTTGCTCCAGCGGATCGCCCAGGTCGGGCCGTCGGCCAGTTCCTGCGCCAGCTCGCGCGACTTGACGATTACCTGGTCGGGCGCAACCGCGTAGTCGACCATCCCGATGCGCCCCGCTTCGGCGCCGTTGATGAAATTGCCGCGCATCAGAAATTCCTTTGCCCGATGCGGTCCGATGAGCAGCGGCCAGATGACCGCGCCGCCGTCGCCCGCGACCACGCCGACCTTGACGTGGGTATCGGCAAAGCGCGCCTTTTCCGACACTACGATGATGTCGCAGAGCAAGGCGAGCGTGGCGCCGAGGCCGATCGCGTCGCCGTTGATCGCGCCGATAATCGGCTGCTCGACGTCGAGCATGTTCTCGACCACGCGCCGTCCGTTAAACGCGGCGATCGGCCCGCGATCGAAGCGGTCGGTGCTCTTGGCCGCGTTGACCAGCGTTCCGGAAGCCATCCCCTTGACGTCGCCGCCGGCGCAGAACGCGCGGCCCGCGCCGGTCAGGA
>JADMIL010000066.1 GCA_015478645.1 Candidatus Binataceae bacterium
GAGGATAACGCCTTCACCACCGAGGATTACACCGACTATTTCGAGGTCATCAACCGCGATCACCTCGACGTGCCGATCGCGCTCGAAGCCGACCGGATGGAGAATTTTGCGCCCAAGGGTTTCGACTCGGAAAAGAACGTGGTCATGGAAGAGCGCCGCCTGCGCACCGAGGACAACCCCGAGGACGCGCTGCAGGAGATGATCGAGGCGGCGGCCTTCGTCGCCCATCCCTATCACTGGCCGGTGATCGGCTGGATGCACGAAATTCAGGGCCTGACCCTGCAGGACGCGCTCGCCTATCACGCCATTTACTATTCGCCGCAAAACGCGATCGTCGTCGCGGTCGGCGATTTCGACGGGGCCAAGGTGCTCAACGAGATTTCGCTCAACTTCGGCTCGATCATAAACGGCCCCAAGGCGCCCGCCGTCACCGAGGTCGAACCGCCGCAGGAGGGCGAACGGCGCGTGCTGCTGCGCCACGCCGCCAACCTGCCGGCCTTTGGCGCCGCCTACCACGTGCCCAACTACCGCGACCCGGCCGACGCCTTCGCGCTCGACATCGCCAGCGAAATCCTCTCCGACGGCAAAAGTTCGCGCCTCTACAAGGACCTCGTGCTCGACAAGCAGATGGTCATCGACGTCGGCGTCGACTTCGATATGACGTCGTTCGATCCCGGCCTGCTGTGGGTCTCCGGCCAGATGCGCCCCGGGGTCAAGGCCGAGGACGCGCTCGCCGAAGTCGATCGCCAGTTCGCGCTGCTGCGCGACCATCCGGTCACGCCCGAGGAGTTGCAGAAAGCCAAGAACCTCAAGCAGTCCGCCTTCGTCTTCGGCCAGGACTCGGTCTTCAACGAGGCGATGCTGCTCGGGCTCTACCAGATGCTGGGTGACTACCGGATGATCGATCAGTATATTCCGCGCATCGACCAGGTGACCGCCGCCGACGTTCAGCGCGTCGCCAATAAATATCTCATCGACAGCAACCGGACCGTCGGCTTCCTTGTGCCCACCGGCGTCCTGCCCCACGAGATGGGCGGGGGCGCGGGCGGCGCGGTGCACCATGCGGCTGCGCCCGCGCTCGACGACATCATCATGATTCCGGCCGGCGCGGCCAGACCGCCCGGACGCGATCCGCTCGCGCGCGACGGCGCTTCGCCCGCCTACCTGCCGGCGTCGGCCGAGGTGGCACGATGAGCCGCACGATGCGTTTCCCGATGTTCGCGGCGCTCGCCGCGCTCACGATCATCGCGCTCGCCGCACCACGCTCGTGGGCGCTCGAGATCAAGCGGATGCACCTGGCTAACGGCGCTGTGCTGCTGGTCTCCGAGCAGCATCAGTTGCCGATGGTCAGCATGGCGATCGCGTTCGACGCCGGCGCGCGCCGCGACCCCGCCGGTCAGGAGGGCATCGCGGCACTCACCGCGTCGGCTATGCAACAGGGCACGCAACAGATGGGAGTCGGCGAATTTAATCAGAAAGTCGACTTCATGGGCAGCGCTATCGACGTGAGCGCCAGCCGCGATTTCGCGATCGCGGCTTTCACCTCGCTCAAGAAGTACCAGGCCGACACGCTCCATCTGCTCGCCGAGACTTTGCAGAATCCCGGCCTGCGTAACGCCGATATCGAGCGCAAGCGGCTCGAAACGATCGCCGATATCAAGTCCAACGAGGAAGAGCCCGGCTATACCGCCGGAGTCGCGTTCACCAAAATGATCTTCGGCGCTTCGCCCTACGGCCATCAGACCGAGGGTTCGGTCGAATCGTTGGGCAAACTCACGCCCGACCAGGTGCGCGCGTTCTACCACACCTATTACAAATTCGGCAGCGCGGTCATCGCGGTGACCGGCGACGTCGACGCCGACGCGATCAAGGCCTCACTCGACCAGGAGTTCAGCGGACTCGCCGGGACCGTGCCGGCGCAGGCCGTGCCGCCGGCGCCCACCGTCGCACCCGGTATCCACACCAACCTGATCAATCGCAACGTCGCCCAGGCCAACCTGATGCTCGGCGGCGGCGGCATCGCGCGCGACAATCCCGACTACTACAAAATCGAGGTGATGAACTACATCCTGGGCGGCGGCGGCTTCTCCTCGCGCCTGATGAAGGTCGTGCGCTCCAAGGCGGGCCTCGCCTACACTATCGACTCTGGCTTTCAGGCGGGTAAATTTCCCGGCGCTTTTGTCATCGAGCTGCAGACCAAGAACGCGAGCGCCAATCAATCGCTCAAGCTAATTCTCAAACAGATGCGCGAGATTCAGAACGCTCCGGTCAGCGACGACGAACTCATCGCGGCCAAAAAATATCTCATCGGCAGTTTCCCGCTGAAGCTCGACCGTCAAAGCGAAATTCTTGGCTTCATGCTCCAGACCGAGATCTACGGCCTCGGCCTCGACTACGCCGCGCGCTATCCAAGTATCATCGCGGCGGTGACCAAGGCCGACGTGCAGCAGGTCGCGCGGGATTATCTGCATCCCGATGCGATCGATATCGTCGCCGTCGCCAACCAGGGTGAGGCCAAGATTGACGTGGCGGGCCTCGAAGCGCAAAAATCCGCATCGGCCGCGACGCCCTGACCGGTCGATCAATCGATCGCGCTCGGCGCCCGCGGACGAGTCGCGATCGCGAAGGTCGTGCGCATTCATCGACGGCGGCACACGGCGCAGCCCGCAAAGGAGATTTCGATGAGCCATCAAGCTTGGCGGATTGAAGGCGATTACTTCGAGTCCTGCAACTGCGAATTGCTCTGCCCCTGCCTGCTCTCCCACGCCCAGGCCCGTCCGACCGAGGGCCATTGCGACGTCGTGCTCGCAATCCATATCAACCAGGGCAGCTTTGGCGGCGTCGATCTCGCCGGCCTCACCGCCGTGCAGGCGCTGATCACTCCCGGTCCCATGTCCCAGGGTAACGGCACCATGGCGGTCTACCTCGATCAGCGTGCCAACAACGCGCAGCGCGCCGCGCTCGAAGCGATTTTCACCGGCGCGGCCGGCGGCCCGCCCGCTCTGATGGCGGCGATGGTGGCACATCGCCTGCCCACCAAAACCGCGCAAATCGACTACCAATCAGACGGCAAGACCTGGAAGCTCGCCATCCCCGGCGTCACCGAGGTCACCGTTCAGGGCGTCACCGGCGCCGGCAATCAAAATGTCTGGCTCGACCACGTCGGCCATCCTTACTCGCAACGGCTCGCCGCCGCGAAGGCCACCGCCAGCCACTACAAGGATCACACGCTGACCTTCGACAACTCGGGGCGCAACGGCCACTTCTCCGCGATCAAATGGTCCAACGGCTAGCGCTCGCTTTGACGCGATAACTCACGCGCACGGGCAACTTGCGATGGCGATCGATTTCCCAGGTGCAAGTGCCGTGAGCAGCGCTTCCGCCGCGGCTCATCCGCCCGCCGCCACTCTGCCACTCGGCGAACGCGCCGCGCTTGGGCTTGCGCTCGCCGCGATCACCGCGCTCGCCTGGCTCTACCTCATCCGCATGCCGATGACGCCCGGCGACCTCGGCGGCCTGAGCGCGCGCCTCCTTTCCGCCGTCCCGCCGCAATGGGCCAGCCTGTGGCTCATCTTCATGATGTGGGCGGTGATGATGGCCGCCATGATGACGCCGAGCGCGACGCCGATGATCTTCGCCTACGCGCGCATCGCACGCGCCCAAAACGGCACGCCGGCGCTCCGCATCGCGCTCTTCGCCAGCGGCTATCTCGCCGCATGGACGCTCTTCAGCGCCGCCGCCACCGCGCTTCAGGCGGGACTCGCCCGCGCCTCGATCATCTCCAATGCGCTCGTCGCGACCCCGATGGCCGGCGCCGCGATCCTGCTCGCCGCCGGCCTCTATCAACTCACCCCGCTCAAGCGCTCGTGCCTCGGCCGCTGCCAGTCGCCGATCGGTTTTCTGATGACCCATTGGCGCGACGGCGCCGCCGGCGCCTTCCGGATGGGCCTTGCGCACGGCCTGTTCTGCATCGGATGTTGCTGGATGCTGATGGCGTTGCTGTTCGTCGCGGGCGTGATGAATCTGCTCTGGGTTGCCGCGCTGACCGTCTTCGTCCTGCTCGAGCGCGCCACGCGTCATGGCCGCGCGATCGCTAACCTCTCGGGCTTCGCACTGATCGCCGCCGCGATCGTTCTGGCCCTGCGCCGATGAACGCGCCTGCGGTGATCCACACCGTCGGCCATTCGACTCACCCGATCGAAATTTTCCTCGCCCTGCTGCGCGACCGCCAAATCGCGACGCTCGCCGACGTGCGATCGTTTCCGTCGTCGCGGCGCTGGCCGCAATTCAATCAGGCCGAACTCGAGCGCGCGCTCGCCGGCGCCGGCGTCGCTTACCAATGGATGCGGGCGCTCGGCGGACGGCGTAAATCCACGAACGCCCAATCGCGCCACAGCGCCTGGGAGCATCCGGCCTTCCGCGCGTATGCGGATTACACCGACACGCCGGAATTTGCCGGCGGCCTCGCCCAACTGATCGCGATGGCGCGCGCCGCGCCCACCGCCATCATGTGCGCGGAGGGTTTGTGGTGGCGATGCCATCGGCGCATCGTCGCCGACCATCTGACGGTGTGCGGATGGGACGTGCGGCATATTCTGCCCGATGGCAAAATCGCCGCGCACGCGCTGCCCGGCTTTGCGACCGTGCACGGCAGCCTCATCGTTTACGACGGCGGCCAGGGTGCGCTCAAATTAAAGTAGCTTCGCGGACACTCCCGCACTCCGCGCATACCCTGCGCGGGGCTAATCGTGCCCCGCGTTGCGCTCGAGATAGCCGATGATCGTGCGGCGCTCGGCCGCGCTCAGCGGCGCCTGGCCCGCCTGCGCGATCTTGAGCTGCATCGCGTCCACCTGGAGGTCCCACATCGCGGCGGTCAAAGTCCGCGGATTGTACGGCCGATGGCATTGGCCGCAGCGCCCAGCATAAAGTAGTTCGGCGGCGCTGCCTGACTCGGGCAACGGCTTCGGTGCGCATCCAGCCACGCCCATCGCGAGCGCGACCGCGCCGGCGCGAATCGCCCAGCGCGCGGCCCCAACCCGTTTCAAAGCAAGCGCGCCGCCGGCATCAGCCGGCGCAGCTCGGCGCTTATTCCGGCGATCAGCTCGCGCCGCGCCGAATCTTCAAGTGATACTTTACGTTCGGGCTCGGCCCGGAGCCATACCGGAGCCAGCCGCTGCGCGTCCTCGGCGTAGCGCGGAAAGACGTGCCAATGGACGTGCGGCTCCTGGTTGCCCAGGCATTCGTAGTTGAGCTTGAGCGGATGGGTCACCGCCGCGACCGCCCGGCCCGTCGCCATCAGCTCGTCGAGCAGCTCGTGCGCCTCGCCGCGCGGCAGCAGATGCATCTCGGTGGCATGGCGCTTGGCCAGCATCACGCAATACCCTTTGTAGAATTGTGCGTCGCCCAGTATCAGCCAGCTTCGCGGCAGCTCCGCGATCGCGCCGGCGAAGCGGCCTGCCCGGATCCGCTCGATCATCGCGCAGATGCCGCACGGGCGCGCGCCCTCCGCCGGCCTATCCGGGGCCATCGGCGCCCTCCGCGCCGGCCTGGACCAGCCTGATGCGCGCGTGCTTGAGCAATTCGCCGACCGTCGCCAGCTTGTACGGCCGATCGTAGTAGACCGTGCGGATGCCCGTGTTGATCAGCACCTTGAGGCAGTGGATACAGGGCGTATGCGTGACGTAGATATCGGCGTCGCGAATCGCGCTGCCGTTGCGCGCCGCCTGGGTGATCGCGTTGATCTCCGCGTGGATCGTGCGGTAGCAGTTCTGCTCCAGCTCGCCGTCGGGCGTGCGCGATTCATAGATCAGGCATCCCGCCTCCGTGCAATGGGGCAGGCCGGCCGGCGATCCGTTATAGCCGGTCGCCAGGATACTGCGGTCGCGCACAATCACCGCACCGACCTTGGCGCGCAGGCAGGTCGAACGATCGGCCACCTGCCGCGTTATCGTCATGAAGTATTGATCCCAGCTTGGCCGTTCCAATCCTGTCGACTCCACCCCGCGCGCCTGTTTGTCGCTTAGCGCTTTTGGCGCCCGGCGCACAACACGCCCGATCGCCGGACCATCAGACCCGCAGCGTATAGACGTGCCCGTCGAGGCGCCCGGCGCGCTGCCCCGGCCCGTGATTCATCACACTGACACCTGGCCCCGACGACGGATCCTGCGGTTGTTGCCGCGGTGGCGACGGCGGCTGCGGACTCCCCGGCTCCAGCGTAATCGGCACCGGCGAGAACGTCACGATGAACAGCGCCACCGTCGCCCACGCCATCCAGCGCCGCTTGCCGGACAGTGGCGTGTCGCCGTCGATCGCCGCCGGATGCCCCAGCCCAAGGATAAAAACCAAGGCGAACCACAGCAGCCATCCGAGCCAGAATTCATAGCCCAGCGCATACGGCACCACGACCATCAGGGCCGTTCCGAGCCAGGTCAGGCGCGAGATTATGCGATGCCCGCGTCCGCCGAACAACGCGTAAACCGTATGGCCGCCGTCGAGTTGCCCCACCGGCAACAGGTTGATGCTGGTGAGCAGCAGCCCGAACCATCCGGCCAGCGCGATCGGACTGAGGTCCACGTTGACGCTGTTCGGATCGACCCCGAGAACCGCCCGCGAGACGCCCCAGAACAGCATCGAGTTGCCCAACTCGATACCGCCCGTAGCGTTATCCAGCGGGCGCACGGCCGAGTACTTGAGCCCGACGATCACCGCCAGCAGCGCCACCGCGAAGCCGGCCCACGGCCCCGCCGCACCGATATCGAGCATCGCACCGCGCGTCCGCGCCGGCGACTTCATCCGGATAAACGCGCCGAAGGTACCAATGAAAAAAATCGAAGGAAATGGCGCCGGCACGAAATATGGCAAGGTCGCGTCGACGCCGTGGCGCCGCGCGTTCAGGTAATGGCCCATCTCGTGGGCCAGCAATATCGCCATCAGCGGAATCGAAAAGCTGAGCCCGGCGCCCAGGTTGATCAGGCTTTGAAGCGGCGCAAACAGCGTCACCGGCGCGCCGGCGGTATCCGCCCCGGCCATCGTGGTGGTCAGAAAGGTTAGTAGAAACAGCGCGAGATTGAGCCGCGGTATCGACCACGGCCGCGGCGCCGGACGCCACGCCGCGACGGCCTCGCTCGGCCCCTCGAAGCGCGGCAATTCCGTAAGTATTGGAGAGGTTTCCCGGTAGGTACCTGAATTATCCATCGGAAGGCCGCCGCACAGCTTGAATCGTCTCCGCTCGAGTTATCTTGATCTATTTCGACTGGGCTTAATTTTTTTGCTTGAATTATTCATGGTGGGGGCTTTCGCCGCGCGCAGCGTCACCGGCGCTCCAGCACCAACCGCGAAGCGCGCCGCCGCACTGCCATCGCGAACCGCCACTTCCAGCATCTCGAAGCTGCCGAAGATTGCCAGCGCGCCCCCCGCGGGAGCCGCGCCGTATGCGGGATATAGCTCGATTGATGCGCCACGACTGAGTTTAACGGAAAGCCGATTACCACGAAAGCGGGACACCCAGCGCGTATAACTTACGCGATCGATATTGGTCACCAGGTTGCCGAAGCCATCGACATAGATTACCGCGCCGCACAGCTCATGCTCGCGCTCTATGACGGGCGGCGCGAACTCGCGTTTCACGATCTCGCCGACTGCCGGCCCGAGCGCGCCCAGGCGTACGCCGCGCGCCAGATGCGCCGCGGCCGGCGCGAAAATGTCGCGGCCGTGAAAGGTCGCGCTCACGCCCTCGAGCCGGTAGCGCGCCGCCGTCAACTCGACCACCCGCCTGACTCCCGCCGCCTGCGCCGCCGGCCACAGAATACCGTTGTCGGGACCGACCAGCCGCGCGCCCGCAATGGTCTCGATCGCGATCGCGCGGCGCGCCGTGCCGACGCCCGGATCGACGATTGCGGCAAACACCGCGCGGCGCGGAAAATAGCGCCAGCTCTGGGCCAGCGCAATCGCGCCCGCGGCGACCGCCTGCGGCGCGATACCGTGGGTGATATCGATGACCTGCGCGCCGGGGGCGATCGCCGCGATAACGCCCTTGATCACGCCGGCATAATGATCGCGGTAGCCGAAATCGGTGATCAGCGCGATCGGCGGTAGCCCGGCGGCGCGCCCGATCGATCGTGCACCGCGCGCTACCACGACCGGCCACCCTCCCCGTGCCGCGCGCGGCCGGTCATCGCGCGCCTCATTGCGTCGGCCGCCGCGGCGCGCGCGCCAACTCCTCGCGCACCGCCGCGATCAGCAAGGGGAACATGATCTCGTGATGGCCCGTCAGGATGATACCGCGTCCGCCGCCCTGGGTCGGGCGCTCGACCACGTTGACCCGCGGCCGGTAGTTGCGCATGAAATCGAGGTCGGCGGCAGTGATCCGATCGACCTTATGGCCCAGGTTGCGCGCGAGATTGAGCGCCTTCAGAAACACCTCGGGCATCACCACTGCCGACCCCAGGTTGATCACCACGCCGCGCCCCAGCGTCGCGATCACCGCCGTCAGGCGATGGAAGTCGGCCATCGAAGAGGCACCGATCGCCGCGCCGTCAGCCGCCGGATGCATGTGAATAATGTCGGCGCCGAGCGTCACGTGGACCGTCGCCGGCACGCCCATCTCGTGCGCCGTGGCAAAGATGCTGCCGGCGCGATACTTAAGCTGTGCGCGCACGATCTCGCGGCCGACCGCCGCGCCCAGCCCGAGTCCCTCGCGCGCCGCCAATGCGGTCGCCGCGGCGAGAAACGCACCGGTCTCCTCGACCATCCCGAAGCTGCCGTCGCTTAGCTCGGCGGCGACATCTTCAGACGTGCGCCCGGCCAGCGCCAGCTCGAAGTCATGAATAATCGCCGCACCGTTGGCCGCAATCGCGGAGATCGTGCCATCGCGGATCAGCTCGCAGATGAGCGGCCCGAGGCCGACCTTCAGCGGATGCGCACCCATCATCAGGAGCACCGTCCGGCCGGCGCGCCGGGCCGTCGCGATCGCGTGCGCCAGTTCACGCAAGTCGTTAGCCGCGAGCGCCACCGGCAGAGCCGCAATAAACTCCCCGATCGAGGCACCCGCCTTGAGCGGAGCGACGAACTGGCTACGGCGCACCTTGCGCGCCAAGGTATTGATACTGCGTGTGCGCGCGCGGGAGGGATCGATCGGCCGCAGCTTCATCGCGCGGCGTCCTCCGCGCACGTGACCGCCGCGATCGTCGGCTCCGAGGCCGGTCGCGATGGCGATGGCAGGTGACGCATGGAAAGCAAAGCTAGCCGATGACGGCGCACGCCGCCACCCACCACGCGTGCGGCGCGCGAGCCGCGTGGCAGGCGACCAGGCGGCTCTTTCCACCCCCCCGCGGCGCTCGGTAATATGTTTGCCGGGGAGGGGCTGCACTGGTGACGGACTGGTACAGCCCATTTTTCGCCACGACCAAGGAGGAGGAAAACATGAAGATTTGTACGATTATCGTCTCCGCCGCGTTAGCCTGCGCGCTCGGCGCAGTGCCGGCGTTCGCGCAGACCGCACAGCAGGATATGGAGCAGTACATCAGTAGCCATCCGGAGCTCCAGCAGAACCCGAGCCTGATCCATAATCCGAACTACCTCGATCACCACCGGGATCTCGCCCATTTTCTCCAGACTCACCCCAACCTGAATCGACAGGGCAATTGGACGGGCGCTTACGACCAGGACCACGTCTGGCGCAACGAGGACTGGTGGCATACCAACAACCCCACCTGGATGTACGACCATCATCCGCAATGGGCCGAGGCTCATCCGGACTGGGGAAATGACGGCGACTTCGACGACGCGCATCACTGGCACGAACGCCGATGGTGGGCGGCTCATCATCCCGACTGGGTCAGGGATCATCATCCGGGCTGGGGAACGGACAACGACCAACCGCGCGGCGAGGCCCACCGCTACGATCATCCTGGTCATCCCCATCACGAAGCCTTCGCCGACCACAACGGCGGCTTGGGTGGCGATCATCACGGTCATTACGATCATCCTGACCATCAAGATCATCCCCGGCATCAAGATCATCCCCGGCATCAAGATCATCCCGATCACGACAACCATTAGACCGTATGGGCGAGCGGCCGCGCTCCTGGCGCGGTCGTGAGATGCGGCGGCCGGGCGGACTTCAGGTTCGTCCGGCCGCAGTCGTCGGATGGTCGCGCGGGAACAATTTGACAGTGGCCCGTCGCGGCCATAGAGTTCGCTCAGAGCGGGCGTAATTCAGCGGTAGAATGCCAGCTTCCCAAGCTGGACGTCGCCAGTTCGACCCTGGCCGCCCGCTCCATTTTTTCTCCCTGCAGAATCAACTACTTGTGAAGATGAGCGGCTTCCGCCACGAACGCTCGAAGCGCCCGCGGAGGCCATTTTCAGGCTAATTTCCGGGTGCTCGCGGCGACCAACCGCCCGCTGAATCACGCTATCAGCAAGCGCCTTTTGCGAGAGGATTTCTTCTATCGTCTCAACGTTTTCGTGGTGGACCTGCCGCCCTTGCACGAGAGGATCGACGATCTGCCTCGCTCGTGGCGCACTTGAACCGGACGCAGAGCCCGCGGCGCTGCGACGCTCGATCAGCCGGCGAGGTCTCTTCACGTTCTTGGCGCGCTACGAAACACCGCGCTTCGCTGACGCAGCAACGGCACCTACCACACGGCACTACAGCGCAGGAAACTCCTAACACCAAGAACGGATCAGAAGTAATGTGCCATCGGCTACGGCTGTAGCGCGTTAACGTGCAGCGGAAGACGAGCTTGTCCGAATTCGGGCCATCATAGATTCGCTCTTGCCCACTGGTCGTATTTCTGAACGAAAGGCTCCTACGTGATGTCAAGGGGGTTTCTCCAGATCGAGTATCTTTCGTCGTCTGGGAGCTTCCAGAAAGCCGCTATTGTGTGGCGTCCGTCCGGAAGTGCTGACGAAGCGCGGCATCGCGTAGGAGCCGCGAATATGCATCGCAGGCCAGTTGCTCGATTTGGCGTGTTCTGTGCCAGCACACGTCCTCACGCTGGTTGGCGGGATAATTCCGCGCAGCCTGGTCCCATTCGTGAAGATGTTCGGTGTGGCTGCGCATGTCGAACGCTTCCTGCAGCACCAATCGCGTGTCTTTCCCAGCCGCTGCGAAGGTCTCGCAGCGATGGGTGAACTAGGGAAGCTCTGCACAAGTGTTTCGGTTCGGGTATAAATAGTTAGTTGGGTC
>JADMIL010000006.1 GCA_015478645.1 Candidatus Binataceae bacterium
TGGGTCGCCGGATGCGACGGGCCGAACTGCAGCCGCATCGGCGGCGTATGCAGTTCGTCCAGCGCCAGCGCGCGGCGATTAATGGGGGCGGCGAGGTTCTTTTGCTCCGGGTCCGACATATTCCTGAATAGGCTGTTCGCCCTGCTTGGCATAATCCTTTCTGAGCGGATGGCCGACGAATTCCTCGTAGAGATAGATGCGCCGCAGGTCGGGATGACCGGCGAAATGGATGCCGTACAAGTCGTAGGTCTCGCGTTCGAGCCAATTGGCGCCCGGCCACAGCGGCGTGAGGCTCGCGATCGTCGCGTCGTCCTCGGGCACGCGGCACTTGATCCGCAGGACGTGCAGATGAGTGGTCGAGGTCAGGTGATAGACGAGGGCGAAACGCGGCTCCGATCCGCGCGGCGGCAGCACCAGTTCATGGCGGCGCTGCGGCTGGCGGCGCATCGCCGAGCGATTCTGATCCCAGACCTGCAAGTTGGTCGTGAAATCGTCGGGCTGACCGTAATAATCGACCGCGGTTACATCAAGCAGCAGGTCGAAGGCCAGCGCCGGATCGTCGCGCAGGATACGCGCGGCGTCGAGCAGATGCTCGCGCGCGAGATGGATCCGATCGTCGCCGGCGGCGCTGTGATGCTCGACGACCATCGGCCCGAGGCGGTCGACGACCTTCTGGAGCAGCGGCGAGAGCACGGGAGGCGGCGGCACGGCGGGTGAATCGCCCTGGTTATCAGCGGTCATAATTGCGGCGCAGGTAGTCGGTGCGGGTCTTGAGTTGAGCGACCGGGACGAGCAGATCCTGCTTGTGCCAGAGCGATCCGGCGCGCGAGTAGCTGGCGATTTCGATCTGCCGGCTCATCACGATCGCCTCTTCCGGGCAGGCCTCTTCGCACAGGCCGCAGAACATGCAGCGCGCCATATCGATGTCGAAAATTTTTGGATAGCGCTCGACCTCGTCGGTGGTCTCGGCCGGATAGATCGTGATGCAGGTGGTCGGACAGGCCCATTCGCACAGCCCGCAGGCGACGCAGCGCTCCTTGCCGTCTTCCATCTGCACCAGCACCGGCATCCCGCGCAGCGCCGGCGGCTGGACCAGGCGCTGCTCGGGGAAATGGATCGCGAAGTCCTGGCGGCCGCGCATGAAGAGGCCGAGATTGTGGAGGAAATGGCGCGTCGAAACCCACAGCCCGGAGAGGATCGCGAGCCATGGATTGGCGCTGGAAAACGATTGCGCCGGGCGCCTGACCTTTACAACCTGAACAGCCATCCGGCTCAGTCTAGCGCGATTTTCGCAAGGATAAAGCCTTGCGCGGGCAATTCACGCGCGCGGACAAAAATAATTTACGCGGGCGCTTCCGCCCGATGCGTGCCGCGGCGCGCGCGTCAACCACCCGCGGCATGCGCTGGCGCGCCGCGCACCGGCGCGGCGGCCGTCTCGGGGCGCCAATGGCCACGCACCGCAAGCTGCGAGACCACGAAGATCGCCGCACCGAAGACCGTCGCCCACATCCACGTGTTCCATCCGTAATGGGCCGCGACCCACAGCAGCAGCGGGCCGGAAAACGCGACCCAGGTGCGGTAAATCATCTGAAAGAACGACCATCCGGTGGCCTGCAGCGCGGGCGAGAGATCTTCGAGAAATTCCGAATAGAAGGCGCACCAGGGGATGTAGGCCGAGGCCAGCACCGCGCCGAGCGTCAGGGTGATCAGGCCGAGACCCGCGGGCGACAATGGCGGGAAAAAATTCCGCACCCACCAGAGCAGCATTATCAGGGCGACGCATGCGAGGACTATCGTGACCGGCTTGCGCACGCGAAGCCAGTCCGAAAAAATTCCCGCCGGCACCAGCATCACGAGGTTGGCGAGCCAGAAGTTAGCCGCGACGCTGGCCGCCTGGGCCGGCTTGTAATGATAGGCCTCGGTGAACATCAGCGGGCCGAAGGTCTGAATCGTGATCGCAGTGGTCAGAAAGGCGACTGCGCCGATTACGATAACCCACGACTCCCAGCGCGAGAGCAATTGATGGAACGCGCCCAGCGCGCTGCCCGGCACTTCGGGCACGGCCTCGATCGCGCCGCCTTCGTACGCCGCGCCGGTATGCTCGCTGTCGATCACCATCATGCGCAGGCCGGGCGCGAGATCCTTCAGGAAGAGCAGCACCGGAATGTAAAGCGCAATCGCCAGGATTCCCATGATCCAGATTTGCGACTGCCAGGTATGGAAGATCGGCAGCGTCCACGCCGGCACTTCGTTCCATAGCCACAGGCAGGCGACCGCGCCCAGCGTGAGCAAGCCAAAGGCCGCGCCGCGGCTGACCCGCGGCGACATATCGCGGGTGAGTCCGCCGAGCGCGCCCCACGAGAGCCCCGCCACCAGGTTCATCAGGCCGCGCACGATGACGAACGACCAGAAGCCGGTCATCAGCAGGTTGGCGAAGGTCAGGAGGATCATCACGGCAAGGCAGGCGTCGATCACGACGACGCGGCCGTGGCGATCGGCGAGCGGACCGCCGTACATCGCGGAGAAGCCCGACAGGAAGACCACGGCGGTCAGGAACCAGCCGAAATCCTCGCGCGAGAAATGCAGCGCGGGCAGCCATAGCGGGAGCAGCGCCGAGAAGCCGAACTCGTAGAAGGAGATCACCGTCGCCATCACGGTGAGCAGCAGCATCCCCCAGCGGCGCGCTCCGGTCGGATAGGTTTCGAGTGTCCGATTGGCGGCAAAGTAGCCTTTTAGTCCGCCCGAATGAGCCGCGGATGAGTCTGCCATAAGAGCTTGTCCCCTCGCGTTAGCTCCAGCAAAACTACGGGCCAGCGGCGGCGCGAACCCCGCCGATGGTCGCGGCCGCGGCGGCCCTCCCCCGAAGGCCGGACCGGCCCGGCGCACGCGCCTGGCCGGTTTCGCGCACAGCACGCGATCCGGCTATGACCCGCGCGTCCTATATTGTCAAGGGATCAAAGAGATTAGGCGCCGGGAGCGGGTTCGAGTACCGCGCCGTGGGGGCCGATATCGGCGAGCCGCAGCGTGGCCAGACGACCGCCATCGCGGGCGATCGCGGCCCATACGCCGGCCAGATCGAAGCGATCGTTGCGCGCACCGACGAGGTTGAGCAGCGCCGTGAAGACTTCGCCGTCGCTCATCCATCCGGGCGGCGTCGCCAGCGCGGGCGTTATCCGCTGCACGCGGCCGGCATGATTGGTGAAGGTGCCCTCTTTCTCGGCAAAGGTGGTCGTCGGGATCACGATCGCGGCGCGCGCAAATTCCGGGCGCATCCGCAGGTCCTGCACGATCAGTAATTCGAGGCGGCAGACAATCGCGGCGAGGCGCTCGGGCGCGACGGCGTCGATCAGGTCGTCGCCGCAGAGGTAGAGCGCCTTGATCTCGCCGGCTTCGCAGGCGCGGAGCAATTCTTCGAGGCCGTCATCGGGACCCGCGACCAGGCCGAGTTCGCGCACGCCGCGCGCGTTGGCGGCCTTCTCGGCCTTGATCAGAAAATCGTCGTGCGCGCCGCGCCGCACCGCCATCGCGACGCGACCCGCGCCGAGCGTGCGCAGCAACTCGCCGAAGCGGAAATTCTCCTCGTTGGTCAGATGCGGCGAGACGATCGCACCGAGCGCCTTGGCGCCGTTGCGCTTGACGAACTCCGCGATCGCCGTGGCCGCCGCGCCCAGCGCGTCCGGCCAGTCCGTCGCGGCCAGGGCGCCGTCGCGCACGACCAGCGGCGCGCGCAGCCGATCGGGGTCGGCGATAAAGCGGTAGTTGAGCCGGCCCGCATCGCACATCCAGGTGTCGTTGACTTCGTCATTGCGCCGCGGCACCAGCCGCCAGACGCGATCGCGGGCCGCCGAGACCATGATATTGCAGCCGTTGGAGCACGACGGGCAGACGCTGGCGGTCTCTTCGAGAAACCAGACGCGAATCTGGTGATGGAAATCCTTGGTCTCGAGCGCGCCGACCGGGCAGACGTCGGCGACGCACATCGAGTAGTCGTTATCGAGCCGGCGATCGTAGATGTCGAGCTGGGAATGGTCGCCGATGTTGAAGACGGCGAGCTCGCCAGTCTTGGAGATCTCGCGGCAAAACCGGACGCATCGGCGGCACAGGATACAGCGCTCCTGGTCGAGCAGGATGCGCTCGCCGATATCCATGCGCTTGCCCTGCTTGCGCCGCGGCTCGATCGTGCGTGCGGTGCCTCTGCCAAAGCGCATCGCAAAATTCTGCAGCCAGCATTCGCCGGCCTTGTCGCAGATCGGGCAATCCAGCGGATGGTTGAGCAGGAGCATCTCGAGCACGCCGCGCCGCGTACTCTCGACCTCGGGGTCCGCAACATGCACGACCATCCCGTCGCGCACCTGCGTATTGCACGAGATCTGCAGCTTGGGCATGCCGTCGATCTTGACCTGGCACAGCCGGCAACTGCCGTCGATGCTGAGTTTAGGATGATAGCAGTAATGCGGGATGTCTAACCCCGCATCGAGCATCACCTGCAACAGCGTCGCCCCTTCGGGCGCTTCGATTACACGATTATCGACCGTCACGCGGACGGTCTTGGCCGGGCTACTCAAGTTTGCGTCCGCTTCCGTGCAGATTCAGGTCCGGCCACAACTGGCCGGCGCGCTCGGTCTGCACCCGATGCTGAAGTTTGATGAGTCCGTCGAGCACGGCCTCGGGCCGCGGCGGACATCCGGGGATATACAGATGGACCGGGACGACGCGGTCGATGCCCTGGAGGACGGCGTAATTGTCGTAGGGACCGCCGGAGCTGGTGCAGGCGCCGAATGAGACGACCCATTTCGGCTCGGCCATCTGTTCGTAGACGCGGCGCAGGATCGGCGCCTGGCGCTGGGTGATCGTGCCGACGACGAACAGCAGATCGGCCTGGCGCGGAGTGAAGCGCGGCAGCGCGGCGCCGAAGCGATCGATGTCGTAGCGCGGGCCGGCAACCGAGAAATATTCCATGCCGCAGCAGGCGGTCACAAAGGGATAGGGGAAAAAGGAATACTTGCGTGCCCAGTTGATCGCGTCCTGCAGGCGCGTGGCGGCAAAGCTCTCGGGAAAGGCCTGGCCTTCGCCCACCGGTCCGTTTTTGGCACCCGAGCCGCTGACCAGAAAGGTCTCGAGTCTTCGATTATTCGCCATTCAACACCAACTCCTTGCACACTAGCCAATCGATCCGCCGGCGAGGCCGACGGCCTGGACCCGCAGCGCGGCCGGCTAGGCGCCTCGCGCAGCCGCAGTCCCGGCGCGCGGTCGCATACGGATGCACAGTTTCCAACTGATCGCGCTCCGACACAAGCGCGGCGGCGCGATCGGCGGAACGATCGCGCGGCGCGATCAGGTCTCGGGGCGATCGAGGTCATCGGCGCCGTCGGTGAGAAACGCCTTGAGCTGGCGCTTGAGACGATTTTCGATCTGGCGCACGCGCTCGCGGCTGATACCGAACTTGGCGCCGATCTCCTGCAGCGTCGGCGGATCCTCGGCGAGCAGGCGGTCGCGGAATATCTCGAGCTCCTTGCCCGACAGCGTCGCGGCGAACTCTTCGACCTTGTTGTGGGCGAAATCGCGCCATTCGGTATGTGCGGCCGCCTCCTCGGGCGTGTACGAGGTGTCGGGCAGCGACTCGATCAGGCTGGTCTCCTCGCCCGGCACGGAGGGCTGGTCGAGCGAGACTTCGCTCTGCGCCATCCGCTCCTGCATCTCGCGCACCTCGCTCTCCTTGACGCCCATGCGCTGGGCGAGCAGCTTGGGCTGCGGCGCAAAACCCTCGGCCTCGAGCCGCTCGCTCTCCTTGCGCAGATTGAAGAAGAGCTTGCGCTGGGCCTGCGTGGTGCCGACCTTGACCAGGCGCCAGTTGTTGATCAGATGGCGATACATGTACGCGCGCACCCACCATACGGCGTAGGAAGGAAAGCGGATGCCCAAGTCGGGATTGAAGTGCTTGACGGCCTCCATCAGGCCGACGTTGCCCTCCTGGATCAGGTCGAGGAGGTTGCGCGCCGCGCGCGCAAACTCGTTGGCAATTTTAACTACCAGACGTAGGTTCGCGGTGACCAGCCGGTAGGCGTCGGCCGGATCGTGCGCGGCGGCGTAGCGCTTGGCAACCACCGTCTCTTCCTCGCGCGTGAGCAGCGGAAAGCGGCGCATCTCGGCCAGATAGCGGCTCAGCGGATCGAACGGAACCAGCGAACCGCTGTCGATCGGCAAGGCGTCGCGATCGGCCGCCCCGCGCCCCGCGCCGCCGTGTTCGGCATGGTCTTGATCGGCATGATCCAGGGCTTCCGCGGCGAGGTCGCCGTCGAGGCCGGAAATCGCGATCGGCGGAAGGCCGGGGTCGGCGTGCGGCAGATGGCCGTCGGCCTCGGCCAAGTCGTCGACCGGCGCGTCGCCGACAATGGTCGCGTCGATTTCGATCGGATCATCGTCGCCCGCTCGCGGCAAGACGAGGCCGCCGGCGCGGCGCGCTTTCGCTTCAGGGATTTTCCGCGGCCTGCCAGATTTGCGCGCCATGTCAGGACTTCAGCGTCGACGGCCGTGGGCCGCCGCTACAGGAATTCATGCCGCCGTTATTTCACCAGCGCAGCGACCCCGCGCGCAGTACTGCACGCGTCGATAGCTGGGCTTCGCGCGATCCGCGCCTACTCGGCCTGCGGGTCGAAGACGATAACCTTTTCGGCCGCGATCTCGCGCAGCGCGGTTACGACTTCCTTGTTATCCGATTCGACGAGCGGACGGGCGCCCTTCAAGAGTTGCTTGGCGCGGCGCGCCGCGCCGAGGACCAGTCCGAAACGATTATCAACGTGCTCAAGGCAATCTTCTACGGTTATTCGTGCCATCTTGGAATGATCTTCCGGCCCGGCGCTCCAGTTGTCAACGCAACCGGACGGTTAAGCAAGCGGCAATCGGGCGAAACCAGACGCTTAAGCCAGAATGCGGGGCCTATTTTTCGGCCGGCAGACCGACGGAGGTCCATTCCGCCCACGATCCGTCGAACAGCCGCACCTCATAGCCGAGTTGCGCGAGCGCGAGGTAGCCGAGTGCGGCGCGCGGCCCGCTGCGGCAATAGGCGACGACCTGATCGCCGCGCTTGACGCCGGCCTCATCGAGCATCGGCGCGATCTTTTCGGCCGGCGCGAGGATCCGTTCGGGCGGGCTCGCGAGATCACGCCAGACCAGATTGACCGCACCGGGGATATGGCCGGGAGGGTCGCTGCCGACGGTCTTTTCGCCAGCGAACTCCTCGCGGCTGCGGAAATCGATCAGCTTGCAATGCTCGGCGGCACGCAATTCGGCCAGCGTGATCCGCACCGACGGGTTCACGCGCGCGGTGAATTGGCGCGCGGCCGCCGCCACCGGGCGATAGCGGACCTCGCGCCCGGCGGCCTTCCAATACTCATAGAAGGCGTCCATCACGAGCACGTCGGCGCGGCCGAGATACTCGAGCATCCAGGCGAGCATCGCGGCGTTCTGCCCTTCGGGCGAATCGTAGAGGATCGGCGTTACGCCGTCGCCGAGGCCCGCGCCGCCGATAAACGCGGCTAGCGCGTCGGGTGCGAGCAGGCGACCGTCGGCGCCGAAGGCCCGGTACATGGGGATATTGATCGCGCCGGGCAGATGGCCGAGCAGGTATTTCATCGGGCGGCGCGGATCGACGATCGCGATTTCACGCGACTCGAGATGTTCCGCTACCCAATCCGCACCAACGAGTTTCGCCATGATTCCTTATAACCTTGAAACTGACCGACTCCCCCCGCACCTGCGATCAATCGAGCATCGCGAGCAAAGTTACCGACGGCATGGAAGGCCGTTAGACTTTTTCGAAGTCGGCGATAATCTCGGTCGGGCGGGCGACGGTCTGGGTGACCGGCGAGCCGTCGATCGCGGCCTGCCAGATTTCGCGCAGGACCTTATCGTCGGCGTCGGCGCGCACGAAGCATTTCAGCTTGACCGACGGGTAGGCCGGACTCGCGTTGGGCGCATGGCCGGCCCATTTGAGGATATTCTCAAAATTGCCCTCGAGCGTGATCTCGAGGTCGTGAATCTTCACCCCGCGCTTGGTCGCGTTGAGCACGTAGCCGACCGTCAGGCAGCTGCCCATTGCGGAGAGCAACTGCTCGTGCGCGCTGGCGGCCGAATCGGAGGCGTCGAGCCCCTCGGGCTCGTCCATCTGCACGATATGCTTGCGCATGTAGGCCTTGGCCTTGAAGCCGCCCTGCCATACGACGCGCGATTTCCATGGGCCGGTAACGGCCTTGAAGAATTCCGGATCGTCGCGCATCGAGTCGAGGATGCCGAGGATTTTGTCGACGCGCAGTCCGTTGAGCTCTTTTTCCGCCATCGTGGTTCCCCTCTAGCGCTAAGGCCGGGCGCGCGCGGTCAGTTATATTCGCGGCGCAAAATTTCGGCCGCCGCCGAGATCGTCTGGAGCTTGCGGTAGGCGATCTCGGGCGTGTTGACGCAGCGCTCGGCGAAGGTGCCGAACCCGCAATCGGGATTGAGATAGATCTTTTCGGGATCGAAGTACTTCAGGAAATCTTTGACTCGGCTGACGATCTGCTTGGGGTCCTCGATCGTGTCGGTGCGCGGATTGGCCACGCCCAGGCCGATCTCCTTTTCGTTGCGGTATTCCTTGAAAACCTCGATTTCGCCGGCGCGCGGCGTCGCCATCTCGAGCACCAGCTGATCGACATTCATGCGCATCAGCCACGGCAGCAGCGGCCCGTAATTACCCTTGAGCAGGACGTCTTCCTTGCGGCTCCAGTTGCCGCGGCATACGTGGACGCCGAACTTGACCCCGTCGATACCGTCGACCACTTCGTTGACCAGGCGCACCGCGAACTCGAGTTCGTTGGTCGGGTCGCTGCGCGAGCCGAGCGCCGCGCACATAAAGGTCTGCTCGGCCTCGTCGCCGTAGACCACCTGCGAGATCGAGGGCTCGTCGAGCTGGATAAAATCGATGCCGAGCTTTTTGAGCGCGAGGACCTCGCGCCGCAGGATGCGCACGATGTCCTTGGCAAGGTCTTCGCGGGTCGGATAGGTCTTGTCGGAAAGCCCCTCGAACCAGCTCGAACGGGTCAGCAGATAGGGCCCCGGAATCGGCATCTTGGTCTGCCGCGTGGTATGCGCCAGCAGGTACTGCGCCTCGTCGAGCGCGATCCCCTCCTCGCGCTCGCGCACGCGATCGATCGCGATCGGACTCTTGATCGCGAAGGCCGGCACGTCGAGGCCGCGCAGGATCTCCTCGAAGCCGGCGCGATCCTTGATGTAATCGAGCAGTTCGGAGAGCTTCATCAGCTTCATGCCCGAGAGCTTTTCGACTACGAAGGAGTAGAAATTATCGCGGCGGGTCTCGCCGTCGCTGACGATATCGACGCCCGCGTCCTCCTGGTACTTGATCGCGGCCAGCACCGCGTCGTCGGCGATCTGGTTGAATTCCTCGGCGGTGATCTCGTTGGCCTGGCGCCGGCGCAGCGCCGCCACCAGCCACGGCGGGCGCGTCCATGAACCGACCGTCGTTACCGGAAAAAGTTTCGCATGTGCCATCAGCAAGCCTCGCGCACCCTGAACGTCGGAGTACTTTTGCAACGCGCACGGCGAAATGGCAAGCGCGCGCGGTGGGGCGGCGCGCGGCGGACTTTAGTCGGCTTCGGCGTCGTGGCCGTAAAGCCAGTTGTTGGCCGTCGAAGTGCCGGCCACCGCCGTCGCGAAGGCCGCGTCACGGCGGCGCTGCTCTTCACCGTCGCGCAGATGGTACATCACGCCGTTGGCCCGCGAGCCGTTCTGCACCCGCGTCGCGCGCGGCAGCCGTTGGTCCTGATAGAGCGTGAGCGCGGCTTCGATCGATAGCTCGCCACGGCCGGCCCGCGCCAGGCATCGCGCGATCACCGCGGCGTCCTCGATCGACTGCGCCGCCCCCTGCGCCATAAACGGCAACATCGCATGGGCGGCGTCGCCGAGCAGGGCCACGCGGCCGTCGGTCCATCGTTCGAGCGGGTCGCGATCGTAGAGCGCCCAGCGATTGGTCGTGCGCGCGGCGGAGATAATCGCGCGGACCAGCGGATGCCATCCGGTGAACTCGCGCAGCGCGTCGGCGACTTCGCCTTTGGCGGTCCACGACTCGACGCGCCATTCGCCGCCCGGCACGATCCCGACGAAATTAACGTAGCGGCGGCCGGCGACGAAGTAATGCACGAAATGGCGGTCCGGCCCGAGCCATCCGGTGGCGTTGGTTTCCAGCTCGCAATGCGCGAGATCCGCGGCAGGCACCAGTCCGCGATAGGCGATGCTGCCGGAGAAGCGCGGCGACTCGTCGCCGAGGATCGCGCGGCGCACGACGCTATGAATCCCGTCGGCGCCGATGACCACGCCGCCGCGGGCGATCACACCGTTGTCGAATTGCACGGCGACGCCGCCGGCTTGCGCCTCGAGCGTAACCAATCGATGGCCCTTGCGCAGGAATTGCGCGGGCAGCGCCGCGGCGAGCACCTCGAGCAGATCGGCGCGATGGCAATGATAGTAGGGCGCGCCGAACGTGCGTTCGCAGTCGTCGCCCAGAATTGCGCGCGAGAGCACGCGGCCGTCTTCCCAGCGGCGGAACTGCCCGGCGACCGGACGCACCGCGACGCGCCGCAGCGCCTCGCCGACGCCCAAGCGGGCGAGCAAGCGGGTGGCGTTGGGACTGAGCTGGATACCGGCGCCGACCTCGCGCAGCTCGTGCGCCTGCTCGAAGACCAGCGGGTCGAGACCGGCGCGGCGCAGCGCGAGGGCGGCCGTCAGGCCGCCGATACCGGCACCGATGACGAGTACGCGCATCGCGCTAGGCCCGCATGGCGTGATCGTGCGGCAAATCGATCCGCACGGGGCGCGTCAGCGCCGCGGCTGGACCGGCGGAGTGGTCTCGCTCATCCGCGTGAAGACTTCCTCGTCGGTCATGGTGAAAATCTTGTCGCGGCCGGGCGGGAATTCCATCGGCGGATGTTTCAGATCGACCGGCGGATTCTTGACCGCGCCGCCCTGCGACTGGAACTCGGGCGGATGCTTGTACCGATCGAGTTCCGACGGGCTGATCCCGGCCAGCTTGACCACCTCAGGATCGATCCACGCCTCGGCGTCGATCGGCACGCCCTCCGAAGTCGAAAATTCGAGCATGATCCCCTCAGGTGCGGCCAGGTAGATCGACTTGCAAAAGCCGTGGTCGATCGGACCCATCACCCAATGGCCATGCGTGCGGACGCGATCGCGGATTGCCAGTAGATCGGCCTCACTGTCGACGTTGAGCGCCAGATGCTGCATCACGCCGGCGGCGACCGGCGCGGCCGTCCAGGCGGCGTGCGACACGCCCTTGATCCCCTGGATTTCGCCGATCTCCTGCCCCTGCACGAAGGCGATCGAGCTGTTGCCCATGCGCACGAAGCCGTGAAATGTCCGATCCACGCCGTGCATCCAGTAGAGCGCGCAGAGGTCCATCCCGACCACCTGGGTGTAGAAGTCGATCTGGCTCTTGATGTCCTTGGTACAAATCGCGAGGTGATGAACTCCATTGGGCAGACCCATTGCGGAATCCTCCTGCTGTGGCGGCAGCTGTACGTTCCCTTATCGCCCGCCGCTCGACGAAGCGCAAGCCGCGCGCCAGCCAGCAGCGGACGAATGGACGAAGAATCCGAAATTATAGCTTCGCCGGATTTTGAAACCTCATGGAGGTTTCAACTTCCCGTTTGACAGTTCCTCGACAACCATGCGACGCCGCCCTCAATCACGTTCAGGTTCTGCGAGGGCGAAGCCCGCATCTTTATAAATGGGAAGTCTGAAACCTCCATGAGGTTTCAGTATCCGGAAAATCAAAATTTTGGATTCCTCGACCATGTTTGTCCTGACCGACCAAATAAAAACCCGGCCCCATCGTGGAGCCGGGCTTAAGTCCGCGCGGACGCGGGAGCCGATTTACTTGTTGGGTTGCGGGGTCATCCGGAGATAAGGCTTGACCACCTTCCAGCCCTTAGGGAACTTCTCTTTCATGACGGCGGGATCCTGCAGCGACGGGACGATGACGACGTCGTCGCCATCCTTCCAGTTGCCGGGCGTCGCGACAGAGTAGTTGTCGGTGAGTTGCAGCGAATCGATCACGCGCAGGATCTCGTCGAAGTTGCGGCCCGCGCTCTGCGGATAGGTGATCATCAGGCGGACCTTCTTCTTGGGGTCGATGACAAAGACCGAGCGCACCGTGGTGGTGTCGCTCAGGTCGGGATGGATCATGTCGTAGAGGCCCGAGACCTTCTTGTCGGCGTCGCCGAGGATCGGGAAATTGAGCTTGGTGTGCTGGGTCTCTTCGATATCGCCAATCCAGCCCTTATGCGACGCAACGTCGTCGACGCTGACCGCGATCGCTTTGACGTTGCGCTTGTCGAACTCGCCCTTGAGCTTGGCCACCAGGCCGAGTTCGGTCGTGCAGACCGGGGTGAAGTCCTTGGGATGGGAGAACAGAATCACCCACTTGTCGCCGATCCAGTCGTGAAAGTGGATTGTGCCTTCGGTCGATTCCTGGGTGAAATCGGGAGCAGTGCTCCCCAGATGAATAGCCATATGATCCTCCGAAAATCGGGTTTTTCTAAAGTTAAAGACCGTTCGAGTTCCTGCAATCAACTCTCTCGGCTAATAGATGACTAAGATTCTCTTATTTATGATAAACTATCCGTCGAGAATTGGGAAGAGTCTTCGACGTGCGTTCGCGAGCACCTGCGATCCGCGGGGCGCTTCGTTGGAAATCAGCTTCTACATCGCGTCTTTCCAGTTGCCTCAATCTTGAGGGCTTCGGGCGCTGGACCGGGCGATTTGCGGCGACCGTTTTTTCCTCTTGGGTGTTGTCATTTCGCTTTGACCCCGATGGCTTCGTCCATCTTGTCATTCCACGCGACCCGAATTTCGGCTGGCGTTCCTTGCGCGCTGAGCAATTCGATCATCTTCGCTTGGAACAATGCGCGGCAGGTCCTCCCGATTGTGGCCAGATTATGAACCAGCCAATCGGCTAAAGGAACGAAGTTCATTTCATGGCCAACGCCAGTATAACTCCGTGCGGCGGCAAAGGCGCCGTCGTCCGGCTTTGTGGTCGTGATGAACAGATAATCAGCTAAACCGCTGCGGAGATAATCAACCAAGTCAACCAGAGCATCGAAGCCGTCTTTATCGCGCTGAATCCGTGGAGCGCCGCCCTTAATGAACTTCGCGCCGCCCCGTAGAGCTGAAAGATAGGGAGAAACTGAGATCGGTATGGCACGATCTCGTAAGAATGGAGTCACGGCATTATCGGCCAGACTGCGCCCGCTGAACGCATCCTCGCCACTCTCGGTGGCAGGAAGTCGAATATCAATATCTTGGTTAATGATGCGAGCAATTGCACAACCGACAAGGGCTTCCCGATATGCTTGGGTAACGGATGAAAAGAGGCAATCAGTCGCGGCAACTAATGGCGCTGAAAATTTGATCGCCGCGTTCTCGCGGTAATCATCTTCGGCTAGCGGGAAGACCTCCGCCAAGATAGCCGTTGCGTCACTGGACTCGATACGGTGCGGCACGACTGAGCCATTCGGTCAGTAATTCGTCCAGAGACATTCTTGCCGTATTTTCTTAATTGAGTGGCATTGCTTCAACGGGGCATCGTGCCGATGCCAATCTTTGTAGAGCTTGTTCATAAGCGGTCCGCGATAACCAGATACCGCTGCTTTGCCTTTGATTCCCGACAAGAGCCACGCGAGTTGTTGGTGGTCTTGATCGGTCATTTCAAAGCCATAGGCTTTGCAATCGCCGCGCGTCTCATGCAGATAGGGCGGGTCGCAATAAAAAAGGGTGGACTCCTCATCGTAAAGCCGTATTACTTCGGCGGCTGGTCGGTTTTCAATCTGGACGCGGAGCAAGCGAATCGCGACTTCGGGAAGTGTCTCTATACTTCCGAGCCATCGCGAAACCACCCCAGACATGCCCGCCCGCGTCGTATTCTTGCAATTCGCCCATCGCCCAAGAGAAGCCGTTTGCGCAAGGCCGGTCCGCACCTGTCGTGCCCGGATGAAGAAACGTCTGGCGCGCTCTACGGGCGATAGCGCTTCACCATGTCCATTGAGAGCTCGGTAAAATTCCTCCCGAGCAAAGGGAGTGAGACCAATGACTTCGATGAGGCGATCCTTTTGCTCTCGAAGTACACGAAAGAAATTGACTACTTCCCCATCGATATCGTTGTATGTTTCAACCGGCGAAGGTTCCCGATTTATGAGAACTGCGGCCGATCCGGCAAACGGTTCGCAGTAGTGATGGCAGAAAGGCAGAAGCGGTAGAAGCCAATCTAAATGGCTAAATTTGCCGCCGTACCAGCCGAACACTATTTTTCTGCGCCCCTTCCGTTTGTTAAACGGTGCCTCGAAATGAAGCAATTTGGCTTGGGCATGAATGGGTGAAGGCGCCATCCTCATCTAAAACATCCTCCCCTGCGCCGGTGTCGGCGGAAGCATGGCTAATGGTTTCTTATACGAAGGCGCTTGCCTTCGGCGCTTCGGACCGCGTGCGCTAGCCGCTCGCCGTCATCAACTTTGCGCGCGTTCTAGCGGAAGTCAAACTCCGCAACATACCGATGGAGATGTCCGGTTTGCTACCAACAGTGCCGCCCGAGCGCAGCGCGCGAACCAATATAGGTGAAATTACGGGTCAAAGGTCGGATTACGTAAAGAATATACTCCCGATCTATCGCTTGATCCGGCTCAGATCGGGTTTGCGCTTGTCGATAAACGCGCTCACGTATTCCTTATGCTCGGCGCTCGAGTAGCATCGCTCGATCGCAAGCCCCTCGAAGTCCATCGCGGTCTCGAGCGTGCCGTTGAGGCCGGTGTTGATCGCGCGCCGGGTCAGCGCGAGCGAGGTCGGCGAGCCGAGGCAGATGTCGGCGGCGATCTCGTGCGCCTTGACCATCAGCGCCTCGGTCGGCGTGACCTGGCTGACCAGTCCGGCCTGGAGACATTCAACGGCGCTGAAGTTGCGTCCGGTGAGCATCATCTCGGCGGCGCGCGCGGCGCCGATCAGGCGCGGCAGCAGATACGACGAGCCCAGCTCGGGCATCAGGCCGACACGGGCAAAGACGAAGCCGACTTTGGCGGTCTCGGCCATAATCCGGATATCGCAGGGCAGCGTCATGGTGGCGCCGATACCGACGGCATAGCCGTTGATCGCAACGATCGAGGGTTTGCGCAGGGCGCCCATCAGGGCGGGATACTCGAGTATCCCGCCGCGCCGCTCGGCGTTGCCGGCGCCGCCGCCGTCACGCGCCTTGATATTGTCGGCAAACCCGGCGATATCCGCACCGGCGCAAAACGCGCGGCCCGCGCCGGTCAGGATAATCGCGCGCACGGCCGCGTCGTCGTCCGCGCGGCGCATCGCGTCGACCAGTTCGGCGCCCATCCGCGCGGTGTAAGCGTTGAGCTTGGCCGGGCGATTGAGCGTGACGGTCGCGACGCTAGCGGCGACCTCGTAGAGGATCGTTTCGTAAGCCATCAGGCACCGTTATGATTGGCGTTGACCGCGCGCCGGCGCGCGAGCACCTGCCCTAGCGCTTCTTTTTCTTAGCGTGGGTGCGCGACTCGCGCATCACGGCCTTGAGTCTTTTTTCCCGCCGTTTGCGCCGGCGCTTGATTTCACGTTTACGTTCGCTCGCCATCTGGGTCGATCGTCTTCTCCGGTTTAATCGCGAATGCGACGGCGCGCGCCGCGCGCATCCATCGCCTGCGCCGCGCCCGGCCGTCGTATCGGCTGGTCTCTCGCCCCGTATCATAAGTGCCCGGCTGGCCAAGTGCCAGCGGGTGCGCGGATAGCCAATCGCCGGCTTGGGTGGCGATGCTGGCGGCGCGAGGTTCGCGCGAAGTTGCGGGAGCGGGGCGCGGCGGGTTACAAGCGTCGCACAGGACATTGAGCCGCGGCGGGCTGGCATCCGCAACGGCCAGGGAGGATCGCGTGGGCACGAAAATCATAATCGAAAAAAATATCGACATCCCGATGCGCGACGGCTGCGTGCTCAAGGGCGACATCTATCGGCCCGACACGCCCGAGCGGCTGCCGGTGCTGCTCAATCGCACGCCCTACGACAAGAAATTTCCGCTGATTTCGGCGCTGACGCTCGACGCCGTGCGCGCCGCCCAGCGCGGCTACAACGTAGTCTTCGTCGATTGCCGCGGGCGCTTCGCGTCGGAGGGCACGTTCACCTGCTTCGTCGACGAGCCGCGCGACGGCTACGACACCATCGAGCATCTGGCGCGCCAGCCGTTCGCCGACGGCAAGGTCGGCACCTTCGGCGCGTCGTACATGGGCGCCACCCAATGGCTGGCGGCGGCCGAGCGCCCGCCGAGCCTCAAAGCGATGGTGCCGTCGATCACGGCGAGCGACTATCACAACGGCTGGACCTATCAAGGCGGCGCCTTCGCGCTGTTCTTCAACGTGAGCTGGCTGATGACCGCGCTCGGCCTGCCCCGTCTGCTGCGCGAGCGCGAGACCAATCCGGCGGCAGGCCCGGAACTCGGCCGGGTGATGTCGTCGATCGACACGATGCGCGATCAGATGGATTTCCTGCCGCTCAAGGAATTTCCGCTGTTCCGCGCGGGTGCGCCCTACTTCTTCGACTGGCTCGAACATCCGAACAACGACGCCTACTGGCGCAAGCTCTGTATCGAGGAGAGCTACGACAAAATCGACGTGCCGGCGCTCAATCTCGGCGGCTGGTACGACATCTTCCAGGGCGGCACGATTCGCAATTATCTCGGGATGAAGGCGCGCGGCGCCGGCGATGCGGCGCGGCGCCAACGACTGATGATGGGGCCGTGGAACCATGCCCTGCCGCTGCCCAGCCTGGTCGGGCAGGTCGACATGGGCTTTCGCGCGAGCCCGATTTCGGTCGACCTCGACGGGCAGCAACTCGAATGGTTCGACTATTGGCTCAAGGGCAAGGCCAATGGCGCGGCGGAGGGCGCGCCGGTCAATCTGTACGTGATGGGGCGCAACGACTGGCGGGAGGAAAAGGAATGGCCGCTGCCGGGCACCGAATGGCGCCGCTATTACCTGCATAGCCGCGGCCGCGCCAACAGCGCCTATGGCGACGGCGCGCTGGCGACCGATACGCCCGGCGCCGAGCCGCCCGATTCGTATCTCTATAATCCGCTGAGCCCGGTGCCGACGATGGGCGGCGGACTATGCTGCTATCCCAATTCAGTGCCGGGGGGCGCGTTCGATCAGGCCGCCGTCGAGCATCGCGCCGACGTGCTGGTCTACTCGACCGAGCCGCTGGCCGAGGATCTCGAAGTGACCGGGCCGGTCAAGCTCACGCTCTACGCGTCATCGTCGGCGCCGGATACCGATTTCACGGCCAAGCTGGTCGACGTCGGGCCCTGCGGCTTCGCGCGTAATCTGACCGACGGGATTATCCGCGCGCGGGTGCGCGAGTCCCAATCCGATCCGACATTGATCACGCCGGGCAAGGTCTACGAGTTCAATATCGACATGTGGTCAACGGCCAACCTGTTCAAGGCCGGCCATCGGATACGGCTCGAGGTGAGCTCGTCGAACTTTCCGCGCTTCGATCGTAATCCTAACACCGGGCACGATCTGTTCGCCGACGCCGAGACCCGCCCGGCGCTGCAAACGGTGATGCATGAGCGGAGCTTCGCGTCGCATCTGACGCTGCCGGTGATCCCAGCGCGCCGCTGAACGCGCGGCGCCGCTCGGGCGCGAAGCTATGCCCGCCGCTGCTTGGCCGTGACTGGCATCCGCCCAAGCATAAACTATACGGGTTACTATTCGGGCAAGAGAGCGCCCGGTGATGGAATTCGTGGCGGGATCGCGCTAGCAGTGGGGGACAGACGAAATTCATACGCGGGCAGGTGATGCGATGAGCAGCGAGCAGAATGCGGAACTGGTGACCACGACCTGGAAAGCGATAGTGGGCGGGCAGGCCGACGCCGCCTTGGCCAACATGTCGGACGAGGTGAGCTGGCTAATCCCGGGCAATCTGCCGGGTATCTCCGGGCTCAAGCGCGGCAAAGCGGCGGTCAAGGAGTTCATCGGCGGTATCGGCAAGGCTTTTCCGGCCGGCCTCAACTCCTCGATCAGCAAGGTGCATGCGGCCGGCGACACGGTGATCGTCGAGCTGACCAACACCGGCAAAGCGTTTACCGGCAAGGACTATCGCAACGAGTACTGCTTCGTCTTCGAGGTCGAAGGCGGCAAGATCCGCCGGATTCGCGAATACGTCGACATGCTGACGGTGAAAGAGGCGATGACCGCCTGAGCGCGCGATTCTCGCAGCCGCGCGAGTGCGCGTCGATCGCGCGTCAGCGGCGCGCGCGGGTCCGCCACCAGTAGACCGGCACGCCGCTGAGCGCGATCACCAATCCGGGCCAGGTATAGGCCGGCTTGACGATCAACAGATCGGCCATCAGGGCCGTCGCGGCGGCGATATAGGCGGCGGGGGCGAGCGGATAACCCCACGCCCGGTAGGGCGTGCGGCGTGTCGGGGTGGCGTGCGCGTCACGCGGGGCGCAAAAGATCGGGGCTGGCGCGCGAGGATCGCGCGGTGAGAGACCGATGCACGCCGGTCCCCGCGGGCCAGCGCAAACCGCCAGCGCGCGGGGACGGCGCCAAAGTAGCTACAGATTGATCAGGAAGCGGCCGGCGACGCCATCGGGTTGGCATCACTGGCAGCGGGACTCACCATCGGGCTCGCCATGTCAGGTGAAGCGATCGGGCTGGCGACATCGGAAGCCATCGGCGAAGCTTCGGGGGACGAAGCATCTTCTGATTTCGTGCAAGCCGCAGCTGCGAAGATCATTGAGAAGAGGGCCAAAATGAAGATTTTTCGCATTAGTGTCTCCTAGGTCGTGAGTCCGCGCAGGGCGAGCGCGCAGAGTTGTCAAGCAGGGTAAGAATACTTTAGGTGAATTGCTAAAACAAGCTGGCGGTAACACCCGCGTTGTCACGCGCGGAACATCTAAATAAATTTTTTGCTTGCTGGCAACACTCAGTGTACTATCGCCCATTAGCCACATGAGTGCGGTGGAGGAGGAACGGGGACGTGGCGGTCGCTAGAACATTTATTCCTGCTGGACAGCTTGCCGACCGTGCGCAGGGGCGCGTGGTCGAACACGAACTCGACATGAACCGACTGGGGACGAGCCCGCCGTCGGCCCTGGCCAAAATCCGCCAACTGATGCGCTGGCTGAGGCCGAGCGGCAATGCGGTGGCCGGGGCGCCGATGCGCTCGGTGGACCGCGAGCTGGAAGACGTCTGGCCGTCGGGCAATCGCCAGACCTGAGGCCGCATCGGCGGCGCGCGGCGCCGGAATAGATCGCGCACGCAAGGGCGAATCGCGCCCCGGCAAGCGAATCGAGCGCGCGATGGGGGCGCGGGCGCATCGTTGTGCTGGCTGCCGCGGGGAACGATCGCGATGAGCGAGATCAGGCGGATTGCGAGTGGCGCGCCGTGGGAGCCGATTTTCGGCTATTCGCGCGCGGTGCGCGCCGGCGGATGGCTTGCGATCTCGGGCACCACAGCGATCGACGGGCGGGGCCAAATCGTCGGGCGCGGCGACATGTACGAGCAGGCGCGCCAGGCGATCGACAATCTCGCGGCGGCGCTCGGGCGCGCCGGAATGTCGCTCGCCGACGTGGTGCGCACGCGGGTCTTCGTGACCGATATCACGCGCTTCAGCGAAGTGGCGCGGGCGCATCGCGAATGCTTCGGTGGGCATCCGCCGTGCTCGACGATCGTCGAAGTGCGGCGGCTGGTCGACCCTGAGATGCTAATCGAAATCGAGGCCGACGCCTGGGCTGAACCGCCCACGAGCGTTGTCTCATCGCAAGCCCCGCCGTCCAAAACGCGGACGAAGAAGCCCTCGACGACGCAGGCGAAAGCGGCCACACCAAGGCCGAAAAGCATTGCGCGCAAGGCACCCGATCTGATCGTCAAGGCGCCGGCCAAGCGTCGCTAGGGAACCTCTGCACCAGGCTCTGCGGTCACCCTGAGCGCAGCGCATGGGTCCCGGATCCGGGATTCTTCGCTGCGCTCAGAATGACAACCTAACTTGTGCAGAGGTTCCCTAGGCGGAAACACCGAAGCGACATCGCCCGGCGGACGCGCGGCGATGTATGCGCATCAGGCGCACGACCTCGAAATGGCCCTCGCGGTCGGCAGACGGCGCAAACTTCAACAGATAAAATTATGCGATGCGGCGCGGGCGCAGGCTCAGCGCAAGGCGGCGGTGGCAGCGATCGCGGGCCGGCGGACGGCTGAAGCATAGGCCGCGGCCGCCGAACTCATGTAGGGCTGCGGGTAGAGCCCAATCAGGATCGTGCCGGCGACGGCGACGACGATACTGATGAGCAGCGCCGGACGCGCGCCGAGCGGCTCGATAGTGACCTCGCCACCCTCGCGCGCGTACATCTCGACGATCACGCGCGTGTAATAGTAGACCGAGATCGCGCTATTGAGCGCGGCGATCACCACCAGCCAGACGAGACCCGCGCCGAGCGCCGCCGAGAACAGGTAGAACTTGCCGACGAAGCCGGCCAGCGGCGGCACGCCGGCGAGCGAGAGCATGAACAGCGCCATCGCGGCGGCGAGCCCCGGATGGGTCCGCGCGAGGCCGCGGAAATCGCTGATCCGATCGCGCGTCTCACTGCGGCGGGCAAGCGCGATGACCACGGCGAAAGCACCGAGATTAGTGAAGGCGTAGCCGAGCAGGTAGTAGAGCATCGCGCCGCCGGCCGCACGGGCGGGCGCCGCGGCCATGCCGAGCATCAGATAGCCGGCATTCGCGATCGCCGAGTAGGCCAGCATCCGCTTGATATTGTCCTGCACCAGCGCGGTCAAATTGCCAATCGTCATGGTAATCGCCGCGATTACCCAGAGGACGCCGGACCATTCGGCGCTGACCGGACCGAGGCTGACCATAAAGACGCGCATGAAGCCGGCGAAGGCGGCAATCTTGACCCCGACGGCCATGAAGGCGGTCACGGGAGTCGGTGCGCCCTGGTAGGCGTCGGGCGTCCACATGTGAAACGGCACCGCGGCGACCTTGAAGCCAAAACCGATCAGCATCAGGCCGAGGCCGAGCAGCAGCAGCGGATTGGAAGCATTGCCCGCGGCGAGCGCGGCGCGGATCGGTTCGAGCTTGATGGTGCCGGTGGCGCCGTAGACCAGCGCGATGCCATAGAGCAGGAAGCCGGTCGAAAAAGCGCCGAGGATGAAGTACTTGATGGCGCCCTCGTTGGATTTCGGATCACGACGCATGAAGCCGGCCAGCGCGTAGATCGCGAGCGACATGGTCTCGAGGCCGAGGAAGATGATGATCAGGTCGTCGGCCGCCGCCATCAGCATCATGCCGAGCGCGGAAAACAATATCAGGGCGTAGTATTCCGCGCCGGCCAGTCCCTCGTCGGAGACGTAATCGAGCGACATCGCGACGATCACGGCGGTGGCGATGATGATCAACAGGTCGAAGAAGGCCGCGTAATCGTCGGCCACCAGGGCGCCGCCGAAGGCGAGATGGTTCTGGCTGAAGGTGAAGAGCGTGAGGACGAAGGCGATCAGCAGCGTAAGCAGCGCGATTACGCCGAGGCCGGCGCTGTCGTCGTCGTCGACCTGCGGACCGACCAGCATCACGGTCATGGCGCCGAGCGCCATCGCGATCAGCGGCAGGATCGGCAGCCAGGCAAAGTGCACCGCGCTCAGGGTGAATTGATTCATTGGTCAGCCATCGGCGGGAGGGACGCGCCGAGCGCGGCCAGCGCGCGCGCATGGCCCGCATGGCGAGCTGCATCGTGGTGCGCATGCGCGGCGTCGAGCCGGGCCTGCGCCGCCTGCACGCGCACCAGCAGGGCGTTGACGGAGGGCTCCATGCGGCTCAGCAGTGGGCGTGGAAAGAGTCCCATCAGGATCATCAGGGCGACCAGCGGGACCATCACGGCGATCTCGCGGCGGCTCAAGTCCTTGAGGGTCTGGTTGACGGCCTTGGTCACCGGTCCCCACATTACACGCTCATACGCCCACATCATGTAGAGCGCGCCGAGCACGATACCGGCGACGGCGAACCAGGCGAAGATCGGCGCATGGAGAAAGGTGCCGAGCAGGATCAGGAACTCGCCGACGAAGCCGTTGAGGCCGGGCAACCCGATCGACGAGAGCATCACGATCATGAAGAAGGCCGCGTACATCGGCATGATCTTGGCCAGGCCGCCATATTCGGCGATCTCGAAGGTGTGGCGGCGCACGTAGAGCATTCCGACCAGCAGGAACAGCGCGCCGGTCGAGACGCCGTGGTTGAGCATCTGGTAGATGGCGCCGTCGAGGCCCTGGGTATTGAGCGCGAAGATGCCGAGCATCACGAAGCCCAGATGGCTCACCGAGGAGTAGGCGACCAGGCGTTTGAGATTGGGCTGGACCATCGCGACCAGCGCGCCGTAGATGATCCCGATAACCGCGAGCGTCATGAAAATCGGCGTGGCCTGGATCGCGATTTCGGGAAAGAGCGGAATCGCGAAACGCACAAAGCCATAGGTGCCCATCTTGAGCATCACGCCGGCCAGCATCACGGACCCGGCGGTGGGCGCCTCGGTATGCGCGTCGGGCAGCCAGGTATGCACGGGCCACATCGGCACCTTGATCGCGAAGGCGATCGCGAAGCCGGCGAACAGCCAGCAGGCCTGCGCATGGGTCAGCGCGACGCCGTAGAGGTCCGGCAGGTCGAAGCTCAGATGGCCGGTCTGGGCGCGCGCGGCGCCGGCCAGGTACAGGATCGCGACCAGCATCAGCAGCGAGCCGAGCATCGTGAAGATGACGAACTTGAAGGTCGCGTAGATTTTGCGGCCGTGGCCCCAGATGCCGATCATCAGGTACATCGGCACCAGCATCACTTCCCAGAAGACGTAAAAGAGAAAAAGATCGACCGCGAGCAGCGCACCCAGCAGGCCGGTCTCGAGCACCAGCATCATGAAGCAGAATTCGCGCGGCCGCTTGGTGATATCGCCGCCGCCCGAGTAGAGCAGCGAAAGCGAAACCAGGAGCGTGGTCAGGATCACCAGGAACAGGCTGATGCCGTCGACGCCGACGTGATAGGAGATGCCGAACTGCGGGATCCACGCGTACTGCTCGACGAACTGGTAGCCGGCCTGATGCGGGTCGAAGGCGGCGAACAGGTGGAGGCTGATCACCAGCGGAATCAGCGAGTAGATGAAGGCCGAGCGCCAGATCGCCACTTCGTCGCTCAGCGCCAGCACGCCAAAGGCGCCGAGCGTCGGCACGAAAATCAATCCCGTGAGATACCAGCCGCCCATCAGCGGACCACCATATAAACGTAAAAGCCGGCCACTGCGAGGGCGCCGGCCAGGTAGACGAAGGCATAGTCGCGCACGTTGCCGGTGGCGGCCTTGCGCGCGGTCTCGCCGCCCTCTTCGACCGCCGCGCCGGCGCCGTTGACGAGACCGTCGATCACGCCGCGGTCGACACCGTCGCTGAGCACGGTGCCTGAGATCCAGAACAGCGGGCGCGAGATGAGGAGGTCGTAGATCTGGTCAACGTAATATTTTTCGGCCAGCACTTCGTGAATTGTCGCCATGCGCGCGGCGATGCGTTGCGGCGCGCCGGGATAGCGCAGGTAGAGCATCCAGGCCAGAAAGATGCCAATGAGCCCGGCGGCCAGCGCAACCATGCTCAGGATGACACTGAGCGACAGCCGCGCCGCCGCGGGATGGGCCGCAGCCATGACGAAGGCGCCGACCACCGGACGGCTCACGATCGGCGCAAGGAAGCGCTTGAAGGCGTCGCCCCACAGCAGCCAGTCGGGCAACCCGACCCATCCGCCGACCAGCGAAAAAAGCGCCAGCACGACGAGTGGAATCGTCATCACCGCGGGCGATTCGTGCAGGTGATGCAGCTTGTCGGGGGTGACTCGCGACTCGCCCCAGAAGGTCATGAAGATCAGCCGGAACATGTAGAAGCTGGTGATCCCGGCGGTGATCACGCCGATCAGCCAGAGCCATACGTGGCCCGACGCATAGACGCCCTCGAGGATCAGATCCTTGGAGAAATAGCCGGCAAAGGGCGGCACAGCGCTGATTGCGAGCGTCGCCATCAGCATCGTGGCGTAGGTAATCGGGAGTTTTTTGCGCAGCGCGCCCATCTGGCGCATGTCCTGCTCGCCCTGCATCGCATGGATCACCGAGCCCGCGCACAGAAACAGCAGCCCCTTGAAGAAGGCGTGCGTCATCAGATGGAACACGCCGGCGGCGAACGCGCCGACGCCGACGCCGAGCATCATGTAGCCAATCTGGCTGATGGTCGAGTAGGCGAGCACGCGCTTGATGTCGGTCTGGACGATCGCGATAGTCGCGGCGAAGAACGCGGTCAGCGCGCCGACGGTCGCCACCAGGTCCATCGCGACCGGCGCCTGAATGTAGAGAAAATTCATCCGGACGATCATGTAGACGCCCGCCGTGACCATCGTGGCCGCATGGATCAGCGCGCTGACGGGCGTCGGGCCGACCATCGCGTCGGGCAGCCAGACGTAGAGCGGAATCTGCGCCGACTTGCCGGTCGCGCCGAAGAACAGCAGCAGCGCGGCGCAAACGGCGACCGGCTGGAGCAGATCGGCGTGGCGCTCGAGCCCGACGAAATCGAGCGTCCAGACGCCGTGCGCGCCGAGCGCCGCAACGATCGTGAAGATACCCAGCAGGAAGCCCAGATCGCCGACGCGATTGACGATAAAGGCCTTGCGCCCATTGCGCGCGTAGACCGGATTGTCGAACCAGAAGGCAATCAGCAGGTACGAGCAAAGTCCCACGCCTTCCCAGCCGATGAACATCTCGAGCAGGTTGTCGGCCAGCACCAGCACCAGCATCGAGAGCGCGAACAGGTTGAGGTAGGTGAAGTAGCGCGCGTAGCCGGCGTCGTCGGCCATGTAGCCGGCCGAGTACAGATGGATCAGCGCGCCGACGCCGGTGACCACCAGCGTCATCACGGCTGAGAGCGCGTCGAGGCGCAGGCCCAGCTCGACGTGAAACGGACCCGCCGCGATCCACGGCCACAGGCCGCAGACCAGCGCCGCTCCGGGCGGCATCGCGAGCAACTTGATGAAGCCCCACAACGCGACCACAAAGGCCGCGAAGATCACGCCCGGACCGATCAGATTGACCGCGCCACGCCCGGCGCTGCGGCCGCCGAACAGATTGAACAGCACGCCGAGCGCGGGAAACAGCAGGATCAGGCCGAGGGCGGGAAAGTCTTGAGTCATGGGTAGCCAGTGGTTAGCGGTGGTTCACCAGCGCAGCAGATTCAATTCGTCGGCGTTGACGGTTTCGCGATTGCGGAAGACCGCGACGATCAGCGCGAGACCGACCGCCGCCTCGGCCGCCGCCACCGTTATCACAAAAAACACGATGACCTGCCCGTCCATCGAGCCCATCCGGCGGCCGAGTGCGACGAAGGCCAGGTTGACCGCGTTGAGCATCAGTTCGATCGACAGGAACATCACGATCACGTTGCGGCGGATCATGACGCCGGCCACGCCGATCGCAAACAGAATTGCGCTGAGCGCCATGAAATAACTGATCGGCGTCATGATCAGGCGTGCTCCCGCGCCGGCGACCCGGACGCGATGGATGAGCTTGCGGCGTCCACGGGCGCGCCGGCCGGCGCGTCGCCGCCGACGGTCACGGGGAGCGCCGGGCTGGCCGCTCCGGTGGTCGTGCGGGCCAGCGCGATCGCCCCGACAATCGCAGCGAGCAGCAGGAGCGAGGTGACTTCAAAGGCCACCAGGTAGTCCGAGAAGAGCATCCGCGCGACGCTTGCGATCGAGCCGAAATCGGGCGGCATGGTGCGGATTTCACGCATCCGCGGATAGCTGGAAAAGGTGACGAACAGCTCCGCCGCGAGCGCCGCCGCGCCAATCGCACCAGCGAACTTTATGCCGAGATTACCGCGCGGCTTGAGGGCGTCGGCCTGGATATTGAGCAGCCATATAACGAACAGGAAGAGGATCATGATCGCGCCGACGTAGACCACGATCTGCAGGAAGCCGACGGTCACCGCGCCCAGGCCCATAAAGAGCACGCCGATATCGGTCAGGGCGAGGGCGAAGGAGAGCACGCAATGCACCGGGTTGCGCTGCAGGATGACGCCGAGGCTCGCGATAATCGCGAGCGCGGCGAGAAAGGCGAACACCAGAGGCGGCATCGTCATTTGTCCCCTGCCACGACCACCACGAAGGCGGTCACGACCAGGTTGATCAGGCCGAGCGGCACCAGCCCCTTCCATCCGAGGCGCATCAACTGGTCGTAGCGCAGGCGCGGCAGCGTCCAGCGGATAAGAATCTGGAAGCAACTGAAGATGACGACCTTGACCCAGAACGCGACGAACTCGAGCAGCGCGACGATCAAGTTGGGCATCAGCAGATGCGCACCGCCGGGGAAATGAAAGCCGTCGCGATAGAGCCACGGCACCTGCCATCCGCCGAAGAAAAACGTCGTGATCAGCACCGCGACGAGCAGGACTTCGGCGAAATCCGTCATCATGAAGACCGCCTGCTTGCCGCCCGAATATTCGGTGAAGTACCCGGCGACCAGTTCGGACTCGCCTTCGGGCAGGTCGAAGGGCACGCGCTTGGACTCGGCCATCCCGGCAATCAGCAGCATCACGAACGAGACCGGCTGCAGCAGGATACCCCAGCGCGGCAGCCAGCCGAACCATACGCCGCCCTGGATCCGGCACATTGCCTGCAGATCGAGCGTCCCATAGGTGACGACGACGGCGATAATCGCCAGGCCCATCGCGATTTCGTACGAGATCATCTGCGCGCTGGCGCGAATCGCGCCGAGCATCGCCCAGCGATTGTTCGAGGCCCATCCGCCGAGCGCGATACCGTAGACGCCGATGCCGATAGTCGCGAGAACGTAAAGCGCGGCGACATTGAGATTGGCCGGCTGCAGGTCGATGTTGTAGCGGCCGACGCGCAGAATATCGCCCATCGGCGCGACCGCGAAAGTGATGATAACCGGGAAGAGTGCGAGAAACGGCGCCAATGCGTGGAGCGCACGATCGGCCCCGTCGGGCACGAAGTCTTCCTTGGTAAACATCTTGATGGGGTCGGCGAGGACCGTGTTGATGAAGCCGAAGTTGGGCAGGCCCAGACGCTTGCCGATACCGAAAATATCGGCGCGGTTGGCGCCGATGCGGTCCTGGATGAGGGCGCTGCCCTTGCGCTCGAACCACAGCATCATGGTGGTCAGCCCGAGTACCAGGACCACGATCACGATCGCCTTGATGGCGCCAATCAGGAGTTCAATCGTCACGGGCGGCGGGCTCGGCCAGGCGGTTGCATCCCATACGCGGGACGGCCGCCGAGCGGACGGCGGCACGCGGGGCGGGCCGACCGAAGATCGGCGCGCGGGCGCGGCACACGGTCATGTGGCAACGCCGCCGGGGAGGAACCTGAGGCCGGGGCGGCGAATTTTTCGGACACTATAACGGAACCTTCAACGGACAATTCTGCTGGAATTCAGAACCGTATCTTAGCTAGCTTAATTTTCCCGCGCGCGCCAGTGTCCCGGCGCGATTAACGGCCGCCGCCGCGATTCTTGCGGCCCGGCGCACGACTGCGTTATGGTCCCGCAGCCGCGCGGGAAACGATCGCGCGGCAGTTGTGAATTGCGATGAAATTGTGGCAAAGCCCTATGCACAGGGTCGCGGTGCGAGTGAACGCGCGGATGCGCGCGGTGCGGGCGCATGGCGCGGCGTGCCAGGCGCGGCGGCAATGCGGGTAATCGCGGGGAACGCCCACGGCCGGCGCATCGCGGCGCCCCGGGGATTTGAGACGCGGCCGGCGACCGCGCGGGTGCGCGCCTCGATCTTCTCGCGCATCGCGGCGCGTTTTGATCTGACCGGTGCGCGCGTGCTCGATCTGTTCGCCGGCAGCGGCTCGCTCGGGCTCGAGGCGTTGTCGCGAGGGGCGGCCGAGGCGGTGTTCGTGGACTCATCGCGTGCGGCGGTGGCGACGATTGCGAAGAATCTCGCGGCCTTCGGCCTGACCGGCGCGGCGCGAATCGTCACGCTCGACGTGATGCGCGCGATTGGCGAGCTGGCGGCGGCGGGCGAGCATTTCGATCTCGCCTTTGTCGACGCGCCCTATGCGCACGATAACAGTGCCGCCGTGCTCGCGGCGCTGGTCGGGCGCGAGGTAACGGCGGCGCGCGGCTGGATCATGGTGCGCCAGGCGGGACGGGCGCCGCGGCTGGAGCCGGCGGGCGTGGAACGTGTGAATGAAGCAACTCTCGGCGATCATCGTATCGCCCTCTACCGGCGACTGCCGCAGCCGCCGCAATGAGCTCACTGGGCCGGTATGTACAATAAACCCAAGGAACACGCCCCCTCGATTGCCATCTACCCGGGCAGCTTCGATCCGATTCATAACGGCCACATCGATATCATCCGGCGCAGCGTGGCGATTTTCGACGAGGTGATTGTCGCGGTGGCCTACAATCCGCACAAGGACTCGGCGCTCTTTTCGCCCGAAGAGCGGGTCGAGATGATCCACGAGTGCATCAAGGATCTCGAACCGCGCGCGCGGGTGGACAAGTTCAGCGGGCTCTCGGTCGACTACGCCGAACGAATCGGCGCCGCGGTGATTATCCGCAGCCTGCGCGCGGTGACCGATTTCGACTACGAGTTGCAGATGGCGCAGATGAACAAGCAGATGAACATGTCGGTCGAGACGGTTTTTCTGTTCGCCAATCCAAAGCTCTTTTTCACCGCGTCGCGCCTGATCAAGGAGGTGGCCGGCTACGGCAAGCGGCTGCCCGACCTGGTGCCCGAGTTGGTGATGACGCGGCTGCGCGCCAAGCTCAAAATCGACTAGGCCGCGCGCGATTGCAGAACGCGGACGATCAACGCGGACAATGCGATTGCGGGCGCACGGTTTCACCCGCCGCGCGGGATCGTTACAATCGAACGCATCAGCAAACGCACGATCATGATGAGCGCGACCAGCCCGGTTCGCGCCCCGGGATTAACTTCAGCGCCGAAAGGCCGCACACCGATGCTTAAGCTCAACCGCCGTATCGCCGCCCTCAAACCGTCCGCCACGATGGCGGCCGAGACCCGCGCCACCGAACTCAAGGCCGCCGGCGTCGACGTCATCTCGCTGGCCGCCGGCGAGCCCGACTTCGACACGCCCGAACGGATCAAGGATGCGGCGCGGCGCGCGCTGGCCAACGGCCAGACCAAGTACACGCCGGTCGCCGGCACGCGCGATCTGAAAGAGGCGATCCGGCTCAAGCTCAAGCGCGACAGCGGGCTGGACTACGAGATTGCCGAAATCATGGCGTCGGCCGGCGGCAAGCAGGCCGAGGCCAACATTATCGCGGCGCTTTTCGACGAGGGCGACGAGGTGATCATTCCGACCCCCGCGTGGGTCAGCTTTGTCGCGATGGTGAATCTGAGCGGGGCCGCGGCCAAGCTGGTCGAATGCCCCGAGGATCGCGGCTTCGTGCTTGATCCGGAGCGGCTGGCGCGTGCGATCACGCCACGCACCCGCGGGATCATTCTGAACTCGCCGTCGAATCCGACCGGCGCGGTCTATTCGCCCGGCAAGTTGAGCGAGCTGGCCAAGATTCTGCTCGAGGCCGGCCTCTGGATACTCTCCGATGACGTCTATGAGCACATCGTTTACGACGGTCCGGTGCCGCACATCTTCCGCATCGAACCGCGGCTGCAGGCGCGTGGTTTCGCGCTGAACTCGCTGTCGAAAGCCTATGCGATGACCGGATGGCGAATCGGCTTTGCCGCCGGCCCCAAGGAAGTGATCGCCGCCGCCGCGCGCCTGCAAGGGCAAAACAGCGGCAATCCGAACTCGATCACCCAGGCCGCCGCGATCGAAGCGCTGAGCGGACCGCAGGACGAAATCAAAACGATGATGGCGGAGTTCCGGCGGCGCCGCGAACTGGTGGTCGAGCGCGTGCGCAAGCTGCCCGGCTTCAAGCTGCCCAACGTGCCGAGCGGCGCGTTCTACGTTTTTCCGAATATCACGGAGCTGATCGGCGCGAGTCTCGGCGACCAGACCATCACGGACGGCAATTCGTTTGCGGAATTATTGCTGGCGGAAGAGCACGTCGCACTGGTCGGCGGCAACGATTTCGGCGCGCCACATCACGTGCGGATGTCGTACGCGACGTCGATGGAAAATCTCAACGCGGCTTTCGACCGGATCGGGAAGCTGGTCGCGCGCCTCAAGCGCTGACACGCCCCTGCACGTTCGCGGCCTGCGCGTCGGTGACGGCCGGCCGCGGCAATGCCCGATCTTTTTTTCCGCCGCGGCCGGATCGATCGTCAGTGCTTGAGCAGCCACCATGAGCCGGTCAGCGGGCCGCGCAGGCCGATCGCCGTCGACGGCTTGATCGCGGCGACGAACTGCTGGCTGGACTCGACGTCCACACCGGCGTCCTTGAGCGACTTGATCGCCGCGTCGCGCGAAGCGTCGCTGGTGCCGGCCAGTGCGTCGCTGATCACGGTGACCTTGTACTTGCGCGCCAAGGCGGCGCGCGCGGTCGTCAGCACCGAGCGGTCGGCATACGCACCCGCGATCACCAGTTCGCCGATATTCTGCTCGTCGAGCCACGGCTCGAGTTTGGAATTGCAAAACGCGTCCTTCGAGCTCTTGGCGAAAACCGGTCCGGCGTTGACGTCGGCGCGCTCGTCGAGTTGCGAACCGGCCCACAGGCGCGGCGTCGCGTAGTGGCGCGACCAGTTGCTGACGAAGGCAAACGGACTCGCCTCGTCCCGCGTGTAAAAGACCAGCATCGCGTTGGCCCGCGCCGCCGTAACGATCGCGTTGGTCGCGTCGATCATCGGCTGCACCTGATCCTGCGCCACCGGCAGGCGGCCGTTGGCCTCGAGATAGTCGCCCTGGTAGCCCAGCAGCATCACCGCCGTACCGAGGCCGCGGCCCCTAATCGGCTCCTGATCGCAGCCGCCGAGTAGCATCATCGCGGCGGCAATCGCCACGCCCAGCGTCAATCCGGTCTTCAGACGCGCCATCGAATCCCATACCTCCGAAAAATTGATCCCATCTCTCTTACCATACCGCACGCCAAAAGCATGGCCCCCCCGCGCTCGCCCCGCATCCCGTCTACTTGCGCCACGGGGCTGGAAATTCGCCGGTGCGCAAAAAGCGCAGGTAGTCGGCGAGAATCTCGGCATGATCGAAGGCCAGCGGCGCGGGCGGATCGTCGGGATGATGGAGCGCGATCGCGCGCGCGTCGTCGCGCGCCTGCGGCGTGCCCCGCGCGCGGCCGACGTAGACCACCGTGATGGTCTGGCCGCGCGGATCGCGATCGGGCCGCGAGTAGACCCCGAGCAGTGCGCGCAAATCGACTTCGAGCGAAGTCTCCTCGAGCGCCTCGCGCACGGCGGCCTGCTCGACGGTCTCGCCGAATTCGACGAAGCCGCCCGGAAACGCCCATCCGGGCGGAAAATTGAGCCGCTCGATGAAGGCGATGCGATCGCCGATTTCCGCGATCACGTCGGCCGCGATCGGCGGGCATACTGGACGCGCCATGGGCGCCAGCCTAACACGCGCGCGGACGCGGCACAGCGGCATGCGCGATACGGCGCGAGTTGACATTGCGCGCGACGCGCCACAAAGTTCCTGCGTGGCTATGCAAGTTGCGCGTCTCTATGATTTCGGCGATATCCGCGTTGAAGCGAGCGCCCGCCCCGAACCCGGACCCAACGAATTGCTGGTGCGCGTGCGCGCCTGCGGCATCTGCTCGGGCGATATCATGCCGTGGTACATCCGGCGCAAGGCGCCGCTGGTGCTCGGTCACGAGCCGGTCGGCGTGGTCGAGCAGGCCGGCGCCGCGGTGCGCGACTTCCGGCCGGGCCAGCGGGTCTTCGTCCATCATCATGCGCCGTGCTTCCAATGCGCCGCGTGCCGGCGCGGCGAGTACGTGCAATGCGCCACGTGGCGCGCGACCAATCTCAACCCCGGCGGCATGGCCGAATATTTTCTCGTCGCCGCGCCCAACCTGGCCGACACGCTCAAGCTGCCCGACGATCTCGGCGACCTCGACGGCGTGCTGATCGAACCGGCCGCCTGTGTGGTCAAATCGATCCGCCGATCGGGCCTGCGCCCGGGCGAATCGATCCTGATTATCGGGCTCGGCATCATGGGCATGATGCATGTGAAGATCGCGCGCAGCCTCGGCGCGGGAACCATCATCGGCGCCGACCTCTTTGCACAGCGGGCGGCGCGCGCGCGCGAACTCGGGGCGGATTTCGGTCTCGTGGTTTCTGGCGATGATCTGGCCGAACAGGTACGCGGGGTGACCGGCGGCGCGATGGCCGACGTGGTGATCGTCGGGCCGGGCACCTCGCGCGTAATCGCGAGCGGTATCGCCGCCGCCGGCAAGGGCGCGACGGTCGTGCAATTCACCGCGACCCCGCCCGACGATGAACTGCTGGTCAAGCCGCACGATCTCTATTTCAACGAGACCCGGCTGGTGCCGAGCTACTCATGCGGTCCCGACGACACGCGCGAAGCGCTCGACCTGGTACGCCGCGGCGTGATCAGCGCGCGCGAACTGGTCACGCATCAGTTTCCGCTGGCCCGGATCAACGAGGCGTTCGCGCAGGCGCAGAAACCCGAATCGCTCAAGGTCGTCGTCACCTTCTGAGTTCGCCCGATCGAAGTCCGTCACGCATTAAGGAACCTCTGCACAAGTTAGGTTGTCATTCTGAGCGCAGCGAAGAATCCCGGATCCGGGACCCATGCGCTGCGCTCAGGATGACAGCAGTGCCTTGTGCAGAGGTTCCCTAAACCCGCACAACATCGGAACTGAATAATCGCTAGCCTTTGCAACAGAGAACGTCTCCAAGGAACGAGCTGAGTATAAAAGCAAATACTGAGGTAGAGATAAGGAGGGAGCGATAAAATGAAGAGGGCGCCCATCGCGGACGCCCTCTTGCCGAATAGTCAGTTGCGACGAGCTATCAGGAAGCCGCCGGAGCAGGAGCCTCCGGTGCCGGCGCTGCCGCCGCAGGAGCCTCAGCCCCAGGCGCCATCGCCGCCGCGTGATGATGCATGTGCATATGATGATGCATGTGCATATGGTGATGCATATGCATTTCGCCGCCTGAATCGGTCTTGGCCGCAATCGCTTCCGCACGATCGGCAGCCGCCTTGGCATCGGCTGCCGATTGCTCAACCTTGCTCGCCGAAGCCTGCGCCGAAGCCGCAGCCTGCTGTGCAGTCTGGCTTGCCGCTTCAGCGCGCTGCGCAGCCGAATCGGCCTGCGTAGCAGCCGCCTGCGCCGACTGGACGTCCTGGTTCGGACTGCAACCGGCCATCAATGAAAGGGCGAACACAGCCCCCGCAAGTCCAATCAGTTTAGTCGATTTCGAGATTAACCCTTCCATCCTATCCTCCTTAAGATTTTGCCTGATATCTGGACCGGGATCCTGAGATAACCGAACGGCGCAATTCGAATCACCGTGTAAACCCAAAATCCCGCTTACAAACAGATTTGCCTTCTGCAACTGCACTGGCCTTTCACCAACGTATTTGGCCAATAAACCATACCGTATGAGCGTAAGCACCGCAAACCGCCATCAATACGTTGGCACCACTTGCATTTGACCTAGTCCATTCGCCGCGCGCGAATTGATTACTAGAAATCGTCACCGCCGAAATCGTCACCGCCCATTCCGCCCATGCCACCCATCCCTCCCATACCACCCATGCCGCCCATGCCACCCATCCCCATTCCACCCATTCCACCGGGAGGCATCGCGGGCATCGCCACCGGTTTGCGCGGCTTCTCGACGATCGCGGCTTCGGTGGTGATCAGCAGGGCGGCTGCGCTGGCCGCGTTTTCGAGCGCCGCGCGCACCACCTTGGCCGGATCGATTACGCCGGCCTTGACCAGGTCTTCGTATTCGTTGGTCGCGGCGTTGTAGCCGAAGTCGCCCTTGCCGTCGACGACCTTGGCCAGCACGACCGCCGGCTCGAGTCCGGCGTTGAAGACAATCTGGCGCAGCGGCTCGCTCATCGCACGCTCGACGATCCCGGCGCCGGCCTTGCGCTCGGCGCTGAGCTTGAGCGCCTTGACCGCTCCGATCGCGCGCACCAGGGCAACGCCGCCGCCGGCCACGATACCTTCTTCGACGGCGGCTCGCAGCGCATTGACGGCGTCGTCGACGCGCATCTTCTTTTCCTTCAATTCGACTTCGGTGGCCGCGCCGACGCGGATCACCGCGACGCCGCCGGTCAGCTTGGCCAGCCGTTCCTGGAGCTTCTCGCGATCGTAGTCCGAGGTGGTGTCCGCGATCTGCCGGCGAATCTGCTCGATGCGTCCGGTGATTTCGGCTTTCTTGCCCGAACCGCCGACGATCGTCGTATTGTCCTTGTCGATCAGCACGCGGCGGCATTTGCCGAGCTGATTGATCTGGACGTTCTCGAGCTTGCCGCCGAGTTCCTCGACGATGACTTCGCCGCCGGTCAGGATCGCCATGTCCTGGAGGCTCTCTTTGCGCCGATCGCCGAACCCTGGGGCCTTGACCGCCGCAATTTTAAGCGTGCCGCGCAATTTGTTGACCACCAGCATCGCCAGCGCCTCGCTCTCGACGTCTTCGGCCACGATCAGCAGCGGGCGTCCGTTCTGCACCACGCGTTCGAGCAGCGGCACCATCTCGCGCAGGTTCGAGATTTTCTTTTCGAAATAGAGGATCAACGGCTCTTCGAGCTCGACCGTCATCTTTTCCGGGTTGGTTGCGAAGTACGGCGAGAGGTAGCCGCGATCGAAGCGCATCCCTTCGACCAGGTCGAGCGTGGTCTCGAGGCCGCGCGCCTCTTCAACCGTGATCACGCCCTCCTTGCCGACCTTGTCCATCGCGTCGGCGAGGATCTTGCCGATCGAGGTGTCGCCGTTGGAGGCGATGGTCGCGACCTGGTTCATGCGCGTGTGGTCTTTGACCGGCCGCGCCATCTCTTTAATCGCGCCGACCGCCGCTATGACGGCGGCTTCGATGCCGCGTTTGAGTTCGATCGGCGCGAGTCCGGCCGCCAACAGCTTGATCCCTTCACGGACGATCGCGCGCGCGAGCAGCGTCGCGGTGGTGGTGCCGTCGCCGGCCACGTCGTTGGTCTTCTGGGCGACTTCGCGAATCAGCTTCGCACCGATATTCTCGAAGCGATCCTCAAGTTCGATCTCCTTGACCACGGTGACGCCGTCCTTGGTGACCAGCGGCGCGCCAAAACTTTTCTCGATTAGAACATTGCGGCCCTTGGGTCCCAGGGTGACGCGTGCTGCTTCGGCCACCAGCGTGGCGCCTTTGACTATCCCGCGACGGGCGTGTTCGTGAAGTTCAATCACCTTGGCTGACATTGAGCGCTATCTCCAATCGGAAAAATATAATGTTGCGTACGTTAATCGGATCCGGCAGCCCGGGCCGCCGGACCTTGCGGGCCGCCCGCACTCCTCCCTCAGGGCGCGGTCGGCCATCAGGAACTTAAACATCGCGCGGCACAATGCAAGCGTCGGATACCCTTTTCGCGCCGCGATCGAGGTGTCAGGATAATCGCCGGAGGACCGCTGTGATCGCCAATCCTGTATCTCGTCCCGACGGCCGCCATCCGGCGGTTCGGAGGCTTTATCGGACGCTGCACCGCATGGTTCGTATTACGGTCTGCACCGCGCTAATGGTCGCCGGCGCAATCGCCCCGGCGCCGCCCGCCGCGCGTGCCGCCAAACTGCAGTTGATCGTCCGGCCGATCCGCGAGGGAGCATTGCCCGGCTCACCCGCGATCGCCGCGGCAGCGCCATCAATCGCTATCTCGGAGACCGACCGCGCCGTTACGACGATTCGCGATCGGCGCTTCGCCCAGAACGACGACTCCGGCGCCGATACCGATATCGCGCCCGACCAGGTCCAGAAGTACATCGCGGTCTACAAGGACATGCAGCGCGATCGCGGCCTGACGGTCGAGCAGGCGGCGTCCAGGGAGGGGCTTACGCTCAGTGCGTTTCGCGCGCTCGAACGGAAGATCGAACGCGACGAACCAACCCGCGAGCATGTCCGCGCCGAACTGCAATCGGCGGCGGCCGCCGCTCCGACCCCGGTCACCGCCAAATAGACTCGCGCGGCGCCCGCTCCATACGCTGACGCGGCGGGCAGAGCCAGGGCCCACCCGCCGCGCCGCGCAAATTCGCTGCGGTACTTATTTCGTGACCGAACTCGAGAACGCCGCTTCCAGACGCGCCACCGCGTCATCGGCGCGACGCGCCGAATCAGCCGCATTCTGAGCGCCGGTATCGGCCGCCTGCGCCGCCGTCTGCGCCTGCTGGGCGGCGGCTTCGGCAGAGGTCGCCGCGCTCCCCGCGCTGCTCGCGTCAGCTTCGGCCTTTTGCTTCGCGGCGGCAATATTGGCGCTATTGGAGCAGGCGGCCACGAAGGCCACCATCATTACAACCGTAATTAATTTCGCGAACTTCTTCATCCTGAGCACACCTCCCATAATGGTTCTGATTCGGTCTCGCCGGCTGGAAATGCCAGACGCTGAATATCTCCGCTACGCAAGGAGCGGCGGCGAATCGCAGTAAACTGAGCAATAGTGACAAATCGATTTGCACTACGCAAGCTAGCGCGCGCACGCGGCACCGCTCTCATAGCGTATCGCGCGCATCGCGACCGATTCGCGGATGACTATCGGTTGACATCTAATTCCGGCCCCGATTATCGTTCTTTCAAGCTCATCGATGGGCGCTCGCCAGATGCCTCGCACGACAAATTTATTCTCGGCTGCTTAGACCATGACACCGGACGACCCGAGCGCACGACCCGCCGACGCGCCAGCCATCGCGGCGCCGGTTACGCCCGCCGCACCGCCGGTCATCGTGCCGCCCGCCGCGATGCCGACGATGCCAATCACGATGGCCATCGCACCCGAAGAGACCGTCGCGAACTCGGCCGGCCTGGCGCGCAAACATTTTCCGGGCGAACTCGAGGGCGACTACGCGGAGATCATGCGGCGTGTCGAATTGATCCGGGCGCCCGGCTCAGCGCTGCGCCGCCTGGCGCGGGCGATTGTGCAAAGCCTGCCCTTGGCGCGACAGCGCCGGCGCGCCCCCGATTCCGACGATCGCCATGTCGCCTTCGACGGCTTTGCCCGCGCGGGCCACGAAGACAAGCTCGAGCGCGACCGCCGTTACGGCACCGTCTACCGCGTGACCGAGGCGCGCAACGCCTACCTGGTGCGGCTCGAGATGCCGCGGCGGACGCCCTACTCCGCACTCAAGCAGGCCTGGAAATTGCCCGATGAGATGCCGGCCTACGACTACACGATCAGTCTGGGCGACGATTTCCTCGCGATCCGCGCCGGCCTGCGGGGCGAGGCGATACGCCGCGCGGCCTACGTCTCGCCGTCGTTTCCGTCGCAGTTCTTAACCCGAATCGAATTCGCCCAGCCGGTCGCGGCGTTCAAACATCGGATGGAGGGCAAGCTGCTCGAGGTAATCGTCTTCAAGCGCGCGGCCGACGCGATTCCGAGCGCGGCCTGAAATCGATGCGCTGGCAAGGCCGGAGATGAGACGGAGCACGCCCTACGCTATGATTGCCGAGGCGATGGCCGAAGGCGTGAAAATCCGCGACGCGACCAATCTCGATCTGCCGGCGATCATGGAGATCGAACGGTTGGCCTTTGCCCAGCCATGGAGTCTGGATTCGTTTGAGCGCGAGCTATCGTTGCCGTTTTCGCGGCTGATTGTTGCCAGTCCGATGGCTCGCGGCGCGTCCCCTCTGGCCGGCTACCTGTGCCGCTGGCTGGTGGCCGACGAATGCCACATCCTGAACGTCGCGGTGCGTCCCGGGATGCGGCGGCGAGGTATCGCGGAGCGGATGATGAGTGATGCCATAACCGAAGCAAAAGCAAAAAATGCTCAGGTAGTGACCCTTGAAGTGCGGCGATCGAATCTCGCGGCGCGGCGCTTGTATCGCAAATTCGCGTTTGAGGAACGACGTTTGAGAATCGGCTATTATGGCTCCGGAGAGGATGCGATTGTGATGGAACTCAAGCTCTGACCTGACTTTATTAGTACATGAGAACAAGGTTCTAAATTATTGACTTAAGCGAGGGGGTTACAATCTGGCTAAATTTGTGCAATAGTGGACGCAAGGTTCAGGCCGATCGGAAGCGGTAAGCTCACCGGCATTAGCCACCGCTCCGAAATCCGGTGCCTGCAACCAGGCATCTACCAACGATGAGTTTGCCGTTCAAAAAGGGTGAAAAAGTCGTCTATCCCGCGCACGGAGTCGCCGTCATCGAGGATATTCAGAGCAAGGTGATCTCCGGAACCACGCGGCGCTTTTACATGCTGCGCATCCTCGGTACGGAAAAGATGACGATCATGATTCCGACCGAAAATGTCGAAGCGGTTGGGCTGCGCCGGGTAATCGGGATGGACACGGTCAGCAAAATCTACAAAATCCTGCGGCAACGCAAAGTCGAGGCCGATTCGCAGACCTGGAATCGCCGGTACCGCGAATATACGGAAAAGATCAAGACCGGGTCGCCGCTGGAAATCGCCAAGGTATTGCGCGATCTGCTGGTGCTCAAAGGCGACAAGGAACTTTCCTTCGGCGAGCGCAAGATGCTCGATACGGCGCGCAGCCTGCTGGTCAAGGAATTGTCGATCGCCAAGGCTCATCCGGAAGAGAAGATCATGGAAGAGCTGAAGACCATGTTCGCCACCTAAGGAACCTCTGCACAAGGCTCTGCTGTCACCCTGAGCGCCAGCGAATGGGTCCCGGATTCGGGATTCTTCGCTGCGCTCAGAATGACAACCTCACTTGTGCAGAGGTTCCCTAAGGCGCGTCCCGCCAGGCGCCGCGCGACGTGGGATTTTGCGCCAAAATGGGGCCGGCTTCACTGCCTGGCCCCTTTTCTTGCCCCTGAACGTGAATACCGCTTAAGTCACGCTATCTCCTTAATTCGCGCGACTCTCGTCAATCGCGCAACCATCCAAAGATGAACGCCTCAGCAATTAACGCTTCAGCAATTAACGCTTCAGTAATAATTGTGGCGGCCGGCAGCGGCACGCGCCTGGGCTTCGACGCACCGAAGGCTTTCGTCGAGCTCGCCGGACGATCGCTGCTCGGCTGGACGCTCAGGACGATCGCCGCGGTGCCCGCGATTGACGAGGCGGTGATCGCCGTGCCCGAGGGGATGGAGGCGCGGGCGCGCATCGAGGTAATCGCCGCCGGCCTCGAGATTCCAGTCAAGCTGACGCCGGGCGGCGCCGAGCGGCAGGATTCGGTGCGCCACGCGCTGGCGCTGACCAGCGCCGCGGCCGCGATCGTGGTGGTGCATGACGCGGCGCGGCCATTCGCCACGCCCGCGATGTTTGCCGCGACGATCGCGGCGGCGGCGCGCGCGGGCGGCGCGATCGCCGCGATTGCACTGGCCGATACGCTCAAGCGCGCGGCGGCCGACGGGCGGACGATCGCGGCGACGATCGCGCGCGCCGGACTATGGCAGGCGCAGACCCCGCAGGCCTTTCGGCGCGAGTTGCTGAATGCGGCTCATGCGCGCGCGGTGCGTGAAGCGATCGCCGCGACCGACGACGCCGATCTGGTCGAGCGCTGCGGCGGCGTGGTCGAGCTGATCGAAGCCTCGGCGCTGAATTTCAAGATTACGACCGCCGCCGATTTCAGGCTGGCCGCGGCGCTGGCGAGGTCCCAAGCCCCTCATTGAGCGAGCCCGAGCGGAAACCCTTCAGATCGACTGTCACATAGCGGAAGCCAAACTTTTTCAACTCGCGATCGACCGTCTCGCGCGTCGCCGGTTCGAGCAGGCGCGCTACCTCGCTCGCTTCGACCTCGAGGCGCGCGACCTCACCGTGATAGCGCACGCGCGCCACGCGAAAGCCCAGCGCATGAAGCAGCCGCTCGCCCCGCTCGACCATTTGCAGGCCCGCCGGCGTGATCTGCATGCCGTAGGGGAAGCGCGACGACAGGCAGGGCGACGCCGCGCGATCCCAGGTCGGCAGGCCGAGCGCCCGCGACAGCTCGCGCACGTCAGCCTTGGTCAGCTCGGCCTCGACCAGCGGATGGCGCACGCTTTGCTCGGTCGCGGCCTGGATACCGGGACGATAATCGTTGAGGTCGTCAAGGTTGAGACCGTCGGCGATCTCGTCGATACCGAGTTCGCGCGCCTTGGCCACGCATACGGTGAATAGGTTGTGCTTGCAGAGGTAGCATCGGTTGAGCGGATTTTGGGCGTAGCCCGGAATCTCGAGCTCGTTCGATTCGATCACCAGATGGCGCGCGCCGATCAGCCGGCCCATCTCGAGCGCCGAGAGCCGATCGTCGTCGGGCATGGTCGGCGAAGTGGTGGTCAGGGCGAGCACGCGAGCGCCGAGCGCGTCGCAGGCCGCCTTGAGCACAAAGGTCGAATCGACGCCGCCGGAAAACGCGACCATCAGGGAGCGCATCGGGCGGAAGATCTCGCTCAGACGCGCGAGCTTTTGTTCGAGCGGATTTTTCATGATCAAGGCTGGCGGAATTGATCGCGCATGCGGCGCGTCAAATGCCCTCGGCCTGGAACAGATCGGTCGTCAGATAGCGCTCGCCGGTATCGCAGAACACCACGACGACGATTTTGCCGCGGCCCAGCCGCTTAGCAATCTGCAGCGCGGCACAACAATTGGCGCCCGACGAGATGCCGACCAGCAGGCCCTCTTCGCGCGCGAGGCGGCGCGAGTAGCGGGTCGCGTCCTCGTCGCTGACGGCGATCACTTCATCGTAAATTTTGGTGTCGAGATTTTCCGGGACGAAGCCGGCGCCGATGCCCTGGATTTTATGGAAGCCGGCTTCGCCGCCTTCGAGCACGGGCGAGCTTTTGGGCTCGACCGCGACGATCAGCGGACGATTCTTCAGATGTTCGCGCAGGTAGCGGCCGACGCCGCTGATCGTGCCGCCGGTGCCGACGCCCGAGATGAACGCGTCGATCTGGTCGAGCTGTTCCATCAGCTCGGGACCGGTATGCGCGTAATGTGCCTCGGGGTTGGCCGAATTGCTGAATTGCTGCGGCATGTAGTAGCCCGGATTGGCGCGCACCAACTCCTCGGCCTTGGCGATCGCACCGTGCATCCCGCGCGTATCCGGGGTCAGCACGAGCTTGGCGCCGTAGGCGGCGAGCAGCGAGCGGCGCTCCTCGCTCATGGTGTCGGGCATGGTCAGGATGAGGCTGTAGCCTTTGACCGCGCAGACCAGGGCGAGGCCGATGCCGGTGTTGCCGGAGGTCGGCTCGACGATCGTGTCACCGGGCTTGAGGCGCCCTTCGCGTTCGGCCTTTTCGACCATCGCCAGACAGATGCGATCCTTGACGCTGCCGCCCGGATTGTAGTTTTCGAGCTTGGCCCAGACCTCGGCGTCGTCCTTGCCCGGCAGACGATTGAGCCGGACCACCGGAGTATGGCCCACGAGTTCCAACGGTGTATGCGCAACGCTGATCGGCATGGCGGCAATTCTAACCCGATTACAGCCACCGTTGCGACAGATGCGAATGCGGATAAAGTTGCTCGAACCTCCCCGCGCCACGAGCGGACGATGAATCGATGATAGAACGGTGATGGTGGATCAGGCGGACTTAAGCGGCGGGCGCATGCTGATAATCTTTCCGGGCGCGCTCGGCGATCTGATCTGCGCGGCGCCGGCGATGCGCGCGCTGGCCCGGCGTCATGCTGATGCGACGGTCGATTTCATGGCGCGGGCGGAACTCGCGCGCTTCGCGGCGGAGCATCGCGTCGCGGCGCGCGGCCATTCTCGCGCCTATTCGATCGACCGGCGCGAGGTCGCCCAATTGTTCGATGCCGCAAGGCCGATCGCGGCCGAGGCGCGCGCATTCTTTGGGGCATTCGCCCAGGTCTATTCGTTTTTCGCCGCCGCCGATGCGGGTTTTCGCGACGCGCTCGCGGCGGCCACCGCGGGCCGCGCGACCTGCTACCCGTTTCGGCCACCGGGCCTCGATCACGTCGCCATTGGCTACCTGCGCGCGATCGGCGCCGACTCCGCCGCTGCGCCGGTGTGGACCGTCGAGTTGCGCGACGATCAACTCGCCAGGGCCGCCGCACGACTTGCCGCGGCCGGTCTGGAGCCGCACAATTTTCTCTTGATCCTGCCGGGCAGTGGCAGCCCGGCGAAGAACTGGCCGGCGGAGAGCTTCGCCGCCGTAACCGATTCGCTGGTCCCGCGGATGCGCCCGCTGGTCATCCTCGGACCCGCCGAGGAGGCAATCGCTCCGATTTTTGCCGCGCGCGGACTGGCAATCATGCGCGAACTGGAATTGGGCGAAGTCGCCGCAATCGCGCGGCTGGCATCCGGCTTTATCGGCAACGATTCCGGCGTGACCCATCTGGCGGCGGCGGCCGGTGCGCCGGGAATCGCGATCTTCGGGCCGACCGATCCGGAGCGCTGGCGTCCGATCGGCCGGGTGATCGTGATGCGGCACGTGCCGCTCGCTATGCTGGAAGTCGGCGCGGTCGCCGTGCGCCTGGCGGCGGTGATCGCCGAAAGCTTGCCGGATGGCCCCGCGCAGGTGCGGCAGAGCGGCGAAAAATGATTAGAATGGGAGATGAATAGGGCGCAGACTGGGATCGTTGATCGATATACTGACGAAAGGTAGGTAAAGACGGCGGCCGTCGGACCTAAAGCCAAAACCAATTCCGGTTTTCAGGCAATCGCCCAGACGCGCCCGCCGCATATAGATTTATGTCGACTATGCTCAAAACAACCTTCCTGATGGGCCTGATGACCGGCTTGATCATCCTGATTGGCGGGATGTTGCACGGGCGCGGCGGGATGGAGATCGCGTTCGTCTTCGCCGTCGGAATGAACTTCTTCAGCTACTGGTTCTCGGACAAGATGGTCTTGCGCGCCTACAAGGCGCAACCGCTCGACGCCTCGAGCGCGCCCGATCTGTATGCGATCGTCAACGAGCTAGCGACTTCGGCGGGCATCCCGATGCCGAAGCTCTACCTGATCGACAACGACACGCCTAACGCCTTTGCCACCGGCCGCAACCCCAAACATGCGGCGGTCGCGGTCACGCGCGGGATCATGCGGATTTGCACGCGCGAGGAGTTGAAAGGCGTTATCGGGCACGAGTTGTCGCACGTCATCAATCGCGACATCCTGACCAGCTCGATCGCGGCGACGATGGCCGGCGTGATCATGATGATCGGGACGATGGTGCGCTGGGGCGCGCTGCTGGGCGGCTTTGGCGGGCGCGACGACGAAAATCGCGGCGGCGCGCTCGGGCTGCTCTTCATGGCGATCCTGGCGCCGGTCGCGGCGACGCTGATTCAGCTCGCGATCTCGCGCACGCGCGAGTACCAGGCCGACGCGAGCGGCGCGCATCTGACGCATAATCCGCTGCTGCTGGCCAACGCGCTGCGCAAACTCGAATCGGCCAACGAGCGGATGCCGCTGTCGGACGCGACGCCCGCCACGGCGCATATGTTTATCGTCAATCCGCTCAGTGCGGGCGGTCTGTCGCGGCTGTTCTCAACCCATCCGCCGATCGAAGAGCGGATCCGGCGGCTCGAGCAGATGGCGCATAACGGATAATCGCCTCACGGATAACCGATAGATGGCAAACGAAGAAGAAAAATCGCCGGGTTTCAAGGTCAACGATCGCCGCCGCTTTTCCGCCGAGGGCGACCTCAAGCCGGAGTTTCGCGGGGATGACGAGGCGCCCGCCGCGGCCAAGCCGGGCGATACGGTCGCCGACGCCAACGCGCCCAGCGATGCGGACGCGGTCGATGCGGCTCTGCACAGCGCCGCCGAGCACGCCGGTCATGCGGATGCCGGGCACGCGCACCATGATGCCGCGCACGGTCATCCACATGTTCACGCTGATCACGATGATCATGCAGATCACGCGGCGCATCCGCACGAACCTTTGGGGCATGCGCATCACCCGGGCGAGCCGGCAGCCCCGGAGCTGAGCTTCGGCACCTTCCTGGTCGGACTCTCGACCCAGGCGCTGGTGCTGCTCGGGGATATCGTCGATCCGCAGACCGGCGAAGCGATGCAGGATTTGCGCGGGGCGGAGCAGCTAATCGACATTATCGGGATGCTTCGCGAAAAGACTCGTGGCAATCTCGATCGCGACGAGGCTCAACTGATCGAGGCGGTGCTCTACGAACTGCGCATGAAGTACGTTGAGCGCGCCCGGCAGGCGCCGCGCTAGAGCAATCGCCGAGGGCGCGGCGCGCGCGGATACGGCGGGCGCTCGATGGCCGTCGCGACGCAGGGTAGCAGACGCCCCAACACGGGTAGTCCGCCGGAACTTCATCAGGATGCTGCGCGAGCCGGGATTTGAATGGCGAGTGGCCGGGGTCGCGGCGAGTCTCGCGCTGATGCTGGCCTCGAGCGGTGCGGCGCCGGCGAATTGCGCCGGGGCGTCCACGGCAAATCCCGCCGGAAATTCCGTCGCCCGCGCCACCGAATCGCGCGCGCCGACGGTCCCGGGCGCGATCATCACCGCGAATCAATTATGGAGTGCGCGGCCGGCCGGGCGCATCGGCAAGGCCGCGACGCTACCCGATTTCGTTGCGCTGGCGGCGCAACTGTCGCCGGCGGTGGTCAATATCTCGACCGAGCAGAAGGTCGATGCGGGGGGCGCCACGACCGACCCCGACGGCGGCTCCGACAGTAATCCGGACCGCAACAGCGACCCATTCGATCGCTTCGGCCAGCCGTTCGAGCGCTACGACCTGCCCCATCCGCACAGTCTCGGCTCAGGCTTTATCATCAATTCGGCGGGCTATATCCTGACCAACGATCACGTGGTCGAAGACGGCGGTCCGACGGTGGTGACGCTGCGCGACGGCCATGAATATACCGCGCGCGTGATCGGGCAGGACTCGCGATCGGATATCGCGCTAATCAAGATCGACGCGCCGCATCGTCTGCCGGTCGCGCCGCTGGGCGATTCCGACACGGTGCGGGTGGGGCAATGGGTAATCGCGATCGGCAATCCGTTTGGCTTCGACCATTCGGTGACGGCCGGAATCGTGAGCGCGAAGGGCCGCTTTATTCCGGGCAATTTCGACGACTATATCCAGACCGACGCGTCGATCAATCCGGGCAATTCGGGCGGCCCGCTGATCGATCTGCGGGGCGCGGTGGTCGGCGTCAATTCGGCGATCTATACGCGCACCGGCGCCAGCATGGGGATCGGTTTTGCGATTCCGGTCAACCTGGTCAAGCAGGAATTGCCGCAGATGCTGAGCCGCGGCAAGGTGGTGCGCGGATGGCTCGGGGTCTATATCGAGCCGGTCTCGGAGGCCGAGGCGCAGGCGGCGGGACTCGATCCGCCGCACGGCGCGATGGTCAACGAGGTGCTCGACGACAGTCCGGCGGCGCGGGCCGGGCTGCGGCATGGCGACATCGTCGTGGGCTTTGACGGTCATGAAATCGGCACCGCGCAGGAGCTGCCGCTGATGGTCGGCACGGTGCCGGTCGGCCACGACGCGACGCTGACCGTAATCCGGGGCCGGACGGCGCGGCGGATCGCGCTCGTGATCATGCCGTCGCACGAGGAGCAACTGGCCCGGGCCGATGCCGCGGCGTCGGCGGCCGGCGATCCCGAAGCGTTCGGCCTGACGGTCAAGGACCTCAGTCCGGCCCTGGCACACGAACTCAAGCTCGATGACGCCAGCGGCGTGGTGATCGACGGGGTCGATGCCGGCAGCCGGGCCGCGGCGGCGGGCCTGCGCGCGCGCGACGTGATCCTGTCAGTCGATCGGCGCGCGGTCGGCACGGTGAGTGCGTTCGACCTGGCGCTGGGAACCGCCGCGCCGGATCGGGTGGTGCTGTTGCTCATCCGGCGCGACAAGGGCACGCTGTTTATCCCCTTGCGCCGCCGGGATTGAGGCGCGGGGCATCACGGACGCGCGGCGGCGGCTTAGCCATGCAACTTGGGCGGACGATAAAATTCGGACTGATCGGCCTGGGCGCCATCGCGCTGTTTGCGATGGCCCCGCTGGTCTACAGCTTCATCAATTATTATAACGCGCTGCAGCAAGAGGTGATCACGCGCTTCGCCGGCCAGCGCTGGACGATTCCGTCGCGCATCTATTCCGATTCGACGGTCATTTATCCGGGGCAGAAGCTCGGCGATCTGGGCTTTTTCCAGCGCCTGGCGCGGCTTAACTATCATCGCGTGGAGACGCCGGGCGAGGTCGTTGCGCGCGGCGAATACTCCTACGATCAGAAGCATGGCAGGCTGCTGATCTTCCTGCACAGCTTCGGCTATCCGTACAAGAATTACCCGGGCCAACTGATCGGGCTCAAGCTCGCCGCCGACGGCACGATCACGGCGATGTACGACGGCATCGGGCACGACCCGATCTATTCGATCGAACTCGAACCGGAACTGCTGGGCGCAATCTTCCAGGGCGACTGGGAGCAGCGCCGGCTGGTGCCGATCAGCGAGATTCCGCCGGCCTTCATCGACGCGATCCTGGCCGCCGAGGACCATCGCTTTTACGAGCATCACGGCATCGACGTGGTGCGCACGCTCAAGGCCGGATGGATCGATTTCACCACCGGCCACGTGGTCCAGGGCGGATCGACGCTGACCCAGCAGTTGATGAAGAACTTCTTCCTGACCAGCAAGCGCGACTGGCATCGCAAGGTCAAGGAAGCGCTGATGGCGTATATCGCGGAGCGCCAATACTCGAAGGACGAGATCCTCGAGAACTACATCAACGATATCTACCTGGGCCAGCGCGGCCAGGAGGGTATCTACGGCATCTGGGAGGCCTCGCAATTCTACTTCTCGAAGGATCCGCGCGACTTGACGATCGCCGAGATGGCGACGATCGCCGGCATGATCCGATCGCCCAATCGCTACAATCCGATTCGCCATGCCAACGCCGCCCGCCAGCGGCGCAACGAAGTACTGTCGGCGATGCTCGCCGACGGCTACGTGAGCAAGGCGGCCTATGACGTGGCGGCGACCGAAGCGCTGCGCGCGCGCGAACCGTTTCTCGAGACCAACGACGCGCCGTATTTCGTCGACTACGTCAAGCATGAACTGGCCGAGCGCTATCCGGCGACCGTGCTGACCGGCGAGGGTTTGCGGGTCTTCACCACGCTCGACGTGCATATGCAGAAGGAGGGCGAGCACGCGGTGGTCAACAATCTGGTCAACCTGGAGACCCGGCATCCGTCGCTCAAGCGCAAGGAAAAAAGCGAGCAGCTCGAGTCGTGCCTGGTCTCGATCGAGCCGCAGACCGGCAAGATCCGCGCGATGGTCGGCGGACGCGACTATCAGCAGAGCCAGTTCAACCGGGTTACCCAGTCGGTGCGCCAGCCGGGATCGGCCTTCAAGCCGGTGACCTATCTGGCCGCACTGCAGGAGACGCTCGACGGCGGCCCGCAGCATTACCTGCCGAGCAGCTATATCGACGACACGCCGTTCACCTGGCAGATCGGCGAGACCTCGTGGACCCCGCGCAACTTCAAGAATCGCTACTTCGGCCGCGTCACGCTGGAATTCGCCCTCGAGGAGTCGCTCAACTCGGCGACCTCGCGGCTGGCCAACTCGATCGGACTCGACCGGGTGATCGCGATGGGGCAAAAGCTCGGCTTCGGCAATCTGCCAGCCTATCCGTCGATTATCCTGGGCGGGATCGAGGTCTCGCCGATGCAGCTCGCCAGCGCCTACACCATTTTGGCCAACGAGGGCCTCGAGGTGCCGCCCTACGCGGTGACTGCGGTGGTTGACAAGAACAACCAGGTGATCGAGGGCCACGAACTCAAGGCCTCCACGGTGCTGTCGCCCGAACTGGCCTACATGATGGACTACATGCTCGAGCAGGTGATCAATCATGGCACCGGCGAGGGCGCCCGCCGCGCCGGCTTCACGCAGCCGGCCGCCGGCAAGACCGGCACCACCAACGATTCCGTGGACGCGTGGTTCGCCGGCTTCACGCCCAACCTGCTGTGCGTCGTATGGACCGGGTTCGATCAGAAAGAGGCGCTCGACCTGACCGGCGCCGACGCGTCCCTGCCGGCGTGGACCAACTATATGAAGGCGGCCAGCGCGTCGCGTCCGGTGCTCGACTTTGCGATGCCCGCGGACCTCGTGATGGCGACGGTCGACCCGCTGACCGGCTACCTCGCCGGACCCTACTGTCCGGTGACTGTGCAGGGTATATTCCCGCGCGCGATGGCGCCGACCGAGACCTGTCCGTTTCATACGGCGGCGGGGTCGGACGCGACGCCAGCCTCGGCCAGCGGTGACGGCGGCGGTGTGCATTGGGAGGCGGTGCCCAACTCGGCAACCCCTAACGCCGCAACCCCCGACGCCGCAGCTCCCAACCCGCCGACCCCCAACGATTGAGCGCGCTGCACCGGCCACGCATCGGATGCGAGGTTGCTGCGCCAACGTCGCGAACGCGATATTAATATCCGGGCGCGCTTGCGCGGCGAGGGTTGCCCCAAAGCCGTGAGCGCGGCATTTTTATTGGCCGATGGTCGCGAACTTCATAATGCGGATAGCGGTGGCGCCAGCGGCGCTGGCCATTGCGATCACTTTGGCGGCGCCCGCCCGGGCGAGCGTCGCGGATACGCCCGTGCAAGTTGCCCGCACGACGCACCGAGCCCACGCCGTGCTGGCCCATCTCGACGAGGAAACCCTGCCCCCTGCGGAAGCGTCGGGGGGCGGCGCGCCAGCGGCAGGCGGATCCGCGCCGGGAGCCAGTTCCGCGCCAGCAGCAAGCCCCGCTACCGGAGACGACTGGCAGCAGGTTCCGTCCAACGAGAATTCCTCGGCGGCGCTCCCCCCTGCGCCGGGGCCATTGCCCGCGGCGACGCTTCCACCAGCGGCGACGCTTCCACCAGCGGCGACGCTGCCGCCAGCGACGGCACCCGGCGCGGCCGGCGGCGCTTCTGACAGCGCTAGTACAGGATCGCACGGCGCATCGAGCGCGCCCTCGAACAGGACGGCCACCGCGGGATCGGAAAACGCGGCCAGCGCGGGATCAAGTGACGCGAACGACGCCGCGCCGACGGCCAGCGCCGCAGCGTCCGCGATGCCGCCGGCCGGCGGCCAGCGCACGGCCAGCGCCGCGATCAATCCCGACGCGCCCGCGCTGCACAATGCCAGCGTCGAAGCGCCGGAAAATGGACCGCCGCCCGCGCTCGACGTGGGCACTATCGCGGCGGGCCCCGATCTGAGCGACTCTTCGCTGGCGCCGGAAATCAGCCGCGCGCCAACGCCGGCGATGGCCGCCTCGCTGCGCGTGACCGAAGAGGCGCGCAAAGAGCTGATGGCGGGTCACGCCGACAACGCGATTCGCGATCTCGGCCGCGCGGTCTCAATCGATCCGGGCGATCCGTTCGAGTATTTCTATCTCGGGCGATCGTACATGGCGGAGAACAACTACGATCAGGCGCTGACCTTCCTCGAACGGGCCGAAATCGGCTTCGCCGCGCGCCCCGAATGGCTGGGCGAGACGGTGGGCTTCGAGGGCGCCTGTTACGAGGAGCAGGGCAAGCTGTCCGAGGCGGCCCTGGCCTATCAGCGCGCGGTCGGCGCAGCGCCCGCCAATCTGATGGCGCGGGTCGGCTACAGCCGGCTGGCGGCCAATCTGCCGCCGCCGAACCCCAATCCGCCCGCCGCGCCGGCCGAGGAATCGGCCGCACCGCCCAACGGCGACGCCGCCGAGCCTGCGCCCGAGGAGCTGCCGCCGCCCCCGCCGCCGCACGCCAATGAGGCGCCCGGGGTCGCGCCCGCCGCAAACGATCCGGGTACCGATTGAGGGGGCCGTCGGCGCGCCCACACCACCATGCTGATCCTTGGAATCGAATCGTCGTGCGATGACGCCGCGGCCGCGATCATCGAGACCGTGCGTCCGGGCGCGGTGACGGTCCGCGCCAGTGCCGTCGCCAATCAGGACGATATCCATCGCGCGTACGGCGGTATCGTGCCGGAACTCGCCTCGCGCAATCACGTGATCACGATCCTGCCGGTGATCGAGCGCACGCTGGCCGCCGCCGGATGCACGCTCGGCGACCTGGGTGGCGTCGCGGTGACGCGCGGGCCCGGCCTGGTCGGCTCGCTGCTGGTCGGCCTGATGTGCGCCAAGGGGCTCGCGCAGTCCGCCGGTCTCGCGATGGTCGGCGTCAACCATATCGAGGGGCATCTGCTCGCCCCGATGCTCGAGCATGAAGTGCCGATGCCGTACCTGGCGCTGGTCGTCTCGGGTGGCCATACGGCGCTCTTCGCAGTCACCGGTTTCGGCCATTACCGGCGGCTCGGAACGACGCGCGACGACGCCGCCGGCGAGGCCTTCGACAAGGTCGCCAAGCTGATGGGGCTGGGCTATCCGGGCGGCCGGGCGATCGATGAATTGGCCCGCACGGGCAGCACGAAGCGGGTCGCGATCACGCGCGCGCGGGTCAAGGGCGCGCCGCTCGATTTCAGCTTCAGCGGGGTCAAAACCGCGATTGCGCTCTATCTGGCCAGCGCCGACGGCGCGGCGACCGCGCCCGCCGATCTCGCGGCGAGCTTCCAGGAGGCGGTGGTCGAGATGCTGGTGCGGCCGACGATCGCGGCGGCGCGCGAAATCGGCGCCGAGACGATCGCGCTGACCGGGGGCGTCGCGGCCAACTCGCGCCTGCGCGATCGGCTGTCGGCCGCGGCCTTGGCCGACGGTCGCCGGGTGGTCGCCCCGTCGCTGAAATACTGCACCGACAACGCCGCCATGATCGCGCTGGCCGGCAGCTACCGGCTGCTGCGCGGCGAGCGCGATCCCCTGACGATCGACGCCGCCGCCAACCTGCCGCTGTGACGCGTCCGCGCGCAGCGCCAAGGGTCGCCCGGCGCCTCGCCGGTCCCGCGGCCGACGGACCTATGGGCGCCGCCGCGCCGGCCGGAGCGCTCGCAATCGCCGGCGTGCAGCCGCACAAGTCGAAGGGCCAGAACTTTCTCGTCCAGCCGCGGGTCGCCGATCGGATCGTCGCGGCCGCCGCGATCGCGCCGGGCGACGCGGTGCTCGAGATCGGGCCGGGGCTCGGGATGCTCACCGAACGAATTGCCGCGCTCCCGGTCAGCCGCATCGTGCTGGTGGAACTCGACGAGCGGCTCGCCGCCCGGCTTGCCGCGCGCTATGCGGACGACCGCCGTGTAACGATCGTCAACCGCGATTTCCTGGCGATCGACGCGCACGAGCTCGGCGGCACCGCGCCATATCGCGTGGTCGCGAACCTGCCATTCAACGCCGCCGCCGCGATCCTCGAGCGGCTGTGCGCGATGCATCCGCGGATCAGCCGGATGGTCCTGATGTTTCAGCGCGAGGTCGGCGAGCGGATTCGCGCCGCCACCGGCACGTCGGCCTATGGCGCGCTCAGCGCCTATACCGCGATCTACTGGAAGATCGCGGGCCATTTCCGGGTCGCCGCCGGCAGCTTCCACCCGCGGCCCAAGGTCGACGCCGAAGTCCTGAGCTTCGCGCCGCGCGATCCGCTGCCGTTCCATTCACTGGCCGGGGAACAGGCGCTACTGACGACGATTCGCGCGGCCTTTTGCGCCCCGCGCAAGACCTTGCGCAACGCGCTTGCGACGGCGCTCGCGCTCGACGGGCCGGCGCTCGAGGCAGCGCTGGCGCGCGCCGCGATCGATCCGGCCGCGCGCGCGGCGACCCTCGCACTCGGCGATCTGATCCGGCTGGCGCACGCCCTGCCGCAGCCGCTGACGCTGAACCATCGCGATGCCTGAGCTGCCGGAAGTCGAATCGCTGCGGCGGATTCTGGCCGCCTCCGCGACCGGCCGCAGCTTCATTGCCGCGATCGTCCGCGAGCCGCGCCTGCGCCGCGCGGTCACGCCCGATTTTGCCGCGTCGATTATTGGCCGCACGATCGAGACGGTCGGCCGCCGCGCGAAATACCTGATGATCGAACTGGGCGGCGGCGATCTGCTGATGGTCCATCTCGGGATGAGCGGCAGCCTGACCCATCGGCGCGCCGGCCGCGACAACGAGCCGTTCGATCCGCGCCACGACCATCTCGAGTTCACACTCGACGACGGCAGCCGGCTGGTCTACAACGACCCGCGCCGCTTCGGCCTGATCAAACTGGTGGCGCGCGCCGACCTCGCGGCGATCGCGGAGCTGCGCGGACTCGGCCCCGAGCCGTTCGCCGCCGAATTCTGCACAGACTATTTGTGGCGCGTCACGCGCGGGCGCAGGGGCGCGATCAAGAACCTGCTGATGGACCAGCGGATCGTCGCCGGCGTGGGTAATATCTATGCCTCCGAGATTCTGTTCCGCGCCCGCGTGCGGCCGACACGCCGGGCCGGCAAGGTCACCCGCGCCGAGCTCGCGCGGATCGCCGCGATTACGCCCGCCGTGCTGCACGAAGCGATCGGCAGCGGCGGCACCACCTTTCGCAGCTATCGCGACGGGCGCGGCCAGCCCGGCCGCTATGCGCCGCGCCTGCTGGTCTACGATCGCGAGGGCCAGCCATGCCGCGAATGCGCCACGCCGATTCGTGCGGTGACGGTCGGCCAGCGCTCGAGCTTCTATTGCCCGCACTGCCAGAAATAGCGCCGGGCATGGGGTGCGGGCGAGTCTGCGCAGCCGCGGTTTACGGGCATGGGGTGCGGGCGAGTCTGCGCAGCCGCGGTTTAAAAGAGAGCGCGAGACATCATGGAACTATCCCCGCCGCGCACGTAAGCTTGACCGCGTGATCGCAAACCGCGCCGAAATTTCCCCCGCTGCGCGCGCCGCCCGCGCAGATCGGCACTCCCGCCAAGGGCCGACGGCATGATCGATCTCCCGCGCGGCCTCGGCGCACTGTTCGCCTTTGCGATCGGCGCCTGCATCGGCAGCTTCGTCAACGTGGTGGCCTACCGGATCCCGCGCGAGATCTCGATCGCCGCACCGCCCTCGTACTGTCCGCATTGCAACCAGCCGCTTCCATGGCGCGCCAACATCCCGATATTCGCCTATCTCGGCCTGCGCGGACGCTGCCTGATGTGCGGCGGGCCGATCGCCGCGCGCTACTTCGTGACCGAAATCGCGCTTGCGAGCGCCGCACTCGCCCTGTTCCTCACCTATGCGCCGGCCGACGCCGCGGCGCGCTTCGTGCTGATCGCGGCGCTTTACACGATTGCCCTGATCGATTACGACTGGCGCGTCATTCCCAACTTCATCACCTTCGCCGGAATCCCGATCGGCATCGCCGCGGCGTGGCTCGCGATCCCCGAGGTCGGCCTGCGCAGTTCGCTGATTGGCGTCGCGGTCGGCGCCGGCTTTCTCTTCCTCACCGGCGAGGCCTACCTGTTGATTCGCGGACAGGAGGGCGTCGGGATGGGCGATGTATGGCTGCTCGGGATGGTCGGTGCGTTCATCGGCTGGCCGGGCGTGATCTTCACGATTTTCACCGGCTCGATCCTGGGCGCGATCGGTGGCCTCGCCTTCGCGATGACCGGAGGTGCGCCGGTGCCGCCCGAAGCGGTCGTGCCCGAGGCGATCGCGGAGGTCACCGCCGAGCGGCGCGGCACGCGTCCGGCAGCCACGGAGGAGGGCGGCGAAGCCTCGCTGATGCAGACCGAGGTGCCGTTCGGACCGTTTCTGGCGCTGGCCGCGTCGATCTACACGATGTTTCAGCCGGCGCTGGCGCACTGGTATCTTTCTCAATGATGGCAACCGGTCGATTTATCACGCTCGAGGGCGTCGAGGGCTCCGGCAAGACCACCCAGGCCGCGCTGGTGGCCGACGCGCTGCGCGCCCGCGGACGGCGCGTGACGGTCACTCATGAGCCGGGTGGCACGCGCGCCGGCGAAGCGATACGCGCGATCTTTCTTGACCCCGCCGTATCGCTGGTGGTCGCCGCCGAACTGCTGCTGGTGCTGGCCGATCGCGCCCAGCATGTGCGCGAACGGCTCCAGCCGGCGATCGCCGCGGGCGATGTCGTGATCTCGGACCGCTACTCGGATTCCACCGTCGCCTACCAGGGCTACGGCCGCGGCTTCGACCTGAAGCTGCTCGCTGATTTGAACGCGCTGGCGAGCGACGCGATGCGTCCCGACGCGACCTTCGTGCTCGATTGCGACGTCGAGACCGGGCTGGCCCGCACCCGCGCGCGGGTCCGCGGCGGAGTGCGCGCGCCCGACCGCTTCGAGGGCGAGGTGGTCGAGTTCCATCGCCGCGTGCGCGAGGGCTTTCTGGCGATCGCGCGGGCCGAACCCGGCCGCGTCACGGTGCTCGACGCGACCGCCGAGATCGCCATAATCACGGCGCGTATCGCCGACGCGATCGACGCCCTAATGGCGCACTGATGCCGCTTGCGGGAATCGCCGGTAATCGCGAGCTGATCGGCGGGCTCGAAGCCGAATTCGCGCGCCGCCCGGCGCATGCCTACCTCTTCGCCGGGCCACGCGGCGTGGGCAAAGTGCTGGTCGCCAAGGGTCTCGTGCATAATTTGCTGTGCGAGCGCGCACCCGGCCCCGGCTTCTGCTGCGATCCCGCGCGCTGCCCGACGCGGCTTGCGATCGGCGCGCCGGCGGCCCGCGCCCGCGCCAACGCCCCGGCCCCGCCGCGCTGCGGATGCTGCTCCGGATGCGTGCAGGTGGCGCTCGGCGTTCATCCGGATTTCATCAGCGTGGCGCGCCAGCCCAATCGCACCGATCTGCTGATCGAGCAGGTCCGCGACCTGATCGATCGGCTGGGCGTGCGGCCGGCTCGCGGCCCGCGCCGTGTCGCGGTTATCGACGACGCCGAGACGCTCAATCTGCCGGCGCAAAACGCCCTGCTCAAAACGCTCGAGGAGCCGCCCGGCCACACCATGATAATCATGGTCACGCAAAGCGAACGCGCGCTGCTCGATACCGTGCGCTCGCGGACCCGTCCGGTGCGCTTCGGACCGCTGACGCCGGCCGAGATCGCCGGCGTGCTGACCGCGGATCATCAGGTTGACGCGGCCCGCGCCGCGACGATTGCACCGCTCGCCCGCGGCAGCATGAGTATTGCGCTCGCGCTGGCCGGGGGCGCCGCGCCGCCGGCCGCCGCGATGATCGACGCGCTCGGCCAGGCGCCTGCGCTGGATTTTGCCGCGATCCAGGCACTGGCCCAGGAATTCTTTGGTGCACGCGATCAGGCGGTGGGAAATTTCGAGCTAATCGCACGGCTGCTTGAGGAAATGCTATGCTTCAAGCTGATCGCGGCGGAAATCACCGCGCCCTCGCCCGAGGCCGCCCGCGCGATGGCGGAGATCGCCGTGCGCAGTGACGCGGCGGCGCTTGCGCGGCTGGCCGAGGCGGCGCTCGGCGCGGCCGGCGCGGTTGACGCGATGGCAAATTCGCGCCTCCAGGCGGAGCAATTCTGGATCGCCGCGGGGCGCGAGCTGGGCGCGCGATCGTAAGTGCCCGATAGCAGGGGGTAAGCAGTGGCCGGCGACATTGATCCTTTTGAGAGCGGCAGCGACGGCACCCGGATCGTCGCCGTCAGCATGCAGCACGCGGGCCACCTGCTGAACTACCTGGCCGGTACGCTCGCCCTCAAGCGCGGCGATCGCGTGCTGGTCGAAAGTGAAGCCGGCACCCGTATCGGAATCGTCGAAGTCGAGCCGCACGAACCGGCCCAGACGCTTGATCTCAGCTCGATGCGCCCGGTCGTGCGCCTGGCCGACGATCGCGACTTCCGCCTCGAGGAAGACACGCTTAGCCGCGAGCAGCAGGGCGAGCGCCTGTGCGTCACGCGCATCCGCGAGCGCGGCCTGGCGATGAAGCTGGTGCGGGTTGATTACACCTACGACGGACGCAAGGCGATCTTTTATTTCACCGCCGAAAACCGCGTCGACTTCCGCGACCTGGTGCGCGACCTGGCCAACACCCTGCGCGTGCGCGTCGAGATGAAACAGATTGGCGCGCGCGACGAGACCAAGGTCACCGGCGGGATCGGTCCGTGCGGACGCGAGTTGTGCTGCTCGTCATGGCTGCGCGACTTCGAGGCGGTCACCGTCAAGATGGCGCGCGACCAGGGGCTGGCGCTCAATCCGTCGCGGCTGGCCGGGATGTGCGGACGGCTCAAGTGCTGCCTGCGCTATGAATATGCCACCTATGTCGAACTCAAGCGCGCGCTGCCCAATCTCGGCCGGCGCGTCGAATCGGTCCAGGGCGCCGGCAAGGTCATTCGCCAGAATATCCTCAAGCAGACCGTGCTGATTCAGCGCGAGGAAGACGGCGGCGTGGTCGAGGCCACGCTCGACGACCTGGTCGACAACCGTCCGGCGCGCAACTGACGCGCGGCCGTCCGCCGCCGCGTCCGCGCAATTGCCCATCGATCAATCCTCATGGCCGAACCGATCCATCTCACCACCGCGATTTTCTACTGCAACGGCACGCCGCATGTCGGCAGCGCCTACGAAGCCTTGGCCGCCGACGTGTTTGCGCGATGCCAGCGGCGGCGCCGCGGACGCGCCCAGGTCTCGTTCCTCAGCGGCACCGACGAGCATGGCGACAAGATTCGCCGTGCGGCGATCGCCGAGGGCCTCACGCCCAAGGCCTACACCGACAAGATGTCGGTGCTGTTCCGCGACGCCTTCGCCGGCCTCAATATCGATCTCGACTACTGGGTGCGCACCACCGACGCGGTGCACGAAAAGTTCGTTCAGCAGATGCTCCTGGCGACGCGCGCGCAGGGGAATATCGAATTCAAGGAGTACGAGGGGCTCTACTGCGTCGGCTGCGAGCGCTTCTACACCGAAAAGGAATTGCTGCCGGGCAACCTCTGCCCCACCCATAACACGCCGGTCGAACTGATCCGCGAGAGCAATTATTTTCTCAAGATCGATCGGTTTCGCGAGCAGGTGCGCGATCTGATCAAGCGCGACCAGCTCCTGATCCGTCCCGAGCGCTACAAGAACGAGGCGCTCAACATGCTCGCCGAGCCGCTCAGCGATCTGTGCATCTCGCGGCCCAAGGCGCGCATGGATTGGGGTATCGAGCTGCCGTTCGACGGCAACTACGTCACCTACGTCTGGTACGACGCCTTCTGGGCGTACGTCAGCGAGCCGGCCAGCCGCCTGGGCCTCGACGAGTTTATGCGCGATCGCTGGCCGCATACCGAACACTTCATCGGCAAGGATATTCTCAAGACGCATGCGGTCTACTGGCCGGCCATCCTGATGGCCGCCGGGCTCCCGCTGTTCCGCAGCCTCAACGTTCACGGATGGCTGAATTTCGGCGGCTCGCGGATGTCGAAAAGCTCCGGCAACGTGCGCGATCCCGTCACCTACGAGCAGGCCTTCGGACCCGACGTGCTGCGCTACTTCGTGATGCGCGAGGTGGTCTATGGGCTCGACGGCGATTTCTCCGAGGAGCGGCTGACCGATCGCTACAACGCCGACCTGGCCAACGATCTCGGCAACTTCACCAGCCGCGTCCTCGCGATGGCGCAGCGCTATTTCAATGGCGAAATCACCCAGGTGCCCAAACTCGAAAGCGCCGCCGACGCGACCGATCTGATCGGTACGGCCGCGCATAAGCTCTCCGCCTGCTTCGGCGTCGACGGGGCCGCACTGGATCGTAAAGTCATTGCGGCCGTTGACAATCTGGACTTCAAGGGGGCACTCGAAACAATTTGGCAGACGCTCGACGCGGCCAACAAATATATCGTCGCGACCGCGCCATTCAGTCTCGCAAAAGATCCGGAAAAGATGCCGCAGGTCGCGCAGATCCTCGCCAATCTGCTCGAAGCGCTGCGCGTAATCGCCGATGCACTCGAACCGTTCATGCCGGTCACCGCACGCAAGATCTTCGCGATGCTCAAGGTCGACGACGCGACCGCGCGCCTGCCCTATGGCGAGGGGCTCAAGCCCGGCCATCAGGTTAATCCGCCGGTCGCGCTCTTTCCGCGCCGCGAGAAGCCCGCCGCCGCCTGAACCGTGCTGGTCGATACGCACTGCCATCTCGCCGACCCGAAACTGCGCGGCGAAGTTGACGCGATCGTCGCGCGCGCACACGCCGCTGGCGTTGGCCGGATGATCTCGGTTGGCGCGATCGGCACCATCGAAACCGATCGCGCGACGGTCGCGATCGCCGAAGCCAATCCCGGCGTCTTCGCGGCGATCGGCGTGCATCCCCATGACGCCAAGGATTGCGACGCCGCACGTATAGCGGCGTTGCGCGAGCTGGCACGGTCGCCCAAAGTGGTCGCGATCGGCGAGAGCGGCCTCGACTTCCATTACCTGCATTCGCCGACCGCCGCGCAGGAAGATGCGCTACGCCGCCATCTCGAACTCGCCGCCGAACTCGACCGCCCGATCGTCATCCATTGCCGCAACGCCGAGGCGCGGCTGGCCGCGATCGTGGGCGCGGCCGGGATACCGCCGCGCGGCGGCGTGATCCATTGCTTCACCGGCGACAGCGCCGCGGCGCGCGACTTTCTCGCGCTCGGCTTTTACCTTTCGTTCGCGGGCATCCTGACCTTCAAAAACGCCGCGGCATCTCGCGCGGCGGCGGCGATCGTGCCCAACGATCGCCTGCTGATCGAGACCGACTCACCCTATCTGGCGCCCGAGCCGATACGCGGGCGGACCAATGAACCGGCCTTCGTCGGGCGCACGTTTGACGCGCTGGTGCGGGTGCGCAACGCCGACCGCGGCGCGCTGGCCGCGATGCTTGCCGCCAACGCGGCGCGCCTGTTCCACCTCGGCGCCGAGTAGCCCGGCGCGGCGCCGCCGGCGGTGCAATTCGTTTACGCGAAGCGCCCGGCCCGGCAACTTGCTTCGCCGCCCGCGAACCAATCCTGTGCGCCGCGAAATTCCGCGCGTGCGATACTTCACGCCCGAACCGACGCGGGGTTATAACCCGGTGGATGGCCGTGTCGAATTCCATTGAGTTGCCGCCGCCCTTTGAGGAGGCGGTGGCGCGCCACGAGCGCGAGATCATGCGCTTTCTGGTGCGCACGACGCGCGATCGCGAAGACGCGCTCGATCTCTTTCAGGAGACCTGGCTGCGCGCCTACCGCGCCTATCCCAAGCTCGATTCGGCGGCCGGCCTGCGGCCGTGGCTGTTTCGCATCGCGACCAATCTCTGTCTTAACCGCGCGCGCGGGCGGATGCGGCGGGCGCGCGTCTTTGCCGACGAGCAGCCCGATATCGGCCGCTGGAGCGCGTCCGCCAACGGCGATCACACGGCCGTGCTCGAACTCAAGTCGGCGATTGCGGGACTGCCCGACAAGCAGCGCCAGGCGCTGGTGATGCGCAAGTTCGGCGGCCTCGAGTACGCCGCGATCGCCGCCGCCCTGGATTGCTCGCCGGAGAGTGCGCGGGCCGGCGTTTACCAGGCGCTCAAGAAACTCAAGGCCGCAACGGAGAGATAGGATCATGAAAGCATCCCACCAGCCCGGCGTAACGGAATTTGCCGACGGCGAAGCCTCCGCCGCGGCGATCGACGAGATGATCGGCGCGGCCCATGCGCGCCTGGTGCATGACTTCGCGATCGTCAGGCGCCCGCCGGCGCGGGTCGGCGTGGTCGAGTCGCGCCTGGGCCCGCTGCTGGCCGCCGAAAGTCCGCGCGGACTGCTCGCGCTGAGCTTTCTCGATCATTCCGACGGCGGCGCGACGGTCGCCGCCATCCGCCAGCTTTTCGATCCGGTCGAGGATCGCGCTGTGGCCGTCCGGGCCGGCGCGGAAATCGATCGCCTGCTCGACGGCGACGCCAGCGCGGTGACCGGGCGGGTGGTCGACTTCAGCCTGGTGCCGAGTCCGTTTCGGCGCCGCGCTTTCCAGCGTCTGCGCACCGTGCCGGCCGGCGCGGTGGTCACCTACCAGGCGCTCGCCGCGGCGATCGGAGCGCCCTCGGGTCAGCGCGCGATCGGCAATACAATGGCGACGAATCCGGTGGCCATCTACGTCCCGTGCCATCGCGTGATTCGCTCCGACGGCAGCGTTGGCAATTACGGCGGCGGCGTCGATCGGAAACTGATGCTGTTGCGGAGCGAGGGGTTCAAGGTGGACCGCGGCAATCGCGTACCGGCCGGCGCGGTCTACGGCCATTGGCTATCGCGCATCTTCTGCCGCCCGGATTGTTCGGCCGTGCGCCGCGCCGAACGCCGCCAATGGATCATCTTTGGCGACGCCGAGCACGCCCGCCACGCCGGGATGCGCGCGTGCAAACTCTGCCGTCCGGCCTAGGTAACCTCTGCATAAGTCAGGTTGTCATTCTGAGCGCAGCGAAGAATCCCGGATCCGGGACCCATGCGCTGCGCTCAGGGTGACCCCAGAGCCTTGTGCAGAGGTTCCCTAGCCGTCATGCGCGGCGCGCCGGACGGCCGAAATTGTCCGGCGGCCGATCGCCGGCGCGCCGATCGGCCACGGCGGGGAAGCCCGTTGACACCCCCGCCGCCTGATCATGCGTCTCGCCGATCATTTCATTCGGTGTTCTGCTGACCCTGCATCTGATCGATCTGCCGGCGCTGCGATTCGATCTCCTGCTGCTGCTGCTCAAGCTGGCCCTGAGTCTGATCGTTCTGCACCTGCTGGTTTTGCATCTCGTTGCCTACCGCATAGCCGCCGAGGGCGCCCATCCCGCCGCCGATTGCCGCACCCGCGCCCGGAGCGCCAACGGCCGCACCGATTATCGCACCGGTACCGGCGCCCAGCACGGCGCCCACGCCGGTGCCCTTCTCACGGTCGGTCAACGGTTGTCCCGAACATCCGCCGACCAAAAGTACCACGGCAAGCGCGATTCCCGCCGTGGCCATCCATTTCGTGCGCATTACCCTATCCTCCTCTCCTCGTGCTCCCTGACTTGACGCTTGCAATTCCAGGCGGCCGCCCGGCCGCCGATCGAATTCTCTCTATAGATATACTGTCGCGCGCCGATTCGGTTTCACCGCCTCGCGCGCGCCTGCTCGAGCGCGGACTATTCGGTCTCCTGCGTTTGCTGCAACTGCCGAATCTCGCGGCGCTGTTGCTCGATTTCCCGCTGCTCCGCGCCCAGCGCTCGCTGGTTGGCATAGTTGGCGTTCTGCTGATGTTGCAGCTCGCTGCCGACCGCATAGCCGCCCACTCCGCCGACGCCCGCACCGATTAACGCCCCGGCTATCGGATGATGCACGGCAGCACCGACGATCGCACCGGTACCCGCGCCCAACAACGCTCCAACTCCCGTACCCTTCTGGGTCTCGCTAAACTGCGCCGACGCCACCGCCGGCAGCGCGATCAGTGCGGCGCTCAGCCCGACCGCTATGATCCAGTTTTTGCGCATCATTCCGTCCCTCCAGCCATGCTTGCCGCCATACCTCTCCTGAGCCGCCGCTGCTCCCTTGTATGCGGGGTTAAAGCAGGTGTTGTGCCGGAGGCCGGGGACAAGAAAACTCAGCAAAAATGCCTTATATCTATTAGAGTGATTCGTTCGACGCTTCGTTTCGTCGAGTAATCGACGCTTTCGTACAAACAACTCAAAAGGCGTCACGTGCCGATCTCGGCCGTCTTCGTCGCCTATTCGCACCTCATATGTAGGTGTGGATCGGTTTGACGCGCACTTGCGAGCACCCTCCCGCCGCTTGAGCGATCGGCCACGGCGACCGCGCGCGCCGATCGAATCACGCTGGCACGGACGATCAGGGCAAAAGGGCGAAGATCCGCGCGGGTGCACCGCTGCCATCGCCGATCTTCATTGCCCGACTCCCGATGCCGCTACCAGCCAATCGCCTGCGCCGGCATCACCACCGCCAATTGTCCACGTGGGTCGGCGCCGCCCTCGAGCAGCCGGCGCTCCGGATCGAAGCGGATACCCAGCACGTGGCCCTCACACCACGGCGGCCGGGTCTCCACCGTATGCCCGCGCGCGGCGAGTTCGTCGCGCACGGCGGGCGCGATCCGATCCTCCACGCGCAGTACGCCGGGCTGCGCGTTATGCGGGTAGAAGGTCGAGGGGAAATGCGCGGTGGAAAAGCGCGGCGCTTCGATCGCCTCCTGCACCGACATGCCAAATTCGATGAGGTTGAGAAAAAATTGCAGCGTCCACTGATCCTGCTGATCGCCGCCCGGCGTGCCAAAGGCCAGGTACGGCGCGCCGTCGCGCGTCGCGATTGAGGGCGTCAGCGTGGTCCGCGGCCGTTTGCCGGGACGCAGCGCGTTGGCGTGGCTCTCGTCGAGAAAAAAAGTCTGCATGCGCGAGCCCAGCGGAAAGCCGAGGGTGTCGATCACCGGCGAACTCGGAATCCATCCGCCGCTCGCCGTCACCGCGATCAGGTTGCCGCGCCCGTCGGCCGCCGTAACGTGAATCGTCCCCGGACCCCATGAGCGCGGCTCGCCGCCGCCGCCCTCGAGCAGCGCGCGGAGACCGTTGGGATCGCCCGGCCGCTGCTCCATCGAGGCGCGCCGCGGATCGATCAGTTCCCGGCGCATCGCGGCGTAGCGCGGCGCGAGCAGCCGATCGATCGGCACCGGCGTGAAATCGGGGTCGCCGTAGTATTGCTCGCGATCGGCAAAGGCGAGCTTGGCCGCCTCGACCAGGTGATGGATATAGTCGGCCGAGTTGAGGCCCATCGCGCGCAGATCAAATCCCTCGAGCAGGCGCAGTTGCTGCAAAAACACCGGCCCCTGCGACCACGGCTGGCATTTATGCACCGTGACGCCGCGATAGTCGGCGGTCACCGGCTCCTCGACCTTGGTCGTGAAGGCGGCCAGATCGCGCTCGGCAAGCAGGCCGCCGTTGGCCTCGGACCACTTGACGATCTGATGCGCGATATCGCCGCGGTAGAAGCGATCGCGCGCCGTGTCGATCGCCGATTCGCGGCCGCGATTGCGCGCACCGGCCTCGGCGTCGGCCAGCCGGCGAAAGAAGCTGGCGAGCGCCGGGTTGCGGATGATCTCGCCGGTATGCGGGACTTCACCGCGCGGCATGTAGACCTGCGCGGTGGTCGGCCATTTCTCGCGAAATTTCTTTTCGTTGCTGCGAATCGACGCCGTGCCGATCAGCCCCGACAGATCCTCGGGCGTCTCGCCGTCGCCGGCCAGCCCGTGATGCATCGGCATGCCGTCTTCGCACAGCGCCATCGCCGGCGCGATCACTTCAGCCAGCGTCATCGTGCCGAATTGCTTGAGCGCCACCGCCAGCGCGTCGAATGCGGCGGGAACGCCCGCCGCGAGTAATCCCTGGCCCGGAATGAGTTTGAGGCCGAGGCCGCGATAATGCGCAATCGTCGCCCGCGCCGGCGCGGTCATGTTGCCGTTAATCGCGACGACCCGGCGGGCATCTGCAAGATAAATGAGCATCGGCGCCTCGCCGCCGATCGTATGCATATGCGGATTGACCACCCCTTCGACGAAGGTCGCGGCTACGGCGGCGTCGATCGCGCTGCCGCCACGCGCGAAGATCCGCGCTCCGGCCGCCGCCGACAGATAGTGCTCCGTCGCGACCATCGCCTCGCGACCCATCACCAGTGGATAAAGAGTGGTCATCGGATTCTCCCTGCCTGATCGCAAATAGTACGCACGATGCGGGCATTACAAGCGCGTCGGCCGGCGCGCGCCGAGGATGCCTGTAATGGTGTACCAAACCGGGGCGCTCCACGCACCGAAAATAGTTCGCATTTCGCGCGAGCACTTCGCATCAGGTGTGTAGAAAGGTTGGTTTACGCGTCAGCGTGCCAAGCAATTGAATAGAGATCGTATCAAACGGCGTCTAACTATTAGGCCTGAACCTTGCTATAATCCTTGCAGGTGGTTGCGGTCGCCCGGTTTCCTTCCCGGGCTAAAGGTGGAAGTGACTATGGAAACCTTGAACTCAGCCTCAGTTGTCGGTCGGCATTGTCGAATCATCGGATCGGTTCGCGACAGCCAGGGTCGCGGCCGCTTCAACGAAGAACCCCTGATCGTGCGCGAGGTCGATAATCTTGGCCGCCACATGTATCTGGTGCAATTCGACGACGGCAGCACGACCTTTCTGTTTCCGTCCGAAGTAGTCGTCTAAGCCCGTCGGGCTCAGGAAGGCGGTCGGACTCCGAAACGCCGTCAGGTTCCCCACCGGCGTTGGGATTGCCGCCGCGTACCATTGATGCGGCTCTGCGGCCTGTTCCGCCGCCGACGGTAGCGCGCCCATGCCTCAAGCCGCGATGATGGCGGCGGCCGTTCCGCGCGATCCGCTCCCCTAAAAATCCGATCGAACGATCGTTATCCAAGCGTTATTGCGGCGCCATTGATTTGGCGCTGCGCGCGTCCGATCGCCCCGTCCGTGTGACCGTTCGCGGCGGCCATGCCGGACCGCGCTCTTGCCTGCGCGCTGCCGCACGTCGATGATTAGGTTTTGGTGCGTCCGGCGCGCGGAGAAATCCGGCGCAACCGTGACGCAACCCAGGAGAGACGATGCCAGCATACGTAATCGGCGCCCGGCGAACCGAAAAGGGCCATCAGAACCTCAAGGAATTCTCCGCCGTCCTCGAACGCTTCAGCCGCGTCCGTGAAGCCAACGGCGGTACGCTAATCAAGTGCTACGCGACGTTCGGCCGTTTCGACATGATCATTATCGCCGAGTATCCCAGCGGCACCGCGATGCAACGCGCGATGACCACGATGCTCGGCGAGGGCGTCTTTACCATCGAAGTGTCCGAAGCGATGCCAATGTCGGAGTTTCTCGCGATTCTCAAAGAGGAAGAACAGGAACACTGATTTTTAGCCGCGGCTTCGCAGACTCGCCCGCACCCCATGCCCGCCGCGCCCGATTCACCCGCTTAATTTTTGCGGGAGGTGTGGAACCTCTCAGAGGTTCCACTTGCTGCTACTCTCTTTTTATAGCCGCGGCTTCGCAGACTTGCCCGGAGTCTCCCTAGCGTGCGAGCAGTTCGCGCGTATGATGCAATGCGACGATCGTCTTGGCGTCGATAATCTCGCCGCGGGCGATCATCCTGAACGCCTCATCGAGCATCACCCGATCGACGTCGATCACTTCGTCGTGGTCGAGTTCGCGCGGCGCCCCCTTTAGATCGCGCGCCAGGTAGAGTGTGATCCGCTCGTCGCAGAAGCTCGGAATCGTGACGATCGTGCCGAGCTCATCCCAGCGCGCGGCAACCAGGCCGGCCTCCTCGCGCAACTCGCGCTCGGCGCATTGACGGGGCGTCTCGCCCGGGTTGATACAGCCGGCCGGTATCTCGCGCAGCCATCCGCCCGCCGCGTGGCGATACTGCGTGAGCAGCGGAATCGATCCGTCACGGTCGAGCGCGACGATCGCGCTGGCCCCGGGATGGCGGATGACGGCGAGGTCGATCGTCAGGCCATTGGGCAGCTCCGCCTGTTCGACGCCGACATCGACCACGCCCAGCTTGAGCACGGGGCGGCGCTTGATAGCCATGCCCTCAAGGATGCGGCCGGCGACGGCGGCGGGCAAGCGCCCGCGCGATCGATCGGGCTCGCGATCGCCAATGTCGCGGCCCGGATCGATGAATTCGCATAGGGCGGCCGATCCTTCTCGCTCCGCTCGGGTGGGGGCGGCGATCGATGTCTCAGACTCGGACAATCGCGCGCCGCGACATCGCCGATTTTGACGCGAGTTTTCCCGTCCGGCCGGCGCTGCGCGCAATCGCGGCAGAATACCGATTCATCGCGCGACAAGGATCCCGGCACCGTAGTTGCTGTTCTGCCAATAGCAGATGCGTCCGCGGCGCCATTCCGATCGGATCGACAAGCACGGCGCGGACCAAATCAAGGTTCGGGAAATCCACATGGAAGTTGAACAGGAACAGGAATCCGCCGTCCGCGAGAGCGAGCTGCGCATGCTCGCGGCCATCGTCAACGCCTCGGAAGACGCGATTGCCAGTATGTCGCTCGACCATACCATGACCAGTTGGAACCGCGGCGCCGAGAAACTCTTTGGCATCACCCCGGACGAAGCGCTCGGCCGCAATATGCTGGACTTCGTGCTGCCCCAGGATCACGCACGCGTGCTTGATTCGGTGGCCCAATTGGCGCGCACCGGCACCCCGATGAGCTTCAGCTTGCATGGCGTACGGAAAGACGGTGCCGCATTCGACCTCTGGGTAAATATTTTTTCGATCTTTGACGCGCGCGGCAACCTCAGCCGCTTCGGCGCGATCGCGCGAAATATAACCGACGTGGCCCTGCTGCTGCGCGAACAGGCCTTGCTCGCGGCCATCGTGCAGTCCTCGGACGACGCCATCGTCAGCATCTCGCTGGACTACCGGGTTACGACCTGGAACAACGGCGCGCAGAAGCTGTTCGGCTACACCGCCGGCGAAGCAATCGAGTCGACCATCCTGGATCTTTTCGTGCAACCGGAAAACCGCGCACGAGTGATCGGAGTGATCCGCGAAGATCTGGCCGCGCTGCGCGACGATCCGACTTTCGTCCGGCATGTCGAAGCTACCTGCCGGAGAAAAGATGGCAGCCTCGTCGAGGTCGCGATGGTAGTTACCGGAATTCCCGATACCGCCGGCAACATTATGGGGATAGCGCTGATCGTGCGCGACGTCACCGCCCACAATCGCGCCGCCCGCGAAGCCGCGATTCTCGCCACGGTGGTAAATGCCTCGCAGGACGTAATCGTCTACACGACCCCGGAGGCCCGGATCACCACGTGGAACCCGGCGGCGGAGAGAACCTTGGGCTATACCGCGGCCGAGGCCATCGGGCAGGGTATCGAACTCTTTGTTCCGCCGGAAAAACTCGCAGCGACCATGGCGGCAATCCGGCTTGCGGCCCAGAGCGGCCAACCAGGAACCTGGGAGCAACATGGCCATCGGCCGGACGGCGCGGCGTACATTTCCGCCGTCAATATTTTTCCCGTCCGCGACGCGGCCGGGAAGATCACCGGCGTCGCCGGCATCGGCCGCGATATCACTTCGCTCAAGGAGACCGAGCGCCAGTTGATCGACGCGCGCGAGGCAGCGCTGGCCGCGTCGCAGGCCAAATCAGAATTCCTCTCGAGCATGTCGCACGAGATCCGCACACCGATGACCGCGATTCTGGGCATGGCGGAACTGCTCGCCGACGGCCAGACCAACGAAGAGCAGCGCCGCTATCTCGAGATCCTGCGCAACAACGGCCACGCGCTGCTCGACCTGATTAACAGCATCCTCGATCTCGCCAAGGTCGAGAGCGGCCGCCTGACGCTCGAACACGTCGGTTTCGATCTCGCCGAGGTCGTCGAAAAATCGGCCCAGACGCTCGCGATCCGCGCGCACGCCAAGCGCCTGGAGCTGATCGTCAGCATCGCGCCCGACGTCCCGCTAGCCGTGATGGGCGATCCGCTGCGCCTGCGCCAGGTGCTGATCAATCTGATCGGCAACGCGATCAAGTTTACCGAGCGCGGCGAGGTGCTGGTTGCCGTCGAGCGCGAGAGCGCCCCGGACCGGCCCTTGCGCCTCAAATTTCTGGTCCGCGATACCGGCATCGGTATCGCCCAAGAAAAGCTGCCGGCCTTGTTTGCGGTCTTCTCCCAGGCCGACTCGTCGACCGCCCGCAAATACGGCGGCAGCGGCCTGGGCCTCGCGATCGTCAAGCGCCTGGTCGGTCTGATGCGCGGTGAGGTCACGGTCCAGAGCGCGGCCGGCATGGGCAGCACCTTCAGCTTCTCCGCGCCCTTCGATGCGCAGCCGCATCCGCCCGCAAGCGCGTGCTGGCCCGACCTCGCCCAGGTACCCATCCTGATCGTCGAAGGCAACGCAACCGCCCGCGCGGTCCTGCGCCAGACCTTGAGCAGCCGCGGCGCGCGCCTTACGGAAGCCGCCGCGTATGCGGCCGGCCTGACCGCCATCAAGCGGGCGATCGCAGACGGACGGCCGCCACGTATCGTACTGCTCGACGATCCGCTCCCGGCACCGCAACCTCACGAGTTGACGGAACTGATCGCGGCAGCGGCGCAATGTGACGCGTCGATTATCATGCTCATCCGATGTGACAACCTGGGCGCCGATGTTGCGCGGCTGCGATCGTTGAAGCTCGAACGCTATCTGCTCAAACCGCTCGAAATGAGCGACCTGGCCAACGAAATATGCCACGCGATCGCCGCCGACAGCGCTACGCCGACCGCCGCCGACCACCACTGCCTGCCCGCCGCGACCGACGACCATTCGCCGATCGCCGGTCGGCCGCTGCGGATTCTCTTCGCCGACGATTCGACCGACAACCGGATTCTGATCCGCGCCTTCCTCAAGGAGACCCCTTATCTTCTTGACGAAGTCGAAAACGGCCGCCAGGCCGTCGCTAGCTTTGTCGCCGGCCACTACGACCTGGTCCTGATGGACATCCAGATGCCTGAAGTCGACGGCTACGCCGCGACGCGCGCGATTCGTGCTTGGGAGTGCCATCATGATCGCGCCCATACTCCAATCATTGCGCTGACCGCCTCGGTCTTCAGCGAAGCGGTCCGCCTTGCGCGGATCGCCGGATGTGACGCGCACGTCGGTAAGCCGATTAATCGGGCGACCCTGCTGCGGACGATCTACGATGCGGTCCGCACCGTCACCCCGGAGCGCTCGAATTTTGTGGAGCGCACCGATCTTGCGGAGCGCGCCGATTTTGTGGAGCGCGCCGATCTTGCGCGGCGAGCGGTCATCGCGGATGACGACGTTCGCGCCGCCCACGACGCGCCGCGGGACCGTCCGACGCGGGCGTAACGGCGAGGGCTGGCGAAAGGATCAGGAGGTAAGATCGATGGCCGTCACGACACTTATAGTCGACGATTCCGGGGAAACGCGGGCCTGGCTGAAAGTCAAGCTTGGTACGATCGGATGCGAGGTCGTCGGCGAGGCTGAGGACGCCGCGGCCGCGCTGCCACTGTTCGAGGCTTTGCGCCCGCGGCTGGTCATCCTCGACATCGTGATGCCCGACGTGGACGGACTGACCGCGATCGATCTGTTCCGCCACATCATCGGGCTGGACCCCGAAGTGGCGGTGCTCGTGGTCAGTGCGCGGCCCGTTGCGGATTCCCACAGGTTCCTGAAGCTGGGCGCCATCGGCTATCTCGAAAAGCCGTTCATCGATTTCGATAAGGTTGCCAAGCTGCTCACGGCTTGTTTCCCCGAACTCGACGCCAGCCGCCCGGCCGCCGGCGCAAAACGCGGCTTGTCGGCGCGCCTCGGCCGCCATTCCTGAGTTTCCAGCTCCCGCTCCTCGCGCGACAGCGGTCTCCCGCCGCGTCTTGCTCCCGGTGCTTGCCCATTAGGGAACCTCTGCACAAGGCTCTGCTGTCACCCTGAGCGCAGCGAATGGGTCCCGGATCCGGGATTCTTCGCTGCGCTCAGAATGACAACCTAACTGGTGCAGAGGTTCACTAGCGCGACATGAAGACCGGGCACGGCGCGTTGCGCAGCAGATACTCGGTATTCGATCCGATCACCATCTCGATAATCCGGCTGTGCCCGTAGGCGCCGATAAACAGCAGGTCGGCGTCGAAGCTCTTGAGCGACGCGATAATACCCTCATGCGCATGGCCCGGGACCAGCTTGAATTCGGCCTTGAGCGCGTAGGGCTCCAGGTAGCTGCGGGCCTGCGCCAGGGTGCGCTCGCCGAGTTTCAGATCGCGCGCAACGGTGATTACCGCCAGCGGCACCTCGAGCGTGCTGGCGAACTCAGCCGCCGCGCGCATCGCGCGGGCCGCGCGATCGCTGCCATCGTAGGCCAGCAGCGGGCGGCGAATCTCGCGCATCCGCACCGGCGAGACCATCAGCGGACGCGGCGACTTGCGCGCCACGCTCTCGGTGGTCGATCCGAGCAGGCCGGTCGAAAAGCGCTCGTTGAGCCCGCGATGCCCGATCATCACGAGGTCGGCTAATTTGGCCCGCTCGCAGATCTGATTGGCCACCACGCCGATCTCCATCACGGTCTCGGCCGGCAGATTTTCGCGCTGCGCGGCGGCGGCAAATTCGTCGAGCACCGCGGTCCCGCGGGCGCTCAGCACCTGGCGCATTTTCGAGGAAAAATCGAGGTAGGGTTCAAGTCCCAGCGAACCTGATATATCATGCAGCAGAGACCCCTCGATCGACACGATATCGATTACATGAAGGCCAATCAGGGTTGCCCCGAAACGGCGCGCGAGATGAAAGGCGTAGGCCTGCGCGGTGCGCGCATGCTCGGACGTGTCGATGCCGACCAGGATACGTTTGATCATCGGCCGGACCTCCGTCGGTCGATCGGCGATACCATGCGCGACGCGGACCACTCAAGCGGATGCGCCTCCGGCCGGCGCGGCGCGCCCGGCGCAATCGCGATGCGACCTTCCGGCGGGCGGCAGCAGCGCCTTCAGCCCCAACCAGCGGCGGTAACCGTCTATGAGCGATAACAAGAGTGCGCGCCTGCTCCGGCTGGTCGACGAACTGGCCGAGGCGGCCAAGCGCGTCGGCCTCGAGGTGCGCCGGGAACGAATCCTGCGCGAAATCGGCTATCGCGCGCGCGGCGGCGCCTGTCGCCTGCGCGAAACCGACATGATCATCATCGATCGCGATCAGCCGCCCGCCGAGCAGATCGAAGTACTGGCCGAAGCGCTGCGCGCCCGCGACCTCGAGGCCGTCTACCTGTCGCCCGCGGCGCGCCGGGTGCTGCAGACGGGTCCCGATTAGGGCGGGGGAGCCGGCCATGCCGCGCGCCGACGAACTGAGCGAAGCGGGCCGTCCCGTCCACGCCCGCCCGCGCCGGCTGACGGCCAGCGACCGCATGGCGACGTTCCATTCGCGGCTGCGCGAGCGCGGGCTCAAATCGACCGCGCCGCGCGACGATATCGCGCGGGTGTTTTTCGGCCTCGGCCGCCATATCAGCGCCGAGGAACTGTTCGCCGAGGTCAAGAAGGTTAACCAGCACGTTGGCTATGCGACTATTTACCGCACGCTCAAACTGTTGAAGGAATGCGACCTGGTGTTCGAGCGCCATTTCGACGAAGGACAGGCGCGGTACGAGGTCGCTGGCGAGCATCATCACGACCATTTTATCTGCGAGCGCTGTGGCAAGATTCTGGAATTCGAGAACAATGATATCGAGCGCATGCAGCAGGCGATTGCGAGCAAGCTCGGCGTCATCCTGACCCATCACAAGATGGAATTGTACGGGCTGTGCGCCGACTGCCGGACCGCGCAGTAGACCGGCGCGCTCATCGACTTTCGTTAGCCTCGCCCGTGGAAAATCGAAAACACCAACTGATGCCGCCTTGGACCTCATTGCGATTGGGCTCCGTCCGCGGTCACGATCCAGGTAGGCGCGTGGTCGCTCGCTCTTTCCCAGCCGCGGACTTCGCGATCGACCCCCGCGGTAACCAGACGTGCGGCCGCGGACGGGCTCAGGAGCAGATGATCGATACGCAGGCCCGCATCTCGCACATAGTTGTTTCGAAAGTAATCCCAAAAAGTGAAGATGCGCTCATGCGGATGGAGCTTGCGCAAAGCGTCAGTCCAGCCCATCGCGACCAGGTTGGCGAACGCGGTTCGTACTTCCGGAAGAAAGAGCGCATCATTAAGCCAGCGTTCGGGCTTGTATACATCGATATCCGTTGGGATAACGTTGTAGTCGCCGGCGAGAACGACCGGCTCCGCCGCGGCGAGTAGTTCTTGCGCGTGTTTCGTGAAGCGCTCCAACCATCGCAGTTTGTAATCGAATTTCGGGCCGGGTGCTGGATTACCGTTGGGTAGATAAAGACATCCTATGCGCATGCCATTAATCAGCGCCTCAATATAGCGGCTGTGTAGGTCCTCTGGATCGCCGGGCAGGCCACGACGAATCTCGACTGGATCTGCGCCGCGCGCGAGGATTGCGACACCGTTCCAGCTCTTTTGCCCATGCCAGACCACGCCATAGCCGGCTTCACGAATAGCGGCTTCCGGAAATCTCTCCTGCGGCGCCTTCAATTCCTGAAGACACGCAACGTCCGGCTTGGATTCGGCGAGCCAGCGCAGAAGCGCCGATAGGCGAGCACTGATGCCGTTGACGTTGAAGGTCGCTATTTTCATTAGGCTTCCGATTAGTCCGTGACGAGCTGAACAAAACCTGCCAAATCGCGCTAATCGTGTAGACTTAGCTTATGGGGAAAAAAGACGCCATCGAGTTGCTCTCCATCAACGGACGCGAAGTCCGAGTCACTAATCCGGGCAAGCTGTATTTCGCGCAGCAGACAAAGCTCTCCAAAATCGAATTGGTTCGCTACTACTTGTCAGTCGCCACGGGCGCGCTCGTCGGAATCCGGGACCGTCCGCTTGTTCTCAAGCGCTACGTTAAGGGCGCCGACGGTGAGGCGTTCTATCAGAAACGCGCACCAGCGCAGCGCCCCTCGTGGCTGCGAACGATAACCCTCGCGTTCCCTTCGGGGCGCAGTGCGGAGGAAATCGTTGTCGATGACGCGGCGGGGCTTGCGTGGATCGTCAATCTGGGTTGCCTCGAGCTCCATCCGCATCCTGTGCGCGCCGGCGATCTTGATCATCCGGACGAGTTGAGGGTCGATCTCGATCCTGGTCCTGGCGTCAGTTGGGCCGACGTGCGCGCAGTGGCGCTCGAGGTAAAATTCCTGCTGGAAGAAATGGGACTTCGTGGCTGGCCCAAGACCAGCGGGTCGCGGGGGCTGCACATCAATGTGCGTATTTATCCGCGATGGACCTTCGACGAGGTGCGTCGCGCGGCGCTAGCTCTGGCGCGGGCGGTCGAACGGCGCGCGCCCAGCCTGGCCACTTCGAAATGGTGGAAAGAGGAGCGCCATGGCGTGTTCCTCGACTACAACCAGAATGCGAAGGACCGTACGACCTGCTCGGCATATTCTGTGCGCCCGCTCCCCGACGCCCGTGTCTCTGCGCCGCTTCACTGGCACGAGGTTGCCGACTGCGAGCCGTCGGACTTTACCGTGCGCACAATGCCCAAACGCTTTCTTGCGATCGGCGATCCGCAGGAAGGCATTGACGGAGCGGCCGGTTCGCTCAAAAAATTGCTCGAGCTTGCAGCACGAGACGAAGCCGCGGGTCTCGGCGACGCGCCCTGGCCACCGCATTTTCGCAAGATGGAGAGCGAACCGCGCCGGGTCGCTCCTTCGCGTGCCAAGTCCGTCGCAACCGCGCCGCGAACGAAGATGCTGATAGTTGTTGCCAACTCACCAAACAAAGAGGCCGCGCTCTCGGGTTTGGAAAGATGGAAGCGCAAACATGGCGCGGTTGTGGACCTTCTCGCCGCCGATGACGTGCTGATCGATTCGATGCGGGGAAGATCATCCACCTGGACGCGGATCCGAATAAACTTGCGCCATGTGCCCAAAGACTTACGGCCTCTTCAGGAAACTCCTGATCCTGACGACGACCCAACTCGCGAAGGGCGTAAAATACGTGCGTCAAAGAAGGGTATCTGATCGCGTACCGGCTCAAATGTCCCGGGCAAAAATGGCTTTCAGCTCGTGCGGCGGAACAACTTCAAGCTGCTCGTAGGTGCAATCGCGTGGTTTCTTGTCGGTACGCCATCTGCGGAACTGCGCCATATGACGGAAGCGCGTGCCCTGCATATGCTCATATGCGATTTCCACTACTAGCTCCGGTCTGAGCGGCTCCCACGCTAGGTTCTTGCCGTGGCTCCAACGGCTCTGACTACCCGGCATCCGACGTGGTGCATCACTTGAAGTGGGCTCCGCCCACGACTTCCATGGATGATCGGCTAGAGCGTTGTTACGATAGGGAGCCAGCAATCTCACCAGCTCCTGACGGTTAATTTGCGTGAAGCTCGCGCATACGCCGACGTGTTGCAGCGCCCCCGAGCCGTCAAACAGGCCGAGTAGAAGCGAGCCGATAGCCGTGCCGTCACCGCCTTTGTGCCATCGAAAGCCAGCCACGACACAATCGCAGTCGCGCTCATGCTTGACCTTGAACATCACGCGCTTGTCAGGCTGATAGGTGTCGGAAATCGGCTTGGCTATAACCCCGTCGAGGCCCGCGCCCTCAAAACGCCTGAACCAATCCGACGCGACATTTAACTCACGCGTCGCCGGAGTCAGATAAATTGGCGGTACCGCACTGGCCAGCAGCGACTCCAGCTTTTCGCGCCGCTGCTCGAACGGTTCGCTCCGCCAATCGCGGTTTCCTTCGCACAGCAAGTCGAAAAAGACCATCGATGCAGGACTCTGCCGGGAAAGCAGTTTCACCCGCGAGGCCGCTGGATGAATCCGGAGCTGCAATTCCTCGAAGTCGAGCCCATCGTTCTTTGCGACAACGATTTCACCGTCGAGAACACATCGAGCGGGCAGCTGTGCATTCAGCGGCTCGAGCAACTCGGGAAAGTATCGATTGAGCGATTTCGCATCGCGGCTCTGAATAAGGATTTCGTCCCGGTCGCGGAAGATCACCGCGCGAAACCCGTCCCACTTCGGTTCGAAGATCCAATCTTGGCCCACCGGTAACTCGTCAATTCGCTTCGCGAGCATCGGCAGTATCGGCGGGTTCACGGGAAGATTCATACTTCCAACGCCAATGCGACGCGTGACCACGAGCTTTGCGGCGCTCGATCTCTCATTGAGGTGCAGGGCCGGGAACGCACGTAAGTACCGGCGGTTAACCAAGTACTATCCGGCTGGCCGCACGCACCGTCGCAAGCACAGCCGGAGCCAGGAGTAATGGCGCTTGGAGGCACACCCAATAGATAAGTCATCGTACTTTGCGCCATGCAAGTCCCGGAACTAGCTAAAATTAAAAACAGTGCAAGTATCAACTGGTTTCCCATTTTAGACCTCGAAAAAGAGATGACCGACTCTGCGGTCGCCTCTTATTGAATAAACGCTGTAAGTACATCCTTGGCTGATCTATCCACGCGACATTTTCCTGAATCATCGCTTATAAGTCGCTACATGTTTAAAAGCATCGGCGACGAGCTTCATTGGACCTTTCCCGATTCTTCCTAAACAATATTTGGCAAAAATCATAACTTCTGGATTCGGATCTTGAGAAAGCTTCTCCAAGTAATCGCGCACCCTTGGAGTACCGATGGCGCCAAGCAGTTCCGTTGCAAACTGGCGATCCTCCGGGCTCTTGCTACCGGCCAGCCTGATCGCCTGATCCAGCCCGGCATCACGTATTTGAGCCGAAACGTCGCCGGACCGGTGACGACTACACAAATGTAAGTAACCAATTTAAAAACTTCTATGCGCAGAAACTCGATTCCCTAAGGAAAATAATTCCGGCTCTGCAGAATAGAATTCAAACCCCTGCTTGGTCCCATCGATGATTACGATCCCGGCGCAAGAGGGCCTGTCAACGATTCCTAGTCCTGCCACCAGCGACAGAAACCCTTGACGGCGAAGATCCGCAAATTGGAACGAGCACACATACACTCCGCCCGGTTCGATAGCCGAAAAACCGCTCTTGGCAATTTGAAGCGAACGAATAAAGCCCTCGACAACACTTTTTGCCGGCGGATTGCTGGCTAAGTTCCGTGGCGCCGTAGAGGACCAATCGGATGAGGCCAACCTCGAGCGTGGCAGCTGGATCGGAGGACGCGCCCAGACCTTCAAAGGCAGCAAGAAGAAAAAAACCGCGATGAGTATACTTAAAATTCTTATGCTCAGTTTCATTGTGGGTATATGCGGAAGCCGCTGTCGACGCGGTAAACGAGAAGACCGAGAAATTTCCGCGCTCATCAAAGCGCGGACCGCCTGAGCAACATTATCGACGCGAGCGGCGCAGGCATGCGCGATCGCCCGGGCACCCTCACCGGCCGCCCCTCAATGGGCGCCGGCGGGCGCTTTGCCGCGTGTGCGCGGAAGTAAGAAGCACATCGCCAGCCCGACCAGCATCAGGTACGCGAGCATCCGGTAGATGCTGTTGAGCGACAGGATCATCGCCTGCGCCTGCACCTGGCTGTAAAGCATGCCGAGGCCCTGCTTCTGTCCGTTGACCATCTCGTGCATGTAATTGAAAGTCATTCCGCCGGGCATGCTGGCCGGTGTGCGGCTCAGGCGCCAGGCGTCGAAGACCGTCACGTGCTCGACCAGCCGGCTCTGCTGCACCTGCTCGCGCCGCACCAGCATGGTGGTGAGCACGGAGGTGCCGATCGACCCGCCGATATTGCGTGACATCGAAAACAGGCTCGCCCCGTAGCCCATCTGCTCGCGCGGGATCGAGCTCAGCGCGGCGGCCGAGAGGTTGGGAAAGATCAGGCCCATCCCGACGCCCTGGACGATGGTCGGTCCGACGAAGTTCCAGGTCGACATGTTGAGATCGAGGCTGCCCAACTGCCAGCTTGCCAGGCCGATCAGGATAAAGCCAAAGCCGACCAGCGGCCGCGTATCGACGCCGCGCTTGGCGATACCGCCGAGAAAGAACATCGCGACCATCAGGCCGATCCCGCGCGGCGCCATCGCCAGTCCGGCCTTCGACGCGGTGTAGCCAAGCAGGCTTTGCAGGAAGACCGGATTGAGAATCTGCATGCCGTAGGCGGTAAACGTCATCATGATCAGCAGGATGGTCGGCACGCTGAACTTGCGATTGTTGAGGATGCGCACCTGGACGATCGGCTCCGGCGTGCGCCATTCATGGACGATCAGGATGATGAAGGCGGCTCCCGCGATGAAGGAGAAGTACCAGACCCACGGGGTGGCGAACCAATCCGCGCGGTCGCCGCGGTCCATCACGATTTCGCCCATCCCGAGCGCAAGCACCAGGCAGACGATTCCGATCCAGTCGGCGCGGCCCTGGCCTTTGAGTTTCTTCAGGTAGGGCGGATCGTGGACGAAGGTCGAGACCATGAAGGCCGCCGCGATTCCGATCGGCAGGTTGATATAGAAATTCCAGCGCCAGTTCCAGTTGTCGGTGATATAGCCGCCGACCGTCGGACCCATGATCGGCGCGACCATCATGCCGATGCCCCATACCGCCATCGCCAGCGTCTGTTCGTTGGGCGGAAAGGTCTCCATCAGGATGGCTTGCGAGAGCGGCTGCAAGGCGGCGCCGGCGATGCCCTGGATAAAGCGGAACGCGACCATCTGGTTGAGGGTCTGCGCCGCGCCGCACAGCGCCGACGAAGCGACGAAGGTCGCGATCGAGATCATGAAGTAGCGTTTGCGGCCGAACTGCCCGGCGATCCATCCGGTGGTCGGGATCATGATGCCGGCGGCGACCAGATAGGTGGTCACGACCCAGGTGATCTCGTCGACGGTCGCCGAGAAGCTGCCCTGCATGTGGGGCAGGGCGACGTTGACGATCGAGCTGTCGAGCACTTCGAGGATCGTGCAGAGAATTACCGACGCGGCAATGATCCATTTGCGCGCCGATTCGGCAGCACTGTGATGAGCCGGCGCGGTGATCGCCGCCGCTGAGGCACCATCCTCCATCCGTTACCCCAAAATGCCGCCGCGGCCGGCGCAAATTATCACGCGGGCGGGCGCATCACGCATTCTTAACACTGCAAAGACTTATCGGCGATCGGGCGGCAGGCCTAGCCGGGAACTCCGGTCGCGTCCGGCGGTCCGGAGGTGGCGGGAAGCGATCCTCGGCTGGCGCGGCGCCGCCGCTAACCAACCAGCGAGCGTAACACGCAACCGCCTTTAGTCAACCATCGGAGACGGTGGCATGGGCGGCAGCGATCCGGGTCCGATTTCCGGGGAGGGAAGCGCGCTTTACCGATTGTCGATCGAGGCGAGCCTCAGGAGGTCGACGGAGGCGAGCGCGGCCGGATGGGGCGGTCTACCGCGATTGCATCGAGAGCGCGACGGACAGCCCGATCGGCCGCTGATTCGCGGCGGATCGCGTCATGGGGGCGGGCGTCGTATGACTCATCGAGCCGATCGTCATCAGGCTGGGGACGAGTCGCGTGCCGTAATCGCGCAGGTCGAGGGCGAGCAGCGCGAACAGGAAAACCAGGACGGCGAATCCCAGGGTGAGCAGTTGGCGCTGCTCTTCGATCATAATTGCCCGAGCCCTATCCATCTTCGGTCGCTCCTTTCGCGGCGCGCTGCCCGAGCGCGTTAATTAACGCTCGCCGGCGTGCGGTGAGAATCATTCGCTCTCGCTTGAACGCATGAATCATGTGCGAATGACGTGCCAAGGAGCACGGCCGCAAACTAATCGAAAACCCCAACGAAATCAGAGCGGCTATGAACTAAGCCGGAGACCCGATGCAATTCCGTCGATCGCGATGTAGCCGGCTGAAACAATTCTGTTTCGCGGATGGAACATCGCCGCAGGGCCGTTCCGAGCGCTCGCGTGCGGCACTCGCGTAGCGGATGAGTGGTCGGACGAGGCCAGCGCCGCGACTACTATTTGCTATCCGATCGCTACCGCGAGGCGACTGCGCCCTTGCGGCGATCCGCACGGCAGGGGCTCGGTGGCGATGGGCGCTAGCGTCGGCGGCGGGCTGAACGTCGGATGAATGTTGCAGAGCAGCCACCTCGAGGGCGACCTTGCAACGTAAATTTGCGTCAAGTGGCGATTGGATGACCGCAACCGACTCTCAGTTGCAATTCTGCGCCAGATATTCTCAGCAATAGCACAATTGATGCTATTTTATCGGGACGATAACTCTTGTCTCCAACTTCATCCAATGAAATTCAGATGCGCGATGCTGGTCGAGGCATATTTCAGTTAATCGATCCTTGCGCAACGCTGGAACACCTCTTGCTCACTGCCTTATCCGCCGAACACGCATCGGTCGGGGGCAAGATTATGAACCTGAAACTCGAAGAACTGCGCAAGCGACTGCTTGAACCGGTGCCGACGTCAAATGGCTCTGGAACCTCGGTCTACAAGCGGAGTTCGGCCGAGATCTTCGTCGCCAGCCAGAAAACCGGTGAAGCGGTCAGGAACGCCGCTAGCGAGACGGCACCGGCCAGCGTGATGGTTGAGAGTGCCACGCATTACGAGCCGCTCATCGCTCCGCCGATCGGTAACGATTATGTCTCTGCGGCCAACACGCCGAACGGCGTGCGCGAGGCCGTGCTGCGATATGCGGAAAAGGCCACGATCAATTCCACCATCGGGGAAGATGCCATGGATTCGAACAGCCAGTACCAGGTCGCCCAGGCCGTCGCCAAAGTCTTCGAGCAGGTCAAGGTCTTCGAAGATCGCTTTGCCGAATTGACCAAGACTTTCGAGCCGGTCGAGTGTCTGGCGCAGTCCGCGGCTAAATCGTTCACGCCGCTGCGCACCTTTCAGGAGCAGCTTGCACAGCTCTCGCGATCGTTCGAACCGATGCGGACCTTCCAGGCCCAGCTCGCCGAACTGGCGCAGAGCTTCGAGCCGATGAAGGGCTTGCAGCGTCAGCTCGCGCTGCTCTCCGACGCTTTCGAAATCAATATCGGGCAACTGGTGCGCTCGCTCGATCCGGCGCGCGAATTTCAACTCTCGCTGCTCAAGCTGGCGCGTTCGTTCGAGCCGGCGATCGATCTGCAGAGCGATTTCGCGCTGCTCGCGGACACCTTCCGCAGCGCGCGCCCCGAGTTGGCGATCAATAGCAACGGCATTGGTAATGGCAACGGCGTCGCGCCGGCGATCGCCGACGCTCAGCATTAAGCCGACGCCCGGCATCAAGCCAACGTATCCGGTGGTGGTCTTAAGGTAAGGGTGGGGGATACGTTGCCGCGCCGCACGGTGATCGCCGTGCGGCGCGTTTTCTTTTGGCGCCGCCGCTCACCGGCGCGGACAATCCGCTGAGCGTCTTCTTCAAATCATTCGCACATCAATCCGCGCGTGCGACCCCGACGTTCAGCGTTGGACAGCGACCGGCGCAGTTTCGTAGAGTCGCCGGAGATGAAACGATCGCGCCGCGGACGATGGCCGCAAGCCCCATGTTGAATATGAAAGATCGCACGGCGATCGCCGGCGCAGGCAGTTCCGTCTACGGCCGGCGCCTGATGCGCAGTCCGATCGATCTTGCCGCCGACGCGCTGGCCGCCGCACTCGACGACGCCGGCCTGGGCCGCGCCGAACTCGACGGCCTGGTGGTCAGCTTTGGCACGCCGATCGGCGCCGACGGCGACACCATCGCGCAGGTTCTCGGGCTTAAGCTGCGCGCCTTCAACCAGACCTGGGCGCACGGCCGCTTCACCGCAAGCTGTATCCAGTGGGCGGCCCTGATGGTCGCGGCGGGTATGGCCAGCGCCGTCGCCTGCATGGCGTCGGTGAGCTTCTCGGGGCTGCGCAAGCCGGCGATGGGCGGGGCGGGCGATGCCGAAGGCGCGCGCGAAGCCGGCGGCAGCCACGGCCAGGATCCGGCGTACGGCATGACCTCGCCCGGCGCCGGCGCGGCGCTGGTCGCACGGCGCTACTTCGAGCGCTACGGCGCGACCGCCCGCGACCTTGCCGCGATCCCGGTCGCGTTTCGCAAACACGCCGCGCTCAACCCCGGCGCGATGATGCGCGAGCCGATGTCGATCGACGACCATCAACGCTCGCGCTTCATCTGCGAGCCGCTGCGGCTGCTCGACTATTGCCTGATCAACGACGGCGCGGCCTGCGTGATCGTGACCAGCGCGGAGCGCGCGCGCGATTTGAAAAAGCCCCCGGTGTACATCGGCGGGATGCAGCCGCTGCCGGCCGGACGCGAGGAGTTCATCTGGGCCTATCCCGGCTTCGGCGTGCTGCAGCAGGCGGTCGCCGACTATGATGCCGGTCTGCAACCGGTCTACAAAATGGCGGAGGTGGCGCCCAAAGATCTTGACGCGCTGTTCAGCTACGACGCCTTTTCGATCCTGCCATGGATCGCGCTCGAGCGCTTTGGCTTCTGCAAGCCGGGCGAAGCGGCCGGCTTCACCGCCGGCGGACGGATCGAACTGGGCGGCGCGCTGCCGATGAACACCAACGGCGGACTGCTCTCCGAGGGGCATATCATGGCCTGGAATCATCAGGTCGAGATCGTGCGCCAGTTGCGCGGCGAATGCGGCGCGCGCCAGATCAAGGACGCGGCGCTGATCCAGTGGGCCAACTGTTACGGCGATTCGTTGATCTATCACCGCTGAGCGATCGAACGAGCCGCCAGCCAAGCCGGATGCGACGATGAAGATGGCCAACCCCAACTACAGCAAACCGCTGCCCGCGATCTCGGAGCTCAATCGGCCCTACTGGGACGGGCTTAAGAATCATCGGTTGCGCCTGCAGCAATGCGCGGCGTGCGCCACGATCTGGTCGCCGCCGGCGCCGCTATGCCCGCGCTGCTGGTCGCGCGAGATCGTCTGGACCGATCTGAGCGGCCGCGGCCGGGTTAATTCGTGGGTGATCTTCCATCAATCGTATTTCCGCGGCTTCGAGGGCGAACTGCCCTACAATGTCGCCGAAGTCGAACTCGACGAGGGACCGCGCCTGCTGACCAACCTGGTCGGCGTCGACCACGCCGCGATCCGCGCCGGGATGCGCGTCGAGATTGTCTTCGACGAAGTGACCGAGGCGATCACGCTGGCCAAATTTCGCCCAATCGCCGAGTAGCCGCCCGCGCGCCGAATGAACCGCGCCGGGATGCCGGTTGGACAATCCGCGGCACATTTTGTAGTTTAACTCCAAAGCCCATTCTGGCTGATACGCTTTTTCGTCGTCACGGGGAGGTGCAATTGATGGCCGACAAACCGCGCATGCTTGAAGGTTTCCGCGTTCTGGATTTCACCCAATTCGTCGCTGGTCCGACCTGCACCCGGCTGCTCGCCGAGATGGGCGCCGAGGTGGTCAAACTCGAACTCGCACCCGAGGGTGATCGGGTCCGCGGCGGCGGGCTTAAGCCGATGAAGCCCGAGCTCAAGGATTCCAGCCACAGCACCTATTACATGCAGCACGACCACAGCAAGCTCAGCCTGGCGATCGATATGAAGAAGCCCGGCGCGCGCGATCTGATCATGTCGATGCTGCCGAAGTTCGACGTGCTGGTCGAAAATTTCGCCCCCGGCGTGATCAAGCGCCTGGGCTTCTCCTACGAGGACGTGAAAAAGGCTAATCCGCAGATCATCATGTGCTCGATCTCGATGGCCGGGCAGACCGGACCGCTATCGGATAAGGCCGGCTACGATTATATCGGGCAGGCCTACGCCGGCATCACCGACGGTATCGGCGAGCTCGATCGCGCGCCGTCGGTCACCACCATGGCGATCGGCGACGTCTCGACCGGCGTGGCGGCCGCGATGGCGGTGGGTTTCGCGCTGATTCATCGCGAGCGCACCGGCGAAGGCCAATACCTCGACGCCTCGCTGCTCGACACCTATTTCCATATGCATGAGGCCAACGTGCCGCAGGTTTCGCTGCGCGGCGAAAAGTACCGGCCGACGCGCAACGGCTCACAGCATCCGGGCGGCGGTCCGACCGGCATCTATCATTACCGCGGCGAGCAGTACGTCTATCTGTGCGTGCCGACGGCGCATCAGTGGGTCCAGCTCTGCCGCGCGATGGGGATGCCCGATCTGGCGACCGATCCGCGCTTCAAGCATGCGCGCGGCCGGCGCGACAACAACGCCGAGCTGCAGCGGATTATCGAGGACTGGCTCGCCACGCACGACCAGCGCGACGACGCGATCGCGGCGCTGGACAAAGAGCGCGTGCCTTGCGCTCCCGTGCTGACGGTCAACGAGGCGGTCAACCATCCGCATCACAACGAACGCAAGACCGTGCGCTGGATCGCAGATCCGCTGCTCGGCAAGGTCGCGATTCCCGCCGTGCCGGTCAAGTTTTCGGCGTGGCCCGATCGCATGGAACTGCGTTCGGCGCGCCTGGGCGAGGACAACGAGCGCGTGCTGCACGATTTTGCCGGACTGTCGAAGGAGCAGATCGAGAAGCTCTACGGCGAGGGCGTGCTGGTCCGGGACGCGACGCTGCCCAAGTAGCGGCTACCGGCCGGCCGACTGACTATTCGTTTCGGCTGACGACTGACTAATCAAACAGGGGCGGTGCGGGTTCTCCCGCTCCGCCCCTGACTTTTTTCCGCCGGGACGCGCGCGGCGCCGCGGTTAGCGCCGCCTCTTGCCGCCGGACGAACGGCATCATGACCCGTCAGGCCGCATGCCCGCGCGGTTGCACCTGCCGTTCGACCTCCTCTTCGAGTTCTCCGCGCGTGCTTTCAAGGTCGTAATGGGCCTGAAGGTTGATCCAGAATTCCGGACCAGTGCCAAAGTAGCGTCCCAGGCGCAGCGCGGTGTCGGGGCTGATACCGCGCTCGCCCTGTACGATGGCGTAGAGCCGGTTGCTCGGTACTCGCAGCGCGAGCCCGAGCGCATTGATCGTCATGCCGAGCGGCTTGAGAAATTCCTCGTTCAGGATCTCGCCCGGAGGGGCCGGCGGAAGCTGCCGTTTGTTTCGCGCCATTGTCCGCACTCCATGATGCTCAAGCGTAATGATTGGTGATCTCGACGTCGTATGCGTCGGGCGGAGTCCATCGAAAGCAAAGCCGCCACTTATCGTTGATGCGCAAGCTGTGCTGGCCGCTGCGATCGCCCGTCAGCTTCTCCAGCTTGTTACCCGGCACCGCGACGAGCACCGCCAGCGATAGAGCCGCGTCGAGCATCTGAAGTTAAACGTCAAGGCACCCGCAAATACAGTCCGCAGTCCTGGATTTCCAGGTTGCGGCCACCACCGGTTCGCCGGGACGCGCGCGGCGCCGCGGTTAGCGCCGCCGCTTGCCGCCGGACGGCCGCTGGCCTTTGGACGGCTTGGCGAGCTTGAGCAGTTTGCCCGGTTTGGCGCGATTGACGGTTTTGACCGATTTCAGTTTGCGCCCGCCCGCGGCCGCTTTGACGGCTTTCAGCGCGACCGATTTTTTCGCCACCGGCAGCATCCGCATCACCGCGCGCGCGCCCGACCGCGACGATCCGACCGACTTCATCCGCGTCCGCGCCGGCGGCGCCGCGGCCTCGTCCTCAAGCTCGAGTCCGGCGGTGGTAAACGATCGCTTCTTGATCAGCGCGCGCCGCTCGCCCTCGAAGACCGTCTCGCCGCGCTGATTCACACCCCAGTGCTTGAAGTGCACTTCGCCGACTTCGCGATGGCCGCGCAGTACGTCCGCACTATCGTTTTTGCCCAGCACCTCGGTGAACGCGTAGAGCGTGTCGCCGTGGATCACCGAGATGCGAAAGCGGACCTGGTCGAGCGCGACCTCTTCGACCGCCTGCTCGCCCGTATCCTGCATCGCGAGGCCGATGACCAGCGAGGCGGTGACGCCGCCGAAGGTGATGCGATGTTTTTGCGCGGCGACGCGTTCGGCCAGATCCTCGTTGAAATGAAGCTGCGCGGTATTCAGCACGAGATTGGTCAGCAGGACGTTTTCGAGCGCCTCCATGGTCTTGCCGCGCGCATGCTCATAGACGTCGCCGACGATGAAATCCTCGTAGTAATTGCCGCGCCCGGTCAGCGCCGCCGCGTCAATACTCATTCGCCACCTCCTCCGAGCAGCCGATCGGAAATGATCCGCAACTGGATTTGCGAGGTGCCCTCGAATATCTTGGTCAGCCGCGCGTCGCGCCAGTAGCGCTCGATGGGGAAATCTTTCGTATAGCCATAGCCGCCGTGGATCTGGAGCGCGTCGCTGGTCACCCGCTCGGCCATCTCGGAGGCGAAATACTTGACCATCGAGGCCTCCTTGTCGCAGCGCCGCTTGCTGTCGACCTCGGTCGCGACGAAGTACATCAACTGGCGCGCCGCCTCGATATTGGCGGCCATGTCGGCCAGCTTGAAGCGAATCGCCTGGAACTCCGCGATCGGCCGCTTGAATTGCACGCGCCGCCCGGCGTAGACGATCGAATCCTCCAGCGCGCCGCGCGCCAATCCGATCGCGCGGGCCGCCGTATGCACGCGGGCAAGCTCCAGAAACGACATCATGCTGTAAAAACCGCGGCCCTCTTTGCCCACCATCGTGGTCGCCGGGATGCGGAAGTTGTCGAAATGCAGGTCCCAGGTCTTCCAGCCGAAATAGCCAATCTTGCGGATCGGCGAGCCGCTCACGCCCTCGGGCAGCGCGCCGCGCTCCTTCTCGATCAGGAACTGGGTAATGCCGACGTGGCGGCGCTTTTCCTCCGGCGGCGAGGTGCGCGCGAACAGATGGATAAAGTCCGCGCCGTCGGCAAACGTGCACCAGGTCTTGGCCCCGTTGATCACGTAGTAGTCGCCGTCGCGCGTGGCGCGGCAGGCGACGTTGGCGAGGTCCGACCCGGCGTCGGGCTCGGAGAGCGAAAACGCCCCGAGGAACTCGCCGCGCGCCATCCGCGGAAAGTACTTGCGCTTCTGCTCGAGGCTCGGGTCGCCGTAGATGCCGTTGCCGCGCGCGATAATGCTCGCGACGCTCATCCAGCCGCGCGCCAGCTCCTCGGCCACCAGCGCATACTCGAACGCGCCCAGCCCCAGGCCGCCAAATTCCTCGGGAATCAGGATGCCGAAGTAGCCCAGCTCGCCCATCTTGTTGCGCAGATCCATCGGGATCTCGCCTTCGACCGGGTCGAGCTTGTTGGCCACCGGCAGCACTTCGTTGATCGCGAAGTCGCGCGCCGCCTGCTGAATCATCGTGCGCTCTTCTGTCATGAAGCTCATTGGGCCATGCCTCGCTTGGGAACCAGGTTGGAGCGCCGGAAGTCGATCACCAGGTCGCCGCGGCCGTCGTTGCGCGCGCCGTCGCTCAGAAAGCCCTCCGTATGCCAGGTCACGATCCCGCTTTCGGGCCGGCTCTGTGACTCGCGCTTGTCGACCACCGTACTGCGCGCGACCAGGGTCGCACCGGGGTAGATCCGCTGATGAAAGGTCAGATTGTCGACGCCCAGGAACAGTCCGCCCGCCTCACTCAAGTCTTCGACCGAAAGCCCGAAGACGGTCAGAAACACCAGCATCGGATTGATCAGGATCTTGCGATGCCCATGAGCGCGCGCATACGGCGCGTTGAAGTAGAGTGGGTTGTAGCTCAGCGTCAGAGTCGAGAACAGGGTATTGTCGCCTTCGTTCAGCGTGCGGCCCCAGTGATGCTGAAAGACCTGCCCGATTGCGAAATCGTCGAACAGATTGCCTTTCGGCAGCTTCCTGGCCCGCGCGCGCCAGTCGTCGCTCATATGCGGTGCTCCGTCGTCATCGTAATATAGTCATATAGTCAGTCGCACATCCCGTTATATATCAGTTGCCACGATACCGGACATGAACCGGACACGATACCGGACGTGACGCCGGACACGCTACTCGACTTCGGCCGCGCGGGCCGCGCCCTGCCTGGCGTCACGCGCGACGCGATCGCGTCGTGCCCGTCGCTGCGCCACGCCGCGATTGCGCGGCATCCGCGCGTGTTAATCTGCCACCGCGAGCGGCTCCGCTGCAATCCGCGACGGGCCGCATGGCGACCGGGTTGGCGCGCCAGCGTCGTCAACCGGGTGCCGGCGGTCATGGCCGATTCGCGTGGCTCGTCGAGCCGGGCCTATGCTAGGATTAGCCGAGCTTATCTCCGCCGGAGGACTCTCATGCGTATCCGATTGTTGTCGCTGACGATCGCCCTCGCGGGACTCGCATTGGCGGCTTCACCCGCGCTGTCGTTCGACTTGAGCAAAATGCTTGGCGGGCCGGGCGAGGCGCAGAGTCTCAACACCTTCAAGCTGATTCACGTCGCCGATCTGGCGGCGATGGTCGTCAATCAGCCGAGCGGCGTGCAGATCTACGACGCCAACGAGCCGGAAACGCGCACCCGGTACGGCGTGATCCCGGGCGCTCATCTGCTGCTGAGCGACGACGGCTACAACGTGGCGACGACGCTGCCGGCGAATAAGCAGGCCAAGCTCGTCTTCTATTGTGCCAACACGGCCTGCATGGCTTCGCATGAGGCGGCGCGCCGCGCGGTCGGCGCGGGCTACACCAACGTCAGCGTGATGGGCGACGGAATTATGGGCTGGAAGGCGGCCGGTGAGCCGACCGTGAGCGCCGCGAGCATCCCCGGCGCCAATTCCTGAGCCGTGCGTCGCGCCTGACGGAATTGATCGCGCCGCCGATGCGTCCGCCGGGGCTGAACGCGGCGGTGGGAGTCAGGCGCCGCGATCGATTATAGTTGCGGCGTGCCGCCATCCGCATCCGAGCCGTCCCCGTCGCCCGCCGGCGCGGAAATCCGCGAACTCACGCCGCGCGCCTTCGTCCTCGGCGCGATCCTGGCGCTGATCCTGGGCGCGGCCAACGCCTATCTCGGCCTCTACGCCGGCCTGACGGTCTCGGCGAGTATCCCGGCCGCGGTGATCTCGATGGCGGTGCTGCGCGCCCTGGGCCGCGCGACGATCCTGGAGAACAACGTCGTCCAGACCATCGCCTCGGCCGGCGAAGCGGTCGCCGCGGGCGCGATCTTTACCTTTCCGGCAATCGTGATTCTCGGCTATACGGGCCCGCTCCCCTACTGGGACGTGACGCTGCTGTGTCTGGCCGGCGGCACGATGGGCAGCCTGCTGGTGGCGTTTTTGCGCCGCGCCTATATCGTCGAAGAGCGGCTGCCGTTTCCCGAAGGATTGGCCTGCGCCGAAGTTCTGCGCGCCGGCGCCAGCAACGAGGCGAGCGCCGCGCCGCTGGCGTGGGGCGGAGCGATCGCGGCGGCGCTCAAGGCCGCGCAGGATATTTTCGGCTGGATCCCGGGGACGATCGCGGGCGCGCGCTGGATCGGATCGGCGGCGGTCGCCGGGTCGTTCAACGTCTCGGCCGCATTGCTTGGCGTCGGCTATATCGTGGGCCCGGCGATCGCCGGCCTGGTCTTTGCGGGCGGCGCCTTCGCCTGGCTGGTCGCGATTCCGATCGTCGCCACCCGCCGTCCCGAATTGCGTGCGCTCCCGCCCGCCACCGCGGCCCTTCAGATCTGGGGCACGCAGACTCGCTACCTGGGCGTTGGCGCGATGCTGGTGGGCGGCGCCGCGACGCTCTGGCGCCTGCGCGGAGCGATCGCGAATGGCCTGGCCGAAAGCGCCCGGATGTTTCGCGCGCCGGCCGGCGCGGCCGTGCGCCGCGAGGATCGCGACCTCGCGGCCCGCACCGTGATCACCGCCGTGGCGCTCTGCATCCCGGTGATCTTCTTACTCTGCTACCGCCTCAGCGGCCGGCTGTGGCTCAGTCTTGCGCTGGCGATAGCGCTGGTCGCGATCGGATTTTTCGCCACCGCGATCGCCGGGTACCTCACCGGGATCGTCGGCGCGTCGAACAATCCGGTCTCCGGCGTTACAATTATCGTGCTGCTCGCCATCGCGATCATCCTCGAAGCCCTGGGCGTCGATGCCAAGGTCGGGCCGCGCCTGGCGATCATGGCGGGCGCGGTGGTCTGCACGGCGGCCGCGATGGCCGGGGATTCGCTGCATGATCTGGCCACCGGCTATCACGTCGGGGCGACTCCGCGATCGCTCGAAATCGCGGTGCTGTTCGGCGCCGCGCTGTCGGCCTTCGTGATGGCCCCGGTGCTCAATCTGTTGATTCGCGGCTACGGAATCGCCGGGACGCCGACGGCGCATGCGCAGGCGCTTGCCGCGCCGCAGGCCTTCCTGATGGCGAAGGTTGCGCTTGGCGTGTTCCGTGGCGGACTGCCGATCGGGACGATCGCGGCCGGCGCCGCGATTGCGGCCGGCCTCGCCGCCTGCGACGCGCGATTACGCCGTCGCGGCGCGCGCTGGAGCACGCCCGTGATGCCGGTCGCGATCGGGCTTTACCTGCCGTTCGGCCTGAGCGTCGCGATGTTCGCTGGCGCGCTGCTGCGCGCTCGCCGCGAATCGGCGGACGACCGGACCGGCGGCGGCGCGGGAATTCTGTTTGCCGCCGGACTGGTCGCGGGCGAGGCGCTGATGGGCGTGGCGGGCGGCGCGCTGGTCACGCTCGGTATCAAGCTACCGCTGTTCTGATTGGCTGAATGCGCGCCGCAAGACTTCTCCCCGGATCGTCGCCCGCCGGATTAACGTGACGAAAAAAATCCGCTTCGCACCTGAGCGGATCGTTATTGCTGAGACGATCGATTGATCGCGTGCCGATATACGGCGGCTCTAATGCGCGGCCGCGGATTCGACCTCGGCGCCGTTGGCAGACGTCCCGGGGCGCGCGGCCGGACGCGCAAATGACGACTGCAACTCACTGAAGCGATCCTGCAGCTCGCCCGCCTGGTCAAACGCGATCGCGAGTTGCTCGAGCCGCTCGCGGAACTGCTTGGCCGGCTCGAGCGCCTGCACCAGTTCCGCCAGATGGTTCTCGAACGAGTCGCCCAACTGCGACACCTGCTCGCGCAGCCCCGTCATCGGCTCGAAGGTCTCGGCGAGCTGCGCCAACAGCACTTGGAACGCGCGCAGCGGCTCGAAGGAACGCGCCACCTGCTGCATCTGCTGATGAAACGCGCGCAGCGGCGCAAACACCCGCGCCACCGAATTGCCCATCCGCTCGACCTGCTCAAAGGTCCGCGTCAGATCGTCGAAGTGGAGATGAAAGGCCTTGGCCGGTTCGAAGACCTTGGCCACCGCGTCGCTCAATTCGTTCGGATTCTGGCCGTCGATGTTGCTCGGCGCGGCGCTCGCGGGTGCTGCCGCATTGCTGCTCGCGGGCGCGGGGGAGGTTGCGGCCTCGCGAGCCGCGGCGGGTAGCGATGCGGATTCGGCGACGCGCGGCGCGATTGGCTCAGGCGCGGATGGCGCCGGGATCGGGGCTGATTCCGGGACTTTGGAAAATTCTGGCGAGGCGGGCGCGGCCTGCGCCATCGGCGCCTCGGGGGCCGGCGCGACAATGGGTCGCGCTTCGACCGGCGGCGCCTCGTCGATCGTGGCGGGTTGCATCCGCGGGCGCGGTGCAAAGGGCGACTCGGCTCCTCGGGCGGTAAGCGCGTCTCCGGCCCGGCCGGTCACAACCGTCACCTCGCTCGCCCCCGCATCTCGCGCTCCCGCCGCTGGGGTTGCGGACTGTTGCAGGAGCCGCTTGCGAAGTTCATCGAGCTTTAGACTCATGACAATTCCCCGGAGGTGGTTGCAAAACCGTGAGAAAGCGGAGCAAAAGACGTTCCATCCGTAAGCCTTGGCTGGACGGGAGGCGTCGCGGAGGGCGAATTTGCGCCTTTAGGACTAATATCAACTGAAATAAACCAACCTTCGCCCGAGTGCTCAGCGACGCTTGATCGATAGTTTACGCAGCGATATGCCATCCGATGCGTTGCGGAATCGCGCATTGGGTCTCCTCAATGCAACAGGAAATGACCAAAAACAAACTTTGAGTGGTTGATTTTGTCATAATGAGTCAAATCTAGTGATTTCATTGATTGACCTGAATTTTAATTATAAAACTAAGAAAAGCATCATACAAGCAACAATACGCCAGTGAAACAGTCGAAGGTCTCGATTTGGTACAACCGGGGCAAGAGATCCCGATTGATCAGCCAATCCGTCCGTGCCTGGAGCCGACGTCGCCTGCTTTTGCTTGAAATTCCGAGGGCGCGTAATCGTCCGGCTGGGGTATGAATCGGGGAGCTCGGCTGCACGGCTGGGCGATACGTCCCCGCCGCCACTAGATCAGATCGGCGCGGCCAGCTCAGAAGGTCTGGCGCAGGGTCCGCCGGACCCGCGCCACCAGTTCCATCGGACTGAACGGTTTGCTCACGTAATCTTCCGCGCCGAGCGAAAACCCACGCATCACGTCGGTCTCATGCTGGCGTCCCGAGAGCATCAGTACGCGGATCGCCCGCGTCGCCGGATTCGCCTTGAGCGCGGCCAGCACCTCGAAGCCGTCCATGCGCGGCATGTTGATATCGAGCACCATCGCGTGCGGCATGATCGATTGAACCATCTCGAGCGCTGCGGCGCCGTCGCCCGCGACTTCGCATTTAATATGGTAGTTGCGCAGGATCGTCGAAACCATCGTGCGCACGGTGGGGTCGTCGTCGGCGACGATTACGCTCGCGCCGCCATCGGCCCCGCTGGCGGCGGCCACTCTGTCACCGGCGCGGACCAGCACGCGAAACGAGCGCATCAGCAGGTCGCCCGGCTCCCACGGCTCGACCAGGAAATCGTGCGCGGCCGCCCGCAGCGTCAGCATCTGCCCCATCACTTCGTCGCGCGTGCCGATCAGGACCACTGCCTTGCCGCTACGCGCGATCAAATCCGCCGCCGCGATCAGCGCCCCGGCCGGCTCCCGCGTCGCGCGAATCACGCAGATGTCGTAAGGCGCCAGCTGCATCAGGGCGACGGACGGATCCGGCGGGGCGACGACCCGGCCGAAGGCGTTGACGCTCTCGCAGATGGCGATGATTTTCTCCGCCGCCTCGCGCTCGAAGCCGACGATCGCGAAGCGCTTGCCGGCCAGCGTGCCGCTGATCGCCGAGGGTACGATAATTTCCATAGGATTCGGTGCGGAATGGCGGCAGCGGCCGACCTCTTGAGCCTGGCGCGGTCCGTCGGCGACGCGGCCCTGGCGGCGCGCCTCACGCGGAGAGCGCGGCGCGGCGCTCTTCGAGTGCCGCCTGTGCCCGTTGCGCCTCGCGCTCGAGTTCATGGATCAGGCCGCCCGCCTCATGCAGCGCGCCGGCGATCGCGACAAGCTCGAGACGCTCGCACACGGCGCGCAAGCGGATCGCCCCAAGTTCGCCGCTGGCGCCCTTGAGGGCATGCGCCGCGTCGCGGATCCGGCGCGCATCGCCGAGCGGCAGAGCAGCACGAATAGCGTCGAGCCGTTCGGCCAGATCGGTCAGGAAGACGCCGATCAGCATGGCTAGAAAGTTGGGCTCGCCAGGCTGCTGGCAATCGCGCAGACCCTCGAGGACTCCTTCATCCAAGATGGGCTCGTCGAAAATCGGCGCGTTGATAATTGGGTCGTCGACCGTGGGCTTTTCGCGGAGGGGCGCGGTGCGCCGACCCGCGTCCGGCGCGTCCGGCGCCTGATCGCCGGTCGCGCTTGATCCGGAGTCGCTGACGGACTCCGCCTTGCCGATGGAGCCCGAGTCGCCGCTTGATCCGGATTGACCCACGGAACCCGCCGTGACCCATTTGTCGAGCATCACGGCCAGATCCTCTGGCGTGACCGGCTTGGCGATATAGTCGTCCATCCCGACGCGCAGGCATTCGTCGCGATCGCCCGCCAGAGCGTGCGCGGTGATGCCGATAATCACGGTATGGCGGCGGGTGCCTTCGCGGCGGCGGATTTCGCGGGTCGCCGCATAGCCGTCCAGCTCGGGCATCTGGCAGTCCATCAGGATGATGTCGTAGTCGTTAAGCGCATGGACCTCGAGCGCGACCCGACCATTTTCGACGGTCGTGGCGCGGTAGCCGATTCGCTCGATGAGCCGCTGGGCGACTTGCTGATTGACCGGATTGTCCTCGACCAGCAGCAGCCGCACGCGATCGCGCACTGCGGACGCGATCGTGCTGCGGATCGCTTTCAGCGCGCGCCGGCGGATGGCCGGCTCGCTCCCCGGCTCATACCCGGTGGCGGCCATCACGGCGGTCAGGGTGTTGAAGAGCTGCGATTGCTTGATCGGCTTGGGCAGTTGCGCGCGAATCCCCGCGGCCTTCATCTGGCCCTCGTCGGGCCGTCCGCCGAGCGAATACATGCCGAGCAGCTGGATCGGTGCGAGCGCCGGGTCGGCCTTGATCAGACGGGCGAGCGCAAGCCCGTCCATCTCGGGGAACTGCATGTCGAGCAGGGCGGCCGCAAAGGGCTGGCCGGCCGCGCTGGCGCGCTTGAGGGCGGCCAGCGTCTCGGCTGGACCTGCCACCGTCTCACAGCGCATCCCCCACGACACCAGATGATCACGCACCATCCGGCCGCTGGTGGGACTATGCTCGGCGACCAGCACGCGGACCCCCTCGAGGCGCACGCGCGCGCTGCTCGCGTGCTGAGTCGCGGCCGGCTGCTTGCGCAATGCGCAGGTGAACCAGAAGGCCGCGCCACCGCCCGCTTCGCTCTGGACGCCGATATTGCCGCCCATCAATTCGACCAATTGAGCCGAAATGGCGAGGCCCAGGCCCGTGCCGCCGAACTGCCGAGTGGTCGAGGTATCGGCTTGCGCAAAGGCCTGGAAGATATAGCGCTGGCCCTCGAGCGGAATCCCGATGCCGGTATCGCGCACCTGGAAGCGCAAGACGATCTCGTCGGCGGTTTCGCTGACTCGCCCGACGCGCACCGTGACCTCGCCGCGCTGGGTGAATTTCACCGCGTTACCGACCAGGTTGTTCAACACCTGGCCCAGGCGCCCGGCGTCACCGCGCAGCAGTACCGGCACGTCGCCGTCGATAAACGAATCGAGCGCCAGACCTTTGCTCTGGGCCTGCTCGGTGAACATCTGGAGCACGCTCTCGACCGCGGTGCCGAGATCGAAATCGATCTCCTCGATCACCACTTTGCCGGCGCTGATCTTGGAAAAGTCCAGAATGTCGTTGACAATTTTGAGCAGCGCATCGGCGCTGACCCGCGCGATGTCGATCATCTCGCGCTGCTCGGTGGTCAGACGGGTATCGATCAGCAGCCGGGTCATGCCGATTAACCCGTTGAGCGGCGTGCGGATCTCGTGGCTCATGTTGGCCAGGAACTCGGCCCGCAGGCGGGCCGACTCGAGCGCCGAATCGCGCGCCTGGGCCAGTTCGGCCTGCGCCGCGTGGCGGTCGATGGCGTAACGGATCGAGCGCACCAGCGATTCGGTGCTGAAGGTGCCTTTGACCAGGAAATCCTCACCTCCCCACTTGACCGCGTCGTGCACCAGATGCTCGTCGTCGATAATCGACAGCGCGACGATCGGCACATTGGGCGCCGCCTCCTTGAGCCGCGCGATGGTCTCGAGACCTTGCGAGTCGGGCAGCGTCAGGTCGAGCAGCACGACCTCGATCCCGGGCCGGCGCAGGCGCGCCATCGCGGCGTCGAGCCGCTCGACCTGCTCGATCTCGAAGCGCACCATCCGCGAGCTCGCCAGCGTCTCGCGCACCAGCCGCGCGTCAGCCGGATTGTCCTCGATCAGCAGTGCCCTGATTAATTCGCTAGCCATCGATGTTCATGTGCTTCGGCAATTTTGCGATTTCGAGTCAGTAATCTTCGAGTCAGTAATCCTGGATCGAGCTGACGACGCGAACGAACTGCGCCAGAATCGTCGGACCGGCGGAACTCAAATACGAGCAAGGTCCATGCCCTGTTGGGGAATCAGGTGAGCGATTTTGCGACATCGGGGATCCGAATGTCGCGTGGCGGCAAAACCCGCGAATAACCCGGTTTCGCGGTTATCTGGGCGGCTCGCGAGCTCTGGCCGAAGCGCGGCGGACGGTCGTCGCAGCGCGCTTCGGCCACTGGGTGGCAAAAATATGGCGAGCGCTACCCGCCGTATTCGGGCGCTGGCGATCGGCGTCGGATGAGCCGGTCGCCGCCGCCTCGCGCGGGTCACCGGCCGAAGTGGTCGCGCCGCACAACGCGGCCGGGGCGCCGGACGGCCAATCAGGCGGCGTGAGGCTCTTTGCCCGAGTAGCGTTCGAGCCGGTTGTAGAGGGTCTTGAGGCTGATCCCGAGGATTTCGGCCGCGCGCGATTTGTTGCCGCCGGCAAACTCAATCGTGCGCTTGATCACTTCTCGTTCGACGTCGTCGAGCGACGCACCCAGGCGCACCTCGAAGGTCGCCCCCGAGCCGCCCCCGCGGCGCAGATCGGCCGGCAGATCGGCGAGCCCGATCAGCGGACCGCGCGTGACAATTAAGGCGCGCTCGATAACGTTGCGCAACTGGCGCACGTTGCCCGGCCAGCGATAGGTCTTGAGCACCTCGAGCGCCTCGGCCTCGAAGCCGCTGACGGTCTTGCCGGCCGGCGCCTCGATCTGATGCAGGAAGTGTTCGGCGAGCGGCGCGATATCCTCGGCGCGATCGCTGAGCGGCGCGATTTCGATGGCGAAGACGTTGAGCCGGTAATAGAGATCCTCGCGAAAGCGTCCCTCGCGGATCGCCGTCTCCAGATTGCGATTGGTCGAGGCGAGCACCCGCACGTCGATTGGGACTTCGGTGCTGGCGCCCAGCCGCCGGAGCTTGCCCTCCTCGAGTACGCGCAGCATCTTGGCTTGCAGCTCGGGCTTCATCTCGCCGATTTCGTCGAGCAGCAGGGTGCCACCGTTGGCCATCTCGAAGCAGCCCTCGCGGCGCCGGTCGGCGCCGGTAAAGGCGCCGCGCTCATGGCCGAACATCTCGCTCTCCATCAGGGTCTCGGGCAGGGCGGCGCAATTAATCGCGATATAGGGTGCGCCGCGGCGCGGCGACAGCTCATGAATGGTGCGCGCCACCAGCTCCTTGCCGGTGCCGCTCTCGCCCAGGATCACGACCGAGGCGGCGCTCGGCGCGACCTGCTCGATCAGCGCCAGCATGCGGCGCATCGGCGCCGATTGCGCGATCATCCCGCCCAGTTCACCGGCCCGCAGCAGACGCCGGCGCAGGCGCTGGTTCTCGTCGCTGATCGTCAGATGGGTTTTGAGGTTATTGAGCAGAACGCGCAGATGAGGCGGATCGACCGGCTTGCGCAGGTAGTCGTAGGCGCCCAGCTTGATCGCCTGCACCGCGTCGGCGATTTCCCCCTCGCCCGAGATCATCACGGTTGGAATCTGCACGCCCCGCTCGCGCATCTCGCCGAGCACCTCGAGGCCGTTTTTCTCCGGCAGGCGCAGATCGAGCAGCAGGATATGCGGATCGTAACTGTCGATGAGGTCGAGCGCGCGCTGGCCGTCCTCGGCGATTTCGACCCGGTAGCCCCACGAGGCGATGAGCTCGCTCCACGCCTGTCCGGTAGCGACGTCGTCTTCGGCAACCAGGATGCGTTTTTCGTCGGGCATGATGAAAAATGCCGCGCAAGCGGGTGCCGCGGCGCCCTCGAAACTAGCATCGCCCGCCCCTCCCAGTAAATGCGGCGGCGATGCTGCGTCACGCGCCGCGCGATGCGTCCGGCGAGCGGGCCGATGTGCCGAGCGAGCACTCCAAAGCGTGTAGGAATTACCGCCAAAAAAATTGCGCAGCAGGCGGCTCGGCGTGGGACAAAGGCTAAAAGATAAGCTGTTTGCTGGGTTTTGCCCGATGGCATCGCAATTGCGCTGTGTCCTCCGGTAAACGGGCCGCGATTTTTACCCGGTAGCGAGGAATTGCGCCGGGGGCGCGGTCCTAAGGAACCCCTTCAGCGGTGGCAGGGACCGCCGGGAGAGTAGTGGAGGAAAAGATGAATTTTCGCGCCAACATCAGAACCCAGTCCGATGAATAATCGTAACGTACTATCCATTGCGCGGGAGCATCGTCCAAGCTTGCCCGGACGGGTCGCGGCCGGGGCGCTGGCGCTCGCCATGATGATCGCAAACCTGGCCGCCGTGGCCCACGGTGCAACCACCGTCGGCGATCCGATGACGATCGTGCAAACGACCGTGGGCCAGGTGCTCGATACGCTGCAGACGCGCGGAATGCCGCAGGCTGAGCGCCAGCGCCGGGTGATCGAGATCGTGGCTAACCGCTTCGATTTCACCGGGATGGCGCGATCGTCGCTCGGCTACAACTGGAAGACCCTGGCGCCGGCCCAGCAGCAACAGTTCGTGCCGCTGTTCACGGCCTTCATGGAAGACGCTTACTTGAGCAAGATCAACGACTATTCGGGCCAGCAGGTGAAGTTTACCGGCCAGAGCACGACCGGTGACGGCACGGCCGAGGTCAAGTCAGTCGTGCAGCCGAGCGATCAATCGCAGCCACCGATTCATATCAACTACCTGCTGCGGCAGGTTGACGGCCAATGGAAGGTCTATGACGTCGCGATCGACGAGATCAGCATCACCGCCAACTATCGCAATCAGTTCAACCGCGTGATCGCGAGCCGCGGCTTCGACGCCCTGATGAGTGCGATGCGCGAGAAGCAGCAGGCGTTGCACGATTCGATCGGCGCCTGACCGAGGGCGGTCGCGATCGCGCGGCACCCGAGTCCGTCGCGATGGCGCTTGCTGCGGCCTTGCGGCTGCGGCGCGCCACCGCCGCGGCGTTAATTCGCGTCGCCGGCAACCTTCGCGCCGCCGCCATTGAGCGGCAGGAAATTCCCCGGATCTTTTTCGAGTGCCGCACACAGGCCCGGATGGCTGGCGAGAAAATCACGCAATTCCGGATGCCGCGTGAGGAAGCTGTCGTCCTCGATCAGCCGCGGATGGCGGCACAACTGGGCGATGACGTCGGGATGCTCCAGCGAGAATTCGTCGAACGCCCGCAAGTCGGCGATCGGCAGGTCGGTATTCGGCGCGCCGGGGGATGTAAGCGTGACGACCGGTGCGGTGCTCTGCGCCATCGCGGGCGCCATCGTGATGAGAATTCCGGCGCATCCGCCGGCGATTGTCAGGGTCGTCGCGAGTGTCGTGGTGGCGATGATAGTCAGTGTCGTCGCGATGGTCGGCGTTCGAGTAATGCGCATCCGTCCTTCTCCCCTTTGGCCTGGTCGACAACCACGAGCCTCGCGCCCGTGTCCTTTGCGTGCCGCGCCGCGCTCCGCTGAATCATGTCGAACGCCGCGCCGGCGGGTCCCCCGCGATGGTGAGAAATCTAGCGCACCCCGCTGGTTCGAGGCAGCGGCGGTCGCGGGCAGCGCAAGGCTATCGCATAACGCGGGCGGCGCAACCGCGGCAAATAGCGCGGTTGGTGGCTGATGATCCGTTATGGTAAATCCCGAGTAGCGGCCGCGTCTGGCGCGGAGGCTGAAGGAAATTTGTCTCGATCGGGGGACCAAATGTATCGGCGGGTTTTTCCGGGCTGGCTCGAATTAATCTTAGTGCTCGTGCTGACGTTTGCGCTGGCCGCCTGCGCGCGGCCCCAAGCGCCCGCCGGCCCGCCGCAGCTTCTATTTGTCACGCTGCCCGAGACTCGTACGCTGGCGGCCTTCGCCGCGACCGCGTCAGGCGATTCCCACCCGCTTGCGACGATCGTTGAAGCCGCGCCCGACGTGCCGGTCGATGCCGGGGCCAGTCTGCGCGGCGAAGTCTTCGTCGCCAACGCCAACGCCAACGTGAAGGTCTACGCCGGCCAGCACTTCAAGTTCCAACTGGTGCGCGCGATCGCCGGACCGCATACGCGATTGGCCAACGTGACCGCGATGGCGGTCGATCCGTCGGGTAACATCTATGTGACCGACCGCGGCAGCGCGCCGGGCGACGCGCGCGTGGAATGGTTCGCGGCGGCGCTCAACGGTAATATTCTTCCCGGCCGGGTGATCAGCGGACCGCATACCGGCCTGACCTCGCCCAGCGGCATCGCGATCGACGCCTCGGACGAGACCTTCGTCGCCGACCATGACAGCGGCAAAGTGCTGGTGTTTTCCGCGGAGGCCGACGGCGACGCCGCGCCGGTCTTCACGATCGCTGGCCTCAAGGGTCCCCAGCGGGTATTGGTCGATTCCGACCTCAATCTCTACGTGACTTGCCAAGGCGACAGCAGCGTGGCGGTCTTCGTCCCCGATGGGCCGCAGAGCTGGTCGCTCAACTACCGGCTCACCAGTCCCGCAATGCATCAGCCCGAGGGCGTCGCGGTGGACAATGCCGGGCGCATCGCCGTGGCGGTCCATGGCGCGGTGTTGTACTTTGCCGCCGCCGCGCGGAGCGCGGCCACCCCGGTGCAGGATCTGCAGGGTCCGTGGCCGATGAATCCGACCAGCATCATGATTCGCTGAAGGCAATGGCGGCGGCAACGCTGTGATTTATTCGCGAGCTGGGCTTCAATCCACATGGGCTCGTTAATGAGTGTTGTATCATGATGAACGTCGGAGTAGCGTGCCATGATAATGGTTGGAGTAGTGTGCTACTGTTAGTTTAGCCTGTGCGTCCCAGGCTAGAGCCTTCAATTTGTAGCGATTGATTAATTCGGGCGGTCCGCGCCGGCGATCAGGTGAGAGCCTCACAGTCAAACACGATTCGCAAAGCGACGACGATCGCGCTGGTCACGACCGTGCTGGCGGGCTTGCTGATCGTTGACGGCGCGTTTACCCAGCTCTATTTCTTTTCCAACTGGATTCGGCTCAAGAATGCGGCGGATGCGGGTGCGACCGCCGGGGCGGAATATCTACCCGCCCATCCGGCGCTGGCGATCGCCACCGCGCGCGCCTACGCGCAGCTCAACGGTGTGCGCCCGGACGAGATCGTCTCGCTGGCGGTGTCGTCCGATGCCGACGCGATTACGCTCGAGCTCAGGCGCGGTGTGCCGTTTTACCTGACCGGCTTGGCCTTCGGACTGCTCAATCGCTCGATCAAAGTTGACGGTAGCGCGCGCGCCGCCCAACCCACGCCGCGCAGCCGCGGTCTTCAGGTCTGATCGCCGGTCGCGCCGGTCGCCGGGAGCCGCCGCGCGCCACGCTGCTGTTCGAGCAGCGGAGCGACCAGGGTCAATTCCGATCTGATTCTTCCAATGAGCGTGCCGGCGGCGGCGAAATCGCCGGCGCGCGCGCGCGCCTCCAAATCGCTTGCGAGCCGCCCCAGCCGCACCAGGCCCATCCCGCCCGCCGCGCTTTTAAGGCCGTGGCAAACGCGCGCGAGGGTCTCGCCGTCGGCGGCGACGCGCGCCTGGGCCATGCGGGCGACTCGTCCCGCGAGGTCGCGATCGAATAGATCGACCAACTCGCCGACGACATCGTTGTCATCTTCGGGCGAGAGCGCGCGCAATTCCTCGATCACCGACTGGTTGAGGCTCGGCAGCATCTCATACGCCGCCAGGTCGACGCCGGACCCGGCGCCCGCCGACGACAGCTCGACCAAGAGCCATCGATCGAGCGTGAGCGCCAGCCGTTCGAGCGTCACCGGCTTGGCGATGCAATCGTCCATCCCGGCGGCGAAGCATTTGTCGCGCACCTCGTCGACCTGATAGGCGGTCATCGCGATAACGACCAGATGCGTGACGCCCCGCTCACGGCGGCGAATTTCAATCGTCGCCGCGAAACCATCGAGCTGCGACATCTCGCAGTCCATCAGCACGGCGGCGTAAGTTGTGCGGCCGATCGCCTCGAGTCCGGCGGCGGCGTCGCTGACCGCGTCGCATGGATAGCCGATTTTGCGGACCTGCAGCAGCGCGAGTTTCTGGTTGACCGGATTATCCTCGATTACCAGGATCTGCAATTGGGCGCGCCGGGCCATCGCCGCCGCACCGGTCGCGATCACGACCGGGCGTGCGAGGTTGTCGGCGGCGGCCACGTCCGGCGGTGCGGCCACCAGATCGGCGGCGGGGCCGAGGAGTGCGCACAGCCGCTCGAACAATTGCGCCGGCTTGATCGGTTTGACGATCTCGGCGAAGGCCTCGGCCCCCGGCTCCGCGTCGCGCGCGCCGATCGTGGTCATGATGATCACTTGTGCCGCCTTGAGCTGCGCATCGGCCGCGAGCGTCCGCGCCAGCATCATCCCGTCCATCTCCGGCATCAGCAGGTCCGCCAGCACGATTTCGCACGGTTGCCCGGCGGCCTTCCGTTCGGCCATCAGGACCAGTGCCGCGGCGCCGCCCGCCACGTAATCGGCTTCCATCCCCCAGGCGCACAGATGGGTGCAGATGACGCGGCCGCTGGTGGCGTTGTCGTCAACCACCAAGGCGCGCCGGCCGCGCAGGGCGCGGGCCGCGGCGAGCCGGCGCTGGTCGTTGTGCGGAGGCTGCTCGAGGGCGAGCGCAAAGGTGAACGCCGCGCCGGCGCCAGGGTTGCTCACGACGCCGAGCTGGCCGCCCATCCCCTCGACCATCAGGGCCGAAATCGCGAGACCGAGGCCGCTGCCGCCGTAACGGCGGCTGAGCGACCCGTCGGCTTGCGAGAACGGCGCAAAGAGTTTCGGCTGAAGGTCGAGTGCGATGCCGTCGCCGGTGTCGCGCACGGCGAAATTGAGGCGCCCGGCGGGCGCGTCGGCGGTGACCTCGACCACCACTTCGCCGGCCTCGGTGAACTTGATTGCGTTGTCGATCAGATGGCCCAGGACGTTGCGCAGATGTTCCGGATCACCGTGCGTCAAGGTCGCCACCGGGGGCGCCACCTCAGGGGCCAGCGCGAGCACCAGCTCGAGCTGGCGGGCCGCGGCCGCCGCGGCGTAACCGTCGGCGACGGCGGCGACCGTCGCGGCCAAATCGAAGTCGACGTGTTCGAAGGCCATCTTGCCCGCCGCCAGGCGCGAGTAAATCAGAATGTCGTCGATGATCGACGCGAGCATCGCACCGCTCGACGCGACGGTCCGGACGAGGTCGCGCTGTTCGTCGCTGAGGGGCGTCTCGCTCAGCAACTCGGCCGGTCCAACGATACCGCTGAGCGGCGTGCGCAGCTCATGGCTCATCGTGGCCAGAAACGCGGACCGCGTCTGCTGCTCCTGCGCGGCCAGCGCGCCGGCCCGTTCGAGCGCCGCCTGCCGCAGTTGGCGCGTGGCAATATCGCGGCAAATCGATGAATAGCCCAGGCGCTGTCCGTCGGGGGCGTTGATCGGCGAAATGGTCAGCGCCACCTCGAGTCGCCGGCCGTCCTTGTGCAAGCGCACGGATTCGAAATGGTGGACACCGGTGCCCGCGGCCAGCAGGCGCGCAACTTGGTCGAGCTCGGCGCGCCGATCCTCCGGCACCAGGGCAAGCGCCGGCGTGCCGATCATCTCGTTCGCGGTGAAGCCGAACAGCGCCATCGCGCCGCGATTCCAGCTCGACACGTCGCCGGCCAGGTTGACGCTCATGATCGCGTCGTCGGTCGATTCGATCAGCGCGGCGAGCAGCGCCTGCGCGCGATCGGCGCCGACTTGCGCCGTGACATCGCGCACCACGGTCATCGCGGCGCGCACCGTGCCGCCCGCTTCGCGGATCGGGCGCGCCTGTACCTGGATCCACCGGGTCTCACCGGTGCCACGGGTGCGCAGATTGATGGTCAGGATGCTCGAATGGCCGCGCAACGCACGCATCAGCGGCCATTCCGAGGGCGTAATCGGCTGGCCGCCGCCTTCGGGCAGAAATTCAAAGGCTTTGGTCAGATGGTCGAGCGGCTGGCCCTTGAGATTGGCGGCGCCGAACATGCGCTCAGCCGCCGGATTGAACTGGATCGCGCGGAAATGCGCATCGCAGACGATCACGCCCTCGGACATGCCGTCGAGCACCGACTGCAGGAGCTGGCTCTGGGCGAAGGATTCCTTTTGCGATCGCTCGAGTTCCTGCGCCCGGGTCTCGGCGACCGCGCTGCGTTCGGCGACGCGGCCCTCGAGCGTCTCGTTCAACATCGCGAGCGCCGCGCGGTTTTGCGCCTCCTTGGCCACGCTGGCGCGCAGGATGCGCATCGCGCGATCGATAAAGCTGCCGGCAAAGGCGATCGCGCCCAGGGCGGCCGCACTGCCGAGCAGAATCACGAGTATAATCAGATGCGAGAACCACCTTCCGCGATCCTCGCGCTGCGCGATCAGCAGTTCCTCCGCGCCGCGGACCCGCTCGAGGCGGTCGCGCATATCGATCATCAGATCGCGCCCGGTGCCCAAGCGAATAAACTGCGCGGCGGCCTCGGCGCCCTGCCCGCGAATCGCGGCGAGCTGGTCGATCAGGGCCAGCTTGGCGCTCAGAATCGGTTCGATTTGCTCGAGTCGGCGGCCCTGGTTAGCGCGATCGGCGGTGAGCTGCCGTACCGCCGCGAAGTCGCGCAGGATGTCGGCCTTGAGTTGCGGGATAATGGCCAGGTAGCCTTCCTGGCCGGTCAATGCGTAGTCCAGCGTGGCCGCGTCGGCCGCGGTCAATTGCACAGTCAGATCCTGCAGATTCTCGACTACCCGATGACTGATCGCGAGCGCCTCGCTGGTCGCCGTGTAGCGGCTCACCGCGACGTACGTGACGATCCCCGCCAGCGCCATCGCGACCAGTGCGAAGGCGAAGCCCGACCAGATCCGCTTGAGCAGGGGCGCTTCCTCGACCTGCAGATCGGCGGCGCCCTGCGCTCCGCCGTCATTCTGGTCGGGCTCAGTCTCGCGCTGCTCGGACTGATGATGCGCTAAATTGTTCGAGGTTGAGGTTGCCATGCCCATCCGGCCCGCGCGCGAAAGCAGATTCCGGCGCTCGATCGGATCGATCGAGGGGATTATTCCGCGACACTCGGGTGATCAAACGAAAAGCAACATCCATGCCGCGACCCTAGCGAACCTCTGCACAAGGCACTGCTGTCACCCTGAGCGCAGCGCATGGGTCCCGGATCCGGGATTCTTCGCTGCGCTCAGAATGACAACCTAACTTGTGCAGAGGTTCCGTAGCGGGTTCATTGGACTCCGTGGTTCATTTTGAGACAGCGGCGCCCCGTCGCATCCAAAAAAAACGGAGCGACGCATTGCACGCCGCCCCGCAGTGAAAACTAACGCCCGTATCCGGGCCGTAAGCCGTTTACTTCATCGTGCGCGTGCGCACGTTGGCCTCGCGTCCGATACATTTCTGGAACCAGGCGTTGAGCGCCGGCGTGGCCGAGAAATCGAACTTGATATACAGCCCGAAGCTCAGCACCGCGGCCAGGTTGAGGTCGGCGATCGTGAAGCTGGATCCGAGCAGATAGTCGCGCCCCTTGAGCGCCGCATCGATCACCCCGAGCGGCGCCTTGAGCGCTTCGGTGGCGGTTTTGACCGACTGATCGCTGCGCTGGTCGGCCGGCAAAAAGAGCTTGTGCATGAGCAGCGTCATCAGATGCGGCTCGAGCTCGGTCATGCCGAAAAAGCTCCACTTGTAGATCTGGCCGTGATCCTCGACCGACGCAGGCCACAAAGTACCTTTCGCATACTTTTCGGCGAGATAGAGATTGATCGCCATCGACTCGAAGATGATCGTGCCGTTGTCGTCGAGCACCGGCACATGGCCGATCGGATTGATGCGCAGATGATCGGCGCTCTTGGCCTGCGTGGTCGGGGTGGGCTCATGCTCGTACTTGACGCCCACCTCTTCGAGCGCCCACAGACAACGAGCCGAACGTGACTTCGACGTACCGTAAAATTTCAACATTGAGACCGCCTCCAAATTTGCAGAGTATATTCCCCCTTATCTAGCGCGGCTGCGCCGCCATGCACAACCGCCGCGCGATCACGGATGCGTTACGGCGGCGGATGCTGGCTCGCTGATGCGCGCGCTTCGGGCGTGCGGCGATCGGGACGCTATGACGATTGAATGTGGCGCGATGAAAAAAGGCGGCGATCGGGAAATCGATCGCCGCCCCTGCCCAGCCTCTGCAATTAGCCACGCGCGTCGCGTCCGCTCGCGCAGCTCGAAGCATTGCAACCCAACGATTGAAACCCACCTGATGAAGCGGGCTCATCGCCGCAGTTTCTTTACGCGAAGCCAGGCCACAGCGCGGACTCGAGGCCAGTGCGCCATGGCCTTCCGATCGCATTTAGCGGCGAAGGAGCCGCACGCCGACCCTGCATCAGCCGGTCGGCGCGCGAGCCTCTGGGCGGCCACCCTCGGGGCGCCTGCCACCACCCCGCAATGCTCTACAATCGAAGCGCTTAGGGACCTCGTACAAGGCTCTGCTGTCACCCTGAGCGCAGCGCATGGGTCCCGGATCCGGGATT
>JADMIL010000007.1 GCA_015478645.1 Candidatus Binataceae bacterium
ATCCGGGATTCTTCGCTGCGCTCAGAATGACAACCTAACTTGTGCAGAGGTTCCCCAGCGGCTAAACCCGGCGATTTTGCGCGCCGATTAAGCCGCTGCCGCGACGCCTTGATCGCCGCCGCGACCGCCAGACCACGGCCTGCGTGGGACGACCACCTCTGTGCACGATAAATACGTTGGTGCGCAATCCAGTGATCCGAGCGACGAACTAGCAAACGATCGCTGACGCGCGGCGCCACGAATCCAGCCGGCGTGCGGATTATGAGGACGCGGATTCAGTCGATGCCGAGGCGTTCCTTGCCCTCGGACGAGATCATCTGCGGATTCCACGGCGGATCCCACACCAGATCGACATTGGCCTCCGATATCGCCGGTATAGTCAATAGCTTCTGCTTCGCGTCGATCGCGATCGATGCGCCCATCCCGCAGCCCTGCGCCGTCAGCGTCATCTTGATGTCGACCCGATTGCTGCCGTCGCCCTGCGGCGCGATTTCCATTCCATAGACCAGGCCGAGATCCACGATATTGACGGGAATCTCGGGGTCGAAACAGGTCTTGAGCTGATCCCAGACCATCGCTTCGAGGTCGCCGCCGCTGAACGCGGTCTCCGCCGCCGCCTCGGGTGTCTTGCCGAGCGCGTCGGCGTCCTTGCCGGCGATGCGGAAGAGGCCGCTCAGCGCCGGGACTTGCAGCGTATAGGTGCCGCCGAGCGACTGGGTGATGGTGACCTGGATGCCCTTTTCGAGCATCACCTTGTGGCCGGCGGGAATCTGCACCGCCTCGCATTCGCGCAATAGTTCAACTGTTTCCATATGGGTCAATTCCGCCGCTCCGATGGTTCAATTCTAAGGCTTCCAGTCGGCCGGCGCCAGCACCGCGACGCCTCGATCGCCCGTCCGGCACGCGCACGCGATTTATCGAAAGAAATCGATTGCGGCATCCATGCGCGGTCTGTTACAGCGAAGACACGACGAAGATAATTTTGCGCTCCACGCTGGCGGCGCGGGCGGCGCGGGCGGGGATGGCGGCGGGCGGCGGGCGATGACGATCGAATACGAAAACGGCTACGATTATGAGGCGCCGGCGATCGAGCCTGCCGCGCGCCTCGCTAGCGCCGAGGGCGCCGACGACGCCGACGATCGCGCGGACGACGATCGCGCAGCGGATACCGCCGCACCGCTGTCGGCGTTTGCGCGGATGCCGTCGGCGGGTGCGAAAGAAAAGCTCTACGCATTCTTGCAGGAGCGTCCGGCGGGCGCCGACGCCGCCGAACTGATCGGCCTGCTCTTCAAAGGCGTCGGCTCGGACCCGGAACTCGGCGCGCGCCTGATTCACGGATTGATCGGCGCCGACCCCAATTTTCTCTTTGACGCGGACTCCGGCCTATGGTCGCTCGCCGCGAGTACCTCGCTGCGTATCCCGCTCGACGAGGCGCGCTTCGTGGTGGTCGACCTCGAGACCACCGGCGGACGCCCGTCGGCCGGCTCGATCATCGAGATCGGCGCGTGCGCGATGCAGGCCGGGCGGATCACCGCGACCTTCGCATCGCTGGTGCGGCCACGCATGGCGATTCCGCGCTTCATCACCGGGCTCACCTCGATCACCAACGAGATGGTGCGCGATGCGCCGCCGATCGAGACGGCGCTGCCCGCGTTTCGCGAGTTCCTGGGCAACGCGGTGATGGTGGCGCATAACGCGCCGTTCGATTTTTCGTTCCTGGATTTCGAGTTCCGCCGCTTGTTCGGTCTGGGCCTGCGCAACCCGGTGCTGTGCACGCTGCGCCTGTCGCGGCGCTTTCTGCCGTCGCTCAAACGCCGCCGGCTCGACGCGCTGGCGGAGCATTTCGGGCTCTCGACCGAGGGGCGCCATCGCGGGCTGGGCGACGCGCGGATGGCGGCCGAACTGCTCGCGATTTTTCTCGATCTCGCGGCCAAGGCCGGGCTCACCCGGCTCGACCGGCTGATCGACTGGAACCATCGCGGCGCCGCCGGCCGGCGGGTCGAGCGCCACGTCGCGCCGGAGGTTATCGCGGCGCTTCCGCGCACGCCGGGCGTCTACCTGATGCGCAATCAGCGCGGTGACATCCTCTACGTCGGCAAGGCGGCGCGCCTCAAGGATCGCGTCGCGTCGTATTTCAACGGCGGTGCGGCGCTCAACGCCAGGACCGCCGAACTGGTTGGCCACGTCTGGGCGATCGAGACGCGCCCGGCGCGCTCGGCGCTGGAGGCCGCGCTGCTCGAGGCGCGGCTGATTCGCGAGCTCAAGCCGCCGTACAACCGGATGCTCAAATCGGCCGCGCCGGCCTACTTCGTCAAGCTCGATCTGGCCGACGAATTTCCGCGCCTTCAGGTCAGCACCAAGTTAAGCGCGCGGCACGGCCTGATGTACCTGGGGCCGTTCATGGGGCGCGGCAACCTGGATAACGCGGTGCGTGCGCTGGCGCGGATGCTGGGCCTGCGCACCTGCTCCGGCAAGCTCGCGCCCGACGCGGATTTTTCACCCTGCATTTACGGCCAGATGGGCCATTGCGCGGCGCCGTGCAACCGCTCGATCGACGCCGCGCCCTACAACGAGCGGGTCGGGCGCGCAGTCGCCTTCATGCGCGGACGCAACGGTCCCGTGATGGGCGAGCTGGCGCGGGCGCGCGAGCAGGCCGCCGCGGCGATGCGCTTCGAGGAGGCCCGCCGCCATCATCGCGACCTCGAGGCTCTCGCCGCGTTTGCCGATCGCGCCGAGCGCCTGAGCCGCGTGGTCACGGAAAATAATCTGGTCATCGTGATGCCGTCGATCGCGGCGGTGCCCGCGGCCGACGGCGCGGTCGCGCCGGCCACCGCGTACGTCGTGCTCAGCGGACGCCTGGCGCTAGTGCGCAACCTCGACGGGCCGGAGGCGGCCGCGGCGGTGGCGGCGTTCGTCGCCGCCGAGTACGATCGCATCCGGATGCGCCCGGTGGAGCGCGGCGAACTGGAAGCGATGACGATTATCGCGCGCTGGCTGCGCGAACGCGGACCGGCCGACGGCCGGCTGATCCATCTCAATGGACCGCTTCTCGACGCCGCCGCGCTGGCCGTCGCGGCCACCGCAACCGCGGCGACCAATCAATTGGTAGAATAATCCTTCGGAGAGTTTCACCCGCATGCACTACGATCCGCGCATCAACGACCATCACCTCAAGCACGACCCGTTTACCGCGCTGGTGGTGCCGCGGCCGATCGGATGGGTCACGACGATCAGTCCGTCCGGCGTGGTCAATCTGGCGCCGTACAGCTTTTTCAACGCGGTCGCGAGCCGTCCGCCCTACGTGATGTTTTCGTCGGCCGGCCCGAAACACTCGCAGCGCCATGCCGAGCAGAGCGGCGAGTTCGTCACCAGCCTGACGACCTGGGAGTTGCGCGAGGAGATGAGCGCGACGTCGGCCGACGTCGGACCCGAGGTCAGCGAGCCCGAGGTCGCGGGCCTCGAGATGGCGCCGTCGATCGCGGTCAAGCCGCCGCGGGTGAAAAAATCGCCGGTCGCGCTCGAGTGCAAATACTGGAAGACCATCGAATTGCCGGCGGTGGGCGCGGGCGCGATCGCCTACGCGATCGTGATCGGCGAGGTCGTCGGGATCTATATCGACGACGCGGTGATCGTCGAAGGCCGGATCGATCTGTCGGGCGCGCGGCCGATCGCGCGGCTCGGCTACCTCGATCAATACGCGGTGGTCGATACGATCTTCAAAATGCGCCGCCCCGGCTGACGAGCGGTGCGCGACTGCGCGGGCGAGCCATTATCGACTAGCCCGGGTGAATGGTTATCTCTGCCATTATGGGTTCCGTCACGAGGCTTTTGGGAAGACACCCGCGCGGGATTCATTCGCTGCGGCAACCTGCGCTCAGAATGACAGGAGAAGGGAGCGTCCGTCATTCTGAGCGCAGCGAAGAATCCCGAATTTTAAGAGGAACAAATCGGGGGCGGCGCTCGCAGCGATCACAATGCTTGAGCACAGCCGACGACCTATTTCTTCGACCAGAACTCCCAATCCCGCGCAAAATCCTGCACCGTAATCGCCCGGCGCAGGCTAAAGTCGGTATTCAGCAGATCGTAAATGTGATCGTCGGTGCCGCGCATGCTGAAATAGACCACGACGCCGTCGTCGCCGCCGCCCTCGATATGAATCTCGTTTTCGGCGCCGCTCGAGAACGAGCCGGCCGGCTTGACCTTCTCGACCACGCCATTGGCGGTCTGATCGAAAACGTGGAGCGACCCTTCGAGCACCATCGTGGTGGTGGCGGCGACGTGGCGATGGAACAGGCAGCGTGCGCCGGGGTCGAATTTGACCAGTATATCGGCCGTATGGGTGGCCACGTTGACGTCGAGAATCTTGTAATAGCAGCCGTCGGTGAGGAAATCTTTCCAGTCGACTTGGGCGGTATCGTAGCGGAAGCCCGCGGCATTGGTCTTGGGCGTCGCGGCCAACGTGTTCTCGTTCATTCGATTCCCTCGTAATCGACGGAAATTCAGGTGCGTCTCGTCGTGGTGATGTAAAAGTATCTCACGGGGCGGCGACGGTCTATCCGATCGCGAGTTTGCGCCGCGCCGCATCGCGTAACGCAAACCGGCCGGCGCTAATCACCGGCCCGGTTTTTTCAATGTTTCGATCGGCTTGCGTTACGGACGGACGCGCGTGACCGGCTGATCGGCGAGGTCCGACGGCTTCTGGCCGATCGCCTGCCGATGCTCCTTGTAATCGTGCATCGCCTTGAGCACCGCCTGCACCGAGGTGGCGAACAACTGGTCGCGCCGCTCCGCGGTCCATTGCTGCGAATACTCGATCGGGATCGCCGAGCCCTGAAATTGCGGCATCACATGACGCGCGAGCAGTTCGTAGGACTTGTTGGTCTTTTCGCGCGAGGCCCATTCGTGCGCCAGCACCAGCAATCCGCCGAAGCCGCCGCCGGTCGCTTCAATCACCTCTTTGATACGCTTGATCGCGTCGTCGGGCGTGCCGACGATCGCGCCGCCGCGGCCGATCATCCGATCGAGCGTCATCTCCTCGGCCGGTTGCCCGGGATATTCCTCGAACTGGATGCGCGCGGCTAAAGTGTCGATAAAATATTTCTGAATCCACGCATTGCCGCCCTCGCGCACGTCGTCGGCCGCCTCCTTGGTCGACTCGGCCAGATGGACCGGGAAGACCAGCCGCCAGTTCTTGCGGTCGACGGTCTTGCCGTATTCGGCAGCGGTCTCCTCGGCCATCTGCCAGCGCTTGGGCAAACCTTCGAGGCCGCCCTTGCTGAACGCCGCCACCGACAGCACGCCGCATCCCAGGCGGCCCGCCGCGACCATCCCGGAGGGCGAGATCGTGTTGGCGACAAAGACCGGCAAATGCGGCTGCTGGAACGGCTTCACCTGCAGATGCGCGTCGCGCATCTTGAAGTACGACCCGTCGATCGTGATGTTGCCCGGCTCGTTGAACAGGCGCATCACCGCCTCGAGGCCCTCGACCATGCGGTCGCGTTGCGTGGTGGTCTCGATGCCGAGCATGTAGGCGTCGCTCGAGAGCGCGCCGGGACCGCATCCCAGGATGATGCGGCCGCGCGTAATCTGATCGAGCATCGCGAAGCGGCTCGCGATATGAAACGGATGATGGTACGGCACGCTGGTGACGCCCGAGCCGAGCATGATGCGCTTGGTGCGGGTGGCCGCCACCGCCATGAAGATTTCGGGCGACGGGATGATCTCCCATCCGGCCGAATGATGCTCGCCGATGAAGGCCTCGTCGTAGCCCAGCTCGTCGAGCCATTCGATCAATTGCAAATCGCGTTCGTAGGCCAGCGACGGATTTTCGCCGACGCGGTGAAACGGGGCCATGAAGATGCCGAACTTCATCATTGTACTTTGCCTGTGTTCCTTACCGGGCTTCGCGTTTGCGGCGCCGCCGCTCGACGCATACGCCGATTAAAATATGCGCCGCACGTTACGCCCGATGCCCGTGGACGACAATAGCATCCGGCGCATGCGCGTCACCGTATGACCGCTGCGCGGGTCACCGTATCACCCTTCGCGGGTCATGGCCTCGCGATAATAGCGCCAGATTGCGCGCTGCGTGGTCTCGTCGGTCTCATGGCCGGTGAGCGCGCCGTCGGCCTCGCGGTTTTCGCGATGGAGTCCGCGGCGCAGCACCAGCCATTCGTTGACCCGCGCCTGAAAGCCGGCCTGATTGCGCTCGTAGGCCTCGAAGTCGTCGGGCGCGACGCGGCCGGCCGGTCCGTGAATCAGGTAGGTCTCGCTCAGGCGGCGATTGTTCAGTTCGGCCGGGGCGTCCTTGAGCAGCGTCGGATAATACGAGATGACGGTCTCTTCGGCGCTGACCGGCTGAATCACGCGTAACTGGTTCAAAATAAAAATGATATTCGGCGCGATGCAGAAATGCGGCGGCCCTTCCGCGATGATCCGCTGGCCGCGCGCGGCGCCGTAATGCCGCTCCATCGCGGCGCGGTACTCGTCGTATGCACCCTTGCTCCATCCGGGCGGCACGACGCGTCCGCCGTTGCGCACGTTGACCGGGTTCAGATCGAGTTGTGCCGCGCCGTTGCCCAGATCGCGCGTCAGCGCCTCGCTGCCCTCGCCGAAGATCGTCTCCATGCTGTTCTTGCCGCGCGTCATCATCGCCATCGCGGCATGATGCAAAATGTTCGGATGATAGCCGTCGACCGAATTTTCCAGCGCCATCTTCCAGTTGCCGCGGTACGAATGCTTGAGCACGCCCGATCGCACGACGATCTCGCCGGCTGGCGACAGGTCGACGAACTGATCGATCAGCCGCGCGCTCGCGCCCAGCCGATCCATCAGGGTCGGACCTTCGGCGCTGAGGCTCGCGAAAATGAGTCCGCGATAGGCCGCCATCCGCGGCACCCGGGCGAGCGCGTACTCGCGCTTGTTGAACGCCGTGCCGTAGCCCGCGGCGTAGGGCACGCCGACCAGGTCGCCGCGATTATTGTAGGTCCATCCGTGATAGGCGCAGCGAAAGGCGTGCGCGTTGCCGCGTTCGCTCTGGCATACGGTGTTGCCGCGATGCATGCAGCGGTTGAGCAGCAGATGGACCTGGCCGTCCTCGTCGCGCGAGACGATAACCGGCTGCATCCCGACCTGGCGCATTACATAGTCGCCCGGCTCGGGAACTTCGCTTTCATGCGCAACGTAAATCCATTCGCGATGCCAGATGCGGTCGATTTCGTCGCGGAAGATCGCCGGATCGTAGTACACGCGCCCGTTGATGCGATCGTCGAGCACCAGCGCGCGATAGTCGACATTTGCGTTGGCCGTCGTCTCCATGATCGGTCTGCCTCCGGCGCGAAATTTCCGCCCCCTGCATCTGCTGCGCTTGCGGCGCCGGCCCGTCGGGGCGGAGGACGGGCGCGGGTGACTTACAAATTCTTGCTCCGGGCAATCCCCGCTATGACGTGCGCCCATTGCGCCCGTTGGACTTTGGCATATCGGGCTCGTTGGAGATGGGCGCTTCGCGCAGATGCCGCGACGGATCGAGGAACGGCGCCAGTTCGTCGTGGCGCACGCGCGCGAGCGCCGCCAGTTCGAGCGGATCGAGCAGCACGCGCATCCCGGTCTGCGCGTCGCGGATCAGCAGGCGCGGGCCGTTGCCGCAGTCGTCGCGCTCGATTTCGACCGAGGCAAATTCACTCGTGAGTCGCATGATTTCCCTGTCGCGCATGCTTCATTGTTGCAAGGCGCCCGCCGCATCGCCATTCATATCTCAGATCAGAAAAAGCATATTGGGCAGCGGCTCATCGTGATTGAGCAGCGTGACCTTCTTGTATTTGATCGCCAGGCTGCCGGCGCGCCGCACCAGCCGATGTAGCGTGCTGCCAACCCATAGCGTCTGGCGATGGCGATGCAGTTCGGCCAGGATGAAGCTCGAGTTGACGACCACCTCTGCGCCGCTTGCCTCGTCGGCGCTCAATTGCGCGGCGCCGGCTTGCGCAACCTCGATATTCGCGACCAGGCGCTTGAGCCGCGGCGCCTGCTCTTTGAGCCACAGGGTCTCTTTGAGCCGCACGATCCGGTTGCGCAACTGGCCCCGCCGATCGTAAATCACCGACACGGTCTGCGACGGCTCGCCCTCCGGGTCGCCGCACGGCACCCAGTAGGTCGCGTCCTCGTCCCACAACGCCAGCCATTCGTCGTAGCGATGGCCGTCCATCAGGCGCGCTTCAAGATAGATAAACCGTTCGATTTCCTGGCGATCCGGCGCCATCGCGACATCATCTCCGAGCGGCCGTGTGCCCCGGCGGGCGCGACGCGGCCGGATTGCGTAATTAATCAATGGCCTAGCAGATCAGACTCGCGATTGCACGGCGGCCCGCCCGGCCTTACGCGGCCGTGAAACATGCCCGGCCGCGTTACGTCTAACCAATAGGCCGATACGTCTTAGGCCGACGCTTTCGCGTCGCCGCGAAATAAGCCGCTTGCTCCCGCGATCGGCAAATAGGAAGATCGTTATGTGGGAAATCCGTGCCTGGAAGAATCCGGCTTACCGGAGAATCCTATTCCACGGACGACGGCGCGCGGCTGAGGCCTATATCCCGATGACCTGTCCGATGACCCTGCGAAACCGGATGATCCTGCGAAACCGGATGACCTGGCCAAACCGCCTGAAGTGGCTGGCGTCTCGAAGACTGCCGGCGGCGGCGCTCGTCCTGTGCGTGATCCTTGCCGGCGGCCCGCTCGCGATCGCCCAGCAGGGTCAGTTCAACCCGCCGCCGATTCCGCCGAGTACGCAGGGTCAGGGCGGTTCGGTGCTCGAACTACCGACCATGCCCGGGCATCAGGGCGGCGGCTCGTCCAATACGATTCCGCAAATCGTGCCGCAGCCGGGCCAGGCGCTGACCGTGCCGTCGCGCGAGCTGAGCAACCAGCAGGGCTACGAACAGGTCACCGTGACCGTCACCGATCAGCAGGGGCGCTACGTGACCGGCTTGCAGCGTGGCGACTTCAAGCTGCTGGTCGACGGGCAGGATCGCGCGATCCAGTTCTTCCGCCAGGACCTCAATACGCCTGTCTCGATCGGCATCCTGGTGGATACCTCGGGCAGCATGCAGCCCAAGATTCCGCAGGCCCGCGCCGCGATTTCCGAATTTATCCATGACCTCAACGATCGCGACGACGTTTTCCTGTTCGCCTTCTCCAGCCGGCCTTTCCTGCTGCAGCCCTTCACCACCAACCACTACCTGGTCATGAGCCGGCTCGAACTGCTCCACGCCTACGGCCAGACCGCCCTCTTCGACACCATCCTCGACGGCCTGCTGATGGTCGAACATGGGCGCTACGACAAGAAGGCGCTGCTGGTGGTGACCGACGGGATGGATAACACCAGCCAGTCGTCGCTCGAACAGGTGATCGCGCAGGCGCGCCGGATGGGCGTGCTGGTCTACTCGATCGGCATCGGCGACCCCAACTCCTCGGCGATGCCGAGCGTCGCAATCGGGCCGTTGCTGTTTGGCGGCGATGTCGATCAGGTCGACGCGCGCACGCTGACGGCGCTCTCGACCGAGAGCGGCGCCAAAACCTATATCATCCGCGAGGTCGGTGACGGTGAGGCCCTGCGCAATGCCTGCGCCACGATCAGCCGCGAATTGCGCGAGCAGTACACGGTGGGATTCATCGCGCCCGACGCCGCGCGCGGCGGCTATCGCTCGGTGCATGTCGACGTGCCGGGCCATGCGGACGATACCGTGCGCGTGCGCAAGGGCGTCGAGGTCGGCCATTCGATGTCGGCTTCGGCCGGCTATCCGCCGGCTCCCTGAGCTTGCCCGCGGCGCCCGTCACGCGCGCCAGCGCCGCGCGATTTAACTACGGTGCGGTTTGTTTGCCGGTTTCGCGGTTGAAAAGGGCGCGCTAAACGCCCGGCCCGGATCGGGCAGCAGATTCAAAAATTTCACTTCGGCGAACTCGCCGGCAATCTGGATCGCCGAGAGCGCCGCGTTGTCCACGCGGATGCGATGGAAGTATTTCAGCTCCAGGCCGAGAAAATGGCACAGCACCGTGCGCACGATGTCGCCATGCGAGACGAACAGCACGCGCTGGCCCGTGCGCGCCGCGATGGTCCGCGTGATCGCGCCGACGCCGCGCGCCTGGACCTCGGGGATCGTTTCGCCCCCCGGTGTCGGATGCTCGATCGGCGCCTTGCGATAGGCGACGTAATGCGGGTCTTCAATCAAATCGTGATACGTCAGTCCTTCCCAGCGTCCGTACAGCACCTCGGAAATTTCCGGCTCCTCGATGATCTCGAGGCCGCCCAGCACCGCCGCGACAATCTCGGCCGACTGGCGCGCGCGCACCAGCGGGCTGGTCACAATCACCTCGGGCCGCACGGCGCGCGCCAACTCGGCGGTCGCCGCGACTTGCGCGCGGCCATGCTCGTTGAGCTCGACCGGACGGCAGCCCATGACCCGGCCCTCGCGATTCCAGGTGGTCTCGCCATGGCGCATCAGGATCGCCGTGCCGCGGACGCCGGTGGTCTCAATTAGTTTTTGCGCCACGTAAAAGGGCCCCAACGCCATTGGTCTTTCCGCCGGTTCATGATTAGCAAATAAAGCGCTTGGCAAACAAAACGGCGAGCGCCATGTCCTGCGCCCGCCGTTTGAGCATTAGTCGCGATTCCCGCGTGGTCCGCGCGGTTACCGTCTCAGCGTCCCGCTGCGGCCGCCGCGTGGCCGTTGGCCATCTCGCCCGCACTGGTGCCGGCTGGGGCCAGTCCGCAGAAGGCCTCGTAGTCGATCAGCGTGGTCTGCGTCGGATGGTCGCTGCATACCGGGCATTCCGGATTGCGGCGAATCTTGAGCACCCGCACGTAGTCGGCCGACAGCGTGTCGAAGTAGACCATCTTACCGGCCAGCGACTTGCCCGCGCCGATCAGCAGTTTGATCGCTTCGAGCGCCTCGATCGATCCGATCACGCCCGGCAGCGCGCCCAGCACGCCTGCTTCGGCACACGACGGCGCCATGTCGGGCGGCGCCGGCTCCGGATAGAGGCATCGGTAGCACGGGCCGCCGGCGGCCGGATTGAACACCGTCGCGTTGCCCTCGAAGCGGAAGATCGCGCCGTCGACCAGCGGTTTTTTGGCAAACACGCACGCGTCATTGATCAGGTAGCGGGTGGGAAAATTGTCGCCGCAATTGATCACCACGTCGTAGTTCTTGATGATCTCCATCACGTTCTCGGAGCTTAGCCGCACGTCATGGCGAATCACCTTGATCGCGGGATTCAGCGCATTGATCGACTTTTGCGCCGATTCGGTCTTGAGCATCCCGACCCGGTCGGTCGTATGGATTATCTGGCGCTGCAAGTTGGACAGATCGACCACGTCGAAATCGACCAGCCCGATCGTGCCGACACCGGCCGCCGCCAGGTAGAGCGCCGTCGGCGAGCCGAGCGCGCCAGTGCCGAGAATCAGCACCTTGGAATCGAGCAGTTTAGCCTGGCCCTTCTCGCCGACTTCGGGAATCACGAAATGGCGCGAGTAGCGCGTGATCTCATCAGCGGTAAAATTTCGGTCGGCGGTCCACGGCAGCCCGCGATCCTTCCAGGCGTTGAAGCCCCCGGTCAGATTGTAGACGTTGTCGTAGCCGAGCTCGCTCAGGGTGCGCGCGGCCAGCAGCGAGCGCGTGCCCGAGGCGCATTGCAGGATCACCGGCGTATGGTGGTCGGGCACCTTCTCTTCGACTCGCAGTTCGAGGAACCCGCGCGGAATCGCGACCGCCTGCGGGATATGCCCCTGGCGCCATTCGTCGCTCTCGCGCACGTCGATCAGCACCGTGCCGGGCTGATCGATCAGGCGGCGCGCTTCGTCGATATCGATCTGCTTAATCGACGCGCGCGCCTCATCGAGCATATTCTTGGAAGTCTTGGCCATCTGTTTTCACCGCTAGGTCCGCCTCAATCTCCGCTAACGCGGCGGGCGCCGGCTCCTTAACTTTGGTCCTATCATGCAACTATAACCATCCCGCCCGCGGGATGCATCACATGGCAACGCCCGTGCGCCGCGCTCAGCCGCCGATCATGCGATGGGATTCGACCAGCGCATGGACGAAATTGAGCACGCGTTTGGCATGGCCGCGCGGCGTGACGTCGTCGAACGCGCGCACCACCCGCCCGTCGCGATCGATAACGAAGGTCGCGCGCTCGGCCGTCCCGTTGCGCAGCACGCCAAAGGCCCGCGCCATTTCCCCGGCCTCGTCGGCCAGCAGGGTAAAGGGAAAGCCGTGCTTCTCGGCAAACGCGCGATGCGATCCCGGCGAATCCGTGCTCACGCCAATCACCGCGCATTCGAGCGCGCGGAATTGCTCGTGCAGGTCGCGGAATTCCTTGCCCTGGAGGGTGCAGCCGGGCGTGTCATCCTGCGGATAGAAATAGACGACGACGAGCGTACCACGATAGTCGCTCAGCCGGCGCGTGCAGCCGAATTGATCGTGCAGCGCGATCGCCGGCGCCATCGCGGGCGCGCCCGCGTGCCGCTCGTCAGCGGCCAGCGGCGGCATGGACTTCCACCTCTTCGACCGCGCGCCGGCGCGTAAACTTGACCGCGGCGTTATCGATATTGATCGAGCAGAGCGATCCGCACATGCTGCACACGTTCGATCCCGCTGCTTCGCTCTCTTCCTTGTAGCGGCGCGCCTTGTCGGGATCCATCGCCATCGCGTACATCCCTTCCCAGTTGAGCGCCTTGCGATAGCGCGACATCTGATCGTTCCAGACTTTGGCCGCGCGCACGCCCTTGACCAGGTCGCCCGAATGGGCCGCGATGCGGGTCGCGATTACGCCCTCGCGCACGTCGTCGATATCAGGCAGCCGCAGATGCTCGGCCGGGGTCACGTAGCACAGGAAATCGGTGCCTGCGGCCGACGCGATCGCGCCGCCGATCGCGCCCGTAATATGGTCGTAGCCCGGCGCCACGTCGCAGGTCAGCGGTCCCAGCACATAGAACGGCGCGCCGCCGCACACGCGCTTTTCGAGCTTCACGTTGGCCTCGATCTGATCCAGCGGCACATGGCCCGGCCCTTCGATCATCACCTGTACGCCAAGTGCGCGGGCCCGGTCGGTCAACTCGCCCAGCACCAGCAGTTCGGCGAGCTGGCCGCGATCGGTCGCGTCGCCGGTGGCGCCTGGACGCAAGCCGTCGCCGAGCGAAATCGTCACGTCGTGCTCGCGCAGGATCGCGCAGACCTGGTCGAAATGCTCATAGAGCGGATTCTCGTTGCCGGTCCGCTCGATCCATCCCGCGAGCAGCGCGCCGCCGCGCGACACGATTCCCTCGATGCGGTCGTGGCCGCGCAACTTGCGCACGCTCTCGCGCGTGACGCCGCAATGCAGCGTCATGTAGTCGACGCCCTGGCGCGCCTGGCGCTCGATCACGTTGAGGAAGCCGGGCAGCTCCAGTTCCATGATCGACCGTTCCGAAGCCACCTGGTAGATCGGCACCGTGCCCAGGATCACCGGGCAGCGCGACAGGATCTCCATCCGGATGCGGTCAAGGTCGGTGCCGGTCGAGAGATCCATCACCGAGTCCGCGCCGTAGCGTACCGAGGTATAGAGCTTCTCGACCTCTTCCTCGACCAGTTGATGGAAGTTCGACGCGCCAATATTCGCGTTGACTTTGGTGCGCAGCGATTTGCCGATGCCGATCGCGCGAAAGTCGTGATGCAGGTTGTGCGGGATTACCACTTCGCCCGTCGCCACCAGGCCGCGGATCTCCTCGGGGCTGAGCCCCTCGTCCTCGGCCACTTCGATCATCTGCTGCGTGATGACGCCCTTGCGTGCAGCTTCGAGTTGGGTCATGCCGTCACCTCTGACCTATCCGCTAACTGCGGACCACCTGGTCTCCGCGTTCGAACGACGCCTGCCTGGCGCCGATTTCCCGCCGGAGCGTTGGTCGTCCGGAACATTCACGATTCGCGCCCGCGTCGCCCGCGTGATGCCGCGTGCGATACGACGCTTCGATTCACCCGCGCGATTTTTTTACGCGCGATGTGTACCCGCGCCCTATATACACCCGCGCCGCCCTTTCGTCATCGGTTATGGGCGACTTTTATTGCCCGTCCGGGCCGCACCGACGGCCTGCTCGTACGCCACTATCAGCGGCAATTGGCAGCGGCAATTGGATTGATGAGTCAGGGCTTTCCCGCGCCTGCGAACTGCTTGAGGCGATTAATGGACCGCGCAACGCCACTATAGGTTCCGCCCGGAATTACAGTCAAGTTGGCCGCCGTTATCGCGCCGTCCCGATGATCGCCGCGGCGTTGCCGGTCAGCTAATCCGCGGGTACAGGCGATGCGGATTATCCCACAGAATCTTGCGCTGCGTCGCGGCCGGAAAGACCTCGGGCCGCGCCGTCAGCTTGACCGTATCGGGAAAACGGCCGTCGAAATGCGGGTAGTCGGACGCATAGAGAATATGCTCCGGGCCGACCACGCTCGCGACGAACGGCAGCGTCGCCTCGTCGGGGTCGCACGAAATAAAGAAATTCTCCGACCGGATCACCTCCGACGGTTTGCGCCGCAGGAACGGCACGTACTCGGGCATCAGCTCGTAATGCTCGTCCAGCCGCTCCATCCAGTAGGGCAGCCAGCCGACGCCCGCCTCCAGAATCGCCACGCGCAACCTCTCGAACATATCCATCACGCCGCCGCCGATCAGCGCGCCCACCGCGCGCATCATCTCGAACGGATTGGTCGCCGAGTGCTGCAGGAAGAGATTGTTGGTCATCTCGAAGGTGCCCAGACCATAGGGCGGCCGCGCCGTGCCGCCATGCAGGCAAGCCGGCAGGTCGGTGTCCTGGCAGGCCTGCCATATCGGACGGAACCCAGGATGGTCGAGCAGGCGATCCTCGACGTGGCCCGACAGATAGACGCCCACCGCCCACGGTTCGCGTGCCACCTGCCGGATCAGTTCGGCGGCGCGCTCCGGATCGCGCATCGGCACCACCGCGACGCCCTTGAGCCGTTGCGGATAGATCGAACAGTAATCGGCCAGCCATCGATGGTACGCGCGGATCATCGCGGTCTCGAACTCGACCGTCTTGAGCGCGCAGAAACTCGAGACCACGGTCGCGAACAGCACGGCCACGTCGATCCCCTCGCGGTCCATGTCCTTAATGCGGATGTGCGGATCCCATCCGCCGCGCATGTCGGGCTTGTCGCCGCGCGGATTGCGGCCCGTGCGCATCAGCGGCTTTTCCGGATAGGGCACGCCGAGCGGCCGCCCGGTATTCAGTTGATGGAAGATGCCGAAGAAAAATTTCGACGGCAGCCCCGCGGCCATCTCTTTGAGCTCGGCGAGGTCGGGCTTGAAGCGTGCTTCGAGATAGCGGTCGTAGAGATCGTTCGGCTCCATCACATGGCCGTCGGCGTCGATCACCTTGCTGCCGTTGAACATCGTCTAGTCCTCAAATTGCAATCGGCGTGCGGGCCGTCATGATCTCGCGCCGGCCTGCGGATCGTCGTGCGCGGCGACGACCTAGTTTATCGCGCGCGCGCCCGCCGATCTCAAGCCACGGCGACACCTTGCGCCGGCGGCGGCGTCCCCGTTCAGAGCGACGAGAGCGGCGGGGCGATCTTTTCCAGGCTGGTTCGTTCAGCCGCCACGCCGAGCATCAATTCGGCCACTGCGGCCGCGATCATCAAGGCTGCCGCCACCAGATAGCCGTCGAGCAGGGCGCGACGCGACCCGGTATCGATAAGCCGGCCGAAGAACCAGGGCGCGGCGATGCCGCCGAAGGCGGTGCCGGCCGAGTAAAATATCGCGATCGCCAGCGCTCTAATCTCGATGGGGAAGATTTCGCTGACGGTCAGATAGGCCGAGCTGGCCGCCGGCGACGCAAAGAAAAACATCAGCGTCCACAGCGCGGTTTGCGAGAGGGTCGAAAGCGCGCCGCGGCAGAAGAGCCATCCGGTGGCGGTCAGGATCAGCGCCGAAATAGTATAGGTGGCCGCGATCATCCGCCGGCGTCCGATCGAGTCGAACAGATGCCCCAGCATCACCGGACCGAGAAAATTGCCGGCCGCGAACGGCAGCATCCACAGCCCGGCGCGATCGGCGCGGACGCCGTAAAACCGGTTCAAGACCAGCGCGTAGGTAAAGAAGATCGCATTGTAGGTAAAGGCCTGCGCGGTCATCAGCGTGAGTCCGAGAATCGATCGCGATCGATAGGTGGTGACCAGGGGCCGGATCAGTGCAGTGGAACCAAAGGTCCGCCGCGGCCGGAACCGCAATGGCTCCCCGGGCGCCGGCGCTTCGAGAACGATGCCGGTTTCCGCCGCCACGATCCGTTCGATCTCGCCCGTCGTGCGTTCAGCTTCGGCGAGCCGCCCGTGCATCGCGAGCCAGCGCGGACTCTCCGGCAGGAACCTTCTCAGGTACAGGATGCCCAGTCCGATGATCGCCCCGCTGCCGAAGCCGACCCGCCATCCGATCCGGTACGGAATGTAATGCGGGTTCAGGATGATCACCGTCGAGGCCGCTCCGAAGGCGGCGCCGAGCCAGAAGCTGCCGTTGACAATTAGGCCGACGCGGCCGCGCAGGCGCGCCGGAATCAATTCGTCGATCGCCGAATTAACCGCCGAATACTCGCCGCCGATCCCGGCGCCGGTGATAAAGCGAAATAGCGCGAAGCTGCCAAGATTCCACGACAGCGCGCTCAACCCGACGCCGCCCAGGTAAAGCGAAAGGCTCAGCATAAAGAACAGGCGGCGGCCGAAGCGGTCCGTCAAATGGCCGAAAATCAGCGATCCGATTACCGCGCCAGCCAGGTAGCACGACCCGATGAATCCGATCTCGGCCGCGCTGAAATGCATTACGTCGGGCCGTTCGAGCACCGCGCTGATCGCGCCCATCAGCGTGACCTCCAGGCCGTCGAGAATCCACGTGATGCCCAAGCCCATCACCAGCAGGGTATGGAAGCGGCTCCACGGCAAGCGGTCGAGCCGGGCCGGAATCAGGGTCTCGATGGATTCGCCGGTCTGCAGCGAGGCGCTCGGCACGCTAAAGGCTCCATCTTCCGGGGGTCCCGCGGACGATGCGGAGGGTTCAGGATTGGCGCGCGCGCTTGCGCATGCGCACGGCGCAATTGCTCCAGCGGTTTTCCAGGTCGCATTTGGCCAATCCGTGCAACGCCTGGTGTTGCTCGAATTCGACTTGCAGCGCGCGAAGCGCCCCGGCTGTTGCGGCCAAATCTCGCATATTCTCGTCGTTAGACATGCGCAGATAGTCGGCTTCCATGCTCTTGGCCGCCAGCGCCGTCTTCAGCCGCCATACTTCGCCGAGCAGATGGGCGCTATCCTCAAGGCTGAGAGCCTCGCCGGCGTCGACGATCGTCTTTAGCTGGTCGAGCCTTTCGACTTTCATAGACATCCGAATCAATTGCAAACGGGAACGATCTGCCCCTCGATCCTTACCACAGGAGGGTGATGCTCGCACTGATCGGGGTCGCGATGCGCGGCGCCGCCGACGCTCGCTGATTTCCCCTGCCGCCCGATGATCACGACGAATCCGGCGCGCGCCGCTTCCTACCGGCCGGCACATCGCATATTAGATGACGACCGATGGGTGCCAACGATGGATCCGCGACCGCGCCGCAAGCGCGCCAGTCCGCCAGTTCCGACGCGTTTCATACGCTGTTGGCGAGCTTTCTTGGCTGGACGCTCGACGCCTTCGACTTCTTCGTCCTGATCTTCGTGCTGCCCGCGGTCGCGCGCGAGTTCCATCGCTCGATCGCCGACGTCGCCTTCACCATCACCGCCACGCTCGCGATGCGCCCGATCGGCGCGCTGATCTTTGGCTGGTTCGCCGATCGCTACGGCCGTCGCCTGCCGCTGATGGTCGACGTGCTGCTCTATTCGATTCTCGAGGTGCTGAGCGGGCTGGCGCCGTCGTACCGATGGTTCCTAATTTTGCGCGCGCTGTTCGGTATCGCGATGGGCGGCGAATGGGGGGTCGGCGCGTCGATCGCGATGGAGGCGGTGCCGGCGCGCTGGCGGGGCCTGCTCTCGGGTGTGCTGCAGGAGGGCTACGCGGTCGGCTATCTGCTCGCGGCGGCGGCCTTCGCCCTGGTCTTCCCGCATTGGGGATGGCGTCCGCTGTTTTTTCTCGGCGGCGCGCCGGCCCTGCTCACGCTCTATATCCGCACCAAGGTGCCCGAATCGAAATCATGGGAGCTGATGCGGCCGCCACGCGGCGTGATCTTCCGTGCGATTCGCGCCAACCTCCGCACCTTCCTGTACCTCGTCCTGCTCATGACGATGATGAACCTGGTGTCGCACGGCACGCAGGACCTCTATCCGACCTTCCTCAAGCTTCAGCGCGGACTCGACGCGCGCACCGTCGGCACGATCGCGATCATCTATAACCTCGGCGCGCTGCTCGGCGGCCTGACCTTCGGCTACCTCTCCGACCGTATTGGGCGGCGGCGTTCGATGGCCGCGGCGGTGCTCTGCGGCCTGCTGATCGTGCCGCTCTGGATTTATCCGCGCTCGCTCGTGTGGCTGACCGCCGGCGCCTTTCTGATGCAGTTCATGGTGCAGGGCGCGTGGGGTGCGATCCCGGCGCACCTGGTCGAGCTGTCGCCGCCGCAGGTGCGCGGTCTGTTCGCCGGCCTCGCGTATCAATTGGGCGTGCTGTTCGCGGCCAACGCCGCGTTCGTCGAGGCGCTCATCGCGCAGCATCTCGGTTACGGCACGGCGCTCGCGATGGTCGCGGCGATCGTGCTGCTCGGCGACGCGATCGTGATCGCGTTCGGCAGCGAGCGCAAAGACGCCGACCTGCACGCGGGATAAAGATCGCGGAGTTACTGCCGGGTACCGACGGACCCTAAGAGGCGGGGCGATCGCTGTGAGCAGGGCGCGATTCTTGTTTGAGAGCTTTGCGGATTACTTCTGGCTGAGCGCCCACGCGACGTCGGCCATCCGCGGCACGCGGCTGTCGTAGGTCGCGAACATCGGATCGTCGGCCTGCCCGCTCAGATAGCGCGCGTAGCTGCCCTCGGCGATGATCGCGAGCTTGAACAGCGAGAAGATTTCATAGAAGGCAAAGTCGCGCATCGTGCGGCCGGCCTTGCGTTCGTACAGATCGATCATCTCCTGGCGCGAGTAGTAGCCGCCGCCGGCTTCCATGCTCGAGACCACTTCGCGGCGGATCTCGTCGTCGCCCGGGTCGCTCCAGTAGGTGACCATCCAGCCGAGGTCGGCGAGCGGGTCGCCAATCGTCGACATCTCCCAGTCGAACAGCGCGATGGGGCGCGGCTCGTCGCCCGCCGGATCCCACATCACGTTGTCGAGCTTGTAGTCGCCATGGACGATCGTCGCGGGCTGCGCTTGCGGCAGATGGGACTTGAGCCACGCCTGGATTTTGCCCATCACCGGCAGCGGGCGCGTGGCCGGAATCGTGCGCTCGAGCTGGTCGCTCCAGCGCCGCACCTGGCGCTCGATATAGCCGTCGGGACGGCCAAACCCCTCGAGGCCGGCGGCCCGCCATGCGACGCCTTGCAGCGTCACCAGCAGGTCCACCATCCGCTCGCTGATCGCGCGCCGCTGCGCCGCCGTCTCGGCGAAGCTTTTTTCGCCCGACGGTATCAGGCCCGAACGGATCACCCGGCCGCGCATATACTCCATCAGCACGAACGGCGCGCCGATATAGGCCGGATCTTCGCAGCATGCATAGACGCGCGGCACCGGCACGGGCGTATTCTGCAGGGCCTTGAGCACGCGGTATTCGCGGACGACGTCGTGCGCGGTCGGCAGCAGCGGGCCGCGCGGCGGCCGGCGCAGGGCCCACGAATTGCCGTCGAAATGGATCAGGTGAACTTCATTGGAATGACCGAACGAAATATTCTCGACGCGCATCTCGGCCGCGTCGCCCAGTCCGCCGTCGCGGATAAAGCGGCGCAGCCCGTGGATGTCGATGGTCGCCGAGGGGCCGGTTTTCTCGTTGCCTGTATCCACTATTGCCTGCCGTCCTGTGGCGCTTGCGCCGAATCCGGTCCCAATCACCTAAAGCCTATAGCCTCTCGCACAATTATGTCGCAAGCGCGGCGCGGCCCCAACGGCGAGGCATACGCGGCGCCGGCCGGTCCACGCCGCGCTACCTGCGGCCTCGCGATGCGGACTTTCCATCTACGGACGGCCTGACGCGCCGCCACGCGGCCAGCTATGCCAAAAGCACTCTTGCTACACGCGCGCCTATCTGCGGAGATAGTTGCGATGGATCTGGTTGAGGGCAGGGCGGTGGTAATGGCGGAGCGGAGCCGGCGCAACGCGACAGTCGCGCTTGTCCGCCCCTATCAATGGCTCAAGAACGGCCTGGTGCTGGCCGCGCTGATCTTCGGCCAGCGCCTGTTCGACCCGCACGCGGTGAGCCTGGCGGGCGTGGCGTTCGTCGCCTTCTGCGCGATCTCCAGCACCGGTTACATCATCAACGACATCAGCGACCGCGCAGCCGATCGGCTGCATCCGGACAAGTGCCGGCGTCCGCTGGCCTCGGGCGAATTGAGCGTGGGCGCGGCGACGGTGATCGCGGCGATCCTGGGCGTGGCCGGACTCGGCCTCAGCGCGACGCTCGGCGCGGAGTTCCTGTTAATCGCGGCATCCTATGTCGCGATGCAGTTTTTCTATTCCAGCTACGCCAAGCACGTAGTGATCGTCGACATCATCGTAATCGCGGTGGGCTTCGTGCTGCGGGCGTATGCGGGCGGCGTGGCGATCGGCGTGGCGGTCTCGCCCTGGCTCATCTTCATCACCTTTGTCCTGGCGCTGTTCCTGTCGCTGGCGCGCCGCCGGCACGAACTGATCGCACTCGGCGAAGCCGCCACCAGCCATCGCGGCGCGCTCGGTGAATACAGTATTCGTTCGATCGATCAGATGATCTCGATCGTCGCCGGCGCCACGCTGGTCGGCTACATGATCTATACGGCGTCGCCCGACGTCGCCCTGAAGCTCCACACGCAGCATCTATTTCTGACGGTACCGTTCGTCGCCTTCGGGATCCTGCGCTACCTCCATCTGGTCAACGACTGCGATGAAGGCGGCGACCCGGCGCGGCTGGTGCTTCGCGATCGTCCGCTGCTGGTCTCGATTATCCTGTGGGTGATCGCCGACGTTCTGCTGCTCTACTTCTAGCCGGCACGCAATCCAACGCCGCCAGGGCGAACCGACGCGCGCGGTCGGTGCGGCGCGCGTCAGTAGGCGCCGGCGGTAGTGGGGCTGGCGGTAGGCAAAATACTGGTATGGGACTGGAACGGATTGCGCCCGAACGGACTCTGGCCGACCGAGCCGACCCCGCCCAGCGTGAGCTGAAACTGGAACTGGGTTTCGCTCGGGTTATAGGTCTTGGTGATTCCCATGTCGAAAGACCAGCAGTCGCATGGCGATTTCAGCCTCACGCCGTAGGCGGACGACAAGACCTTGCGCGCGGCGAAATCGTACGACGGCGCGAAATACACACCCATCCGATCGAACAGATCATAATACGCGCGCAAAACCATGAACTGGCTGAAATTGGCGTTGACCCCGGGCGTAAAGGTGGGGCCGGGCGCGATATAGTTGTAGCTGACCTGCATGAACGAGCCTTCCTCGGCCTTGGCGGTATAGACCTTGGCCTGATTGCGCGTCCACCAGGGCTGGAAATCGATATACGCACTGGCGTATTGCAATTGGTCGGCGCTCGGATCGAAGCCCAATTGCGATCCGAATGACCATACGCGGGTGGGATAGACCAGCGCACGGATGTCGACGTCGGAAAAACGCGTCGCGCCGCGGGCCACCGCATGGTCGATGTCATAGGCTTGCAGCACGGTTAACTGGAATAACTGCTCAACTTCGCCCGAGGTGCCGTTGGTATGGGCGCGGAACGGGCCGAGCACGGTGTTTTGCACGGTATCGGTGCCGTCGCCTTCGGGGCCACCGGCGGGCTGCGCCGCGGACTTGGCGTAGATGCGCGAAGTAAAGCCGTAGGTGACCAGGCTGCGCGCCTCCATCCGATCGGTCTGATCGAACAGCGGCAGATCGTTCTGATTAACGTTCGGAACATAGGCGTAGGTCACGAGCGGCTCAATGGTATGTTTAATCTTTTCGATCGACTTCCAGTTGAGGTCGTAGACCTTTTCGATCTCCGAGCCGATCCCGGCCGACCCGTAAATCATCTCGCGCGTCTGCCATCCGCCCTGGGCCAGCGGTCCGAGCGACAGGCCGTTGTTGTACTGAAGGCCGTTCGAGCCGACCGGCGTGATCGTGATTGTATGGCCCGAGGTGTCGTACATCGTCTCGCGCAGGCCAAGCGTGCCGTATCCGTACAGATAGTCGCTCAGGCGCCAGGGCACGGTCACCCGTGGATTCAGGTCGATCCGCATGCCGCTCTGGCCCTCGGATCGCCAGAAGTCGGTGCCGGAGAAATCATAGTCAGTATAGGCGAGGCCGCCGAACAGCTCCTTGCGGCCGCTCACCAGTAATTCGGGCAAGGTCTGCAGGGCAAATTCCTGCGGCTGAATCAGGTCCTGGTTCCACGTACCGCCGAGCTGCGCGTAGCCGCCGTCGTAGCTGTCGATGAAGCCAAAATCCGATTGCGCGTTGCGAAACGACGGGATGCTGTCGGGATACATAATGCCGGTGCCGATCGTTCGCGAGAGCGTCCAGACGTTCATCTCGCGCAGCGTCAGGCTGTCGCTCACGCTCATCGCGTCGCCATAGGCCAGCAGGTCGTCGGTAATGTGCTGACGGGCCATCGCTATAATGTCGTAGCGATCGATCGGGATATGCGGATCGGCAATCTGGTTGTCGATGACGTCGGTCTTGCGGCTACTGGCCGAGCGCAGGGCTTCATTGTAAAAGGCGCCGTCCACCGCCAGGAAGTCGTCGGGCCCGGCGAGCAGGCGGTATTCGCCGAGCAGCCCGACCCGCTTGGAGGTTTCCACATCGACCGCCACGGTGGCGTCCGAACTCTTGTTGATCGCGTAGTAATAGGGCTGAACGACCTGGAATCCGCGCAGACCGGATTCGCCGATGCGCGGGAACAAGTAGCCCGAATGGCGCTGGGTATCGGCCGGGAAGACCACGTAGGGCATCGGGATGGCCGCGTGGCCCAGGATATCGAAATGGGCGTTGTGCGCGGTTCCCGTGTCGCCCAGATGCACATCCATCTGCTCGGCGGTGATTGCCCAGTCGGGCGTGCCGGGTTCACATCCGCAGGTCGTGAAGAAGCCGTCCAGAACCTTGTAGCGCTGGCCGAGCAGCTTGTAGATATGGCCGCCCTCGAGCCGATAGGTTTCGGCGCTGTCGGTGACGGTGGCGTCGGTCAGGTCGGCGGTTTCATCGGTGGAATTGACGATCGCGTCGCGCGCGACGATGCGGCCAAACGGATCGTTCAGATGCACGTTGCCGGTGGCGTGCATCTTGTGCTCCCGGCGCATCAGATGGATCCGGTCGGCGGTCAGGACCGTGCGGGCCTGCCTCACTACCGCATCGCCGGTCACGACGAAGCTGTCGGTCTTGTAGTCGTAGACGAAGTTGCGGCCAGTGATGTCGATCGGACCGCCCGGATGGGAGGCCTGGTAGGCGGCGGAAAATCCGCTCTGCTGCGCGCCTGCGGCATGCGGCGCCAGCAACGCAAGCAGCGGCGCGGCGGCCAGCCCGCTCAGGAGCGATCTAAACCGCGGCCTCAGGGAACAGTCCTCGGCGGCCTTCGCGTGCCAGAAACCACAGATATATCTCCCCCACCAGATAGACCGAGCCGGTGACCAACACTACATCATGCGCGGCGCTCTCCGCCATAACTTGGCCGATCGCTTCGAGTGGATCGCGAGTAATCCGCACCGGCACGCGGCCGGCGAAACTCGCCGCGAGAATTTCCGGATCGAGCGGCCGCTTGGGCGTCGCGCGGGTCACGGTGACGTCGCTGACGCGCGGCGCCAGCATCGCGGCCATCCGCGCCCATTGCTTGTCCTCGAGGCAGCCGAAGACCAGCCGCGGCTTGACCTGCGGCCCGAGTTCCACCGCGATGGTCTCGAGCAGCGCCTCGATCGCCAGTTCGTTATGCGCGCAATCCAGGATGGTCAGCGGCTGGCGCGCGACGATATCGAAACGGCCCGGCCACACGGTGGTGCCGAGTCCGCGGCGGATCGCCGCCTCGTCAATCGTCAACCCGCCGGCCCGCAGCGCGTCGATCGCCGCCATCGCGATCGCCGCATTCTCATGCTGGAACGGTCCCGCCAGGGCGAGGTCGACGTCGGCCAGATTGAGGCCCAGGCCGCGATAGTCGAGCCGATGGGCCGGGGCCTGCGAGCGATATGAAAATTCGCGATCGATCATGAAGGCCGGACTCTGGCGCTGGCCCGCGATCGAGGAGAGCACGAGGCGCGCCGCGGGGTCGCGTGCGCCGATTACCACCGGCACGCCCTGCTTGATGATGCCGCCCTTTTCGCCGGCGATCGCGGCGATGGTATAGCCCAGCCGGTCCATGTGGTCGAAGCCGATGGGCGTAATCACACTGAGCAGCGGATGGACCACGTTGGTCGAATCCAGCCGGCCGCCGAGGCCGGTTTCGATCACCGCCAGGTCGACTTTGGCTTCGGCGAAGTACAGAAACATCAGGGCGACGGTGAATTCAAAGAAGGTCAGGCCGAGTCCGGCGCGCTCGTAGATCGCGCGCAGCCGCATGATGTACTCGAGCATCAGCGCCGCCGGCATCTCGGCGCCGTCGATCCGCGTGCGTTCGGTCAAATGGACGAGATGCGGCTTGGTATAGAGGCCCGTGCGGTAACCCGCGGCGCGCAGCACCGCGTCGATCATCGCGGCCACCGAGCCTTTGCCCTTGGTGCCGGCGATATGGACGGCGCGCAGCCGCAAGTGCGGGTCGCCGATCAGCGCGAGCGCCTGGTCCATCCGCTCGAGCTTATAGATTTCGCCGCGCGCTTCGAGCGAATAGAGCCAGTCGAGAGTGGCGGAGAGATGCTCCATAACTGCGGGCATCTTAATCTCTGCGCGTTAGCCGAGAAAGGTCTGCTCGGGCACAAAACCGCGCCGCAAGCGGCCAGCGGGGCGCGCCTCAGCGTGACGTTCGTACCGGGCGGCGCCGCGGCGCTTTCGCTCCCCTGGCCGGGCGATCGTCGGGCGGCCGCAGGATGGCCAGCAGATGGCCCAGCGTATGGCGCATCTGCGGGCGCGGCACGATCGCGTCGAGCATCCCGTGCGCCATCAGGAACTCGGCGGTCTGGAAGCCGGCCGGCAACTGCTGATTGGTGGTCTGCTCGATCACCCGGCGGCCGGCAAAGCCGATCGCCGCGCCCGGCTCGGCCAGGTTGACGTCGCCCAGGCTCGCGAACGACGCGGCGACCCCGCCGGTGGTTGGATCGCCGAGCACCGAGATATACGGGATGCGCGCGTCACGCAGCCGCGCGATGGCGCTCGAGACCTTGGCCATCTGCATCAGCGAGAGCACGCCCTCTTGCATGCGCGCGCCGCCCGACGCGGCAAAGACAATCACCGGGATGCGCCGCGCCAGCGCATGGTCCATCAGGCGGGCGAGCTTTTCGCCGACCACCACGCCCATGCTGCCGCCCATAAAGCCGAAGTCCATCAGGGCGAGCGCGGTCTCGCGCTTTTCGATGCGCGCAGTCCCCGTTAGTACGGCGTCGAGCCGGCCCGACGCGCGCCGGGCCTGCGCCATGCGCTGCGGATAGGGACGGCTGTCGACGAATTCCAGCGGGTCGCCGATCGCGAGGTCGGCGAACAGCTCGCGCCATGAGCCGCGATCGACCGTGATCGCCAGGCGCTGTTCGACCGTCACCCGATGGTGATGGCCGCAGCGCGGGCAGACGTTGAGGTTGCGCTCGACCTCCTTGCGAAAGGCGATCTCGCGGCATCCGGGGCATTTCAGCCACATGTCGTCGGCGGCCGTAGCCGCCGCCGGCTGCGTAGCAGGTGCGCGATTCGAGGCCATCGGTAAATTAAACCGCCGCCGGCGCGATCGGTATCGCCGGGGTCGTTGGGGTTTGGTAAATCGCCTGGGTCATCCTGGGTGCCTGATCCACTATGCCGAGACGGCCGCGCCGCCGCCATCGCGCGCGGTGCGCATCGCCGCTTTGAGCGCGGCGGCAAAATCCCCGACCACTTCGACCAGCCGATCGGACCCGGCGTGGGTTTCGATCAATTGCGATATCGCGCTGCCGACCACCACCGCGTCGGCGAAGGCGGCCACTTCGCGCGCCTGCGCGGGTGTCGAGATGCCGAAGCCGACGCCGATCGGCAGGTCGGTCACGGTCCTGAGTTCGCTCAGCCGCGCGGCGAGATCGGTCGCGATCCGGGCGCGCGCGCCGGTCACTCCGGTCACCGAGACGTAGTAGAGAAAGCCGCTGGCCGAGCGCGCGATCACGCGGCTGCGCTCAAGCGGCGTGGTCGGCGCGAGCAGATAAATGATATCGAGGCCGGCGGCGCGGGCCGGACGGGCCAGTTCGCGCGCCTCCTCGGGCGGCAGGTCGACGACCAGCAGGCCGTCGAGGCCGGCGCGTGCGGCGTCGGCGCACAGCCGGTCGCATCCGTAGCGCAGGATCGGGTTGAAGTAGCCGAACAGGATCAGCGGAACCTGCGTCGTGCGCCGGAGCTCGGTGACCATCGCGAGGATCGCGGGCAGCGTCGCGCCGGCGGCGAGTCCGCGCGCGGCGGCACGCTGATTGGCGGGGCCGTCGGCCATCGGATCGGAAAACGGCACGCCCAGCTCGATCAGGTCGGCGCCGCGCGCCTCGAGTTCGAGCACCAGGCGGCGGGTGTGCTCAAGGCCGGGATCGCCGGCGACTATATATGGAATCAGCGCCGGTTCGCGGCGCGTGGCGAGCTCGCGGAATTTCTCCCCGATGCGGCCGCTATGGGTATTCGATCGATTAGTCATTAGGCTTAATAGTCATTTGCAGTTTATTAGTCATTAGAATAGTCAGAGCAACAAGCAATACTCAGAGGGTGACGCCGAAGGCTTGCGCGACGGTCTGCATATCCTTGTCGCCGCGGCCCGACAGATTGACCACGATTACCTGGTCGCGCGGCAGCGTCGGCGCGAGCTTCAGCGCATAGGCGACCGCGTGCGAGCTCTCGAGCGCCGGAATAATCCCTTCGCATTCCGAGAGCAGCCTCAGCGCCTCGAGCGCCTCGGCGTCGGTCACCGCGGCGTAGCTGGCGCGTCCGCTGTCCTTGAGCCACGCATGCTCGGGGCCGACGCCCGGGTAGTCGAGGCCGGCGGCGATCGAATGGGTCTCGCGGACCTGGCCCATCTCGTCCTGCAGCAGGTAAGTCCGATTGCCGTGCAGCACGCCGACCTGGCCGGCGGTCAGGGTCGCCGCGTGCATCGGTCCGCTGATCCCGAGGCCGGCCGCTTCGACGCCGACCAGGCGCACGGCCAAGTCCTTGATAAACGGATAGAAGATGCCGATGGCGTTGGAGCCGCCGTTGACGCAGGCGATGATCACATCGGGCAGGCGCCCTTCGTGCGCGACGATCTGGCGGCGCGTCTCGCGGCCGATGACGGCCTGGAAGTCGCGCACGATCATCGGGTACGGATGCGGTCCGGCGGCCGTGCCGATCAGGTAATAGGTGTCGCGGACGGTCGCGATCCAGTCGCGCAGGGCCTCGTTGAGGGCGTCCTTGAGGCTGCGGCTGCCGGCATCGACGGGCGTGACTTTGGCGCCGAGCAACTTCATGCGAAAGACGTTGAGCGACTGGCGCTCGACGTCGACGCTGCCCATAAAGACTTCGCATTCGCGCTTGAACAGCGCCGCCATGGTGGCGGTCGCGACGCCGTGCTGGCCCGCGCCGGTCTCGGCCGTGATGCGTGGTTTGCCCATGCGCACGGCGAGCAGCGCCTGGCCGAGCGTGTTGTTCACCTTATGCGCACCGGTATGGCAGAGGTCCTCGCGCTTGAGATAAATCTTCGCCCCGGCGCATCGCGCGGTCAGGTTGGCGCATAAAAACAGCGGCGTCGGACGGCCGACGTATTCGGCCGCGTAGCGCTTGAGGTCGGCGCGAAAGCGCGGATCGCGACGCGCCTCTTGGTAGGCTTTTTCCAGATCGAATAACGCGGGCATCAGGGTTTCGGCGACGTAGCGGCCGCCGAAATCGCCGAACCGTCCGCGGCTATCGGGCAGATTTTGCATTCGCGATGAAGCTCCTTAACTTCGCGGGATCCTTGACGCCCGGTGCGGCTTCGACGCCGCTGGCGACGTCCACCGCATACGGGCCGAGCGCGGCGGCGGCGCCGACGTTGGCCGGATCGAGCCCGCCTGAAAGAAACACCCGCGCCAGGTCGAAGCGGTCGAGACCGTCGAGCGGACGCGCCTGTCCGGTGCCGCCGAAGAGCCCCGGATGGAAGGTGTCGAGCAGCAGATAATCGGCCGCGCTCGCCGGCAGCGACGCATACGCGGTGTCGGCCTTGAGGCGCAGCGCGCGGATCACCGGCACCGGCCATCCGGCGAGGGCGTCTTCGTCCTCGTCGCCGTGAAACTGGAGCAGATCGAGATTGAGTTCGCGGCGGAACTCATCGATATGACCGCGTGCGGCGTTGACGAAGACCCCGGCGACGAGGCCGCGCGCGCCGATCGCCCGGCGAATCTCGCGCGCGCGCTCGAGCGTCAGACAGCGCGGACTCGGCGGATGGAAATTGAGGCCGACGATCTCGGCGCCCAGCGCCACCGCGAGTTCGGCGTCCGCCACCCGCGTCACGCCGCAGATTTTGATCCGTACGCTCATTTAATGTGCCTTAATGTGCCTACTCTTGCCGGCCCGCATGCTCACGCCGCGCCGGGGGCGGACGGACCGCCGAGCGCGTTGACCAGAATCGTCAGGGCGTCGCGCGGAGCGCCGCCGCGCAGCAGGCTCTCGCCGATCAGAAACGCGCCCGCGCCGGCACGATGGAGCCGGCGGATATCGGCCGGCGTCTCGAGGCCGCTCTCGGACACGATCAGCGCGTCGTCGCGATAGCCGGCGAGCAGCGTCTCGGTAGTCGCGATAGCGGTCTTGAAGGTGTGCAGGTCGCGGTTGTTGATCCCGATTAGGGTCGCGCCGGCGGCGCAGGCGCGCTCGAGTTCGGCGGCGTCGTGGACCTCGATCAGCGCCGCCATCCGCAGCTCGCGGGCGAGTCCGGCCAGCGAGCGCATCTCGCCGTCTTTGAGCATCGCGGCGATCAGCAGGATCGCGTCGGCGCCGGCCGCGCGCGCTTCATAAAGTTGATAGGGATCGAAGATGAAGTCCTTGCGCAGCAACGGCAAATCGACCGCTGCGCGCACCGCGCGCAGGTCGTCGAGGGAGCCCTTGAAGTGGCTATCGGTGAGCACCGAAATCGCCGCGGCACCGCCCGCCGCGTAATCGCGGGCAACCCGCGCCGGGTCGAGGCCGGGCAGAATATCGCCCTTGCTCGGCGAGGCGCGCTTGACCTCGGCGATAATCGCCGGAACCTCCGCCCGCAGCGCTGCGACGAAGGGCCGCGGTGCGGACGCGCGCGCGGCGGCCGCGGCAATTTCGCTTGGCGTCACGCGGCGCCGCTGGAGGCGCACTTCCTCGCGCTTGGCGGCGAATATCCGGTCGAGTATCGAGGGCATGGTTTAATCCCGCCTTCAGCGTGCCGCGGCGGCGCCTTCGTTGCTCACGCGGCAAATTGTTTCGAGCGTCGCGGCGGAGCGGCCGGCGATCAGGATCGCGCGCGCCAGTTTGACCCCGGCGGCGATCGTCGCCGCGCCGCCGCCGACGTAGATTGCGGCGCCGGCGTTAAGCGCGAGCACATCTTGCGCCGGGCCCGGGTCGCCGGCAAGGGTCCGCTTAAGAATCGCGGCGGCTTCGTCGGCGTCGGCGGCGAGGAACGTGGCCGGGCTGGCCGGGGCGACGCCGAGGCCCTCGGGCGTGATCTCGTATGCGCGCAATTCGCCGCCCGCCACTTCGACCACCCGGGTCGGCGCGCCGAGCGAGATTTCGTCGAGTCCGTCGCCCCCATGGACGACCATCGCATGGTCGACGCCGAGCGCGGCGAGCGTCTCGGCCATCGGGCGCAGCAGGCGCGGGTCGGCGACGCCGAGCAACTGGCGGCGCGGATGCGCCGGGTTGGCCAGCGGCGCGATCAGATTGAAGACCGTGCGGATGCCGAGCGTGCGGCGCAGCACCGCCAGCCGCGCGAGCACCGGATGATAGCGGGGCGCGAAGATGAAGCAGAATTGCGCCGCCGCGAGGCAGTGCGCGAGCCCCGCCGGATCGAGCTCGAGCTTGACGCCGCAGCGTTCGAGCACGTCGGCCGCGCCGACCCGTCCGCTGACCGCGCGATTGCCATGCTTGGCGACCGGCACGCCGGCGGCCGCCGCGACGAGGGCGGCGGCGGTCGAGATATTGAACGTGCCGGCGCCGTCACCGCCGGTGCCCGCGGTATCGAGCACCTGGCCGCCGTGGAGCTCGAGCGGACGCGCCCGCCGGCGCATCGCGCGCGCGCCACCGGTCAGCTCGGCGGCCGACTCGCCCTTGATTTTGAGCGCGACCAGGAAGCCCGCGACGAGGATGTCGGGGACCACGTCGTCGAGAATTTCGCCGACCACCTGCTCGGCTTCGGCGGCGCTGAGCGAGCGGCCGCGGAGCACCTCGCTGAAGGCTTCGCGCAGGTTGATCACGCGGCCACTCCGGCAAGAAAGTTGCGCAGCAGGTCTTTGCCCGCGGGCGTGCCGATCGACTCCGGATGGAACTGCACGCCCTCGATGCGATGTTCGCGATGGCGCAGTCCCATAATTTCGCCTTCGGCGGTGCGCGCGCTGATTTCGAGACATGCCGGGAGCGAGTCGGGCTCGACCAGCAGCGAATGATAGCGCATCGCGGCGAACGGATTGGCGAGTCCGCCGAAGATCGATTTGCCGTCGTGGATGATCGGCGAGGTCTTGCCGTGCATCAGGCGCGCGGCACGCACGACCTTGCCGCCGAAGGCCTCGCCGATACATTGATGGCCCAGACACACACCCAGAATCGGCACCGCCCCGGCCATCGCGCGCAGCAGCGCGACCGAAACGCCGGCCGCGGCGGGCGTGCAGGGGCCGGGCGAGATGACGATCGCGTCGGGCTTGAGCGCGCGCGCGCCGGCCACGTCGAGAGCGTCATTGCGGCGGACGATCGCGTCGACGCCGAGCTCGCCGATGTACTGCACCAGGTTGTAGGTAAACGAATCGTAATTGTCGATCATCAGGAGCTTCATCGGCTTACCTCCGCGCCGCCGCTTCGAACTCGCGGGCGGCGCCGAGCGCGCGGATCATAGCGCGCGCCTTGTTGATCGACTCCTGGAACTCGGCGGCCGGATCGGAATCGGCGACGACGCCGCCGCCCGCCTGGATATAGACCCGATCGCCCTTGACCAGCAGCGTGCGCAGCGCGATCGCGGTGTCGGTGTTGCCGGTATAGCTGAAGTAGCCGACCGCGCCGGCGTAAACGCCGCGCCGCACGTTTTCCAGCTCGTCGATAATTTCCATCGCGCGGATTTTCGGCGCGCCCGAGACCGTGCCCTGCGGAAAGGTGGCGCGAAAGGCGTCGAACGCGTCGCATCCGTCGCGCAGCTCGCCGACCACGTTGGAGACGATATGCATCACGTGCGAATAGCGCTCGACGCCCATCAGCTCGGTCACCTTGACCGAACCGGTCCTGGCCACGCGGCCAACGTCGTTGCGGCCGAGATCGACCAGCATCACGTGCTCGGCGATCTCCTTGGGATCCGCCAGCAGCTCGCGCTCGAGCGCCTGATCCTCGGCCTCGGTGGCGCCGCGCGGACGGGTGCCGGCGATCGGGCGCAGCGTGATCTCGCGGCCCTCCGCCCGGACCATCGTTTCGGGCGACGCGCCGACCAGCGTGAGATCGCCCAGGCGCACGTAAAACATGTACGGCGACGGGTTGATCGTGCGCAGGCTGCGATAGAGGTTGAACGGATGGACGGTCAGCGGCGCCTCGAAGCGCTGCGACGGCACGACCTGGATAATGTCGCCGGCCGCGATGTATTCCTTGGCCGCATCGACCATCGCCAGGTAGCCCTCGCGGGTCTGGTTAGAGGTGATCTCGATCTCGCCGCGAAGGTCGGGCGCGGGCGGCTCGAGCCGCGGCGCGACTGCGGCCTCGGCCAGCCGCGCGATGGTCGCGTCGATTTTGGCCTGCGCGCTCAGATAGGCGGTATGGGTCGAAGCGAACTCTTCGAGCGGCACGCTCGCGATAATCTTGAGCGACTGGCGCACGTTGTCGAAGACCAGCACCGTATCGGTGAACATCATGCAGAGGTCGGGCACGCCGAGATCGTCATGCGCCGTGGCGGGAATCCGCGGCTCGAAGCAGCGCACGATATCGTAGGCCAGAAAGCCCACCGCGCCGCCGAAAAAGCGCGGCATCTCGGGCAGCTCGGGCGCGCGCAGGCGCTGCACCTCATGGCGCAGCGCTTCAAACGAATTGTCGACGTGGCGGGCTTCGATCGCGCGTCCCGGCCTGATCAACTCCATCCGCTTGCCGCGTGCGCGCACCACCAGGGCCGGCTCGGTGCCAAGGAAGGTATAGCGTCCCCACTTCTCGCCGCCGCGCACGCTCTCGAGCAGAAATGAATAATCGCCGCGCGCAATCTTGAGAAAGGCCGAAACCGGCGTCTCGAGATCGGCGGCAATCTCGCGGCCCACCGGGATCAGGTTGAAGCCGCGGGCCGCCAGCGCGTCGAAGTCGTGTTCGCTAGGCGTAAGCATCACAGTGAGCCTCCCGGCTCGGCGTCGTTAAGCGGGTGCGGCCGCGCGGCCCAAATAAAAAAGGGGCCGCTGGACGTAATGCCCGCGGCCCCTGGAAAATCGGTTTCGTCGTGGATTACAAAACCGGAGCGCAGGCCAACGCCACGTGGCGCCAACGCCAGTTCGCCCAACTCATCCGGTTTACGCAATCGCTCATCGCCATAGTAATAAGCCAGCCGCGCCGCGCTTTGTCAATCGGCGGGGGTGGCCGCGGCGCTCGTGCCGCCGTAGGTGCCGTTGTATCTGGTGCGCAATTGCTGCTGCGCGGCAGCCGCCTCTTGCTGCGTCGCGTACGGACCGACCTCGACCTTGTACCAGGTCTGGCCCGAGAGCTGGGTCGATACGATATGCGGCGTGTAGCCGAGATTCTGTAACCGCACGACCATGACTTCGGCGCCGTTGCGATCCATCACCGCCTGGATCTGGATATTGTACGGCCGGCGACGCACCGCGGGACTCGCCGAGGCGATCGCCGGCGGACTCGCACGATGGGTTGGCGCGGTGGGCGGCGAAGCTTCCGAATCGTCCGCCGAGGTATAGTCGGAGGACGATTCGGCGCTGCCGCGCGGCGCCGCGGCCGAAGGCGGAATAGTCATTTCGCCGGCGCGCGGCGGCGTTTCATCGGCAATCGCGCCGCCGGTCGGCGCGATTGCTGCGGCCGTGCGCGCGGGCGCCCTGGCATATCTCGGCTTCGCGATTTTGGCGATTGTGGAGGGCGTTTCCGGCGCCGCGCCGTCCTCGGCTACCGCCGGTGCGGACGGCGCCGCGGTAGCGGGGGCCGGCGTGCCGCTGACGGCGGCGGGCGGGGCCGACGTGGCCGGCGCAGCCGCGCTTTCCGGCGGCGTCTCGAGCGGATAGGCGGTCGCGACCTGCGCCTGGCTCGACTGGCTCTCACGGCCGACGTCGTAGCCGGCCAGCAGGCCCAGCATGAAGACCGTGCCCGACAGCGCGGCGATCGCGAAGACGATTGCGGCTATGCCGCCCGATCTGATTTCAAACCGCATGCCGCCTCACCCTCACATTCGATCCGGAGCGCTCACCCCGAGCAGATCCAGCGCGCCCGCCAGCGCGTTGCGCAACACGCCCATCAGGAACAGCCGCGCGACGCTGAGCGCGGGATCGTCGGGGTTGATTATACGGTTGGCGGGCTTGTTGTAATAGCGATGGAACTCGCCGGCAAGTTCCAGCAGGGCGAACGGTAGCCGATGCGGCTCGAGCGCCTCGACCGCCCCGGTGACGACTGCGGGCAGGGCGAGGGCGCGCTTGGCGAGTTCGAGCTCCTCCGGGCCGAGCCGCGCCAGATCGATCGCCGCCGCGTCGGCCGCAAGCGCGATGCCCGCCTTGGCCGCTTCGCGGAAGATGCTGGCCAGCCGCGCATGCGCGTACTGCACGTAAAAGACCGGATTCTCGGGCGCCTGGCGCTTGGCCAGATCGAGGTCGAAGTCGAGGTGGCTGTCGTGCTTGCGAAACACAAAAAAGAAGCGCACGACGTCGCTGCCGACCTCCTCGATCAGCTCGTCGAGCGTGACGTAGGTTGCCTTGCGCGTCGACATCTTGACCTTCTCGCCGGCGCGCGTGAGCGTAACGAACTGGTAGATGATCGCGCGGATCGGCGCGGTGTCGTGGCCCAGCGCCTTGACCGCCGCGATCACGCCGACGTGCTCGGCGATATGGTCGGCGCCGAACACGTCGACAATCAGATCGAAGCCGCGCTCGAGCTTGTCGACGTGATACGCGATGTCCGGCGTGCGGTAGGTCGGCTCGCCGGTCGATCGGATCAGCACCTGGTCCTTGGGCAGGCCGAGCTTCGCGCCGACCAGCCATTCGGCGCCGTCGCGGGTGGCCACCAGTTGGCGCTCGCGCAGCGCGGTCATTACGGCGTCCACGCGGCTTACCGCCGCGCCATCGCGCGGGCGCATCAGATCGAGTTCGTTGGTGAAGACGTCGAACTTGATCGCGAGCGTGGCGCAGGTCTGGTTGATGCCGGCGAAAATTTCGCTCACGGCGGCCTGGATGAAAATCGCCAGATCGGTCCGCTCGGCCAGCGCGGGTCCATGCTGTTCGACCAGTTTGCGCGCGATGTCGCGGATATATTCGCCCTGGTAGCCGTCCTCCGGCAGTTCGGCGTCGCGGCCAAGTTCGTTCAGATAGCGCACGCGCACCGACTCGCCGAGCAGCTTCATCTGGCGCCCGCCGTCGTTAAAATAGTATTCGCGCGTGACGGCAAAGCCGGTCGCTTCGAACAGCCGCGCGAGGGTATCGCCGAGCACCGCGTTGCGGCCGTGGCCGACGGTCAGCGGTCCGGTCGGATTGGCGGAAAGAAATTCGACCTGCACGCGCCGGCCGTGGCCGATTTGCGGGCGCATCAAGGCCGCGCCGCGCGCCGCCGCGCCGCGCAATTCGCCATGCCAGTAGGCCGGCGCCATGCGAAAATTTATGAAGCCCGGACCGGCAATCGTCACCTCGACGATCTCCGGCGGCAATTGGATGTGGCGCCTGATGATTTCCGCGATTACCCTGGGCGGCTGGCCCTCGGCGCGCGCCAGCACCAGCGCAAGGTTGCTCGCGGCGTCGCCGTGCGCGGGGTCTTTGGGCGCTTCGATCGCGACCGCGGCGGCCGGCGACTTCAGTTCGCCCGCCGCATGGGCCCGCGCGAGCGCGGCGATCAGGATCGGTACGATCAGTTCGTTCATTGGTGATTTAACGATCAATGGTGCCAGATGCCGGCGATGCAGGGTAGGGGGCGCGCTCCGGGCGTGCCAAGGCGGCCGATGGCGCGGCGCTGACGGCGCGCGGCGCTTTCATGCTAAGCACCGCGCTGGCATCTAATTATGGCTGAGTCGTCCGGCGTCGGCGATCTCGGCGATCAGGGAGCAACGCATGGAACTTGGACTGGCGGGCAAGGTCGCAATCGTTACTGGTGGCAGCAAGGGTATCGGCCGCGCCACCGCGCTCGGCCTGATTGCCGAGGGTGCGTCGGTCCTGATCTGCGCGCGCGGCCAGGCGGCGCTCGATGAAGTGGTCGCAGCGGCCGGCGCGGGCGCGCACGGACGGCTCGAGACCTGCGTCGCCGACCTGACCGATGGCGCGGCGATCCGGCAGGTCGTCACGCGCTGCGTCGATCTGTTCGATCGCATCGATATCCTGGTCAACAACGCGGGCAGTGCGCGCGTCGGCGAGTTCCTCAAGCTCGACGATCAGGCCTGGCTCGACGATTGGCAATTGAAGTTTTTTGGCTACGTGCGGATGGCCCGCGAGGTGCTGCCGCAAATGGAGCGCAAGGGCGGCGGCGTGATCATCAATATCATCGGCGCGGCGGCGCTCAACCCGCGCCACAGCTATATGATCGGCGGCGCCGCCAACGCCGCGCTCAACCATTTCACCAAGGCGCTGGCCGACGAGGGCGGCAAGCTCGGGGTGCGCGTCGTGGGGATAAATCCGGGACCGATTCTGACCGAACGGCTGCTCAAGATGCGCACCGGGCTGATGCCGTCGGCGGCGGCGGCTGATGAGGCGTTTCGCAAGATGACGCCACTCGGGCGCGTCGGCAAGGCGACCGAGGTCGCCGACCTGGTGCTCTTTCTAGCCTCCGATCGCGCCGGCTTTATCCACGGCGCGAATATCACGATCGACGGCGGCTACACCCAGGGCCTTATGGGATGACGGGCTATGGCTTGAACCATTCGGCCGATCGCGCCAGCGTCGGGTAGCCCGAGCCGATCTGGATCAGGACGCCGTGACTCGCGCGCGGCGAGATGAACGCCTCGTACGAGTCGGGTGCGAACTCGCGCTCGTCGACCATGCGCAGGCCGTCGGCCTTCATTTGGGTAATTTTTTCTTTCGCATTCGGCACGTCGAACGTCAGATGGTGCAGCCCCTCGCCGCGCTTTTCCAGAAACGCGTGGAGAAACGACTTCTCGCCCAACGGTTCGAGCAGCTCAAAGGTCGTTCCATTCAGATCGAGTTCGATCAGCCGATACCCGGCTGCGCGATTTTCATGTTCATAAAGAAAGCGCGCGCCGAGCACGCCCTCGAAGAACTTGCGCGCCTCGCTGAGGCTCTTCACGGCTATGCCGATGTGGTCGAGTTTACCGATGGGTTCGTTGGCCATGCGCGGCGCCTCAACGCCTGCGCGCAATTTAGGGGCGTGGCGGACCGATCGTCAAGCGCGCCTTGCACGGCGCGGCAAAAGCGCGCATCTAGGAAACCTCTGCACCAGGCTCTGCGGTCACCCTGAGCGCAGCGAAGAATCCCGGATCCAGGACCCCTTCGCTTCGCTCAGGGTGACCGCAGAGCCTGGTGCAGAGGTTCCCTAGCGCCTATGCCAGTGGTCCCGTGGAAAATGCCGCCGATTGCCAAAGTTTACGAGGCGCTCGGCGCGGTCGGTGACGGCCGGGTCGAGATAGTCGACGCCGCCCGCGCCATGGTCGCCTCGTCCGACGGCGCCAGGCGCTATGAAGTGACGATTTCCGCTGACGGCCGCGAGGTCTCGTCCAACGACAACGCGTCGTTCTGGCAGGGTTATCTCGGCTATCCGGCGATCGCCGTGATGATCGTGCGCGGGCTGATCGGACGGCCCGCGGAGGCGATCAGCGCGCTGGCCGGCGTGCCGTGGAAGCAACTGAACACGCGCTATCGCAATGATTACGACCGCACGCTGGACGACGCGCTCGCCCGCGCCGCGGCGCGCGGCTTCGACCCGGCCGCGATTCGCGCGGCCGCCGCCGCGACTCTCGAGGAGTTGCGCGCGCTGGCTCCGCTGCGCGGGCCGCGCCGTGCGCCGCCGCGCGCGCAATAGTCCGCCGGCTCAATACTGGCGATGCGCCCGCCACGATCCGCCTTCGAGGATCGCGCCGCCGTTGTAGCAGGTATAGCCGCCGTTCACGTCGCCGTTGGGCGTGCGTCCGGTGAACACGCACGAGCTGCCGTCGGGCATCTGCACCCGCATCGTGATCTGCGTGCCGCTGAGCGTGGCCCGGACGATCTTGCCGGTCTCATTCATGTTGTAGCAATTTTGCGTCAAATAGGCGCAGCGGTAGAAACCGCCCAATCCCTTGTCGCCCTGGATCAGCGTGAGCGTCACGTCCTGCTGCGCGTTGCATCGGCTGGCCGACGAGGTATTGCAACTCGCCAGCGTCGTCCCCTGCCAGACGCCGACCACGCCGTTGGCGCCGGGCTTGTCCGCCTGGGTGCCGGCCGGCGGTGCGACCGCGGTCGCGGGAGCCGTGTAGCCGCCGTCACGGCCGGGTCCGGTAGAGCATCCCGCGGCGCCGGCGATCATCGCCAGTAGCGTCAATCCGCCTAATCTAATGCGTAATGATAATCGTCCCATTAATCACCGCCTCTCGGTTTCCGCTTCAGTAACTGCGCCGGGTCTGAAACTCGCCCTGCTCGATAATGCCGCCGCCCTGCAGGCACTCGTAGCCGCCGGCGAATCGCTCGCCCTCGGGCACGCCGGTAAAGAAACACATCGAGCCGTCTTCCAGCATCACCCGCATAGTAAGCCGATTATGGCTCAGACGGCCATGCCGGATTATGCCGGTCTCGTTCATGTGGCGGCAGACCTGGTTGCCGTAGGCGCAACGGTAATAGCCCGAGACGATTTCGCCCTGCTGAAACATCGTGAGCGTAATGTTCTGCATCGCCGCGATGCGTCCTGGGTCGGACGGATCGCCGACCGAAGTCGAGACGCTGATGCCTTGCCATACTCCGCTCAGGGCGCTGTCGGCGGCGGCCATGCGCGCAGTCGCAGGGCCGGTTGACGCACCGGCCAGGCGCGCCGCATCGGGCGATGCGGCGGCGCATCCGATCGTCGTGGCGACGAGCATCGCGAGCGCGATCATACCGGCCGTGGCACGGATCGTCATGTGGAACCCTCCGGCGAACCTTCGGGTGCGTCCGCGCGGCGCGGTCGCCGTGGCAATTAACCGTGCAGAGCGCGGAGGCGGGTGTGATCGCGAATTTAGGAACCGCGGGTCGCGGGGTCAATAGGGAATTTCAGAGCGCGCCGGATAGGGGCTTCGCGGCTCTGGCGGTGGCGGCGCCTGGCGCCTGATCGCCAAGCTCGCCAGCCGCGATGGCGGGCCGTTCCATCAAGGCGATCAGGCTCAGTGCCGGCGTTGGCAGGTGCGCTTCGATCCGGCGAAACAGTGGCGTCAGCCAATTGAGCATCTGCACCTGGAAGCGCCCAAAATGAGTCCGCTTGAGTAATTTACCGTTGAGCCACCAGGCGAAGCAGCCGCTGCGGTTGAACGGGATCACCTTGACCACGAGCAGCCCGCAAGCGCGGCCCAGTTCAGTCAATGACGCTTCGGTATAGCGGCGCTTATGGCCCAGTACCTCGTCGAGCGTGCCGAACAGCCCGGGGCCGTTCGGCACCAATACGATCGCGCGCCCACCCGGCCGCAGCGCCGCCTTGATATTGAGCAGCGCCGCCCGATCGTCATCGACATGTTCGACCACGTTGAGACAGATGACGGTATCGAAACCCCGCTCGAGGTCGGGAAAGGTCGCGACCTCGGTCACGTCGCAGTACGAGACGTCGAGGTACGGATGGTCCTCGCGCAGCGCGCGCAAACTGTCGAGGTAAAGCGGGTTTATATCGCTCGCGACGTAGTGCTCGCGCGGGATCATCTGGCGCGTGAGATTGCCGACGCCGCTGCCTATCTCGAGCACCCGCTGGCCGCAGAACGGCCGAATCACTTCCGCCATCCAGCGGTTGTAGCGCGGCGCCCGCGACAGGCGCGCCAGGATCTGGCTGCCGAATTGGTCAAGCCGGTAGATGTTGTCGCTCGCGGCGAATCTGAAAATCGCCACCAATGCGCCGAGCCCGTCGCGCCAGCCGATCTTTTTGCCCTCGGCATAGGTGCGGCCGCGATAGCTAATCGGGATCTCGAAAATCCGCGCACCGCGTTTCGCCAGTTTGATACTTAATTCGATCTCGATGCGGAAATCGTTGCTCTGGAGCGGAATCGATTTTAACAGGTCGGTGCGGATTGCCTTGTAGCAGGTCTCGACGTCGGTGAAGTTGACGTTGGAGGCGAGATTACACAAAAACGTGATCAGCTTGTTGCCGAGTTGATGCCGGTACATCAGGACGCGCCGCACTGAGCCGCCCGCGAACCGCGAACCGAATACCGCGTCGGCCTCTTCGGTCGCGAAGATCTCGACGATCCGCAGAATATCCCGCGGCTGATATTCCAGGTCGCTGTCGTGGATGATGCTGACCGTGCCGGTCGCCTCGCGCAGCGCGGTCTCGATCGCTTTGCCCTTGCCGGCATTGCGCGGATGACGCAGGAAGGTCCACGACATCTTCGCCTCGCCACCGTCGGCGTCGCGCCCCGCCTGTTCCTGGCGGAACGCCTCGAGCGCGGCCGGCGTACCGTCATGCGAGCCGTCGTCGACCACGATCACTTCGATGCGCGTGAGATGGAGGCTACTCTCGAGCACGCGCAACCGCCGCAGCGAAGCCGCTACCAGGTGCTCTTCGTTGTAGACCGGCACGAGGACCGCAAGACTCAACGTGGGAGCGGCGGCATTCATCGGCGGGTGGGCTTCAACTCGAGCTCTTCCGGATGCGGGTCAGCACACGCGTTCGGCGCGGCGCCCGGATCGCGCCGCGTTCGCGATCCGCATTAGACGGGGCTTCCTTATGTAAGGCTGGATGAATTTCGGGCGGACGATCCGATTGCATAAAAACGACTGAGCGCCGGCCATCGCGCTATGCGGGATGCCCGCAGCGTCGCGAAAAGCCGTGGCTGCCGCCTGGACGGCGGATGTTGGCGCCAACCGTCGGCCGCGCGCGGCCAGCCGTTCAGGCGGCCTTGGCCATATCGTGCGGCAGCACGAAATCGTAATCGAGCGTGAAGAACGGCTTGCTCAATCCGCGTTTTTTCAGCTCGGCCGCGCTGTCATGCCGGGTCATGCCCATGATCAGCGATTGCTTGACCGCGCCCACCACGTCCGAATCGATCCACGGGTCGTCTTTCAAAAAGACCTGCGTGGTCAGCGGCGCAAACCCCGGATGCGTCACCCGGACGTGCAGATGGGCCGGGCGCCACGGATGGCCGCCGAGCGCCTTGATCAGCATCCCGGTCGGTCCCGACTTGGGAATTTCATAGGCCGACGGGACCCAGGTCTGCATCTCGTAGTGCCCATGATGGTCGCTGGCGACCTTGGCGCGCAGGTTGAACGGCGCTTCGGCCGTGGCGATGTTAAAATGCGAATAGCGGCCCTCGGCGTCCGCCTGCCAGAAATCGACCACCGCTCCGCCGAGCGCCGCGCCATCGGTACCGCGCACGGTGCCCGAGAAGATCAGCACGTCGCCCGGCTCGTTGGCGCGATGCGGCAGCACGCAGGGCGACTTGAGCTCCGGCGCCCCGGCGACATAATACGGCCCCTCGACCGTGGTCGCGGTGCCCGGACGCCCGCTGTGATCGACGTCGTCCACCGTCACTTCGAGAAACACGTCGAGCAGCAACGGGATCTCGCCCTTTTCGCCGGCCTCGGTCAGGAAGGCGAGCGTGCGATGATATTCCTCATAGGTCACATGATGCTTGCGGATAAAATCCTTGAGCGTCGCGGAAAGGTCGTCGAACAGTTCGTTGAGTCGCGGGGTGCGGGTCTCTTTGGCTTTGGCAGAACTCATGGAGCGCTCTCCTTTGCTCGGGTGTGATCGACGGCCGATCATCGTTGCCCTTGGTCTCTAGCACTAATGCGCCCTGATCCGTTAGAGGCGTGCGCCCATTCTCGCGGAGTGGCCTGCGCCAAATCGCGCTATGCGGCGGGTTCGCGCGCCGCGACCGTGAACCAGAATGCGCTTGAGTTCGATCGCTTGGGCGGTGGTCCGCCGGGTCGAGACGATGCGACGAAAATTAAAGGCCGGTGCGGAGAGTTATCAGGTCGTCGTTGGAGGGCCCGCGATGGTCTGGTCGCTCAGGGCGAGCGCCAGACCATCGGGACCGTCGCTGACGCGGGTTAAGCCGGAATTGGCACTGATGTTGCGAATTTTGATCGGGCGCGGGCATGACCAATCACGCAACCTGCTTGAAGCCGTGCCCGTCGCGATCCTCGCTGGTCGCCTGCGCAACCGTCACCGCCGGTCCGACCGTCGGCTCGACCGCAGTGTGCGGCAGAACCGCTTCAGTCGTGCGGATCGTGCGGCCCAGGATGCCGTCAAGCAGCTCCATCGCCTTGAGCGGCCGCGGCGTACGGGGCATCCTGATGTCGGCAGCGAAGGTGTGGCTCCAGACGTACCAATCCGTCGCAGCCAGCGCGGTGACCAGAGCTATCGTAGTCAGAACGATCGAAGTAGTTGAGTAAATCATCGGATGAGCCTCCTTGCTCGATGCTTGAACATAAGCATGAGATGTGCCATCGTAAATTCCTTTAGATTGCTCAGGAATTTCCTCAACATTGGTCAGAATCGTTTGCACTATGCGAACGCGGAGCAAAACGGGAACCATAAACCGATTTCCTTTTCGCCTACGACTTATATTAGTAAACGTGTTGATATATTTTCTCTCTCGAGAGTCGCGCTCAATGATCACCGGTCATTCAAAATTCCCCGCTTTTGCTTCATCCTGAGCGCCTGTGAACGGTGCCGAACATTCCACCGAACTGGTTGAGGGCACGCTCGACCAGTTGCTCTACGTCAACGAGGCCAGCGGCTACGTGGTGGCGGTAGTCGAGCGCTCCGACGACCAGGGGGCGCGCAGCCGGATTACCGTGGTCGGCAATTTCGGCGCGGTCGAGATTGGCGCGGGGCTGCGCCTGAGCGGACGCTTCGAGAAGCATCCGCGGTACGGCGAGCAATTCCGGGTCGAGGATTTCGAGACGGTGCGGCCGGCCGGCGTCAATGCGCTTGAGCGCTACCTCGCCTCCGAGATCAAGGGCGTGGGACCGGCGATCGCGCGGCGTATCGTCGAGCGCTTTGGCGAGGAGCTGCCGGCGGTGCTCGATACGGCGCCCGAGCGCCTGCACGAGGTGCGCGGCCTGCCGCGGGCCGTCGCCCAGCGGATCGCGCTGGCCTGGCGCGACGCGTCGGGTCTGCGCGAGGTGACGGTCTTTCTGCGCGGCCACGGGATCGCGGCGGCCCACGCGCGCCGGATTCACAAGGTCTATGGCCGCGACTCGCTGGCGACGATTCGCGCCGATCCCTACATTCTCGCGCGCACCATTATCGGGATCGGCTTTCGCACCGCCGACGCGATCGCCGAGAAGCTCGGCATCCCGCGCAACTCGCTTCAGCGCGCGCGCGCCGCGATGCTCTTCGTGCTCGAGCGGATGGCCGACGAGGGGCACGTCTTCGCGCCCTTCGGCTATCTCGAGCATCAGTTCCAGAGCGCCCTCGAGCTCGAGCCGGGGCTCGCGCGCGAAGCGCTGGGCGATCTGGTGCACAGCGGCGAACTGGTGGCCGACACCGTCGACGACCATCCGGCGGTCTACCTGGCGCGGCTGCACGCGGCCGAAGTGACGGTCGCCGAGCGGATCGCGATGCTGGTGGCGGGGCGCCCGATGGGCCCGGCGGTGATCGCGCGCGCGATGGAAGCGGCGAGCCACGCCGGTGGTATCGTGCTTTCGGCCGAGCAGCGGCGCGCGCTCGAATACGCGCTCAAGGCCAAGGTCGCGGTGATCACCGGCGGTCCCGGCACCGGCAAGACCACGCTGCTGCGCTCGCTGATCGCGGCGCTCGATTCGGCCGGACTGAAGCCGACCCTGGCGGCGCCCACTGGCCGCGCGGCGCGCCGCCTGGCCGAGGCGTGCGGCCGCGAGGCCCGCACCATCCATCGCTTGCTCGAATTCGCGCCCGAGACCGGCGAGTTCCTGCGCACCGAGAAATTTCCGCTGCGCACCAATTTCCTGATCGTCGACGAAGCCTCGATGATGGACCTCGAGCTGGCGGCGAGCCTGCTGCGCGCGCTCACGCCGGGATCGTCGATCCTGCTGGTAGGCGATCGCGATCAGTTGCCGTCGGTCGGTCCGGGCAGCGTGCTCAAGGACGTGATCGCGTCCGGGCTGGTGCCGGTCGTGCAGCTCGAGCAGGTCTATCGCCAGGCGCGCGCGAGCCTGATCGTCGCCAACGCGCATCGCCTCAACCGCGGCGAGATGCCCGAGACGCCCAACGAGGCCGAGGGCGATTTCTTTTTCTTCGAGCGCGCGTCGCCCGACGACGTGGTCGGCACGATTAAGGAGCTGGTGCAGAACCGGCTCGTCGGCCGTTTCGGTATCGCCGACCCGCGCGAGATCCAGGTGCTCACGCCGATGAACCGCGGGCCGCTCGGCACGCAGGCGCTCAATCGCGAGCTGCAAGCCCTGCTCAATCCGCACGGCCGCGAGCTGCGCGCCGGCGATCGGCGCTTTCGCGAGGGCGACCGCGTAATCCAGTTGCGCAACAATTACGACAAATTGATTTTCAATGGCGCGATCGGCCGGGTGGTTTCAATCGACGCGGCGCGCGGCCGGGTCGGCGCGAATTTCGACGAGGGGCCCGCCGAATACGATCTGGCCGACCTCGACGAACTGGGCCTCGCCTATGCGATTTCGATTCACAAGAGCCAGGGCAGCCAGTATCCGGCAGTGGTCATCCCGATCCATCAGAGCCACTTCCTGATGCTGCGGCGCAATCTCATCTATACGGCGATCACGCGGGCCGAACGGGTCTGCGTACTGGTCGGCACGCGCGGCGCGCTGTCGCAGGCGGTGCGCAACGAGGACGAGCGCCGCCGCTTCAGCCGGCTGGCCGACCGCTTGCGCGTAACGTAACGCCGCCGGGGGCATGGCGCGCAGTACGATCGCTTATAAGCCATCAATGCGTTGATGGTATGAATGGCCAGACGCTTGGGCTTTGCTGAGGTACAAGGTGAATTATGGCGACGCTATCGGGGTACGCTCTAGCGTTGGTGAGCACCCTTCCAATCGACCATACATACGTGGCGAGCGATGATGGGTTCGCGTGGGGATGCTTTGGCCGTGATGCCGGCGGAAGGGCCCTTGCTTCAGCGGCCGGCGATTCCAAGTGCGCGAATTGTTTATCGGATCCTAAAACCATCGGAATTGTGCCGAGGCTTTATGCGGGGATCAGATACCTCAGGACTGGCGTCTGCCATCAAGCGGCGAATCGCCTGCTCTACCCTGCGGGCGTGGATGTTGCCGTTGCGGGAGGCTATCGGTGGTCTTTCGCCCGGTTTGGTCCATACGGCAAGGGGCCATGGCCCGAATTAGCGAGCTGTGTTAAGTTAGTAATAGGGCCGAGATCGCAAGCCGGAAGCGGGTCACGCATGAAAGACGATAAAAGTACCCAACTCTCTGAGTCTGTGAGAAAGCTCTATTCCCCGGAGATGTTCGATAAGCTTGGCAGCCAGAATGAGCGCTTGAAGATCAAGCAGCAAGAGTTAGAGGCGATGGCGGCCACCTATCTTGGAGAACAATACGATCGGGCGAAGGTCAAGGACGTTGTCGCAATTCAGATTAGTACCGATATTGAGCAGGACAAATTGCTTGGTCGGCTCGACAACAATGACCTCACGGAGGCCGACTACATAAATCAGCTTGAATGCTTATTTATGGATTCGGCGGCCGCCTGCGAACGCATTCTGGGAGCTCAAGACTTTGAAAGGCTGTTCGGCATCCGCTCAACGGATGCTACCAAGCTGATTGATCGATCGAACCTTCCGTTTGCCCGCTGAGTATTCGATTGCTGGTTCTGCGGGCGCTCGGCGTATCGCTTTCATCTCTTTCCTTCTGGAAGAGTTCAGGGTTCACGACCTTCCGTTACCCCTGCGGCCAGTGCACGAACTCGATCTTGATGCCGTCCGGGTCGCTGAAATAGACCGCGTAGTAGCCGGGGAAATAGGCGTATTCGGCCGGCGCGTCGAGCACCGGCGCGCCAATCTTATTAAGCAGCGCATGAAGGTCGCCGACCTCGGCGCGACTGCCGGCGTTGAAGGCGAGATGATTCAGTCCCGGTGCGTTGCGATCGTGTGCCCGCTTCGCCGAATCCCCCTTGGCCGGGCGCATCGTGACCGCGCCGTGCGGACTGGCCCATGCGAGCAGCGCGGTCTTCATCGCGGTCTTGGTCGCTTCGGGAACCGCGGCGCGAGTATAGCCCATGAAGCCGAGCACCTGATCGTAAAAGGCCGCCGAGCGCGCCAGATCGGTTACAGTTAATGCCAGATGGTTAATGCTGCCGCGCGCCATCGCTTAGCCCCTCATGCCAACGTGAAGATACAATATACTGAGTATTACCCGCGCGGTGCGAACTGCGGCATCACCTGGGTGGTAAAGCGTTCGAGCGAGTGTCGCGATTGCTCGTGGGTCAGATTGCCGAAGGCGAACGACAGCACCAGATAGTCACATCCGCTGTGCTCGAAGAAGCTGCCGACCTGATCGCGCACCTCGCCCACCGTGCCGGCGATCGCGACGTCGTTGCGCCGGGCGAGATCGAGGTCGTCGGTAAAGCCGTAGGCCGGAATCGTGCGGAAGTCGAGCCACAGCTTGACGATATTGTTGTAGTAGGCGCGATAGGCCGGGCGCGCGGCCGCGTCGAGGTCGGCGTCGTCGGCGGCGACGTAGCAATGGCGGATCGCGCCGCGCCGCGGCTCGGCGATATGCGGATTCAGATCGTCGGGGCCGCCCTTGTGCTTTTTCAGCTCCTCGGCGTACATCGCGGTGAACTTTTTCAGCGCCGCGTTGGGTCCGTTACCCACCATATGCATCCCATGACGTGCGGCGAAGAGCACGCTGTCGGGCGTCGCGCTGCCATACCAGAAGGGCGGGTTGGGGCGCTGCGCGGGCGCGAGTTCCATCGGCACGGCGTCGTAGCGGTAGTGCTGGCCGCGATGATTGAGTTGCGGATTACGCAGGCCGGTGACGATCGCGGCGAGCGCTTCCTCGAAAATCTCGCGCGCGTCCATGAAGGGCACATGATGATAGGCCAGTTCGAACGGCGAGACGCCGCGGCCGACGCCGATATCGAATCGTCCGCCGCTCAGATTGTCGAGCATGCAAATCTCCTCGACCAGGCGCAGCGGATGGTAGAGCGGGAGCAGGTAGACTAGCGGACCGAGGCGGATGCGCCGGGTGCGCGCCGCCACGGCGGCAAGAAAAATCCCCGGTGACGGCGCCATCCCGAGCGGCGTCGCATGATGCTCGGCCAGATGGTAGCCGAGGAAGCCGGCGCTGTCGGCGTCGGCGATGAGCGCCAGGCGCTGCTCGAAGATGCCGTCGAGCGGCTGATCGCGCCGCTCCAGGTGGTCAAAGATGCCGAACGCGCGTTGGTTCATGGTCGGTTCCTGGGCGCCCGCGGCGCCGCCGTCGCAGAGTGTGATCGCGAGGCCGGCGGCGCGTATCAATCGCCGCTTAAGATCGATCGCTGATCAGGCCGGTTCGGTCTTGCCGGTCACAAAGGCGAGTCCGGTCGCGCCGTTGGTGCTCCATACGCTGTGGGTGCATCCGTTGGGCCGGTAGCTCAGGTTGCCGGTCACCAGTTCGCCCGACTCGTCGGCGTTCGAGCCTTCGATCATGAAGACGACTTCGTCGCCGACATGGCGATGCGGCGCGAGGCGCGCGCCCGGCTCGAAGCGCGCGAGTGCGACCCGCCGATGGATTTCTGGATCGTTCAGCAGCGGCTTCATGCGGACGCCCGGCAGCGCGTCGACCCAGGCGATTTCATTGAGGCGGAAAATTTTCGACGGCGGGCCGTCGCCGCGTTCGGTTGCGGGTCCGACCCCGCCGGTGATGAAGGCGAGCGCGGTCGCGCCGTTGGTGCTGGTGACGGTATGGGTGCATCCGTTGGGCCGATAGCCGACGCAGCCGGCGGTCACGGTGCCGAAGTCGTCGGTGATCGCGCCCTCGATCACGTAGAGGATTTCGTCGCCGTCGTGGCGATGCAGGGCGAGGGTGCCGCCCGGCTCGAAGCGCGTCAATTGCACGCGCCGTTTGGTCGCCGGATCGGACCACAGCGGCTTGGCCTGTACGCCCGGATGCATGGATTGCCAGGGGACCAGATTAACGTCGATAATGCGCGATGCGGTGGATTCGGCCATCAGGAGCCTCCGCTGCCGGTGGCAAAATCGCCCGCGGGGGCGTCGCCGGCAAGCCTAACGCTCGATAGTCCGGATGAGCCGCGCCTGTCAATCAGCCGCGCCGCCAGGGAGTCGGGGCGATCGCGGGGCGCGCCACGTTGGCGGCGGCAAGCGGCGGGCGGTATCATCGGGATGCGAGGCGATGGCGATGACGACCGAGCGAATCGAGATCAACCCGTCGGTGATGCTGGGCAAGCCGGTCATCCGGGGGACGCGGATCACGGTCGAGCTAATCCTGCGCAAACTGGCCGAGGGCGAGACCGAAAGCGATCTGCTGGAGGACTATCCGCATCTCACCGCCCAGGACGTTCGAGCGGCGATCGCCTATGGGGCGGCGAGCGTGGCGCTCGAGGAAGTGGTGCTGCTGGCCGACGCCGCCAACCCCAGCAAATCTTAAAACATGGAGTTCGTGGCCGACGAGAGTTGCGCGGGTCCGGTGATCCGGGCACTGCGCGAAGCCGGCCACGACGTGATCGCGATCGCGGAGATCTCGAAAGGCATACCTGACGAGCTGGTGATGAAGCGCGCATTCGCTGAGCGGCGCGTGCTGATCACCGAGGACGCCGACTTCGGCGAGCTGGTCTATGTCCGCGAGCGGCCGTCGGCGGGCGTCATTCTGGTGAAGTTCGATAGCCGCGCGCGGCGCGCCAAACCGACGGCCGTGGTCGAAGCGGTGGCCAAGCTGGGCGTGCGGCTGCGGGACGGCTTCGCGGTGATCGCCCCGGGTCGCGTGCGACTGGCCAGGAGACCTCGCGACTAAAACTTGCCTCACCATCCCTGCGGGTATGGCGATATGCTGTGAGCCGCCGTATTCCCCGCATCGCTAATCCCCCGCCATGCGGGGCCGGTCAGAAGAGTAGCCGCTCGATAATCGCGAGGCGGAGCGGTTCCTTGTAGCGGACCGTGCCGAGGATGCGCACGCCGGTTGCGTCGGCGAGGCGCGCGGCGTCGTGCGCGACGGTCGCCGAGGCGTCGGGATCGAACGCGTTGAGGATCGCGCCGCGGACGATTAATCCCCGTTCGCGGGCATAGGCGAGCGATCGCCCGGCCGCTTCGACGAAGCCCGGACGGCTGGCGACGACCAGGATCACTTCGAGCCGATGCGCGATCGCGAGATCGGCGAAGTCGTGCTCCGCGTCGATCCGCGCGGCGAGTCCGCAAGAGTTATCGACGCCGCAGGCCTCCTCGACGATCACGGCGTCACGTGACCGTTCGATCGTGCCGAGGGCGCGGCTGATCGCGGCGAAGCCGGGCGATGGCGCACCGTCGGCGATCGCCGCGTCCAGCGGTCCGAGCGCCGCGCGATAGCGGTAGAGCGAGACGATCTCGAGCGGCAGGTCAGCGCCCGCCGCGGCGAGCAGCGAGCGGGCGTCATCTGAATAATCCGGCGCGAGCGTGCCGTCGCCCGGCGCGCAGCCGACGGCGATCGGCTTCATCACGCCGACGCGCATCGCGCGCACGCGCAGTGCGAACGCGATCGCGCATCCCGCCATGGTCTTGCCGCAATGCGGCCCGGTGCCGCTGACGAGATATTTGAGCATCATTCTTGCGCCCAAGTTGCGTACGTCATCAAGACGCGGCTTGCCGGTGCAAAATCGCGTGTGCTTAGATGGCCTTGAAGACACGTTTAGCGCAAGCGCGGGGTGAACGTCATGGACTACAACGTCATCGACGCCGACGGCCATATACTCGAGCCTCCCGATTTGTGGGAGCAATATATCGATCCGCAATACCGCGAGGGCTGCCCCAAGCTGGTAACGATGGCCGATGGGCTGGAGATTTTCCGCGTCGAGCACGACGATGCGGTCGACCTGGGCCACGGCAAAAAGCGCATCAGCTTCGGCGCGGTCGGCGCATACGGCTCGCGCGACGGCAAGGTCTCGGCGCGCATTCCCTACACCGAGGGGCGCAAGGGCGGCTTCGATCCGCATGCGCGGATTCCCGACATGGACGCCGAGGGCGTCGACGCGGCGTTTCTCTATCCGAGCCTCGGCCTGTTTTTGGGCTCGATGAAGGATCCCGACTTCTCCGCGGCAGCATGCCGCGCCTACAATCGCTGGCTCGCCGACTATTGCAAGCCTTATCCCGAGCGGCTGTTCGGCGCCGCGATGCTGCCGATGCAATCGGTCGAAGGCGCGATCCAGGAGATGCGCTTTGCGGTCAAAGAACTGGGCTTCAAGGCGGGCTTTATCCGGCCCAATCCGTACAACGGGCGCGTGCTGCACGATCCGGCCTACGAGCCGCTGTGGACGGCGGCCGAGGAGATCGGCTTCTCGATGGGGATTCACGGCGGCTCGGAGAGCGGGCAGGTCACCCTCGGCATGGATCGCTTTACGCGCGGCGGCGCGGTGCGCCATTGCGTGGCGCATACCTTCGAGATGATGGCGGCGGCGACCAGCCTCCTGATGTGCGGTGTGTGCGACCGCCATCCGAAACTCAAGTTCGCATTTCTGGAATCGGGCGGCGGCTGGATGGCCGGGTGGCTCGATCGGATGGATCGCCATTTCGACGACCAGGGGATGAACGATACGCGCCTCACGATGCGGCCGAGCGAGATGTTCCATCGCCAATGCTTCATCTCGTTCGAGCCGGTCGAGAAATCGCTGCCGCTGCTCGCCGATTACCTGGGCTCGGACAATATCCTGTGGGCGACCGACTACCCGCATCTCGACGGCTTTCCCGACGCGCCCAAGATGATCCAGGCGATGGGCATGCCGGCCAAAACGCTGGCCAACGTGATGGCGGGCGGGGCCAAGCGCTACTACAACATGATTTAATCCGGACCGGCGAGGCGTCCGTGCGCGCCGTCCGCAGCGATCGCCCGATCGCGGCGGACGGCGCGCCTCCATGTCGGACGCGGGTCACGGATGAATTCGCCGGGGATGGCCGCCGTTGCTGCCGCGCGCGGCAATCGACCACGCGGCGCGGCGCGCGTGGCGCTTGACAGATTGTGCCGCTAACGCGAAGTACAACGAGATCGGGAAGGATGGTGGCATATGGAATTCGCACTCGCATATCCGGCACGTCCGGACGCCTGGAAAGACCTCGTAATCGCGGAAGAGCACGGTTTCACCCAGGCCTGGTTCTACGACTCGCAGATGCTCTACAGCGACGTCTACGTCTGCATGGCGATGGCGGCGGAACGGACCAAGCGGATCAAGCTGGCGACCGGCGTCGCGATACCGTCGAACCGCATCGAGCCGGTCACGGCGCATTCGATCGCGACGATCAATCTGCTCGCGCCGGGCCGGACTATCCTGGGCATCGGGAGCGGTTTCACCGGGCGCAATACGATGGGCTTGCCGCCGGTGCCGCTCGGCCAACTGCGCGATTACGTCGCGATGGTGCGCAAGCTGCTGCGCGGCGAAGAGGTGATGTATCGCGAAGGCGATCGCGAGCGCGCGATTCGCCTGCTCCATCAGGATTGCGGCTACATCAATCTGAAGGATCCGATTCCGATCCATATCGCGGCCGACGGACCCAAGGCGCTCGAACTGGCCGGTGAAATCGGCGACGGATGGTTGACCGTGCTGGCCGACGCGCCGCGCTATCGGCAGAAGTTCGACTCGGTGAAAAAGGGCGCCGCGCGCGCCGGCCGCTCAGTCAAGGATATGCCGACCGTGGTGCTGACCACCGGATGCGTCCTGCGCGACGGCGAATCCGCCACTTCGCCACGCGTGATCGAGCGCGTGGGGCCATTCGTGACCGTGTTTCTGCACGCGCTGTGGGAGCAATCGGCCGTCAGTGCGGGACTGCCGGCGCCGCTCGCCAAGCTCTGGGAGCGCTACCGCGACGAGTACATCCCGACCATGAAGACGCCCGCCGATCGCCGCTACCTCGAAATGCATGAGGGCCATCTCATCTATATGCGACCGGGCGAGGACAAATATGTCAACGAGGCGCTGGTCTCGATGATGTCGCTGACCGGGCGCGGCGAAGAGATCATTGCGCGGCTCAAGGCGCTCGAGGCCGAGGGGCTCAAGCAGGTCGCGATCCAGGTGGTCAATAACGGGCGCGAGATGATCGAGGAATTCAGCCGTGAGGTGATCGCCAAGTATTAGCCGCGTCGCAGTGGCGGCACTGACGCATCCGCGTGAGCGGGCGCGGCGGAGTGCAGCTCGATTTGACCGCGGGCGGCGCGCCGCGCGATAAACGGCGAGCAAGCCAGGAGGAAGCAGCCGATGGGCAAATACTTCCGGTTCGAGAAGGCGGACGGCGTTGGACGGTTGACGTTCGACTATGCGGCCAAGCGCAATCCGTTCAACGAAGACAGTCTGAGCGAGCTCGAGGACAATCTGCTCGCCGCGCGCGAAGACGGCGAGGTTCGCGCGCTGGTCCTGACCGGCGTGGGCAATACCTTTTCGGCTGGCGCCGACCTGTCGCACATGAAGGGCGTCACCGACGAGGCCGAGCGCCTGCGCCTGTTCAGCTCGGTCGCGCCGCGGCGCGGACGGCTGGTGCGCCGCGTGCTCGAGATGCTCACCCACCTGGAAATTCCGACTATCGCGGCGGTCAACGGATTCGCGGTGGGCGGCGGCTTTTTCCTGGTGCTCGCCTGCGATTTGCGCATCGCGGTCGCCGGCGCGGAGTTCTGGATGCCCGAGGTCGACCTGGGTGTGCCGGGTCCGCGCCGGCCCGAGCAATGGCTGGCGGCGCACGTCGGTGCGGCGCGCGCCAAAGAGATCGTCATGACCTGCCGGCACTTCAAGGCCGAGGAGCTCTATCAATGGGGGCTGCTCAACCGCGTCGTGGCGAAGGACGAGCTGATGCCGGCGGCGATGGAGCTCGGACATTATCTGGCCTCGCGCAAGCCCTCCGCGGTGCGCCAGGCCAAGGCCAATATCAACGGTTATACGCTCGACTAGAAGAGTGCGCGGCGCGCGTCGAGCGGCTCGCGAGGGCGGCTTGCGGGGCGGCGCAAAGGAAGCCCGATGCCGGATAATTTTCTCGTCGCGAAGGACGGCCCGATCACCACGATCACGTTCAACCGGCCCGAGCGGCGCAACTGCCTCAACCGCGAGGTGATGACCGAACTCGAAGACCGGCTGCGCGCCGTGCGCAACGATCGCGGCGTGCGCGTGCTGATCGTGACCGGCACCGGCGCCGCATTTTCGGCCGGCGCCGACATGACCGTGACCAAAGGCATCGCCGATGCGCAAGCGCGCGCGCGCGTATTTATGGCCAACAATGACGGTGGGGCGCGGATGGTCGGGCGCATCTACGATCACGTCACGCGGCTCGACTGCATGACGATCGCCGCCGTCAACGGCTACGCGGTGGGCGGCGGATGGGCGATCGCGGCCGCGTTCGATTTTATCGTCGCCATCGAGGAGGCCGAATTCTGGGTGCCCGAGGTCGAACTGGGCGCGGCCTTCACCGGCGGTCCGGCGCTCGCGATGGCGGCGCGGCTCGGGCCCTGGCGCGCCAAGGACGCGATGATCCTGTGCCGCCATTTCAAGGCCCGCGAACTGCACGATTTGGGCATGGTCAATCGGGTGGTCAAGCAGGGCGATCTGATTCCGGCGGCGCATAAGCTGGCGCAGGAATTGATTAAGCTGCCGCAAAAGGCGGCGACCCGGACCAAGCATTTCGTCGACGGCGTGTTTATCGGCGCGCGGCTCTATTAAGGATTCGGCGCGGGGCGCGCCCACGGCGCGCGAGGAGGGCTATTGCGATGATCGTACCGGACCGTATCGGCCACGTGGTGATCAAGGTGCGCGACCTCGCACGCTCGCGCCATTTCTATACCGACGTGATGGGCCTCGAAGTGATGATGGAGCTGCCGCAAATCAAGATGGCGTTCTTCGCCAGTCACGGCCGCGACCATCACGAACTCGCCTGCCTCGAGGTGGGCGAGGCCGCGCCGGCCCCGCCCAAGGGCGCGGTCGGGCTCTCGCATATCGCGTTTCGCCTGCGCGACGAAGAGCATCTGCGCGCCGCCTACCGCGAGCTCAAGGAAAAGCAGGTGCCGGTGCTCTCGACCATCGACCACGGCATCACCAAGAGCATCTACCTGCGCGACCCCGACGGCTATCAAATTGAAGTATATTGCGACACATCGGCGCAAGACCAGGCGCATTTTCCCAACCCATACGGCGGGATGGAAAAGCTCGAGTTCGCAAAGGACGACCCCGGGATCGGCGACGCGATGCGCAAGCGGCTTAACTAGGGAACCTCGGCACAAGGCTCTGCGGTCACCCTGAGCGCAGCGCATGGGTCCCGGATCCGGGATTCTTCGCCGCGCTCAGAATGACAACCTGACTTGTGCAGAGGTTCCCTAGACGATTGTCGTGCGGCGCGCGCCGCGATCGCGCGGGCGCGTCAGATAACCAACGAACACGGGAGTTTCATGGGTATCCGCAGCGGTAGCGAATTCGTCGAGAGCCTGCGCGACGCGCGCACGATCTACGCCAATGGCGAGCGCGTGCGCGACGTCACCGACTATCCGCCCTTTCGCGGCATCGTCGCCACGATGGCCTCGCTCTACGACCTTCAGCATCGGCGGCGCGACGAGCTGACCTTCCCTTCGCCGACCACCGGCGAGCCGGTCAGTGCGAGCTTTATCCTGGCCGACACGCTCGAAGCGGCCGAGCGCCGCGCGCGCGCCGAGGAGATTCGCGCCGACCATACCTTTGGCCTGATGGGGCGGATGCCCGACTTCTGCAATGCGATGGTCAGTGACGTGGTCACGGCGCGCGGCTACGTGGGCCGGCGCGAGCCGCGCTACGGCGACAATCTCCAGCGCTACTACGAGGAGGTGCGCGATCGCGACTGGTGCCTGACCCATACGCTGGTCGATCCGCAGATCGATCGATCGCGCGGGCCGGCCGAGCAGGACGATCCGTTTGCGGCGCTGCGCCTGGTGCGCGAGACCGACTCAGGACTCATCGTGCGCGGCGCCAAGATGCTCTCGACGCTGGCGCCCTTTTCCAACGAGCTGTGGGTGGGACCGTTCTATCCGCGGCGTGCGGGCGAGGAGGCCTACGCGCTCTGCTTCGCGATTCCCACGGCGACGCCGGGCCTCAAGTTCATCTGCCGCGAGACCTACGACGGCGGGCGCAGCAGCTTCGATCGTCCGCTCAGCTCGCGCTTTGACGAAGAGGACGCGCTGGCGGTCTTCGACGACGTGCTGGTGCCGTGGGAGCGCGTCTTCATCCATGGCGATATCGAGATCTTCAATGGCGTCCTGGCGCGCACGCCGGGCTACGCGATGTTGCAGGGTGCGATTCGCGGGATGGTCAAGCTGCGTTTTCTGGCCGGCCTCGCCTGTCATCTGGCGGACGCGATCGGGCGCAGCGCCCTGCCGCAGGTCCAGTCGCAGGTTGGCGAGCTGGTGGCCAACGCGGAGTTGGTCAGCGGACTGATCCGCGCCGGCACGCAGGAGGTCACCTGGGGCGCGACACGCGGCACGCCGCATCGCTCGCTCGCGGCGACGCTGTGGGTGATGATCCCGCAGGCGCAGATGCGCGCGGCCGAGGTCATCCGGCAGTTGAGCGGCAGCGGGCTTATCATGACGCCGACGGAAAAGGATTTCGCCAATCCCGAAATCGCCGGCTACCTGGAAAAATATCTGCGCGGCAAGGACGTGAGCGCGCGCGATCGCGTGCAGCTCTTCAAGCTCGCCTGGGACATGATCGGCGAGCCGTTCGGCAGCCGCCAGTTGCAGTACGAATGGTTCTACTCGGGCGATCCGAATTTCACCCGCTCGCGCTTTTTCCGCTCGCCGATCACGCGCGACTTCAAGGCGATGGTCGATCGGCTGCTCAAGCCGCCCGGCGCCTGAGCGGTCGTCAATCAGGCGCGCGCGGCGCGGCCGGCCGAGGTTCCCGCGAGGCGGCCGAAGACCGCACCCGACATCAGGCCGGTGCCCCCGGGATAGTTGAAGTAGAACAGTCCGCCGACCATTTCGCCCGCCGCGTAGAGCCCCGCGATCGGCGCCCCGTCGGTATCGATCACCGCGCCATTCCCGTCGATGCGCAGTCCGCCGAAGGTAAACGTGATGCCGCAGGTGATCGCGTAGGCCTCGAACGGCGGCGTGTCGAGCGCGTTGGCCCAGTGGCTCTTGTCGATCTTGAGCCCGCGGGTTGCGCGACCGTCCTTGACGTTGGGATTAAACGGCGTCGCGGTCGCCACGGCGGCGTTGAACTCGCCGACCTCGGCGAGAAAGCCGGCCGCATCGACGTCCTCGAGCTTGCCGGCCAGTTCCTCGAGCGTTGCGGCGGTCACCCGCGTCACGCGCTTGATCCGGTATTCGTCGCGCAGCAGATGAGCCACCTTGCGATCGAAGACCTGCCAGGCGAACTGCCCGGGCTGTTCGAGCACCGCGCGTCCATACTTGGCGTAGGTGTAATTGCGGAAGTCCGCGCCCTCGTCGACGAACCGGCGGCCGCGTGCGTTCACGATAATGCCGAACGGGTAGCTGTGCTTCTGAAAGCCGTCGCCGACGCTCAAGTCGCCGAACTCGGGCGCGTTGCGATCCCATCCCACCGCGTGGCATCCCGACCAGTTCCCGCAGGGCATCGCGCCAATCGCGAGCGCCATGCGCAGGCCGTCGCCGGTGTTGAAGCGGGTGCCGCGCACCTTGGCGAGATCCCAGCCCGGGCCGAGGTAGCGCGTGCGCCATTCGGCGTTGGCCTCGAAGCCGCCCGCGGCCAGGATCACGGCGCGCGCCGCGATCGGTGCGGTGCGTCCGCCGGCGCGCACGAGCACACCGCGCACTCCGCCGTCGTCATGGATCAGTTCGATCGCGCGGCTGGCGTACGCGACCTCGATCGCGTTGCGCTCGGCCGCGGCGTACAGCGCGTCGACCAGTCCCGGTCCGCCGCCCCACGCCTCGACCGTGAGCCCGCCCCAGAACTTGAACTTGCCGTCGACCTTGAACGCCTGCCGCCCGTAGATCGGCGCGAACCGCACGCCCTTGCCGCGCATCCAGAGCATCGTCTCGAGGCTCTGGCCGACCAGGGTTTCGGCCAGCGCCGGGTCGGTGCGGTATTGGGTGACGCGGCAGAGGTCGTCGTAAAACTGATCCTGGCCGTAGACGCCGAAGTCGGTGTTGGCCTTTTCCTCGTCGGTCAGATCGGGTATGAGGCGCGCCAGATCGCCGATACCGTCGTACGCCACGCGCATCGCGCCCGCCGTGAAGCGGCTGTTGCCGCCGCGCTCGCCGGGCGGCGCGCATTCGAGGACCAGCACGCTCGCCCCGCTCTCGCGCGCGGCCAGTGCGGCGCACAAGGCGGCATTGCCGCCGCCGACCACGATTACGTCATACGCCGAAGCCATCTATGCAGTTCCGTCCTTGCCGGGGTGTGCCGCGGCCGCGCCGCGCCGATCGATCGCGCACAATTATGGCGATCACTTGCGCGCGCGCAGGTCCGGCGGCACGGCGCTATGCGCGATCGACTCGTCGAGCGCCTCGTAATCCGCGTAGCCGATAGTTTCGTACAGATCCGCGCGCGTCTGCATCCGCTCGAGCATCGCGGAGGCGCCGCCGTCGCGCATGATTGTGCCGTACAGATCGCCGATCGCATGCGCCGCGACGCGCAATGACGAGACCGGCCAGATGACCAGCTTGAAGCCGAAGGCGGCGAACTCGCCGGCGCTGAAATACGGCGTGCGGCCAAACTCGGTCATGTTGGCGAGCAGCGGGGCGTCGATCGCGCCGGCGAATTTCCGGAACATTTCGGCGGTCGTGAGCGCCTCGGGGAAGATCACGTCGGCGCCGGCCGCGCGATAGAGCCGGGCGCGCGCGATCGCCGCGTCGAGGCCCTCGACGCCCGCCGCGTCGGTCCGCGCGATCACCTTGAGATGGCGCCGCGCGCGCACCGCCGCCGCGACCTTGGCCGCCATCTCGTCGGGCGCGACCAGCCGCTGGTCGTTCAGATGGCCGCATTTTTTTGGCAGTTGCTGGTCCTCGAGTTGAATCGCCGCGGCACCGGCGTCTTCGAGTTCGCGCACCGTGCGCATCACGTTGAGCACGCCGCCATAGCCGGTATCGCCGTCGACGATCAGCGGAATCGCCGCCGCGCGCGCGATTGTGCGGGTGAACAGGCAAAGCTCGTCGAGGCCCAGAATCCCCAGGTCGGCGAGACCCAGGCTCGCGCTTAACGCCGCACCCGACAGATAGATCGCCTTGAAGCCGGCGCGCATCGCGAGCATCCCAGCAAGAGCGTTGTGCGCGCCGGGAACCATGACGATCCCCGGTGCACGCCACAATTGCGCGAGCCGTTCGCCCGGCGGCGCGTGGTCCGCCCGGTCGTTGGTTAGCCAGGTCATCGCGAAGCCACTCCCGCGCGCGTCCAGTGGCGGAGATTTTTGCCGCCGCGCGCTTTGTGCAATTATTCGGTCGGCGGGGCGATACAGTCAAATCGCACCGGTCAATCGGATGGAGAAGTAAGCGAAAGCTATGCCGGACTACGACGTTATCGTGGTGGGTGCGGGCAACGCCGCGCTGGCGGCCAGCGTAGCCGCGCGCAATGCCGGTGCGGAGCGCGTCCTGGTGCTGGAAAAGGCGCCCGAGGCGATGCGCGGCGGCAATACGCATTACAGCGGCGGCCTGCTGCGCATCGCGTTCGACCGGGTCGACGAGATTTTGCACCTGGTGCCCAAGGCGCGCGAGCTGCCGGGCTTCGTCGAAGGGATCGAAGCCTACCCGCGCGACGCTTTCATGGCCGACCTCAAACGGATGACGGCGAACCGCACCGATCCCGAGCTGGCGGAAATTCTGGTCGCCAATTCCTACGCGACCGCATCCTGGATGGCCGACCAAGGGATCCGCTTCGAGCCGGCGATCTCGCTCGGCGCGGTCCGCGTCGGCAACCTGATCAAATGGCCCAAGGGCGCGATTATCCGCGCCGTGCATGAGGGCGTGGGGCTCTCGCGGATGTGGTTCACGGCGGCCGAGCGCAAGGGCGTGACGATTCGCTACGGCGCCGCCGCGACGCGCCTGGTGCTCGACGGCGCGGGCCGCGTATGCGGTGTGGCGGTGCGCGACGCCACCGGCCTCCACGAAGTCGCGGGGCGCGCAATCGTGCTCGGCTGCGGCGGCTTCGAAGCCAACGCCGCGTGGCGCGCGCAATATCTCGGCCGCCCGTGGGACCATGCCAAGGTGCGCGGCACCCCGCATAACCAGGGTGACGGGCTGCGCATGGCGTGCGAGATCGGCGCGATGCCGTGGGGGCAATGGAGCGGATGCCACGCGACGCCGATCAATGCCGAGGCGCCGCCCTTCGGCGATCGCCAGCTCACCGACAAGACCAATCGCCTCTCGTATCCGTACGGCGTGATGATCAACCGGGCGGGCCTGCGCTTCGTCGACGAGGGTGAGGACCAGGCGTTTTTCACCTACGCCAAGTTCGGCGGGATAATTCTCAACCAGCCCGGCGGCGTGGCGTATCAGATTTTCGATTCCAAGGTGCGCCATCTGCTCGAGCCGCGCTATGCGACCAGCGATCCGATCGCGGCGGCGAGCCTCGCCGAACTGGTCGATCGGATCGACGTCGATCGCGAGGCTGCGCGGCGCACACTCGAGCAGTATAACGCGGCGGCCGGCGAGGGCTTGTTTAATCCGGGCGATCGCGACGGGCTGGCGACGCGCGGCCTGGCGCTGGGCAAATCCAACTGGGCGCAGCGGCTCGACACGCCGCCGTTCCTCGCGTGGCCGGTCACCGGCGGCATCACGTTCTCGTTCGGCGGCCTCAAGATCAACGATCGCGCGCAGGTCGTCGGCACCAACTGGGAGCCAATCGCGGGACTCTATACGTGCGGCGAGATGGTCGGCGGGCTGTTCCACAGCAACTATCCCGGCGGCTCGGGCCTGATGTCGGGAGCGGTCTTCGGCCGCATCGCGGGCGCCAGCGCGGCGCGCGACGGAAAATAGCGGGAGCACTCGGGCGATGCGGCAAGTCGGCTTGCGCGCGGTCTTCATGCGCGGCGGCACGAGCAAGGCGGTAATCTTCCGCGCCGCGGACTTGCCGCGCGATCGCGCGGATTGGACGCCAATCTTCCTCGGCGTGATCGGCAGCCCCGACCGCAACGGCCGCCAGCTTGACGGGATGGGCGGCGGGCTCTCGTCGCTCTCCAAAGTATGCGTGGTCGGGCCGCCGAGCTGCGTGGACGCCGACGTCGATTACACCTTCGCGCAGGTCGCGATCGGCGACGCGGCGGTCGATTACAGCGGCAATTGCGGCAACATGTCGTCGGCGATCGGGCCGTTCGCGATCGATGAAGGAATCGTCGCGGCGGCGGCCGAAGGCGCGGCGACCGTGCGCATCCATAATACCAACACGCACAAGATCATCGTCGCGCGCTTTGCGGTCGCCGGCGGACGCGCCGCCGTCGATGGCGATTTCGTGCTGCCGGGCGTGGCTGGCACGGGCGCGCCAGTGCGCCTGGATTTTCTCGATCCGGGCGGCGCGGGCACCGGGCGGCTGCTGCCCACCGGCAATCCGTCCGATGAACTCGAAGTTCAGGTAAATCTACAAAATGGCACGACGGCGGCGGAACGCGTGACGGTCTCGATGGTCGATGCGGCGAATCCCTGCGTGTTCGTCGCGGCCGCGGCGCTCGGCGCGACCGGACTCGAGATGCCCGGCGAGCTCGAGGCGCGGCCCGAACTCCTGCGCCGGCTCGAGGCGATCCGGATTGCCGCGAGCCTGCGTATGGGAATCGCGCGCAGCGCCGCCGACGCGGCGCGCAAGCCCAGCATCCCCAAGGTCGCGATGGTCACCGGGCCGCGCGCCGCGACGACCCTGGCCGGCGATCGCCTCGCCGCGGACGACGCCGACCTGACCGTGCGCATGATCTCGATCGGCCAGCCGCATCGCGCGGTGCCGCTGACCGGCGCGATGTGCCTCGCGGTGGCGTCGCGGATCGATGGCAGCGTGGTCAATCGCCTCGCGCGGCGGCCCACCCCGCCCGCCGACGCGGTGCGGATTGCGCAGCCCTCGGGGCTGACCGTGGTCGGTGCGGCGGTGCGACCGATCGACGGTGGCTGGCACGCCGACCATGCGACGGTCTATCGGACCGCGCGCCGCCTGATGGAAGGAACGGTCTTCGTCCGCGCCGCCGCGTTCGCCGGCCTCGCATAAGCTGACCGCGTGACCCCGCAGCGATGCGGGATTCGGGCGGGCGGAACGGGCGCTGCGGACTGGCGGGTCCGGATTTGCTTGCATCGCGCGGCCCAGTTTGGGCAATCTCAAACCCTCATGGGGACGATTTTTCACAGCGCGGCGCGGACTGGCGGGTTTCACCTTCGAGCGGCGCGGGCAGTCGTGCCGGCCGGCCGCGCGGGCTAGATCGCGATGGCCGCGGCACCTTCGCAAAACGCGTCGCCGCCGGAGCATGGGCCGGCCGCGGTCAACAAATGGTTGATCGCGGTCGCCGTGATGCTCGCGACGATCATGGAGGTGCTCGACACCACCATCGCCAACGTCGCGCTGCTGCATATCCGCGGCAGCCTGTCGGCGGGCGTGGACGAGGCGGCGTGGGTGCTGACGTCGTACATCGTGGCCAACGCGATCGTGATCCCGCTGACCGGCTGGTGCGGCGCGTTCTTTGGCCGCAAGCGCTTCTTCACCTTCTCGATTCTGCTGTTCGTCACCAGCTCGCTGCTGGCCGGGGCGTCGCCCAACCTGCCGACGCTGATCTTCTTCCGCGTGCTCCAAGGGATCGGCGGTGGCGCGATGATGCCAATGTCGCAGGCGATCCTGATGGAGACCTTTCCGCCCGAGCAGCAGGCGGTCGCGATGGCGGTGTGGGGCGTTGGCATGATGCTCGGGCCGGTGATGGGGCCGGTGCTCGGCGGATGGATCACCGACAACTACAGTTGGCGCTGGATCTTCTATATCAACGTGCCGATCGGACTGATCGCGGCGACCATGGTCGCGGTCTTCGTGCACGATCCGGATTACATCCGGCGCGGGATCAAGAAGATCGACTGGTGGGGCATCATCTTTCTGGCGATTGGCGTCGGGTTTATCCAGGTGATGCTCGACAAGGGCGATCGGCTCGACTGGTTCAACTCCAAGCTGATCGTCGAGCTGACAGTCGTCGGCACCATCGGCGTGGCACTCTTTTTGATCCGCGAGATGCGCACCCGGGAGCCGGTGGTCGATTTGCGAGTGCTCAACAATCGCACCTTCGCGGTCGGCACGGTCTTCACCACGATCGTGATGTTCGCGATGTACGGCACGTACGTGCTGATCCCGCTCTACTGCCAGCAAATCGCCGGTTACACGCCGCTGCAGGCGGGCTTCGTGCTGTCGATCCAGAGCTTCGGCACGTTCGCGTCGATCATGCTCGCCGGGCGCCTGTTCACGATGATGGATCCGCGCGTGCTGATCGCTGGCGGCTGCCTGATTGCGGGGTACGGCACGTGGGGGATGGCGAACTTCAATCCGCAGATCGATTTCTGGAATATCGCGATGCCCGGGATCTACCGCGGGATCGGCTCGGGCCTGATCTTCATCCCGATTACCACGCTGAGCCTGGGTGCCGTCTCGAACGAGGAGATGGGCAACGCGTCGGGGCTGTTCAACATGGTGCGGTCGGTGGGCGGCAGTATCGGGATTGCGATCCTGGTCGCGATGGTCAGCCGGCATACGCAAATCCATCAGAGTTACCTGAGCGCGCGAATCGATCCGTTCCGCTTCCAGGAATGGAGCCATTCCAACCCCGGCATCACGGCCCAATACAACAGCTTCACCCTGCACGGGGCGGCGCCGTACCTGGGGATGATCTACCAGGAGGTGCAGCGCCAGGCGGCGATCCTGGCGTATGTCGACGACTTCCGGCTGATTTCCTATATTTTTCTGTTCCTGACGCCGCTCGCCTTTGTGATGCGGCGGCCGGCGAAGATGGGCGCCGCGCCGGCCGTGCATTGAGCGGGCCGCAGCAGCCCGCGCCGTGGCCCGATCGGGTGAGCGTCGCGCGGCGGAATAGGCCAGCGTCGCGCAGCGCGTCCGGGAGTGCGTCGTGCCGCGAGATTGGCGCGGGATGGGTCGGGGCGAGCCTTGCTATGGTTCGCGCAGGATGGTACGCAAACGGCTCCCAGTGGGGGCAGGGCACGCGAGCGCGGTCGGGGGACGGCCTTGCGCCCGCTCTACACTTGGGATGAAGCGGAGAGTCTCGTCAAATGGCGACTTCGAGCAGTAACGAGCCCTGGGGGCTGGGCAAGTACATTCTTCAGTATCGCGCGGCGATTGGCCTTACACTGATTGGCATCACGATCTTCATGGGCTATTGGGCGGCGAACGTGCGGATCGCGACCCGGTTCGAAAACTTCTTCCCGACCGGCCATCAAGACACCCTGCTGTATCATAAGTACCAGAATCAGTACGGCGGGGCGCAATCGCTCTATCTGCTGCTGAGGGTCAAGCACGGCGACATCTTCAACTCGCAGACGCTGCACAAAATCCAGGACATCACGCGCGACGTCAATATACTGCCGGGCGTCGATCATAACGAAATCTTCTCGCTGGCTTCCTATCGCGTTGCTTACAGCCACGCGATTCCGGGCGCGCTGATTTCGGACAACTACATGTATCCGAAGGTGCCCGACACGGCGGCCGGCGTCGAAGATCTGCGGCACACCGTAATGGCGCATCGCGGTCCGGTCACGGGCCTGATTACCTACGACGACAAGGGTGCGCTGATTACCGCGACCTTTAACGAGCAGGGCCTCGACTACAAGAAGCTGTTCGACGATATCCAGGGCATCATCAAAAAATACCAGGACGCCGACACGGAGATCTTCGTGGCGGGCCAGCCGGTCATCTCGGGCTGGGGCTATTACTACCTGACGCAGATCAAGGTGATTTTCCTCATCGCGATCACGCTGATGCTGATAATTCTCTATCTGAGCATCGGCGAACGCAGCAGTTGGTGGGCGCCCATCCTGACCGGCACCTTCTCGGCGATCTGGGGTCTCGGTTTCGTCAGCCTGATGGGCTACGACTTCGACCCGGTGATGCTGGTCATCCCGTTCATCCTGACCGCGCGCGACTTGAGCCACGGGATCCAGTGGCAGGGGCGCTACTACGACGAGCTTGATCGGCTCGACGACAAGTTGCTGGCCTGCGCGACGACGACCGATGTCATGCTGCCGCCGGGATTGCTCTCGATCCTGGCCGACATCGCGGGGATCATTTTCATCTCGTTCGGCGGGATCCCGGTGCTCAAGGAAATCGGCGTGGGCGGCGCGATGTGGCTGGCGGCCAGCCTCACGATGGTCTTCGTCTTCCAGCCGATCTTCATGAGCTATCTGCCGCGCCCGCGGATTCGCGAACGCAGTTGGCTGCGCCGGCGCCAGCTCAGCACGCGGCGGACGGTCTTCGGTTCGTTTGTCGACTGGGTGATCAGGATTCCGGTGACGCCGGGGGTCACGCGCACTGCGCTGCTCGCCGGTGGCGCGCTGTTTATCGTCTTTGGCCTGGTATCGGGCCAGCGCGCGCGGATTGGCTATGAGACGCCGGGCACGCCGCTCTATCGGCAGGATTCCAAGGTCAACAAGGATATCGCGGTAATCGGCCAATACTTCCCGACCGACGTCGGGTGGGTGGTGATGTCGTCGCCGGACTATCCCGATCCGCAGTCCACGATCAGCCCGGCGGTGCTCCGGATGACCGACGATCTGGGCAACTATCTGGTGAGCCGGGGCGACGCGGTGGGCGTGATCTCGTTCGCCAACGCCGGGATCATGCCGCTCAACATGATGTTCCACAACGGGTACCCGAAGTACCTGAGCATCCCGAACGGAACCGAGCTGGGCGGCAACCTGTGGTACATGTTCTGGGCGGGCACCGCGCCGGGCGAAATGGAGCGCTTCTTTGCCCATTCGCCGAAGATGACCAACGCGTGCATCCGCGTGTTGCTGCCGGATCATACCTACTCGCGGCTCAACAAGGTGCGGGCCGATATCCAGCAATTCATCAACGAGCGGGTGAATACCGATCCCGCCCTGGCCAAGGTGAAACTGACCTACTTCGGTGGTGAAGCGGGCCTGTACCTGGCGGCCAACGACGTGCTCTACCGGCTGGATTTCATCAACCTGACGTTCGTGCTGCTGGTGATCTTTCTTTGCTGCGCGTTTACCTTCTGGTCGCCGACCGCCGGCGCGCTGTTTATCATCTCGTGCGTGATGGCAAATTTCGGCGCCTTCGTTTACATGAATGCGCGCAATATCGGCCTGACTATCGATACCATCCCGGTGATCTCGCTGGGGATCGGGCTCGGCGTCGATTACGGGATATACGTAGTCGCGCGAATTCGCGACGAGGTGATGGGTGGCGCGACCCTCGAGGACGCGATCACGACCGCGCTGCGATCGACCGGCGCGTCGGTCTTCAGCACCTTCGCGGTGATGATTGGCGGGATCGTGCCGTGGGCCTTTTCACCGCTGCTGTTCCACAACGAGATGAGCGTGCTGCTGATCTTCCTGATGGGCACCAACATGGTCGCCGGTGTGCTGATTCTGCCGGCGTACATCGCATGGCGCCGTCCGCGCTTTATCATGCGCTACGCCAATCCGCCCCGCGCGGGCGCGAGTGCCGCGGCACTCTGATCGCCCGCTCGCAAGAGTCAGTAGCGGTCTTGGTCGTTGGTACGCCGTCAATCGCGGCCGGCGATGGGGGTCGCGTCGGTGGCGATGCGTATTGACGTTGAGTGGCGTTTATACGGGACAATTAGCTAACTTGGCGTAGTTGGAAGGGACTGCTAGATGGGCCGGTCGCCGGCGCATCGCGGGCCGCGCGGTTGCGACCGCGAAGCGACGGCTATATCCTGTCGCTACGCACTTTTTCACGTCAGCAAGCTGATTTTCAGCCGGAACAACTGAGCGAGTTGACTACGCCTGCGACAATTTCGATCGATTCGGTCGTGGCGGTTGCCGCGGATCAGATCTCGTGCGATCTCGACGGCGAGACGGCGATCCTCAATCTCAAGAGCGGCACCTATTACGGGCTCGATCCGGTGGGCGCGACGGTCTGGAGTCTGCTCGCGACGCCAACCACCGTGCGCGCGATCGCGGATTTGATGATCGAACGTTACGAGGTCGACCGCGCGCGCTGCGAACGCGACCTGATCGAACTGCTCGGCAAGCTCGCGGAGCGCGGCCTGATCGAGGTGCGCGATGGGCGCGCCGGCTAAGTTGCTTGCGCTCGGGTGGCGTGATCGCGGCCTGCTAATGGCGGCGTCATGCGCGCTGGCGGGGGCGTGGATCGGGCTGCGCACGGCGGGCTTCGATGCGACGCAGCGGGCCGCCGCGGGCGCGCACAGGAGCCACGCGTGGTGCGGTCCGCCACCGCGCCGGCGGCGCATGCCGCCGTCGGCGGAGCGAATCGCATGGGCGGTGCGCGCGGCCGGCGAGTATCTTGCGGGGGGCGGCAATTGCCTGGTGCGCGCCCTGGCAACCCAGGCCCTGCTCACCCGGTACGGCTACTCCGCGCAATTGCGCATTGGCGTGCGCAAGGCGGACGACGGCGGGCTGGCGGCGCATGCCTGGCTGGAAGCGGGCGGCGCGATCGTAATTGGCGATTTCGCAATGGACGAATACACCGCGCTCGTCGCGCCCAGCGCGCGGCAGTCTGCGCTGGAACAGACCCCGGTGAGCGGCGGCAATCCGCCAGGCGGCATCGACGACACCCGTGGGGATCGCTAGGCGCCGACCGCCGATGGCGACGATCGACGAGCCGGACGCGGCCTGACGCATGAGCGGTTTCGCCGTAATCCATCATCTGGACGGCCGCCCCGTGGAGCGCGGCACGCTCGAGCGGATGCTAGCCGCGATCGCCCATCGCGGACCCGACGGCCGCGGTATCTGGAGCGCGGGCGCGATCGCGATGGGCTTTGCGGCGTTCCATACGACGCCCGAGGCGGTGCACGAATCGCAGCCGCTGGCCGACGCGGCCGGGCGCATGCGGATCGTATTCGACGGACGGGTCGATAATCGCGAGGAGCTGGCGGCGGCGATCAGCGCCCGGGGCGCGGCGCCGCGCGACGACACCGACGCCGAGCTGGCGCTGTGCGCCTATCGATGCTTCGGCGACCAGGCTCCACTTAGAATTATCGGCGACTTCGCCTTCGTGGTGTGGGACGCCGAGCGGCGCGAACTGTTTTGCGCGCGCGATCCGATCGGGATCCGCATGTTCCATTACTGGTGCGACGGCCGCACGTTCGTGGCCGCGACCGAACTACAGCAACTCTTCGAATATCCGGGAATGCCGGCCGAGCCCGACGAGGGCGTCGTCGGCGAGTACCTGGCGGGCACGCTGATGGGACGCGAGGCGACGCTGTTTCGCGGCCTCAAGCGGCTCCCCGCGGCCCATCTGATGGTGGTGCGCGGCGACGGTCCGCGGGTGCGGCGATATTTCGATCTGCTGCCGCGCGAATCGATAACCTATCGCGACGATACCGAGTATGCCGAGCATTTCCGCGGCCTGTTTGCCGAGGCGGTGCGATGCCGGATGCGCAGCGTGGGCGGCGTCGGCGCGCATCTGAGCGGCGGGGTCGATTCGACTTCCGTGGTCGGGATGGCCGAGGCGCTCAGGCGCGAGGGGCGCGTGGCGGGTGGCCGGCTCGAGACCTTTTCGCTGCTGTTCGATCATCCTGACCTCGATGAGCGCGCCTATATTGAAGAGACCGTGCGGACGCTCGATTTGGCGGCGAACTATCCCGCGCCGATGCCGGTCACGTTCGAGATGTGCGTCGAGACCACCGCGCGCTACCGCGACTTTAGCGAGTATCCGAACGGCGGAATGTGGAATCGGCTGTGGCCGGCGGCGCGGGCCAAGGGACTCAAGGTGCTGCTCTCGGGCACCGGATCGGACGAATGGCTGAGCGGTACCTCCTATATCTACGGCGACCTGCTGCGCAGCGGGCGGCTGGCGGCGCTATGGCGCCGGCTGCGCGCCGACGGGCATCGCCTGCCCGGCGCGATGGGCGACGGCATGGGGACGCTGCTGTTGCGCCACGGGCTGTGGCCGATAGTGCCGCTGGGGCTGCGCAAAGTGATCCGCGCGGCGCGCGGGCGCAAGCCCTATCCGCCGTTTATCGACGCGGCCTTTGCCCGGCGAATCAATCTTGCCGGCCGCCTGCAATACGAGCCGCGGCCGCCGGCGCGAATGAGTTTTGCGCAATCCGCGATGTACGAAAACTTCGACAGCGGATGGGTCGCGCACGGGATGGATATGATGGACCGGGGGACGGCGTGGTTCGGCGTCGAGGAGCGGCATCCGTTTCATGATCGGCGGCTGTACGAATTCCTGATGGCGATCCCGGATGATCAGCGGGCGCGCAACTTCGAGCGCAAGTTTATCCTGCGCAACGCAATGCGCGGGATGGTGCCGGCGTCCGTGCTGGCGCGGCGCGACAAGGCCGACTTTTCGATCCTGTTTATCCAGTCGCTCGAACGGATGGGCGGCGAGCGGCTGTTCGACACGATGGCGATTGCCGCGGCGGGCTGGATCGATCGGGCGGAATTTATCCGCACGTACCGCGACCGCACGGCCAATTATCTCACCACCAATATCTGGCCGCTGTGGACCACGTTTTCGCTCGAACTGTGGTATCGGATGGTGATTCGCAAGGAGGCGCCGCCGCTGCCCGGGATGGCGCCGGTGGCGGAAGCGGCCGCCCATGGCTGATCGCCGGCCGACACCCGCGGCGCGGCGTGTAGCGTTTCGCTACAAAGCATATGGACTGGCGATCGTCGCCGACGCCGAGATGCCCGAACTGCCGCCGGTGCGCGACCTGCGCGAGGCGGCGCTGACGCGCGTGCGCGTGACGCTGCGCGGCGCCACGCGGGTGCCGGCCGAGCCTGCGCAATGGCTTAGCGTGACGGCCTATGCCGACGGCAAGCCGTGGCTTAAGTCGGCCAAGGTCGCCGACGGCTACCTGCTGCGCTTTCCGGGGCTGGCGGATTTCATGGTCGGCGCGGACGGGCGCAGCGTCGACTGCGTCGCGGCCGGGGGTGACGTGGCCGAGGTCACGCTGCGCCATCTGGTGATCGATCACGTGATGCCGCGGGTGCTCAACCTGCTCGGTAGCGAGGCGCTGCACGCGACCGCGGTGGTGGCGGCGGCGGGCGCGTGCGCGTTTATCGGCGAGGCCGGGACCGGCAAGTCGACGCTCGCGGCGAGCTTTCATCTGGCCGGGTTGCCGGCGCTGTGCGACGACTGCCTGGTGCTGCGCGACGAGGGGCGGATCCTGGCGACGCCGGCTTACCCGGGGATGCGGTTGTGGGACGATTCGTTCGCCGCGATTGCGGGCGGCGCGGAGCCGGGGCCACCGGTGGCGCATTACACGACCAAGACGCGGCTGGTCGGCGACGTCGCCACCTTCGCGGCCACGCCGCAGCCGCTGGTGCGAATCTACTTCCTGCGCCGGATCGCGGCGGGGGCGCCGCCGGCGGTTGAGCGGATTACGCCGGCCGCGGCCTTTCCCGAATTGGTCGGCGCAAGCTTTCCGCTCGACCTGGGCGATGCGGCGATGCTCGCGCGCCATTTCCTGATGATCAGCCATGTGGCCGCGTCGGTGCCGTTGCGCCGCCTGCTTATCCCGACCGATTTCGGCGCGCTGGCGGCGGTGCGCGCCGCGGTGATCGCGGATCTCGCAGCGGGCTGACGATCGTGCGGCGGGCCGGCCGCACGCGATTGGAGGGTCGGGCCGGCGCGGGTATGCTCGAGGCCAGCGTGACTAACGCAATGCCCAGCGAAATCCTCTCCGACCAAGCCGCGGCACGGCTGGTGCTCGAATGCGTGCGGCGCGATCTCGCGCCGACCGATGGCCCGAGTCGCGCAACCGGCCTCGAAGCGGATCGCGTCGATGCGGACGGGCGCCCTCACCGCGGCTACGGCGCAAAAGATTTCGCCGCGCTCGATTGGGATCGCGTGGCGGTAATCGCGGGGCATCACGGAGTCCTGCCGCTGGTCTACCGGCGGCTGCAATCGGCCTCCGGTGTGCCGGCGGTGGCGCTCGAGCGGATGCGCGCGAGCTTTTACGGCAATGCGCTGAGCAGCCTGCATCTGGCGCGCGAGCTGGTGCGCCTCAGCGCGATGCTGCGTGCGGCGAGGGTCGCGGCGCTCACCTTTAAGGGGCCGGCGCTCGCGATCCAGGCGTGGGGCGATCTGCAACTGCGCCAGTTCAACGACCTCGACCTGCTGGTGCGGCCGGCCGACGCGGTGCGGGCGGCGCGCGTGCTGATCGCGGCGGGCTATTGGCCGCGCACGTTCGATCCCGACGCGCCGGCGGCGGCGCTCGCGCAGGCGCCGGGCGACGAGTTCATGCGGCCGGGCAGCGAATGGATGATCGATCTGCATTGGGCGCTGATGCCGGCCTACTTCGCGGGCGGCCCGGCGGCGGACACTGTGTGGACGCGGGCCGTGCCGATCACGATCGAAGGCGCCGACCTGATGACGTTCGGGCGCGAGGATCTGATCCTGTTTCTGGCGGCGCATGGGGCCAAGCATGGCTGGATCGGGATCGGCATGATCGCCGATTTCGGCCGACTGATCGGCGCATGGCCGGACGACGCGACTCCCGCGCTGATCGCGGCGGCACAGCGTGCCGGAGGCCGGCGCATGCTGCTGCTGGGCGCGGCGCTGGCGGCGGCCGTGCTCGATCAGCGGTTCGGGCCCGCGATGGCCGCGGCGATCCGCAGCGATTCGTTGGTCTCGCGGCTGGTGGCTGGCGTGGAGCGGCGGCTGTTCGCCAGCGTAGCGATGCGCGCCCAGTTGTACTCGGACTGGGTGGTGCCGGTGACGGCGATCGAAGGGTCGCGCGCGCGGGCGCGCTATCTGGCCGGGCGCGCGCTGCGGCCGACGATCGACGACGTCGATTTCGTGGCGCTGCCGCCGGGGCTATATCCATTGTACTACGCGATCCGGCCGCTGCGGCTGGCGTGGCAGCAGGGGCGCCGGATGTTTGTCAACGTGCCGCATCCACTGAAACGCCTGCGCGGATCGCCACGATGATCGGCGGCGCGGGTATCGACTGCGATGCGGTCCTTTGCGGCGGCGGATGAACGGCGCGCCGTGGATGGCAACGCGGTGGCGGGCCGGGCGTGCGGCGAAGAATCAATGAACGGCAAGGTGGTGGCGTTCTTTCGCGCGCTGGCAGAGTCGGCGGGCTGGCGATTTTGGTGGGCGATCACGCTAATTGTGATGCTGCCGCTGACCGAGAGCGCCGGCCTGGCCCTGATGCTGCCGACGCTGCAGGCGGCCGGCTTCGATATGCACGCGCAGGGCCAGGCGGGACGCTTTGCGGCGCTGGTCTGGCGCGGCTTCGCGGCGGTCGGTATGCAGCCGGGCTTTTTGGGCCTGCTCGCGCTCTACGTCGTGGTGGTCGTCGCGCGCACGCTGGTCGAGCGCAATCGCAGCGTGATGATCTGGACCGTGCAGCAGAATTTTGCCGATGCGTGGCGGCAGCGGCTGTACCGCGCGATCGCGGGCGCGCAATGGCGCTTTATCACGCAGAGCCGGCCGGCCGACTTCACCCATGCGCTGACGGCCGAGTTGACGCGAGTGGGCGAGGCGGCGTCGTGCGCGCTGCTGCTGGCCGGCGACCTGGCGCTGGACGCGGTGTACCTGGGACTGGCGATCGTGCTGTCGCCGGCGACCACGGCGATCGTGATCGCGTCGGGGGCGGGCGTGGCGCTTGCGCTGCGCGGGCGCACGCGCCGGATCGAGCGCCATGGCGCGGAACTCGCGGCGATCACCAACGCACTCTATGCCGCCGCCACCGAGCATCTGCAGAGCCTCAAGACCGCCAAGACCTATGGCGCGGAGGAGCGCAATTTCGCGCTGTTCGCGCATCTGAGCGGACGGATCGCGGTGACCAACGTCGAGACCGCGCGCGAGCAGGTGGCGGCGTCGTCGTGGTTCGAGCTGGGCGGTGCGCTGATCCTGATGCCGCTGCTGTATCTGGCGGTGCGCGTGATCAAGGTGCCGCCGGCCGAACTGCTGCTGCTGCTGGTGCTGTTCGTGCGAGTGATGCCGCGGGTGCAATCGAGCCATCAATACTACCGCGGCTTCGTCAACCTGTTCCCGTCGTTTACCAATGTGACCGTGCTCGAGGCGCGTTGCCGCGCGGCGGCCGAGCCGGCGTCGCTGGTCACGGTGGCGCCGGAGTTCCGCCGCGAAATTCGCTTCGAGCGCGTGTCGTTCGCCTATCGCGCCGCAGGGCCGGCGGCGGTGCGCGGACTGGATCTGGCGATCGCGGCGGGCGGGATCACCGCGATCGCCGGGCCGTCGGGTGCGGGCAAGAGCACGATCGCCGACCTGGTAATGGGGCTGTGCGCCCCCGATACCGGGCGGATCACGATCGACGGCGTGGCGCTGACGCCCGGCGCGGCCCGCACGTGGCGCGAACGGATCGGCTACGTGGGCAGCGAGACCACGCTGTTCCATGCGACGGTGCGCGAGAATCTGAGCTGGGCAAGTCCCACGGCCAGCGAGGCCGAGATGTGGCAGGCGCTCGAGCATGCGGCGGCCGCCGGGTTCGTGCGCGCGCTGCCGGCCGGACTCGACGCGGCGGTGGGCGATCGCGGCGCGACGTTGTCGCAGGGCGAACGCCAGCGGCTCGCGCTGGCCCGCGCGCTGCTGCGCCGGCCCGCCTTGCTGATCCTCGACGAGGCGACCAACAGCCTCGACTACGACAACGAGGCGCGCGTGCTCGGCGCGATCGAGGCGCTGCGCGGCGGGCTCACGGTACTGATGATCGCGCATCGCCTGTCGGCGATCCGCCGGGCGGACCTGATCTATGTGATCGCCGATGGCGGCGTGGCCGCATCGGGCGGATGGTCCGAGTTGAGCGCGAGCCTGGAGCGCGCGGCCGGCTGACGCGAGCGGTTCAACGCCAGATGGCCGCGGCGGACGCTCGCACGGCCCGGCGCCGCAGCCTAAAGTGAAGGCGGCGCGGGCGGACGGCGGCTTGACGCGATGATTATAATACGGAACGGGAAGGTTGCATCATGAAACCAAAGGTCCAGTTCCTGTCCGATCCCGGCGCCGCCCGCGAAGAGGCGGCGGGCGCCGCCCCGTTCAGCGACGCGCCCCTGCTCGACGCCTACTCGAACGCCGTAATGCATGCCGCCGAGGTGGTCAGTCCGGCGGTGGTCTATATCGAAGTGACCCATCGCGCGGCCCCGCGTGAGGGTAATCCGCCGCGCGCCGGGCGCGACGCCGAAGGCGGGGCGCGGCGATCGCCGCCGCAGTCCACCGGATCGGGCTTGATCTTCACGCCCGACGGCTACGTGCTGACCAACAGCCACGTGGTCCATGGCGCCGACCGGCTCGACGTGGCGCTGAGCGACGGACGGCGGATGCGCGCCGACCTGGTGGGCGACGATCCGGATACCGACCTCGCCGTGGTCAGGATCGGCGGCAACGACTTGCCGGTGGCCACGCTGGGCGACTCGCGGATGATCCGGGTGGGCCAGCTGGCGATCGCGATCGGCAATCCCTACGGCTTTCAGTACACGGTCACGGCCGGCGTGGTCAGTGCGCTCGGGCGCTCGCTGCGATCGCATTCGGGACGGCTCATCGACAACGTGATCCAGACCGACGCGGCGCTTAATCCGGGCAACTCGGGCGGACCGCTGGTGAGCTCGCGGGCCGAGGTGATCGGCGTGGCGACCGCGACGATCTTGCCGGCGCAGGGGCTGTGCTTCGCGATCGCCTCGAATACGGCGCGCTTCGTCGCGGCGCAACTGATTCGCGACGGCCGGGTGGTGCGCGCGTGGGTCGGGATGGCCGGGCAGGACGTGGCGGTGCATCGGCGCAGCGTGCGCATGCACGGGCTGGGCGCGAGCAGCGGAGTCCTGGCGGCGGCGGTCGAGGTCGACAGCCCGGCCGATCGCGCGGGACTCAAGCAGGGCGACGTAGTCGTGGCGTTCGCGGGCAAGCCGATTGCGGGTATCGACGACCTGCAGCGAATGCTGCCGGGCGAGCGGATCGGCACGCAATGCGAGCTGACGATCCTGCGCGCCGGTGAAAAGCTGACGCTCACGATGGTGCCCGCCTCGCGCCCTCCTGCGCGCGCGTAAGATCCATCGACAAAGTTACGCCGCGCCGCGGCGGCCGGCCCGCGCCGCCGATCGCGATCGGTACGCGGCGCTTTGCGTGCGCCGCGAGATAGGCTATGAATCGCGCGCGGGGGCAGCACCGGCGGTCCGCCGAACCGTGCAATGCGGTTGGCGGGCGCTGGCGGATTGACCGCGCGTCCGGCGTGAAATTTCCGCTCGCGCACGGAGTGGCGGCAAGGTCGGGTTTACCGGGCGGTCTTGAGTTTACGGCTGCGCGGCGCATTGGGAGGGGAATATGGCTACGCAGCGCATGGCGCGGATATTTCGATCCGCGACCGCGGTGATTGGATCCTTGGCGATGGCTAGCGCGATGGTGATGGCGGCAGGCGCCACATCGGCATCCGCACAGAATAATTCGAATACGGCGTCCCCAGCCGCATCGGCGCCGACGGCAAGCCTACCGGCAACGGTATCCGCGCCGACGGCGGCGCCGATCGCCGCGGTGCCGGCAGCCTCGGCCGCGCCAGCGGCCGCAGCCGCGACGGGTGACGCCGATTCGATTCCGGCCGGCACGACGATTAGCACGCTTAACTGGAGTCAGTATCAGCGCTTCATGCCCGACGGCATGGCGGCACTTTTTGCGGGCACCTATTTCTGGAAGATGCCGGCCGCGGCGCAGATTGAGGTCGGTCCGACGATTATCCATCCGCTGCCGAAGAACTACATGACGGCGACGGAGAAGTACGCGGCGCAAGTCAAAGTCGTCGCGCTGGCCGACGGCGGCCTCACGCTGAGCGGCTACCAGGGCGGGATCCCGTTTCCCGTCCCCGACGAGCCCAACCGGGGCTGGAAGGTGCTGGCCAACCTCTGGTATCGCTACCTGCCGCATCTGATCGTCGACACCTACGCGCACGGCTGCCTGATGACTTCCGGCGGCACGATCAACTGCAAGACCGCGGAGATCATTTCACGCCAGCTCGCGTTCAATACGGACCCCGGCACGCCGACCACCTATCCGGATGCGGAAGGCAAATTCGCCACCGAATACTTCATGGTGCAGGAGCCCGAGCAGGAGCGCTATACCGCCTTTCTGTCGATCGCCTACGCCGACCCGGCGCGCGCGGAGGATACCTATCTGTTCCTGCCCCAACTGCGGCGCTATCAGCCGATCTCGGCCACCGCGCGTTGCAGTCCCAATCAGGGTACCGACTCGACGCAGGAGGATTACCGCTTCGGCTACAACTCCAATATCACCGAAGCGCAGGTCCAATTCCTGGGCGAGAAAAAAATTCTTGCGCTGCTCGGCGCTAATCTGCCGGTCGGCGAGTTCCCGGATAATTACACGATGCCGCTGGGCTGGCCGATGCCCTCGTGGGGCAAGTGGCAGGTGCGCGACGTCGACGTGATCAGCGTGAGCAAGATTCCGTCGCGGGCCGCCGGCTACTGCTACGGCAAGCGCGTGATGTACGTCGACAAGGCGACCTGGGCGCCGCTGTGGGAGGATCTTTACGATCGCAAGATGCAGCCGTGGCGCTTCTTCGCGCTGTTTTTGCGCACGGTCGACGTGCCGGGCGTCGGGCCGGTCGACGCCTCGGGTTCGATGGTCTGGGCGTTCTGGGACGTGCAGAATAACCACGCCAGCTTCTTTATCGATCCCGGCGAGGGGCATCAGCTCTACGTCAACGAGCAGGCGCCCAAGGAGTTCACCGATCTGACGCGCTACGCCTCGGCGCCGGGGCTGAACCTGATCATGCGCTAGGCCGGCGCGGATTGCCGGTGAACCGGGAGGATTGAGCTGCGCCCCTGGGTTGCGCGGCTTGTGGATAACGATTGTAACGCAGGAGGAGATAGCGGGATGAAGAAATCGGGGATCATCTTGGGACTTGCCGCCGCCGCGATCATGACGTGCGGGATCGGCCTGCGCTCGAACGCGATCGCCGGCACGTCGAGCAACGACGCCGAGATCAGCGCGGTCGAGCATCACCTCGCCGAGGCGCAGACCGCCGCGGCGGCGATGAAGTATTACGATCCGGGCGCAGATCTGCTGGTCTACGACATCGTTCCGCCGGCCGAATACAAAGGCGGACCGGCCTGGCGCAAGGACCTCGACGGCTTCTTCGCCAATTTCCCGGGGCCGAGCAAGATCGAATTTCTGGTCTTGAAGGTCGAGAGCAGCGGCAAGCTCGGCGTGGCCTATAGCGTGCAGCGCTTCACCAGTACCGGCAAAGACGGCAAGCCGTTCGTGCTGGTCTTCCGCGCCACCGACGTCCTGCACAAGCGCGACGGCAAATGGCTCATCGTGCACGAGCATTTGTCGGTGCCGGTTGACCTGACGACCGGCAAGCCGGATTTGCAGTCGACGATCCCGGACTGACCGAGCATGGCGGGCGGCGCGCCGACGTGCCGTCCGCCGTAGCGTCTGACGCGGCCGATCGGTTCGCGACCGGCCGCGTCGATCGCGGCAGCGACATGGCCGAGAGATAGCCTTTCCGGCGCGCGGGTCGCGGTGGCGCCGGGCGACCGTCGCGCGCGCCGGTTGACGAATGGTAGCCATCGGTTCTAGCACTCTGACTGCCGCCATCGTCGCGACCGGATGGCGAAGAAGGATCGCGATGCCCGCATCAGCTCCCGAACACGTGCTCTCCGGATACAAAGTGCTCGACTTCACGCAATTGGTGGCGGGACCAACGGTGACGCGGATGATGGCCGAGATGGGCGCGGAGGTGATCAAGGTCGAACTCACGCCCCACGGCGACCATTCGCGCCATCTGCCGTACGTGCGCGATGGCCGCAGCGCCTACTTCGTGCAGCAGAATCGCGGCAAGAAAAGCGTCTGCGTCGATCTGAAGACGGCGGCCGGAGCGCGCGTGGTGCGCGAGCTCGTGGCCAAGGTCGACGTGATGGTGGAGAATTTCGCGCCCGGCGTGATCAAGCGGCTGGGCTTCGACTACGAGACCGTGCGCGCGATCAATCCGCGGCTGGTGATGTGCTCGATCTCGATGCTCGGGCAGACCGGGCCGATGGCGCATAAGCCGGGTTACGACCATATCGCGGCGGCGTACGCCGGCGTGATCGACATGACCGGCTATCCCGACGCGTCGCCGGTTTTCACCACGATGGCGGCGGGCGACGTGAGCACCGGCGTGCATGCGCTGAGCGCGGTGCTGGCGGCGCTGCTCTGGCGCGAGCGCAGCGGCAAGGGCCAATGGGTCGATCTGTCGCTGGTCGATTCGTACTTCCACTACCACGATCTCAACGTGCAGCTCTTGACCGCGAGCCGCGGCGCGGTGCGGCCGCGGCGCAACGGACCGCATCACTACCTGATCTGTCCGGGCGGGGTGTTCAAGAGCAAAGAGGGCTACGTGTTTATCGTCGCGCTGGATCAGCAATGGGCGCGGCTGTGCCAGGTGATCGAGCGTCCGCAATGGGCCACCGAGGCGCGCTTTGCCACGGGCGCCAAGCGCTCCGAGCATAGCGCGGAGATTATCGGCACGATCGAGCGCTGGCTGCAGGCCCAGCCGAGCGACGAGCATGCGATCGCGATCCTGGAGGAGGCGCGCGTGCCGATTGGGCCGGTGCTGAGCGTCGAGCGGGCGATCAATCATCCGCAACTGCGCGCGCGGCGCACCGTGCGGACGATCAACGATCGCATCCTGGGCGACTTCGACGTGCCGGGCTTTCCGCTGCGCTTTTCGGAATTTCCCGGAGAGCTCGCGCTTGAGGCGCCGCTGCTCGGCGAACATAACGCCGAAGTCCTCGAGCAATACCTCGGCTACTCGGCGGCGCAGATTAGCGCGCTCGAGGCGGCCGGCGTGCTGCGCCACGACAACCACTGAGCCGGCCGCGGCGTGCGCCACCGGGGCGCGCCGCCGTCCTCGGACCGGCGCTTGAGCCGCCGCGGCGCTACTCGCGCTCCCAGCCGACGGCGGCCTGGAGGGTGACGCCGAAACGCGCGACCATCTTGCCCGCATCCTCGCGCATCGCGCGCCATTGCGCGGCCTCGCTCGCGCGGGCCATCGCTTCGGGATTATCGAACAGCAATTCGGCCACGCGATGGAACGGGGCGGGCGCGCCTTCGAGGCCGGTTTCCGTGCGGGTCAGGACGAGCTTGCGCAGATGCGGCACGCGGCGGGCGAGCGGCACGTGGACTTCGGCGTAATATTTCTCGAACGCTTCGAGATCGGACGGTTTGGGCGCTCCCCAGAACGCGACGACTTTGTACATCGAACGGCCTCCGCAGACAGCTTGGCGCCCGCCCCCGAGGCGAGCGGTGCGCCAAGCCCTTCGTATTCGTGCGCGCCGCGCTATGCAAGGCGTGGCTCGCGCGGCGCTCTACCGGAGGTAGGCGAGCGGGGGCGGAGCGGCGGCAAATTCGGCGCACAGATCGTCGTAGCCGGCGCGATCGTCGACGGTGCGGAAGAACCCGCGATGGACATAGCCGTAAAGCGGCACGCCGCGCGCCGCGAGCGGCGCAAACAGATCGCCCATCAGGCTAAACGGCGGCGCCGCCGGCGCCATCGCGCAGACCGCCGCCTCGCAGACCATCACGCCGCAATACATAAACGGGGCCAGCGTCGCCGCGACCCCATCGGCGAGCGTGGCGGGATAATCGTCGAACACGCCGCGCTCACGGCCGCGCAGCAGGCGCATCCGGCGGATCCGCCCCGCGGCGTCGCATTCGATGCGGCTGTAGGCGTCGGGGTCGCCGCCGGCGCGCAGGACGAAGGTCGCCAGGCCGCCGCGCGCGCGATGGAACGCGATCAGGGCGGCCAGGTCGAGATCGAGAATCGTGTCGCAGTTGAGCAGGGCGAAGGGCTCGTCGCCGAAGTAGCCACGCAGTGCGGCGAGCGGACCGCCGGTGCCCGCCAGCACCGGCTCGGGCGAATAGGTGATGCGCAGGCCGAGCGCCGCGCCGTCGCCAAGCGCGTGCTCGATCTGCGCGGCCAGATGATGGACGTTGATCGCGACGTCGGTGATGCCCGCCGCACGAAGCATCCGCAGCGGATAATGGATGAGCGGACGGCCGCCGACCGTGAGGATCGGCTTGGGAGTCCGATCGGTGAGCGGGCGCAGCCGCTCGCCGTAGCCGGCCGAGAGCACCAACGCCTTCATCGCGTCAGGCGCCAAACGCCGCGTGCAACTTGGGATAGTCGCCCAGTTCGGCGAGTGCCCGGCGCGCCTGGGCGATCGCATAGGGAATATAGATTGCGTAGCCGGGCTTGCCGCTGCGCTCGAGCACCACGAAGCGCCCGATCACCTTGAGCGCGTGCTGCAAGACGCATAGGCGGTAGCTCGCGATAAATTCGTCGTGGGCCAGCGCGGCCGGCGCGCCGCGGCGGATGCGCGCGGCGAAATAGTAATCGAGCACGCGCCGCTCGATGACCGGCGTGATAATCCGCGCGGCGTCGCGCGTGGTCAGCAGCACGGCCAGATCCTGCGCGGCGGGCGCCATCAGCGCGTCCTGAAAATCGATCATGCGCAGATGCGGAGCGCCGTCCGGCGCGGTCTGCACGAAGAGATTGTGGCCGTGGTAGTCGCGATGCGCCAAAACGCGTGGCAGGCGCCCGAGATGCGCGGCGAGCCGGTCGAGCTCAGGGGCGAGCGCGGCGGGATCGGCCGCCGGTGCCGCCGCGCGCGCGCCGAACTCGACGAACTGCTCGAGCTCCCAGCGAAACAGCCGCTCGTCATAGGCCACGCGCGAGGCGATGCAGCGATCGTCGAGGCGGCGGGTGCCGTCGAGATGCAGCGTGAGCAGGGCGTCGGCGGCCAGCCGATAGAGATCGCCGGCGTGTCCGCGCGTCGCGGCCTCGAACAGCGGCAGATCGCCGACATCCTCGACCAGCAGCATTCTCGCGCGCACGTCGGCCGTGTAGAGCGCGGGCACTGGCGCGCCGATCGCGGCGAGCAAGCGCTGGAGGTTAAGCCATGGCGGCTCGGCGAGCGGCTCCGCGATTAGCTTGAGCGTGCGCGCGTAAAGCGGCAGATCGTCGGGACCGAGATCGATCGCGATCGCGGAGCGTGGCGGGTGGTCGGCGGACCGCGCCTCGTCGGACGGGTTACCGCCGGACGGCATCGCGCTGGGAGTCGCGGCGAGGGTGACGCGCCAGAAGCGCCGCGTCGAGGCGTCACCCTTGAGCGCGGCGAGGCCATCGATCCGGGCGTGCGGAAAGCGCCGCGCCACGGTCACTCGGATCCACGTTTCGGGCGATGTGCCCGGCGGCTCTCCCGGCGCTGCGCCAGGCGAATCCACGCGCGAATCTCCGGACGGTGCGACGGCCGGGTCGGGCGATCTGTCTTGTGATCTTGGATCGGCGCTCACGCCGTGAACTTTATCTGTTCGAGGGTGCGCGGCGCCATGCGCGCGCGAGCGATCAGGCCGAGGCCTCTTCGACGCCGACCAGTTCCGCGTAGAGGCCCTCGATCTCGCGGCCGAGCTGCTCGTAGCGCGCGATCATCTGGTTGGCGTCCTTGCGCTCGAGATAGAAGTTCGGCTGGTTCATCGCGGCCGTGAGGGTCGCGCGCTCGGTCTCGCGGGATTCGATGGCGGATTCGATTTCGGTGCGCCGGCGTGCGAAACGCGTGCGATTGACGAACGCCGGACGATTGGCAGGTTGCGCCGCGGCGCCATTGCGCGAGGGCGCGGCTTCGGGCGTAGCGCCATTGCCGTGGGCGGCGCCGTGGCCTTTGCCCGCCGAGCGCGCCGCGCCATTGGGAGCCGGCTCGGGCGCGACTGAGCTGCCGACCTGGGCAAGTGCGCGTGGGGCCTGTGCGGCGCGCGCGGGCGCATCGGCGGTGCGCGTCGTCGAAGCCCCTTTGGCGGCGTCTTTGGACGATTCTTCGGCGGCCTTCTTGACCAGGTAGTCGTCGTAATTGCCGAGATAGCGCACCGCGTGGCCGTGGCCGACCTCGATCACCTGGGTGACCAGTTGGTTGAGGATGTGCCGATCGTGGCTGACGATCACCACCGTGCCGGGAAAGCGCTTGAGCGCGTCGAGCAGGGTCTCCTTGGCGACGATATCGAGGTTGTTGGTCGGCTCGTCGAGCAGCAGGCAGTTATTGCGCCGCGCGATAACCTTGGCGAGGGCCAGACGCGCGCGCTCGCCGCCCGAGAGCACGCCGGTGCGCTTGTTGGCGTCGTCGCCCGAGAACAACATCGCGCCCAGCAGGTTGCGAATCTCGGTGGTGCGCATACCCTCGGCCTCGCGGCTCAGCTCGTCGAAGACGCTGCGTTCGTAGTCGAGCGACTCGGAGAGGTTCTGCGCAAAGTAGCCGATCTCGACCTTGTCGCCGACGACGCGCGTGCCGGAGGTCATTTCGTCGACCCCGGCCAGGATGCGGATCATGGTCGATTTGCCGGCGCCGTTGGGGCCGACCAGCGCGATGCGCGCGCCGCGCTCGATCTCGAGGCTGACGCCGTCGTAGACCGTCAGATCGCCGTAGCGTTTGACGACTTCCTGTAGCTCGACCACGCGGCGCGCGCCGCGATCGCATTCGGGAAACGCGATCGAGGGCGGCTTTTCGTGGCCGGCGGGCGGCTTCAGCCGTTCAATTTTTTCGAGCTGGCGGATACGGCTCTGGACCAGCTTGGCCTTGCTCGCCTGGGCGCGGAAGCGGCCGATAAAGGCCTCCATGTGCTCGATTTCGGTGCGCTGGTTTTCGTACGCCGCAAGCTCGAGCGCAACCCGCCGCTCGCGCTCTTCGAGGTAGAAGGAATAGTTGCCGCTGTAATCGGTCAGCGCGCCGCGCGCGACCTCGACCGTGCGCCGCGTCACGCGATCGAGAAAATAGTGATCGTGCGAGACCAGGATGATGCCGCCGGCGTAGTCCTCGAGGTATTCCTCGAGCCAGTTGCGCGCCTCGATATCGAGATGGTTGGTCGGCTCGTCGAGCATCAGGAATTCGGGCCGCTGGAGCAGCAGCTTGGCCAGCGCGATCCGCATCCGGATGCCGCCGGAAAATTCAGCGACGTCGCGGGGCAAATCCTCGTCGCGAAAGCCCAGGCCGAAGAGTACGGCGGTCGCACGGCTGTCGGCGCTGTAAAAGTCATGGCGCTCAAGGTCGCTCAGCACGTTGCCGAACTCCGCCAGCGCGGCGTCGTGCACCGGCCCCGAATGCTCGCGCTCGAGGATGCCTTCGAGCTCGATACGGCGGCGGTCGATCGCCTGCATCTCGGCCAGCGCCGAGAGCGTTTCGTCGAGCACCGATCGGCCGCCCATCTCGGGCGAGTCCTGATGCAGGTAGCCGACGCGGGTGCGCTGCGGGCGCGAGATGCGCCCGGCGTCGGGGGGGAAGAGTTCGGCGATCATGCGCAGCAGGGTCGATTTGCCGGCGCCGTTGAGTCCGACCAGGCCGACCCGTCCGTCGTCGGGCATCGACCAGCTCACGCCGTCGAGAATCGTCCGGCCGCCGTAATGTTTGGAGACTTTGTCGAGCGTGAGCACTGAGTGAAATCCTTGCGCAATTGCGGGCGGTGACAGCCGGGCCGGCCGACGCGCCACGAATCGATCGACGACGCGCCGCGTCACCGCTTAAACCAACGAGCTTAGCCGTCGGCGCGCACTTGTGAAAGCACCCGCCGCGCGAGACCCAAGCATGTCGGCCGCAGGGCGCGCCGGCCGACGCTCGCGCGAGCCGGGGGCGGGCGTCGATTTACCGCGAACGGTTGCGTAGAATCGTGTTCTGAGCCGCTCTGCGGATCGATTCGGGGAGGAACCTCATGCCGGCGTTACGGGAAGGCGATCGCGTGCTGATCATCGACCGCAAGCTGTTCAAGGACGACAACACTCGCTTCTTCGTCGGCGTGATTGAAGAGTACGACGAGGTCGCGATGCGCGTGCGCGGCTATCCGTTTCATCTGAGCCCCTACGAAGTCTCGGGCAGCGAGCGCCATGGGGACGAGCGTTCGCGCGTGATCTCGATGTCGGCGGGCGATCTGATCTACCTGCTCCCGGCGAACGTTGAGCCGGTCAAGATCCAGCTCCGGCGATCGCCGAAATCGCTGATGCTCACCGATGGCGATGCGCTTTCACTCGATCTGAGCGAGTGGCTGATGCGCGTGTAGTCCCCGTGGATCCCGCGCGCGGCGCTCCGGCGAACGGCATCGCGCCGCAGCGCTTGGCGCCTTCCGCGATCAACGCAAATCTTCCTGCCCGCGCGCGGTGCCGATGCGATCACGCGTGATTGGCGCGCGATCCTCGCTGGCGGCTGGCGCGGGCGCCAGTCGGCGTGATAACAACGCTGCAAATACACTTTTCGCTCCACGCGCCGCGCCGGCCGGGAGCAGAGCAGCAGATGAGGAGTTGACCGCGATGAGTCTCAGGCTTGAAGGAAAGAACGCGCTGATCACCGGCGCCGCCAGCGGAATTGGCCGTGCCAGCGCGATTCGTTTTGCTGAAGAGGGCGCCAACGTCGCCGTGGCCGATCGCCAGGCCGCCGCCGCCGAGGAGACCGCCGCCGCCGTGCGCAAGCTGGGCCGCAAGGCCGTCGCGATTGCGCTCGACGTGAGCGACCCCGCCCAGGTCTCCGCGATGGTCGCGACGACCGTCGCCGGGCTGGGCAGCGTGGATATTCTGCTCGCCGCCGCCGGGGTCTCGCATGCCCGTTACGGCGGTGACGGCCAGATCGTCCACAAACTGCTGCATGAGATCCCGTTCGAGGAATGGCGCGGGCTGATGGCGATCAACCTCGACGGCTGCTTTCTCTGCTGCCAGGCGGTTGCGGTCCAGATGATCAAGCAGGGCCAGGGCGGCCGGATTATCGCGATCGCCTCGGGCGCGGCCAAGATGCCGGTCAAGGGTTCCGGCGAGTACGCCGTCAGCAAGGCGGGCGTCTGGATGCTGATGAAGAACATGGCGCTCGAGTTGGGCCGCTGGAATATCACCTGCAATGCGATCGGACCGGGCGTGATCGACACGCCGATGACCAAGCAGTTGCAGCAGGCGCGCCATTTCGATCGCATGATCGGTCATCAGCCGCTGCGCCGGATCGGCAAGCCGGTCGACGTCGCGAATACGGCGCTGTTCCTGGCCAGCGAGGAAGGCGCGTACTTCACCGGATCGATCCTGCATCCCGACGGCGGACTGTTGATGCAGTAGCCGATCGGCCGGCGGCGAGGGCAAAGCTGGCGGCGATCGGTGCTCGCGGCGTTCGCGCGCATGGATTATGCGCCGGCGTGCGGTGACGATGCGGATGGAAAAGATGGCGATCCAGGCGCTAAAATAAGCCGACCATGCCTCGCGACACGCTTAACGCCGGCCGTTCGTGCGATGCGCCGCCGCGCCGTGCGGCATCGACGGTGATTTGGGTGATTTGCGCGCTCGCGATGATCGCCATTGCCGCGCTCGATCCACGTCCGCTCCACGCCCAGGATCGAGCGGGCGGCGGGATGGGTTCCGGCAACGGCATGACGCTCGCGCCGTTACCCGGAGCGAGCGGCTCGGCGAGCGATGATTCGATGCCGCCGCCGATGGCGAAAATGCACATCATGCAGCCGGTTAGCGCCTCGATGATGGTCGCGCCGCCATACGGCACGTCGCCCTTGCAGGTGGGGTTTTTCGTGCTTGCCGACGATCCCGAAGGGATCGGCTTCCTGACCTACTCGTGGAATTTCGGCGACGGCACGGTCTCGTCGCTGCCGCCGGAACTCTATATCTACCATACCTATCACACACCCGGGACCTACCTCTGCTCGCTGGTGATCAAGACCGTCGACGGCCGCGCCATGACCTTGATGCAGGGCGTGACGGTGGCGCCCGCGGCCGATTAAGCTCGCCGCGCGAGTAGTCCGATGAACGTGACGGCGGGCCATGCGAAGACGGCGAATCCCTCTATGCCGTTCAGCAGGCACATCGCGGCTAAGGAACCTCTGCACAAGTTAGGTTGTCATTCCTGAGCGCAGCGAAGAATCCCGGATCCGGGACCCATGCGCTGCGCTCAGGGTGACAGCAGAGCCTTGTGCAGAGGTTCGCTAACGGCGCGGCGCTAAGCAGCAGTGGTTCACTCGCGAGATAGCTGGCCACCAGATGCCATCGTTGGTCGAGCGGGAGCGGGGCGTCGGCGCTGCGCGCTATCCAAGCAGGATCGGAGCCGCTGACTGCCACAGTTTCGGCGCGCGCCATGAGGCATTAACCGGCGACATTCGAGCCCATAGGTTCGCCCCATGCACGCGTCAGAATCAAAGCACCTTCAAAGCCCGCTCGCGCGCCATCGATTTCTGCCCGCCCGGCCCATCAGAAGCGTTCTTTGAAGGGGCGCACCTCGAGTTCCATGGTCCATGCGCTGGGATCCTGATGGGCGACGTGCCAGAAGGTCTCGGCGATCGCGTCGGGCTTGAGCAGGTCCGCGGAGTTAACCCCGGGATTGTTCTCGCGCAGGCGCGGAATGTCGATAATTCCATCGACGTTGATCCAGGCGACGTGGATGCCTTTTGGGCCGAGGTCGCGCGCGAGTGATTGCGCCAACCCGCGCATCGCGAACTTGGCCGGTCCAAAGGCGATCGATTTGGCGCCCGCCTTGACCCCCGCGGTCGCGCCGGTAAACAGGATGACGCCGCGGCCGCGCGTGATCATCGCGGGCACGACCGCCTTGGCGGCGACGAATGCGCCGAAGGCGTTGACCCGCCAACTCGCTTCGTACTGGTCGGCGGAAATTTCGGTGATATTGCCCCAGTTGCCGCCGCCGGCATTGTAGATCAGGACGTCGGGCGGACCCAACCGATCGCGGATTGCGGTGAAGGCCGCTTCGGTGGCCGCGCGATCACCAAGATCGGCGGGCGCCTCGAACACGGTCGCGCCGGTGGCGCGCAGTTCGTCGCCAAGGGTGGCGAGATAGCTCGCGCTGCGGGCGTTGATCGCGACTGCGTAATCCCGGGCGAAACGGCGGGCGAGCGCGGCGCCGAGTCCCGGCCCGACCCCGGTCACTACGGCGACTGGCGGTTTGCTCAGTGAGGCCATCGGATAACTCCCATCATCCCGGTTAACGGAGGTTCGCGGTTAACGGCGCGCGCATGGCCCGGCCGGCGGCGATTACTTCGCCGGCAGCACGGTCACCGCGCCGGTTGCAAGGTTGTAGCGCGCCGGCACGATGCGCAATTCGCCGCGCGCGACCAGCGGCGCCAGTGCGGGCTCGGCGGCGAGGCGTTGGGCTACCAGGCGGGCGTTTTCGGCGACCGCGTTATCGATCGGATCGCCGGGTTGCCCGCGGGTTGCGGCCACCGCCGGATAGATATTGGCGAGCATCGGTCCGGCCTTGGGATCGGGATAGGTCTTAACCGCGGCCGCGACCGCGCCGCATTGGTCATGGCCCATCACGACGATCAGCCGGGCGCCGAGATTGGCGACGGCGAAGTGGAGACTCTCGAAGGCCAACCGGTCATAGGTATTGCCCGCCACGCGCACGATGAAGATATTGCCGACACCCTGATCGAAGATCATCTCCGGCGGCACCCGCGAATCGGCGCAGGAGAGGATCACGGCGATCGGATGCTGCTTGGCGTTGGAGGGACGCGCGTTGGGATGGAGCGGGCGATTGCCGACGAAGCGCGCGTTGCCGTCGAGCAATTCCTGCAGGGCGACGGCGGATAGCGGACCGGCTGCCGCGAGCGCATAGAGTTTACGCGGGGCGGCGGCCAGCGCGATGACGATCGCGACCCCTGCGATTAGTGCTCGGCAGACACTCCTTTGGGTAGCGAGCCGATAGATTGCCCAAGGTCGATTCATTTTTTTAATCCCATCTCATGCCATAGCCGTCGATGGTGCAGCCTGGTAACCGCGGCGCGACGGCGCGTTTGCCACCGACGGGGTCAGTTGACACCGCTTTGGCTCCACAGGTTATTTTATTCGCATGGCGACGCGCAAAGCCGCGACCCCGGTGGCGATCCTGTTGGCGGCTTTGATGCTCAACGGATGCCTGCAGGGCGCGATCGACGACAACAAACGGCAACTCGATCAGCAGCAGACTGAACTCAGCCAGTTGCAGCAGCAGGTGACCGCGTTGCAGACCCAGCAGGCCCACGCCTCGTACAGCGCCGCGCCATCGGCGCCCGGCACTTGCGATACGGCCGTAATGAACGACGCGACGCATAAGGGCGGCGAACGGATGGCGGCCGGCGAGGTCGACAAGGCGCTCGGCTACTACCAGGACGCGGTCAGCGCCTGTCCGACCAGCGGCGAGGCGCAACTCAATCTGGCCAATACCTACGAAGCGATTGGCGACCGCGCCGAAGCGATTGCGCATTACCGGCTGGCCGCCACCGCGTCGGGCTCCGACGGTGGCCTCGGAGCGGCGCAAAAGGCCCGGGCGGCGCTCAGCCGGATGGGCGCGTCGAGCTAGGGAACCTCTGCACAAGTTAGGTTGTCATTCTGAGCGCAGCGAAGCATCCCGGATCCGGGACCCATGCGCTGCGCTCAGGGTGACAGCAGAGCCTTGTGCAGAGGTTCCCTAGCGGCGATCGACGATCGTCGGCATCTATCACTGACATCTCCGCTGCGGGAACTATTCTTGCGCGATCACGGTTGAATCTGTCGCCGGTCTTTGGCTTGGACCCGTCGGATAGTTGAGCGCCACTTCGGGGGGAGTGCGGCGCCGGACATCTGGCGGTTCAAGCCCCGGCTCAGGGGACACCTTCGATGAGTTCGAGGTTTTGCGCCATATCCAGCGAGCCGAATCTGCCGACGATCGGTTCGGACCTGATTCTGCCCTGCCAATACTACGATATTTCCGGCGGCCATCATCTGACCGGGGAGCAGCGACTGATGCTCGCGATGCTCACCGACGCGATTAACGTCTATCAGAAGGGCGTTCTGTCGCATCTGACGAACGCCCGGCGGCTCTACGTCGATGCCGAGCGCTGGATCATGCGTGAGGGACCGGCGGGTGACGCGCTGCCGTTCGACACGGTATGCGACGCGCTCGGGATCAACGCCGGGCTGCTGCGGCGCCGGATCATCGGATGGAAGCACACGGTGCATCACAAATGCGACGCTCATCCGACGCCCGGCACGCGAGTCAAAGTCGCACCGCGGATGTCCGCGGTGCGCGACGGCGCTCATGCGGCCGGCGCGGCCGCCCGTCCGAACTGACTCCGTTCCCGCTCTTCACCTCATCTGACTGACCGTTGAACTGATCGTCTGATCGGAAACGACCGTGCGGGCCGGCCGCACGCCTGTGCGGTCGGCAATCACGACCCGGCGTGGCGCGCGTTTGGCGCTTTGATTGGTCCTGCGGTAAATCAAGGGCAGGCGTGCGGCGCCGGCGCTGTCGGGCGCGGATACGCGGGGCGCCGCGGCGGCGGTTTCGACAGGAGGCTTGCGCAGTTGAAAGACGTATTCGGCATTGATGGCAAGGTCACAATAGTAACTGGCGGCGGCACCGGTATCGGCGTTGCAATCGCCCGCGAATTTGCCCAGCGCGGCGCGCCGGTGCTGATCGCCAGCCGCAGCGCCGAGCATCTGGAGCCGGTGCGCGACGAGATTCGCAAGGGCGGCGGCACCTGCGAGTTTTTCGTCGTGGACGTGCGCGACGGCGCGCGCTGCGACGAGATGATCGCGACGGCGGTCCGGCATTTTGGCCGCCTCGACGTGATGATCAACAACCACGGCGCGAGTATCACGGCGCCGAGCCTGGAGCTGTCGCCCAACGCCTGGCGCGCGGTCACTTCGATCAATCTCGACGGGGTATTTTTCTGTTCCAAGGCGGCGGCGCGCCAGTTTATCGCGCAAAAGAGCGGCGGGTGCATCATCAACCTGTCGTCGACCGCCGGCGTGCACGGATCGTCGACCATGCTGCCGTACGCGGCCTCGAAGGCGGCGGTGATCAAGCTGACCGAATCGCATGCGGGCGAATGGGGCCATCACGGGATTCGGGTCAACTGTATCGCGCCCGGACCGGTGACCACCGAGGGCGCCGCCGAGCGGATCTGGCCCAATGAGGAGGTCAAGCAGATGATGCTGCGATCGCGGGCGCTGGGGCGCTTCGGGCGGGTCGAGGATATCGCCTACCCGTGCATCTTCCTGGCCTCGGACGCGGCGAGCTTCATGACCGGCGCAACGATGGTGATCGATGGCGGTAATATCCGCGCGGCGGAGATCCTGCAACTCGGCTTGTAGGCGAGAGCGTGCGGCGGCTTGTCCCGCATGACGGTCGCATGGTATCCGAAAGCCCCGCCGGACGCGTGCGGCCGGGCCGGCGATAATCGGCGGATCGGCCAGGCGCGGAATCGGCAAGGGAAGGTAACTCGACGTGGACTTTGGCTTCAGCGAAGAACAGGAGATGCTGCGGCAGAGCGCCAGCGGGCTGCTCGAAAAGGAGTGCCCGTCGGCGCTCGTGCGCCGGCTGATGGACGATCCGGCGGGCTACGACGCGGGCTTGTGGAAAAAATTCGCCGAACTCGGCTGGACCGGCCTGGTGGTGCCGGAGGCCTATGGCGGCGCGGGCCTGAGCTATGTCGACCTGGTGCTGGTGCTCGAGGAGATGGGCCGGGTGATGCTGCCGTCGCCGTTTATCTGGACGGCGATGTTCGCCGAGGCGATCATCCGCGCCGGGAGCGACGATCAGAAGCGCCGCATTCTGCCGAAAATCGCGGCGGGCGAGATCGTCGCGACCTGCGCCCTGCTGGAGCCTTCGGGCAATTGGGGCGCCGACGGGGTCGCCGCGACCGCCCGCGCGCACGGCGCCGGCTTTACCCTCGACGGGATGAAACTGTTCGTCAATGACGCGCACGTTGCCGACTACCTGCTGGTGGCGGCGCGCACCGGCGCGGCGGGTGAGGACGGGGTGACGCTGTTCGCGCTCGAGGCGCGCCGCGCGGGAATCGCGATTAGTCCGCTCAAGACGATGGACGCGACGCGCAAGCTGAGCGAGGTCACGCTCGGCGGGGTCGAGGCGACGGCGGCCGACGTGGTCGGCACGGTCGGCGGCGGATGGCCGGTGCTGAGCGCGGTGCTCGATCGCGGCAAGGTGATGATCGCGGCCGAGATGATGGGCGGGGCGCAGAAGGTGCTCGACATGACGGTCGAGTACGCCAAGGTGCGGGTGCAGTTCGGCCGCCCGATCGGGAGTTTTCAGGCGGTGCAGCACAAATGCGCCGACATGATGATCGATATCGAGGGAGCGAAGTCGGCGGTCTATTACGCGGCGTGGGCGGTGAGCAACGAAATCGCCGAGGCGCCACTGGCTGCCGCGCTGGCCAAGGCCGCCGCGTCCGACGCCTTTCGGCGGGTCGCGGCCAACGGGATTCAGCTTCACGGCGGCATCGGCTTTACCTGGGAGCATGACCTGCATCTCTATTTCAAGCGCGCCAAGTCGTCGGAATTTACCTTTGGCGACGCGTCGTATAATCGCGAACTGGTGGCGCAGGGGATCAATCTTTAGCCTTTGCGCAGATGGGGACGGCGGGTGCGCTCGCGGCGCACACGGCATCCGCGATTGCGCAGCAACGCAAGAGCGAGGAGCTTCGATGGCAATCGATAAAAAACTAATCGGCCAGACCGGCACACCGTTTACCGTGCCGATCGAATGGAGCAAGGTGCGCGAGTTCGCCCGCGCGATTCGCGATCCCAATCCGGTCTACTTCGATCGCGAGTTGGCGCAAAAGGAATGCGGCGGGGTGCCAGTGCCGCCGACCTTCCTGCAGGCGGCGTCGTTCTGGATGGACGAGCATTCGATGCCGGCGGCGAATTTCGACCTGCGGCGCATTCTGCATGGCGAGCAGGACTTTGAGTTCCTCAAGCCGATCTTCGTCGGTGACGTGCTGACGGGCGTCGCGCGGGTCGCCGATGTCTATGAAAAAGAGGGCGGCCGCGGCGGCAAGATGACCTTCATGCTCACCGAGATCGAATACAAGAATCAAAAGGGCGAGACCGTCGCCTTTGCGCGTGGAACGCTGGTCGAGACCGGCCAGGCGGTCAGCAGCTAGGCGCGGCGCGACGATTTGGATATGCATCGCGCGGCCGGCCGCGGCGTGCGAACTGGCGACAGAGGTGAAGAGGACGAGGCGACTATGGCAGCGAAAATTAAATATGACGCGGTGAAGGTCGGCGACCCGATTGTGACGATCACGATCGAGAACGTGTCGCGGCCCGACTTCGTGCGCTACGCGGGCGCGTCGGGCGACTTCGTGCCGCTGCATTACGATCAGACCTTCGTTGAGGCCGCGGGGATTCCGACGGTCTTCGCCCAGGGCATGTGGACGGCGGGATGCCTGTCGCGATGCCTGACCGATTACGCCGGCGCCAGCCAGGTGCGGCGCTTCAAGGTCCGCTTCGCCCGCCAGGTATGGCCCGGCGACACCCTGACCTGCCGCGGCAAGGTGACGGGCAAGAGCGAGAAGCACGGCGAAAAGCTGGTCGAAGGCGAACTCGAAGTGGTCAACCAGAAGGGTGAAGCGGCGATCAAGGGATCGTTCGCGGTCGCCGCGGGCTGAGCGTCGGCGTGCACGAGACGTCAGGTCGGTTCGCCGAAGTCGGCGCGGGACTCAAGCGCTCGCGGCTAGGGAACCTCTGCACAAGGCACTGCTGTCACCCTGAGCGCAGCGCATGGGTCCCGGATCCGGGATTCTTCGCTGCGCTCAGAATGACCACCTGACTTGTGCAGCGGTTCCCTAGAGGGAAGCGTCGGCGTGCGGCACTCGGGGTGTGCCGCGCCACGCGCGGGGAGATTCGGCGGCGGGAGCATGAGTCCACGGCAAAGGTCACGGCGATCGCGCGCCGAGGCGTGCGGCCTGGCACCGCGTCAGACTTGCAATTACCCGCTGATTACAACAACTATTCGGCGCAAAAACCGCAGCGTGCGCAGCAACGCGGCGCGGGCAAAAATAACTTCGCGGACAATCCCGGCGCGAACCGGATAACATACTCCAGATGGATGAGCCACGTTACATCATAGTTCACGGACATTTTTATCAGCCGCCGCGGGAAAGCCCGTGGACCGGACTGATCGCGCCCGAGGCCGGCGCCGCGCCGTTTCCCAACTGGAACGAGCGGATTCTGAGCGAATGCTACAACGCCAACGCGCACGCCCAGATTATGGACGGGCGGGTGGTCTATATTCGCAACAATTACGAGTCGCTCAATTTCAACTTCGGGCCGACGCTGGCCGGATGGCTCGAGCGCCACGGCAAGGCGGCCTATCGCCTGATCCGGCGCGGCGACGAGTTGAGCGCGGGACGCCACGGCGGCCACGGCAACGCGATAGCGCAGACTTACAACCATTCGATCCTGCCGCTGCAGAGCGCGCGCGATCGGGAAATCCAGATCGCCTGGGGGATCGAGGACTTCGTCTTCCGCTTTGGGCGGCGGCCGGCCGGAATGTGGTTGCCCGAATGCGCGGTGGATGACGATACGCTCGCCTCGCTCGCCGAAGCGGGCATAAGATACACCATCCTCGCGCCCGAGCAGGGCCATTTCAGCCAGCCCGGAGCGCATCCGCGCGAGACCGGACCGTTTCTGTGGCGGCGCGGCGAGTTGAGCGTGGCGGTGTTTCGTTTCGATCGCGAAATTTCGGGGCAGGTCTCTTTTGGTGATACGCTCGCCGACGGCGCCACGCTGGCCGAGCGGCTGGCGGCGGCGGCCTTTGAACTGCCACCGGGGGCGGCCGTGATGGTCGCGACCGACGGCGAGACCTTCGGGCATCATCGCAAGACCGGTGCGGCGGAATTGGCGCGCGCCTTTCAGATTCTGGAGGGGCGCGAGGGTCTCGCCGTGACCAATTGCGCGGCCTATCTGGCGGCCCATCCGGCGCGCGGTGACTTTACGATCGATCACGCGTCGGCCTGGAGCTGTGCGCACGGTGTCGAGCGCTGGCGATCGAATTGCGGCTGCCGCTTGAACGGCGACGCGCATCAGGAATGGCGCGGACCGTTTCGCGACGCGATGGAATTTATCAAGGGCCATGCCGACGCCGTGTACGATCGCTTTGCCGGACCGATCGTCGGCGACGCATTGGGCGCGCTGAAGGATTCGATGCGCGCGTTCGTCGATCAGAATCCGGCCGCGCAGGAGGAATTCTTCGCGCGGCATCGGGTGGCCGACGAGAATCGCCGCGAGCAGTTCCTGCGGCTGTGTGAAATGCAACGCGCGGCGCATGCGACGATGACCAGTTGCGCATGGTTCTTTGACGATTTCGGCGGACCCGAGGGGCGCGTCGCGCTGCGCTGGGCGGCGCGGACGGCCGAGATCGCCGCCGAGTTCGCGCCCAACGTCGAGGGTGAACTGCTCGAACGGCTGCGCGCGATTCGATCGGATCGGCGCGACGTCGGCGACGCCGCGACCCTTTACCTCAGTCTAAAAACGCGCGAGGCCCGCGGGAGGGTATAAGCTCAAATGGCTGCCAACGACACGTCGACCGATATCACGTCAATCCTGCGCGAGACCCGCAAGTTCGAGCCACCCGCCGCTTTCCGTCAGCAGGCCGCGGTCAAAAGCCCGGCCGAGTACGAGGCGTTGTACAAGCGCGCGGCCGACGATCCCGAGGGCTTCTGGGCCGCATGCGCACGCGAGCTTGAATGGTTCAAGCCCTTTGGCACGGTGCTCGAATGGAAGTTTCCGTTCGCCAAGTGGTTCCTCGGCGGCGAGCTCAACGCTTCATACAATTGCCTCGATCGTCATCTGAAGGGGCCGCGGCGCAACAAGGCGGCGCTGATCTGGGAGGGCGAGCCGGGCGACACCCGCGTGCTGACCTATCAGATGCTGGCCGATGAGGTCGGGCGCTGCGCCAACGCGCTCATGAGCCTGGGTGTGCAGGACGGCGACCGCGTGGCGATCTATATGCCGCTGGTGCCGGAGGCGGCAATCGCGATGCTCGCCTGCACGCGCATCGGCGCGATCCATTCGGTGATCTTTGGCGGCTTTTCGGCGGAGGCGCTGGTCGATCGGATCAACGACGCCGAAGCCAAAGTCGTCATCACGGCGGACGGCGGATGGCGGCGTGGGCAGCAGGTCGATCTGAAGGTCAATGTCGACGAAGCGCTGGCGCGCTGCCCGTCGGTCGAAAAATGCCTCGTGCTCAAGCGGCTTGGATCGGCGGTCACGATGCGCGACGGGCGCGACGTCTGGTGGCATGAGGTGGTGCCGAAGCAGAGCGCGAATTGCGCGCCGATCCACGCCGACTCGGAGCATCCGCTGTTCACGCTTTACACCTCCGGCACGACCGGCAAGCCCAAGGGCGTGGTGCATACGACGGCCGGCTTCCTGACGCACGTGCTGATGACGATGAAGTGGGTGTTCGACCTCAAAGAGGAGGACATCTACTGGTGCACGGCCGACGTGGGCTGGATCACCGGTCATAGCTACGTGGTCTATGGACCGCTGCTGGCGGGCGCGACGGTGGTGATGTACGAAGGGGCGCCGAATTTTCCCGAGAACGATCGCTTTTGGGCGATTATCGAAAAATATCGCGTCAATATCCTCTACACCGCGCCAACCGCAATCCGCACCTTTATCAAGTGGGGCGAGCAATGGGTCAACCGGCACGACCTGTCGAGCCTGCGCCTGCTCGGCACGGTCGGCGAGCCGATTAATCCGGAGGCCTGGATCTGGTACCACAAGGTGATCGGCGGCGAGCGCTGCCCAATCGTCGATACCTGGTGGCAGACCGAAACCGGCGGCATCCTGATCTCCCCGATGCCCGGCGCGATCGCGGCCAAGCCGGGTTCGGCGACTCGACCGCTGCCCGGGATTGCCGCCGAGGTGGTCACGCGCGAGGGTAATCCGGTGGCGGCTGGGCAGGGCGGATTGCTGGTCATCAAGCGGCCGTGGCCGGGTATGCTGCGGACAATCTTCCGCGACCCCGAGCGCTACCGGCAGCAATATTTCAGCCAGATCGACGGCATGTACTTCACTGGCGACGGCGCGCGCTGCGACGAGGACGGCTACTTCTGGATCATGGGGCGGGTCGACGACGTGATTAACGTCTCGGGCCATCGGCTCGGCACGATGGAGATCGAAAGCGCGCTGGTCTCCCATCCGGCGGTCGCCGAAGCGGCGGTGGTCGGCCGTCCCGACGAGATGAAGGGGCAGGCGGTGGTCGCCTTCGTGACGCTCGAGGGCGGACGCAAGAGCGACTCGGCGCTGCGCGAAGAATTGCGCAAGCATGTGGTCAAGGAGATTGGGGCGCTGGCGCGGCCCGACGATCTGCGCTTCAGCGAATCGCTGCCCAAGACCCGCAGCGGCAAGATCATGCGCCGTCTGCTGCGCCAGATCGCGGCGGGCGACGAGACGCTGGGCGATACGACGACGCTCGAGGATCTATCGGTGCTGGCGAAGCTGCGCGAGGACGACGAGTAGGCCGCAGGCATCGCGGCGCGACGGCGTGGCCCGAAGCATGCGCCGCGGCGCGGACGAATCGCGATGGCGATCACGTTCGGTACCAATCGGTTCAGCTTTCTCGACCCCGAGCGGTTGGCGCGATCGTGCGTCGCGGCCGAAGCGGCAGGCTTCGACTACCTGTGGTTCCCTGACAGCCAGCTTCACGCCGGGGACGTTTTTCTCAATCTGCTGACGGCGCTCAAGCATACCGAACGGGCGCGGGCCGGCACGCTGGTGGTCAATCCCGTCACGCGCCATCCGAGCGTGACCGCCGCCAGTATCGCCGACGTCGACAGCTACGCGCCCGGCCGCGTATCGCTGGGGATCGCGCCGGGCGACACCTCCGTATGGCAGGTCGGTCTGCGCCCCGCGCGGCTGGCGCAAATGGAGAGCGCGGTGCGGATGATTCGCGGGCTGCTCGCGGGCGAGGCGATCGAGCTCGGCTGGAGCGCGCCTTCGCGGCTCGATCAGCCGCGCGCGGTGCCGGTGATAATCGCATGCGGCGGTCCGCGGCTGCTGCGGATGGCCGGGCAGTATGCCGACGGCGTGGTGATCCGGGTGGGCACCGATCCGGCGCTGATCCGCTGGTCGCTCGAGGAGTTCCGCGCCAGCGCACGGATCGCGGGGCGCGACCCGGATACGCTCTTCACGGCGCTGCATTTCCATACCGTGATCACCGACGACGCGGCGCTTGCCAGCGCGCGCGGCCGGGTGATGGCGGCCGGCTACTACGAAGTCAATCCGCGGTTGTGGGAGGTTCTGAATCTCACCTGGCCGTGTGCGCCGATCGGCGAACTCCTGCGCATCGTGCGGCCCGATTTCCATCACGCGGCGGATATGGAACTGGCGGCGCGGATGGTCGCCGGCATCGACGATGAGACGGCGCGGCGCTTTTGCCTGATGGGCACGGCGGCGCAAGTACGCGCGCAGCTTGAGCGGCTGCTCGCGGCGCTCGGTTGGGACGGCCACGTGATCCTGCAGCCCAATCTGCCCGGCCGCGCCTTTATCGCGGGCTGCGCCGCGACGATTATCCCCGCTTTTCGCTGAACCGGCGCGCGGCTGCGCCGGGCGGCTGGGCGACGGCGCGGGCAAACCGAGGGGCGCTCGGCGCCTTGAAGGCGCCCCGTCTCCGATGATAGATTGTCGCGGTGGGCTGATGCCCACTTTTTTGTTCGTTCGCCGCTTGCTCCCGGGAACATTTCGGTTGCTTCGACTCGGCCTATGCTGGCGAACCGTCGGGGAAACGGCCGGTGATGGTGCTACAACTGCATCCGATGGCGATGAAGGTCGTCGAATTGCTCGAACCGCATATCGAAAGACAGGGCTTTGAGCTCGTGGGGATCGACTTTCGCAAGGGTACGCGCAGCTCGCTGCTGCGTCTGCTGGTTGATCGGCCGGGCGGCGGTATCGCGCTCAGCGATCTCGAGGTGCTGAGCCCGATGATCGGCGACCTGCTCGATGTCTACGATCCGATCGACGGGCACTATCTGCTCGAGGTGGCGTCGCCGGGCGTGAATCGTCCGCTGACCAAGCTCAAGCATTTCGAGGATTTTTGCGGCCAGCGCGTGCGTATAAAGACCCATCGGCCGCGCGCCGGGCGCAAGCTCTTCCAGGGCGTGCTGGTGGCGGTCGACCAGGCGGGGGTCGAGCTCGACGACGATCAGGGCCATGTGCGCGAGCGCTTCGGCTTTGACGAAATCCAGGGAGCGAACTACGAGCATAAGTTTGACTAAACCATTTTGCGGCAACGCTGCGGAAGCGCCGCGGATCGGCGCCGGCGCCGCGATCCACGGGTCGGCGGCGCGGCCCAGTCCACGCCCACAGGAGGCGCTATGTCGGTCGATCTGAACCGGGTAATCGAGTCGGTCTCGAAGGAAAAAGGCATCGACAAGTCGATCGTGGTCAACGCGGTCGAGGAGATGATGCATTCGGCGGCGCGCCGGACCTTTGGCCCGGACCGCAATATAGAGTCGCGCTTCAATCCGGATATCGGCGAGATCGAGCTGTTCGAAATCAAGACCGTGGTCGAGACCGCCGCCAATCTGGCCTCCGAGGTGATGCTCGAGGAGGCGCGGACCAAGTACGATCCCGAGGCCCAGGCCGGCGACGAGATATTGATTAAGCTCGACACCGCGACGATGGGGCGGATCGCGGCGCAGGCGGCCAAGCAGAACCTGATTCAGCATATCCGCGACGCCGAGCGCAAACAGATCTACAACGAGTATAAAGATCGCCGCGACGAGATCGTCTCGGGCATCGTGCAGCGCTTCGAGCGCAAGAACATGATCGTCAATCTCGGCCGCACCGAGGCGATTTTGCCCGAGAAGGAGCAGATTCCCCACGAGCGCTATCGCCAGGGCGATCGCATCCGCGCGCTGATTCTCGACGTCGACCTGTCGGAAAAGGGGCTCTCGATCGTGCTCTCGCGCACCTCGACCACCTTCCTGATGAAGCTCTTCGAGCAGGAGGTGCCGGAGATCTACGAGGGTATCGTCGAAATCCGCCAGAGCGCGCGCGAGCCGGGCGGCCGCGCCAAGGTCGCGGTCTATTCCAAGGACAGCGACGTCGATCCGGTCGGCGCCTGCGTCGGCATGAAGGGCACGCGCGTGCAATCGGTGGTGCAGGAGCTGCGCGGCGAAAAGATCGATATCGTGCCGTGGACCGACGATCAGGCCGAACTGGTCTGCCGCGCGCTCGCACCGGCCAAGGTCTCGAAGGTGATTATCGACGAGGACGAGCACGCGATGGAGGTGATCGTGCCCGACGATCAGCTCTCGCTGGCGATTGGCAAGCGCGGCCAGAACGTCCGCCTGGCCTACCGGCTGTCGGGATGGAAGCTCGACGTGCGCGGCGACTCCGAGGCCGAAGAGGAGGCCCGCGCGGCGCGCGCTTCGCTCAACGCGATCCCGGGCATCGGCGATATCAACGCCGAATTGCTCTACCAGTGGGGCTATCGATCGGCCGAGCAGTTGTCCGAGGCGAACGAGGAAAATTTCGAGGTCGAGGGAATTACGCCCGAGCGCGCGCGCCAGGTAATTCTGGCGGCGCGCGACTGGGTCGAGAACAAGCGCCGGATCGAAGAGGAAAAGGCCGCCGCCGCCGAGGCGCTCGAAATCGCCGAAGCCGCGGGGCTGGCGGAAGCTGGCGCGGCGGCGCCCGAGGGCGACGCTCCGGCCGAAGCGGTCGATGCGGCGGCCGAGGTGGTGGTCGATGCGGCCGAAGCCGCGGCGCCGGATATGGCGATCGCCGGCGACAGTGGCGATGCGGATGCCAAATCCTAGTCCGCTACGCACCTGCCTGGGCTGCATGGGCCGCGACCTGCAAGCGGCGATGATCCGAATCGCCGCGGCGGACGGGGTTTTGCGGCTCGACGAGGGCGTGCGCAGCGCGGGGCGCGGCGGCTATCTGCATCGGCGCGACGTGTGCCTGGTGCGGTTCGAGCGGAGTCGAGTGAAAGAGTTTCGTTCCTTAAGGCGCCGGATTGGCCTTGACGAACGCCGTCAGTTAACGGAATTGATCCGAATTCGGCTGGCTAGCGCAGCCGCGTTGGAATAAAATAGGTAAGATGGCGCGAAAGCGGATAAAGACCCTTGCCCATGAATGGGCTGTGCCCCTGGAAGACGTGCTGGCCAGTTGCGCCCGGCTGCGCCTGCCGCACGCTCATTCCGAATCGAGCCTGCTGTCGCAGGAAGAGACCGACCGCGTACGCGCCGATCTCGACGAGCAGACCCATCGCGAGACCTTGCTGCGGCGCGAGACGGTAGTCGAAACCAGCGCGGGCAAGGTGGTCGAGAAGCGGCTCAACGCCACCGTGATGCGGCGGCGCCATGCCGAGCCCGATCCGGGTCAGGCGCCCGCCGCGCCCGCCGAGCCATTCCATTTTGAAGTCGATAGTCTGGCGCGCGACGACGCGTTCGACGCGCCGATTTTTGAAGAGCCGCCGCCGCCCGAGATCGAGCTGCCCGAACCGGTGCTCGAGGCGCCGGCACCAATCGACGCGCATGAAGCGAACGGCCATGCTGGCGCCGCGGTCGCGGCGCCGGAGCCGGCGGCGATCGCCACGGACGAGGGCGCCGCAGTCGCGATGCCAGCCGGCGAGGCCGCACCCGCATTGCCGGGCGAGGAAGCGGCAACCGCGCCGCCCGCCGCGATCCCGGCGGCCGCCGCGCGCGCGCCGGTGGCCAAGCCGCCGCCCGCCCGTCACGGCCAGCGCCCCACGCCGCCGCCGCCCGCTCCGGGAGCGTTTCGCCCCGGCGGAATGCCGGTGGGCCGCGCACTGCGCGAAAGTGCGCCGGTGCGCAATCTCGCGCCAGGGTCGAGCGCCTCGCAGGCGCGCCGGTTCGATTCGGGGACCAATGAAAATTCGGATCCGGGCCGCACGATCAATCTGACCAGTTCCGCTCATGCCTCCGCGCCGAGCCTCGATGACGGGCAGCGCGGACCGAAGGTGCTGGGCAAGATCGATCTGCGCAAACCGGCAACGCCGGCGCCGCGTCCGGCCACGACCATGACTCCGTCACGGCCCGGTGGGCCGCCGCGGCCCGCGGTGGGCGGACGCTTTGGCGCTGGCGGCGCGGCGTCGCAGCCGCAGCCGCCCGGCTTTGGCGGCGGACCGCCGCCGCCCGAATCGGCCAAGCCCGGCGCCGCGCGCACCATCAAGAAAAAGCGCGTGGTCAAGAAGGGTCCGACCGACGTTGCCGCCGAGCGCGAGATGCGCGGCCTGCGCGTGCCCAAGAAGCGGCGCGCACTGCCCGGCAAGGAGCAGCGCAAGACCGAGATCACGACGCCCAAAGCCTCCAAGCGCGTGGTGCGGATTACCGAAGGCGTGACCGTCGCCGACTTCGCCCACAACATGGGTGTGAAGGCCGGCGAGATTATCCGCAAGCTGATGGATATGGGCGTGATGTCGACGCTCAACCAGACGCTCGACGTCGACACCGCGACGCTGGTCGCCAGCGAGTTCGGCTACAGCGTCGAGAACGTCGGCTTCGACGCCGAGTCCGCAATCGAAGACCGCGAGGATGTGGTCCCGGGCGTGGCGGTTACGCGCCCGCCGGTGGTCACGATCATGGGCCACGTCGACCACGGCAAAACTTCGCTGCTCGACGCGATTCGCCATACCAACGTGACCGAGCGCGAATTCGGCGGTATCACGCAGCATATCGGCGCGTACATGGTCGAGATCAATAATCGCAAGATCAGCTTCGTCGATACGCCCGGCCATGAGGCGTTCACCGCGATGCGCGCGCGCGGCGCCAAGGTCACCGATA
>JADMIL010000008.1 GCA_015478645.1 Candidatus Binataceae bacterium
GGGACCCATGCGCTTCGCTCAGGGTGACAGCAGAGCCTTGTGCAGAGGTTCCCTAAAGGCGCTTCGCGCAAGCGACGGGGAGATGGCGCGCGCCTAACGCCCGGCGTGAAAGTTCCGCACCTCGGAATCGATCGCGGTTCCCTTGAAAAAGTCGGCATTGAGGCCGGTCCACATCCGGATCGGATTGGCGAAGACGAACTCGCGGAACTCCTGGTCGTCGATGAGCCCATGCTCGACCAGTTCGTAGGCCTCTTCGGTAACCTCGGTCATATCGGGAACGTCCCAATGGCCGATGTCGGAGCTGAACAGCACGTTGAGCCGCGCGCCGTACGGATTGACTTTGGTGTTGAAGGCCCACGCATTGATCGGGTCGTCGGCCTCGCATCCGAAGTAGAACTGCTTGACGAAGACCTCGCGGATATCCTCGGGGCGTTCGATTTTGCACGGTGCGAACTCATCGCGCGTGGCGGGATCTTCATGCGCGCCGCTGAAACGCTCGCCGGCCTCGGCCAGGCGCGGAATCTTGTCCTGGATGATGGCCGTGCCGTAGCGGCGGCAGAGATCATAGAACAGTGTGCGATCGAGATTGGCCGGATTGTAGTTCTCGACCGCGCGGCGATTGCGCTTGTGCCAGTGCGCGATGAGATCGGCGTAGAGCGTGCAGGCCCAGCCCGCGCCGCCCTCTAAAAAGGCGAAGCGCAATTGCGGAAAGCGTTGCGGCACGCCGCCCATGAAGAGCGATTTGCATACGGCCTCGCCGGCGGCGGCGAAGTTGCCGATATGGTTGTAGACGTAATTGTTGACCGAGTTGCGGCTGCCCCATCCCATGCTGCTCGAATGGAAGGTGGGAGCCACGCGCAACTCCACGCATTTGGCCCATACCGGGTCGTAATCGTAGAGGCTGTCGATCGCCAGATGGTCGACCCAGAACGCCCAGCGCGCGACTTCGGGGGCGCGCTTGAGCACGGTCGCGATCGGACGGCGGACGTTGCCGGCCATCATTACGGCCTTGAAGCCGAGCGTCTTGACCGCGAACTCGAGCTCCTCGATCGCCTCGGCCGGCGTATGCATCGGGATGACGGCGACCGGCGCGATGCGATCGGCGAACTCGCGGAACAGGTCGGCGTGAAACATATTGTAGGCACGGCTCGCCCCGCGGCGCAGTTCGTCATCCTCGAGATGGGCGGCGAACATCGCGAGCGTCGGGTAGAGCACGGTGAAATCGAGACCGAACTGTTCGAGGCGCTGGTAGAGCAGCTTGGGCAGCGTCGCGGTCGCGCGATCGAGCGTATTTTTGGTCGGAAAGGCCCACCAGGGCGGGCGTGTCGAGCGCCGTTCGAGCCGTTCGGCGGGGCTCAGGCGATGCCATCCGCCGCCCGCGCCGCGCCCATTGCCGCTGCGGAAACGATCGACCAGCGCGGTGCCGCCGACCTGCTTCAGGTAATCCGCGATGGCCGGCGCGAATTCGATCGTATGGCCGTCGGAATCGATGACCGGATGTTTCAGGCGGGCGCGCAGGGCGGCCGATTTGCTGGTCGCGGAGACTGATGCTGCCATCTCACACTCTCATGCGGGCGGCCCGCGCGCTAGGCAAGCACGCCGGTCTTGCGCAACTGTTCGACCTGGTCGGCGGTGATGCCGAGCAACCGCTTAAGCACCTCTTCCGTATCGGCGCCGCGCAAGGGCGCGGGCGAGCGCACGGCGCAGGGCGTGCCCGACATGGTCCAGGGGATGCCGGCGTGGGCGCGCTGGCCGACTTCCGGATGTTCAAGCCTGACGAGGTAGCCGCGTTCGTTGAGATGCGCGTCCTCGGCGAGGTCGCGATTACTCATCGCGGGGAACGCGGCGACGCCGGCCGCCTGGAGCGCGCGGGTGGTCTCCCACCGGTCGCGCGTGCTGGTCCACGCTGTGATGATTTCGTCGAGCGCGTCTTCGTTCTGTTTGCGCAGCGCGGCGGTCTTGAAGCGCGGATCGCCGGCGAGGGCAGGCTGGCCGATGACCTGGCATAGCGCACGCCATTCGGGTTCGCTGCCGACCGCGATCGAGACCCATTTTTCGTCATCGCCGGCCGCCTTGTAGCATTCGTGCGGCGCCATCACGGCGTCACGATTGCCGTTGCGCTCGGGCTCGCGCTGATTCATTTCGTATTCGAGCAGTCCCTCGGGCATCAGCACGACGGCGGTCTCGAGCTGCGACTGGTCGATATACTGGCCCTCGCCGGTGAGCGCGCGATGGGTGAGTGCGGCGACGATCGCAAAGGCGCCGAAAATGCCGGCGTTGGGGTCGGGATAGGAGACGCCGATTTCACCGGCGCCGCCGCCGCGATAGCCGGTGCCGAAGAACATCCCGGCGGCGGCCGAGGCCGGCGGTCCGTAGCCGACGAAGGCCTTGAACGGTCCGGTCTGCCCGTAGCCCGACATCTCGCTCATGATGATGTCGGCTTTGATGCCGCGCAGCTTGTTGTAGCCGAGGCCGAGCTTATCCATCACGCCGGCGGCGAAGTTGTTGACCACGACGTCGGCATGCTTGACCAGTTGGCAGGCGATATCGATCGCCTCGGGCTTGCTCAGGTCGAGCATGATCGATTTTTTGCCCTGATTGTATTGATTGAAGTAGCCGGCGCGATTGGGTCCGGCGATATCGTCGGCAAACGGGGGAATCGCGCGGGTGACGCAGGGGCGTCCGGCGGATTCGACCCGGATTACTTCGGCGCCGAGATGCGCGAGCTGCATCGTGCAGAAGGGACCGGCCCAGGCCCAGGTGAAATCAAGCACGCGGATTCCCGCGAGCGGCAGATCGGCCATTGAAATATCCTCCAGAACCTAAGCCAGACCGGCTTTGCGCAGGTCGTTGAAACGATCAGGGGCGACGCCGAGCTCGGTGCAGAAGACCTCGGCGCCATGCTCGCCCAGGCGCGGCGCGGGCCGCCGGAGCGACCACGGCGTGCGTCCATACTGGGTGGGCCGGCCGGGCAATCGCAGCGTGCCGACGCCGGGCTGCTCGAGCGCGGCGAAGAACTGGCGTTCGGCGAGATGCTCGCTGTCGTAGAGGTCGCGCATCGTGTTGACCGGTGCCATCGGGATGCGGCGCCCTTGCGCGTTGCGATAAAGCTCCTGGACTTTCTGCGTGCTGAACCATTCGCCCATCAGCGCCTTGAGTGCGTCCTGGTTCTGGCCGCGCAACAGGCGATCCTTGAAGAGATCCTCCGCGGCCCATTCGGGATTGCCCATCAGATCGACCAGCGCCTTCCACTGATGCTCCTCGACGGTGACGACAAAGATCTGCCCGTCGGCGCAATCGGCGATGAACCACGGGCCGATCAGGCGCGTGCCCAGCCGCGAGGTCTCGCGCTTGGCGTAAGTCCAGTGCATGAAGTTCATCTCGAGCATCGCGGCGATACATTCCTGCTCGGAGACGTCGATGGCCTGGCCCTTGCCCGACTTGAGGCGATGGAGATAGGCGGCGAGGGTGAGCATCGCGGCATGCACGCCGCCCTGGAAATCGGACTGCGAGCCGAAGCATTTGAGCGGCGGCAGTTCGGGCGACGGTGACGCGCCGGGGCTCAAAAAGGCCCATCCGCCGGCGTTGCTCGCGGTCAATTCGTAGCCGCGCCAGTTGGCGTAGGGGCCGGTGTCGCCGAAGATCGAGATCGCGGTGACAATCAATTTGGGATAGGCGGCGCAGAGCGCGGTGCTGTCGAGGCCGTGGGCGGCGCGATCGCGCGGGGCGACGTTATGGATCAGGACGTCGGCGTCGGCGAGCAGCTTGCCGAGCAGTTCGCGGCCTTCGGGTTTGGTCAGGTCGGCGACCACGCCGCGCTTGTTGGCGTTGAGGTAGATGAAGATGCCGCTCTTCTCGGGGTCGGCTTTATGGCCGGGAAAGGGGCCGCGGCGGCGGCTCAGGTCGCCGCCGGGCGGCTCGACCTTGATCACTTCGGCTCCGAGGTCGGCGAGCATCTTGGCGCCGTAGGCCGCCGAGATTCCCGCGCCGCATTCGACGATTTTGATCGCTTTGAACGGCGATTGTTCGTGATTCTCCACCGCTAGACAGGCCTCACTATAAATCTGCGGCCGCAGGGGCCGCGTGGTTGAATTAGCGCTTTCGCCCCATCCAAGGCAATCCTTGCGCGACGCCAAGATACGCGCGACGCCGCGCGGCCAAAGCCACATTCTATACATGGCGCGTCGGGCGGGTTATCAGCAAGAGCGTCGCGCAAGCGCCGATTATGTGCGCGCGACGTAATTGCGACGGGCCGGTGCTTGACCGACGGGCGACGCCGACCCATAGCTGGAACGGGAAGGAGATGGACGCGCGGCGAAGGCGGCCGGCGTCCGACGCATAAGATGGCGAAAATCCTGGTCCTGCAACATCACCCGGCAGAAAACCTGGGCGCGATTGCCGAGGCGCTCGAAGAGGCGGCGCTCGCCTGGCAATACGTGCGGGTCTTCGACGGCCATCCGATTCCGCGCGAGGTCAAGGGCCTGGGCGGCCTGATCGTGATGGGCGGCGCGGAGACCGTCTATCAGCTCGATCGCTACCCGTATCTGCGCGACGAGATGGCGCTAATCGAGGCCGCGCTCAAGGCCGACAAGCCGATCCTCGGGGTGTGCCTCGGCAGTCAGTTGATCGCGTCGGTGCTGGGTGCCGAAGTGCGGCGCGGTGCCGAGCGCGAGATCGGATGGTATCGCGTGCGGCTCAGCGAGGCGGCGGCCGGCGACCGCCTGATGCGCGATCTGCCGAGCGAATTTGTCGGTGCGCATTGGCATAGCGACGTCTTCGATCTGCCGCGCGGCGCGGTCGCGCTGGCGTCGTCGGAGTTGACGCCGGTGCAGGCCTATCGCTACGGCGACAAGACTTACGCGACGCTGTTTCATGCCGAGATGACGGGCGAGATCATGACCGCGCTGGTCGAGGAATTCGGCGCGGGGCTCAAGAAAGCCGGGATCGACGGCGCCGCGATCATGGCGGGGATCGACGCGCATATTCCCGCTCTCAAGCGAATCGGCGCGACCATCTTCAGCCGCTGGGCGTCACCGATTCAGGGGACGTGAATTTCACGCCGCGCGATCGGCGGCATGTGGCGGACAACCCTATTCGGCGAGCGTGATGGCGTGCTTGGGACAGACCTTGATCGCGCGGAGCACGCGTTCGCGGGCCGACTCGGGCGGATTTTCGTCGAGCACGTAGAGCTTGTCGTCGTCGCGCACCTCGAAGATTTCGGGTGCGACATCCATACAGCGCGCGTTGCTCTCGCACAGGTCGTAATCGACGATAATCTTCATGGGCCTCTCCCGGCGGACGATCCCGGCGGATGATCTCGCGGGGTGATTCTAGGCGAAGGCGCGGCGCTGCGCCAAACGGGCGTGCGCTCCGCCCCGCCGTCGCGGTGCGTCCGGAGCCGGAGCGGCGTGCGCCTGCGCGATCAGCCAAATTGCAGTGAAAGTTGAGCCAGCGCGCGCTCGTGATCGAGCAAGCGGCGCTTGTACTCGACGCCCCATCGGTAGCCGGTGAGCGCGCCGTCGGCGCCGATCGCGCGATGGCACGGGATGACGATGGCGAGCGGATTCGAGCCGTTGGCATGGCCGACGGCGCGCGAAGCGTCGGGGCGGCCGAGGCGCCGCGCGATCTCGCCGTACGAGCGCGTCGCGCCCCACGGAATCGCGCACAGCTCACGCCATACGGCGAACTGAAAGCTGGTGGCGCGGATATCGAGTGGCAAGTCGAGCGGCGGCGCGCCGTCAACGATACAATCGACAATCGTGCGGGCTAGCGGCGCGACCGCGCGATCGTCGCGGGCGATCTCGGCGGCGCGCAGATCGAGGCGCAATTCATCGGCGAGATGCGGTTCCGAATCGCTGAGGCCGAGCCAGCATAGGCCGTGTGGCGTCGCCGCGACCAGGATAATTCCGAACGGCGAAGCGATCGTGGTGTAACCGACGCGCGCGCCCAGACCGTGCGGGCCGTAGCTCGCGCGATACAGATGCAACTCGCCGACGCCGCCGCGCCCGGCCGGACAGACCAGATGACCGGGGCGTGTGCTGGCCGCAACGCCAATGCCCATAATCGCAGATGATATATTTTTCGTGAGACCGGAAGCCATCGCAGTTCCTCCCGCCGCTAGGAAACCTCTGCACCAGGCTCTGCTGTCGCCCTGAGCGAAGCGAACGGGTCCCGGATCCGGGATTCTTCGCTGCGCTCAGAATGACAGCCTAACTTGCGCCGAGGTCCCGCTCGTGCGTGATTCTAGTGTTATCAACCCCGCATCGCGACCGGCGTGATATTGGCGGCCGTTGAAGCGAGCCGGCCGACGGCGAGATTATTGGGTGGGGCGCGCGGACGAGCGCGGCGCGGCTGGCAATAGCGGGGGTTTGTTGTATGATGGCGGCGGTTGAGAGCGTCCCGGCGGGCGATATTGCCTACGCGGAGCGCGGATTCCTCATTACAAAGAGAGCGTGAGGCAAATGGCGTTCGAGCATATCAAGATTCCCAGCGGCGGCGAAAAAATCCGGCTCGAGAGCGGCAAGCTGCAGGTCCCCGACCGGCCGATCATCCCGTATATCGAAGGCGACGGCACCGGCCGCGACATCTGGAAGGCGTCGCAATACGTCTTCGATCACGCGGTCGAAAAGACTTACGGGGGCAAGCGCAAGATCGCCTGGATGGAGGTCTTCGCGGGCGAAAAACCCTTCAACTTGTATAAGAGCTGGCTGCCCGACGAGACGGTCGAGGCCTTCAAAGAGTACCTCGTCGGCATCAAGGGGCCGCTGACCACGCCGATTGGCGGCGGTATCCGGTCGCTCAACGTGGCGCTGCGCCAGTTGCTCGACCTCTACGTCTGCCTGCGCCCGGTGCGCTACTTCAAGGGCGTGCCGAGTCCGGTCAAGAATCCCGACAAGCTCGACGTGGTGATTTTCCGCGAGAACACGGAAGACATTTACGCCGGTATCGAATGGGCGGCCGAATCGCCCGAAGCGAAGAAGGTTATCAAGTTTTTGCGCGAGGAGATGGGCGTCAAGAATATCCGCTTCCCCAACACTTCGGGTATCGGCATCAAGCCCATTTCGCGCGAGGGATCGGAACGGCTGATCCGCGCGGCGCTGGATTACGCGATCGCGCACCAGCGCAAGAGCGTCACGATGGTGCATAAAGGCAACATCATGAAGTACACCGAAGGCGCTTTCCGCGACTGGGGCTACGAGCTGGTCAAGCGCGAGTACAAGGGCAAGGCGGTGGGCTGGGACGATTGCGACGGCAAGCCGCCGGCGGGACAGGTGCTGGTCAAGGACGCGATCGCGGATATCACGCTGCAGCAGGTGCTGACGCGGCCCGACGAATTCGACGTCGTCGCGACGATGAACTTGAACGGCGACTACCTGTCCGACGCGCTCGCCGCGCAGGTCGGCGGTATCGGGATCGCGCCCGGCGCCAATATCAACTACCTGACGGGCCACGCGATCTTCGAGGCGACGCACGGCACCGCGCCGAAATACGCCGATCAGGACAAGGTCAATCCGGGATCGGTGATCCTGTCGGGCGTGCTGATGTTCGAGCATATGGGATGGCAGGAGGTGGCCGACGGGATCATCCGCGGCATCGACAAGACGATCGGCAACAAGACCGTCACCTACGATTTTGAGCGGCTGATGACCGGCGCGAAGCTGCTGAAATGCTCGGAGTTCGGCAAGGCGATCGTCGACAATATGTAGAGCTACGGCGCGGCGATAATGGCTGCGCGACCGCGATTCATATCGACGGCCGGAGCCGGATAAAATCCGCTCCGGCCGTTTTCATTTGGCGGGCCCGATGATCGCTCGCGCTAATGCGTGCCCATCTTGAGGCGATCGGGCTGGGCCCAACCCTCTTTGAGCGGCACCATGAAGTAGGGCACCAGCGTCATCTTGGAGAATTTCCATTCGCCATTGACGCGTAAATATTCGTCGTCGTAGCGGGCCGCCACCAGGAACGCCTCGCCGTTGTAGATCGGTTTGGCCTCGAGGTAGGAAAAGCCGTGGCCGCGATCGCCGCTCAAATGGATCGTGTGGTTGTGGATGAACTGTTTGACCCAGGTGATGCGCGGCGCGTCGTCGGGGGTCCCGGCCGGCGGCTGCACCAGGCCGCCGAAAAAGCGCAGAATCTGTTCGCGCCCGGTGGCATGGCCCAGATGGGCGAAGTCGAGCACGCCATCTTTGGTGAAGAGGTCGGGGATCTCCTTGAACCGTGCCTCGTTGACGTACTCGTGATAGCGATAGCGCAAGTCGCGGACCGCCTCGCGGTCGTATAACTCGCGAACCTTGCTTTCCAGTTCCAGAACCCGCGCTTCAAGATCGGACGCCATGGGTGGTCCTCCGTGGGATGCGATGGAGGGTATGTACCACGGAGCCGTCGCGAGCGCCAAAGGCGGGAGGCGCCGCCGCGAGCGGCCGCGGTCGCCATTCATTCCTCGGTTATCTACCTTAGCGAAAGTTGAGAAGCGTGAAACAAATTCGCGCTTCGATAAACGCTGATGTTCAGCCTGTTTCAGACCCGATCAAGATTTCAGACTAAACGCTCCGTAGGGCTCTGCCGATAATAACACCTTCCAAATCAGGCGATGACGCCTGCCCGCGTATGGCACCTGGTTTGCTCGTGTATCGACCTGGCACGAAATAGATGGTCTCGGACCGCGAGGGCCGGTTCCGATTCTATAGCTAGTCAATCGGCCTGATTTCAGGCGCAAACCAGGGAGGAGATCATGCGAATCTATGGACTCAAGGCGGCGCTGGGCGCCGCTCTCATGCTGATGCTTGCGGCCAACCAGGGGATGGCCCAAAGCCTGCCCACACCGGGACCGAATCAGACGCTCGGCTTCGGTAACGGCAAAATTGTCGAGTTCACCTACACCGAGAACTTCGATTGTGTCGATGAACCGACCGAAGACTTGAACTTCAACGGCATTCTGGCCCAAGTCGATCCCAGCGAGCTCTACATCCCGATTTGCCAGCCGGGTAATGCACCAACATTCGACCCCACTGGCGCGCCGGTTAAACGGACCGATAAGCTCTACGTCTTGATCCCGTTTTTCTCATCGACCAACGACACCAATCCGGCCGATGCCATCCCCTGTCCAGCGGCCACCGTACCGGGTGAAGTATGTGGCTCCGCCCTTGGCACTTTTCTGGTCAGCAATTTCGGCATGGTTCCTGAGGCCTTCGAGGCCACTCCCGCGGTTGCCGTCCAATGCCCCAATCCGAGCGATCCGGCAGGCTCGTGCACGATGCATGGCGACACGGTTGACATGTCGCTGGTCCTCGCCACCCTTGGTAAGGCACCCAATCCGCCGACCGGCAACATCTTCGTGCCACTGCCGAATCATAGCCATCTGATCACGACCGACCTCGCGCACAAGAAATCGGTCTGGTGGCAAATAATCGCGGTGCTGGTCGAGAACCCAACCGATTGGCCGGCCGCTGATGGCAGCAGCGGTATCACCACGCTGAAGCAACTAAATGCGGCGATCTCTGCGAGCGGCGCGATCGAAGTGCCGAGCAACTTCTTCCTCTTTTTCGGCTCAAAGATCATCAAAAAGTAGCCGATTGTTGTGCGGCGCTGCGATCGATTGCGGCGCCGCACAACCGATCGCCGATGCGGTGCCGGGCGGGGGACGCGGCTTCACCTCGCGCGGTGCGGCGGCTAAAATTCCGGGCTTGCGGGCGCCCGGCGGCTTGCCGTGGGGCGCTTGAAATGGAATTTTAGAGCGTTAAGATTTGCGCAATCGGCGAAGGCGAAGATATAAGTTACGCTGAACGCGGCGTAATCGGCGCCGCCAATCCCGGAAACAGACGAACTGCGGAATAAAATCGTGGCGAAGAGAAAAAAGATTGCTTTCATCGGCGCCGGCAACGTCGGCGCGACCTGCGCCCATCTGTGCTTCCTGCGCAGCCTCGGCGATATCATGCTGTACGACATTATCGACGGCCTGCCGCAGGGCAAGGCGCTCGATATGCTCGAGTCGGCGCCGGTGCTGGGCGTCGACGTCGAGGTGACCGGCTCAATCGAGATCAAGGATATCGCGGGCGCCGACTGTATCGTGGTGACCTCGGGGTCGCCGCGCAAACCGGGCATGAGCCGCGACGACCTGCTCAAGATCAACGCGGGTGTGATGAATATAGTCGGCAAGGCGATCAAGGAGCATGCGCCGGAGGCCTTCGTGATCGCGGTGACCAATCCGCTCGACGCGATGGTCACCCAGCTCAAACGGGTTACTGGACTGCCCAAGCATCGGATTGTCGGGCAGGCCGGCGTGCTCGATTCGGCACGCTATCGGACTTTCCTGGCGGCCGAGCTCAACGTCTCGGTGGGCAGCGTGAGCGCGATGGTGCTCGGCGGCCATGGCGACGACATGGTGCCGGTGCGCAGTTACACCACGGTCGGCGGGCAGCCGGTCGAGAAGCTGATCGGCGCTAAGCGGCTGGAAGAGATCGAAGTACGCACGCGCAATGGCGGCGCCGAGATCGTCAACCTGATGAAGACCTCGTCATATTACGCGGCCGGCACGGCGGTCTATCGGATGGTCGAGGCCTACATGCTCGACCGCAAAGAGGTGCTGCCGGCGGCGGCATATCTCGAGGGCGAGTACGGCGTGCAGGGCCTGTTCGCCGGCGTGCCGGTGGTGGTCGGCGGCGGCGGGGTCGAGCGGATCGTCGAAATCGAGCTGACCGCGGGTGAGCGCAAGGCGTTCGAGAGTTCGGTCGCCCATGTGCGCGAACTGGTCGAGGCGATGGACAAGGTGATCGGCGCCTAGCGAACCTCGGCACAAGTTAGGTTGTCAATCTGAGCGCCGCGAAGAATCCCGGATCCGGGACCCATGCGCTGCGCTCAGGGTGACAGCAGAGCCTTGTGCAGAGGTTCCCTGGCGGCGGCCGCAACGGTGGTGCACGGAACGTCAGCCGACAAGCATTGAACTACAGGTAGCGCATGAATATTCATGAATTTCAGGCCAAGCAGATTCTCGGCCGCTTCGGCGTGCCGGTGCCCAAGGGTCATCCGGCCGCGACGCCCGAAGAGGCGGCCAAAGCCTTCGAGACCTTGGGCCTGGCGAAGGCCGTCATCAAGGCGCAGATCCATGCCGGTGGACGGGGCAAGGCGGGCGGCGTCAAGCTGATCGCGAGCGCCGCCGAGGCACGCGATTTCGCCACGCGGTTGTTAGGCAAGCCACTCGTGACGCATCAGACGGGGCCGGACGGACGTATCGTCCGGCGGGTCTACGTCGAGCAGGCGAGCGAGGTCGCGCGCGAGCTCTACCTGGGGATGGTGGTCGACCGCAAAGCCGAGGGCGTTTCGGTGATTGCGAGCACCGAGGGCGGGATGGAGATCGAGGAGGTCGCGGCCAAGACGCCCGAGCGCATCTTGACCGAGCCGATCGACCCCGTGATCGGGCTGAGCGGCTTCCAGGCGCGCAAAATCGCCTTCGCACTCGGACTGCGCGACAAGCAGGTGGGGCAGTTCGGCGCGCTGATTGCGGCGCTCTACCGGGCGTTCGTCGAGACCGACGCGTCGCTGCTCGAGATCAATCCGCTGGTGGTGACCAAGGACGGCACGGTGCTGTGCCTCGACGCGAAGATGTCGTTCGACGACAATGCGCTGTTTCGCCATCCGGAGATTCGCGAGCTGCGCGACGCGAACGAGGAAGATCCGGCCGAGACCGAAGCGGCGAAGTACGATCTGAGCTACGTCAACCTCGACGGCAATATCGGCTGCATGGTCAACGGCGCGGGGCTGGCGATGGCGACGATGGACATCGTCAAGTATTACGGCGCGGAGCCGGCCAACTTCCTCGACGTCGGCGGCGGCGCCAATTCGCAAAAGGTCGCGGCCGCGTTCCGCATCCTGCTCGCCGACGAGCGGGTCAAGGCGGTGCTGGTCAATATCTTCGGCGGGATCATGCAATGCGACGTGCTGGCGCAGGGCGTGGTCGACGCCGCGCGCGAGGTCAAGCTGAGTATCCCGCTGGTGGTGCGGATGGAGGGCACCAACGTGGATAAGGGCAAGCAGATTCTCAAGGACTCGGGCATCAAGGTGATCGCGGCGAACGACATGGCCGACGCGGCGCGGCGGGTGGTCGAAGCGATCGGACAGCGCGCCTAGCCGAACGGGCGTAACGGACAGATAAGCGGCGGACAGATAATAAGATGAGCATCCTGGTTAACAAGCACACCCGCGTTATCACGCAGGGTATCACCGGCGCGACCGGCCAGATTCATACGCGCGCGTGCAAGGCGTACGGCACCCAGATGGTCGGCGGGGTGGTGCCGGGCAAGGGCGGCACGGAGTTCGAGGGTATCCCGATTTTCGACACGGTCGAGCAGGCGCGCAAGGCGACCGGCGCCAACGCGACGGTGATCTATGTACCGCCGCCATTTGCCGCCGACGCGATCCTGGAGGCGGTGGCCGCGGGCCTCGAGCTGGTCATCTGCATCACCGAGGGCGTGCCGGTGCTCGATATGGTCAAGGTGCGGCGCTACATGCGCGGCACCCGGAGCCGGCTAATCGGGCCGAACTGCCCCGGCGTGATCACGCCTGGCGAATGCAAAATCGGCATCATGCCGGGCTATATCCACAAGCCGGGCGATATCGGCGTGGTCTCGCGCTCGGGCACGCTGACCTACGAGGCGGTCTACCAGTTGACCCAATTGGGTATCGGTCAGTCGAGCTGCGTGGGGATTGGCGGCGACCCGATCGTCGGCACCAGCCATATCGACGTGCTCAAGCTGTTCAATGAGGATTTGGCGACGCGCGCGGTGATCATGATCGGCGAAATTGGCGGCACGGCCGAGGAAGAGGCCGCGCAATATGTAAAGGATAACTTTAAGAAACCGGTGGTCGCATTTATCGCCGGCCAGACCGCGCCGAAGGGGCGCCGGATGGGCCATGCGGGCGCGATCATCTCGGGCGGGCGCGGTACCGCGGCGGACAAGATTGCGGCGCTCAAGGCCGCCGGTATCACGGTGGCGATGAGCCCGGCCGAGCTGGGCATCACGATGCAATCGGCGCTGGCCGGCAAGGCGGCCTGAAGCACGCGCGATCGCGGAATCGGCGGCCAATCGATAATTGCCGATAATCTAAAGTAATGGATTAAATTGTAGATAATGGAACGAACTTTCGCGATCATCAAACCGGACGCTGTCGGGCGTCATCTGGCGGGCGATATCATCAAGCGGATCGAGGCCAGCGGACTGAAAATTATCGGGATGCGGCTGCTCCAGATGTCCGGGGCGCAGGCCGAAACCTTCTATGACGTGCATAAGGAGCGCCCGTTCTACAAATCGCTCTGCGACTACATGACGTCGGGACCGGTCGTCGTGATGGCGCTCGCTGGGGAGGGCGCGATCAAACGCTGGCGCGACCTGATGGGTGCGACCGATCCGGCCAAGGCTGAGGCCGGGACGATCCGCAAGGACTTCGGCCAAAACGTCGAGCAGAACGCGACGCATGGATCGGACGCGCCGGAGACGGCGGCCCGCGAACTGAGCTTCTTCTTCCGCACCTCGGAACTGGTTTCCTGACCGCTGGCGCTTCCGGCGACGTATACGCCGGAGCCAAGGCGAAGATTGATGGCGACGAAAACGCGGGAGGAAATCGACCGGAACAGCGCTGCGGACGCCCGTCGCGTCATCGAGGTTATTTTACCCGACGAGTCCGAACGGCGGGCCGTTCTGAGTCTGCTTGCGGATTTGATAGAGCGTGCGAACCGTGCTTCGGTCAAGGCGTGGGGCCTGACGCTTAAGCGTCAAGCGTTCAGACTCAACGTTGGCCCAATTGAAGAGTTTACGCTGTTCGGCCCTCACCCCGGTTTGGTGCGCATATTGGTCGATGGCCGCTCGGTAAGTGTGGCGGAGGTTGAGCGGCTGAAGTCGTTCGACGCCGAGACTCATGGTCCGCCGTTCCACAAATCGGTGCCGGCGTCGATGCTCGTTGCAATTCCGTCCGTTAATCTGGAGCGGGCCGCCGGGTCGCTCTTGCCTGCGGCGCTCAGTCTAGTCGATGCTGCGGTCGCACGCCGTCGTGGCCGGCTGTCATGGTCGTACGCGCATTCGCCAGGAGCGGTCCAATATCTCGGCGAATTTCTCGGACGCGACCTACCCCAGCCGTCATACGACGCCCCGCCGGAGCCAGCGGCGTCGGTCCAGATCGAGGAGGTTCCGATCCTCGAAGAGATTCCAATCGAAGAGCTGAACGTCGATTCGGCTACCGTCGCTGGCGCTCTGGAGCCGCACGACGCGGAATTCAGAGAGCGCGCGATGGTAATTCGTTACGCCGCCTACCTGCGCGAACGCAGCGTCCGCGCCGTTCGCTACCGCATCAAATTAGCCGACGGGACGGGCGATCTGTTTTGCGATCTTTGGGACGCGCGCCGGCGCAATCTGATCGAAGCCAAGGGCGAGGTCACGCGCGACTCAATCCGGATGGCGATCGGCCAGCTTGCCGATTACGGGCGCTTTCTCGAACCAGACCGCTCCGCCGTGCTGCTGCCTGAACGGCCGCCGCGCGACCTCGAAGATTTGCTGCGCCACGTTAAAATCGGCGTGGTGTGGGAGCCGCCGACCGGCGGGTTCGAGGATAATTCCAGCGGCCGCTTCATCTGACCGCGCGTATGATCGGCCGCGACTGCGCGTAATTGATATTGGGCGGGCGCGCGGGCAGAATCCTCGTGTAAGCTCCAACGCGCATGCGCAAACTCTCGTCTCCCCGCTCGTCCGCGACCGCGCGGATCGCAGTATCCGCGCTGGCGCCGGCGCTGGCCGGATGCGATCCGGTGATCGATATCGCGGGCGCCAATTTTCCCGGATGGCTGGTCTGTGCGATTGCCGGGATTATCGTGGCGGCGGCGATGCGGCCGTTGTTCGTTGCACTGAAACTCGAGCCGCATCTAGGACCGCTGATGATCGTCTATCCATGCCTGGCGCTGCTCGCGGCGTGCGCAACATTTCTCATCTTCTTTAACCGGATCTGAGGGCGCGCGATGGCTGAGGCGCGGGCATTGGCGGGCGGCGACCTGGGCGTGCGCATCGCGGGCCGCGCGCTGGGCGCCGCGATCGTGATCGGCGCGATCGTGCTGAGCTTATGGGTCGCGCGCCTGTATTACCTCTATCCGCGCACCGACGACGCTTACGTCCGCGCCAATATCGTCGGGCTGGCGCCGCACGTGAGCGGTCCGATCGTCGGGTTGCCGATTCACGACAACCAGCACGTGAAGCAGGGCGAGTTGCTGTTTGTGGTCGATCCGCGGCCCTACCGGTCGGCGCTGGACAGCGCGATGGCCAACCTGGCGTTGACCAACTTGCAGATCAAGGGACTCGAGGACGCGATCCGCGCCGCACAGTCGCGGCAGGCGCAGCTCGCCGCCAACGCCGCGTATGACCGCCAGTATCTCGCGCGGATCGAGCCGCTGCTCGCACGCCATTTCGTGACCGCCAACGACGTTTACAATGCGCGCAGCCGGGTCGCGAGCGATCTCGCGGCGATCGCGAGCGCGCGCAGCGACGTGAGCCGGGCGGGCAACGAGCTGGGCCAGGACGGCGCGATCAATGCGCGGCGCAAGGCGGCGGAAGCGGCGGTCTACGATGCCAAACTAAACGTAGAGTATTGCTACGTTCAGGCGCCGTTCGACGCTTACATCACCAACCTCAATATCACCAATGGCCAGTACGCCAACGAGGGGCGCGAAGTAGTGAGCCTGGTCGACAACCGGACGTGGTACGTGATGGCGAATTTCCGCGAGGACTTTCTCGCCCATATCGCGCCGGGGATGGCCGCGCAGGTCTACCTGCGCAGCTACCCCGGGCATCCGTTTCGCGGCCGGGTGCAGGGGGTTGGCTGGGCGCTGTACCAGGGCAACGGCGCGAGCGTGGCGGGGCTGCCGGAGGTCGAGCCGACGCTCAACTGGGTGCGGCTGTCGCAGCGCTTTCCGGTGCGGATTACGATGGGAGCCAACGACGACGCGTTTCCCTTCCGGATGGGGGCGACGGCGGTGGTGACGATCCAGGGCGCCCGTTGAGCGGCGCGGCCGCCCGACCCGGCGGGAGGCTTCGATCGACCGGGGAATGGTTTACAATGATCGGCGTGATTGTCGCCGATGAAACCGCCGCACGCGAGGTGCCACGCGCGCTATCCGATATACGCGACCTTGCGCTCGGCGAACTCGAACAGTTCGTCGTCGAGGCCGGCGAGCGGGCGTTTCGCGCGCGCCAGATCATGGCGTGGCTATGGCGCCGCGGGGCCGAATCGTTCGCCGCGATGCGCGATCTGCCGGCGCCCTTGCGCGAGCGGCTGGCGGCGCGCTTTACGATCGGGTCGGGCGCGCCGGCACACGTGGCGCGATCGACTGACGGCACGCGCAAGCTGCTGATCCGGCTGGGCGACGCCGAAGAGATCGAGAGCGTGATCATCCCAACCGACGGGCGCACCACGCTGTGCGTTTCGAGCCAGGCCGGATGCGCGATGGCGTGCGAGTTCTGCGCCACCGCGCGGATGGGGCTGCATCGCAATTTGGCGCCGGGCGAAATCCTGGGCCAGATAATCGCGGCGCGCCGTGAACTGTTCGCCGGCGAGACGCTGACCAATTACGTCTTCATGGGGATGGGCGAGCCGTTGGCGAACTACGAGCGGCTCAAGCGCGCGCTGGCCACGATGATCGCGCCGTGGGGCATGGGCGTGTCGCCGCGGCGGATCACGGTGTCGACGGTCGGGCTGGTGCCGGCGATGGAGCGGCTGCTGGCGGAGTTCGCGGTCAACCTGGCGGTCTCGCTCCATGCGACGACCGACGAGGTGCGCGATCGGATCGCGCCGATCAATCGGCGCTACCCGCTGCGCGCGCTGATCGACGCGTGCGCGGGCTTGCCGATCGCGCGGCGGCGGCGCATCACGTTCGAGTACGTGATGCTCGAGGATGTGAACGATTCGTCCGAGGACGCGCGGCGGCTGGCCAGGATGCTCGCGCCGCTGCGCGCGAAGGTCAATCTGATCTTCTTTAATCCGTTTCCGGGCGCCGCGTTCACGCCGAGTCCGCGGGCCCGGGTCGAGGCCTTTCAAGCGATCCTTCATCGGGGTAACTTGACCGCAACGTTGCGCGAGAGCCGCGGCCGCGATATCGCGGCGGCGTGCGGGCAGTTGTACGCCGAACGCAATCCGGCGGCGGCGGCACCGCCCGGCTGATCACGCGGTGGCGCGCGGCTGCGGACTTCATCGGCAAACCAGAGCACGAGCGCATCCAAAGCGGACGGAAACGATCAAGGACGCATGGCGAAAACGGTACTCGGCATAATCGGCGGCAGCGGCTTCTACCAGATCAGCGGACTCGAGCGGATCGAACGGATCGATCTCGAGACGCCCTTCGGCGCGCCTTCGGATTCGTATTACCGGGGCGCGATCGGCGGCGTCGAGGTGGTCTTCCTGGCGCGCCACGGCAAGGGCCATCGGATCTTGCCGAGCGAGCTGAATTACCGCGCCAACCTGTGGGGGATGAAGCAGCTCGGCGTCGAACAACTCGTCTCGGTCAGCTCGGCCGGCAGCATGAAGGACGAGATTGCGCCGGGCGATCTGCTGGTCGCCGATCAGTTCATCGATCATACCTATGCACGGCGGCCGAGCTTTTTCGGCGACGGGATTGTCGGCCACGTCTCGCTCGCCGATCCGGTATGCGCCGACTTGAGCCGCGACCTGGCCGCCGCCGCGCGCGCCGCGGGTGGCAAAGTCCATCACGGCGGCACCTACCTCTGTGTCGAGGGGCCGCAGTTCTCGACCCGCGCCGAATCGCGGCTGTATCGGAGCTGGGGCGTCGACGTGATCAGCATGACCGCGATGCAGGAGGCGCGGCTCGCGCGCGAGGCCGAGCTTTGCTACGCGGTGCTGGTGCTGGTGACCGACTATGATTGCTGGCATGCGAGCGTCGCGGCGGTCGATATCGGTGAAATTCTGCGTGTCATGCGGCTCAACGTCGACCTGGCGCAGCAGGCGGTGGCGACCCTGGCGAACACGCTGGGTGGCCGGACGCGGAGTTGCCGATGCGGCGCGTCGCTCAAGGACGCGATCATCACCGATCGGGCGGCGATTCCGGCGGAGGTCGCGGAGCGGCTCAAGCCGATAATCGGCAAATATCTCAAGGCGTAGCGCGCGCGGAACGGCGGGGCGCCCACTCGTCCGCAATGACTATTCGGAAGCGTGGCAAATCGGCTGACTGAATGACTATTTGGCGCACACGCAAAGAATTGAGAATACAATAGATATGAGTATTGTCGCGGTAGGCACTATCGGTTACGACACGGTCGAGACGGCGCATGGCAAGGTCGTCGGCGCGCTGGGCGGATCGGCCAGCTACTTCGCACTGGCGGCGCGTTTTTTCGCCCCGGTGAGTATCGTCGCGGCGGTGGGCCGCGATTTTCGCGAGGAGGATCGCCGGCTCTTCTCGGACCGCGGAATCGATATTCGCGGGATGGTGCAGCGCGATGGCGAGACCTTCCGCTGGCACGGGCGCTATCACGAGGACCTGAACGTGCGCGACACGATCAGCCTCGAACTCAACGTCTTCGCCGACTTCATGCCCGAGCTGCTGCCCGACCAGCGCCGCGCCGACTATGTATTCCTCGCGAATATCTCACCGGAGCTTCAGGCGCACGTGCTGGCGCAGGTGGCGAGCCCCAAAATCGTCGCCGCCGACACGATGAACCATTGGATTGAAAACGATCGCGCGGCGCTCATGCGGTTGCTCCCGCGCATCAACATACTGACGCTGAACGACGAAGAAGCGCGGATGCTCTCGGGCGAACATAACCTGCTCAAGGCCGGGCGCGCGATTCTGAAGATGGGTCCGGGAACGGTACTGGTCAAGCGCGGCGAATATGGCGTGCTGCAATTCAGCAAGGACGCGCTGTTCGCGGTGCCGGCCTATCCGCTCGAAGTAGTGGTCGATCCGACCGGCGCGGGCGATACCTTCGCCGGCGCCTTCATGGGCTATCTCGCGCGCAAGGGCGGGACGAGCGAAGCGATCCTGCGCGCCGGCGTGGTCTACGGATGCGTGCTCGGATCGTTCGTGGTCGAGCAGTTTTCGGTGGGCGGGGTCGCGGGTCTGGCGTGGGACACGATCGAGAGCCGCTACCGGGCGTTTCTCGAGCTAACGGATTCGCATCATCCGCGATGGACTACTCAATAAATAGACTACTCAATAATATGAAACTCTCAGTAGACCGATATCTCAGTAACCGGATTCGCCAATAGATGGACCTATCAATAGTTGTTCCGGTCTTTAATGAGCGGGACAGCCTGGCGCCGCTCCACCAGGAGCTGGACCGCGTGCTCGGCGCACTCGGACGATCGTATGAAATTCTCTTTATAGACGATGGCAGCGGCGACGGCAGCGACGTTGTGCTGCGCGAAATCAAGTCTCGCGATGCGCACGTACGCGTAATTCGGCTCGCACGCAATTCGGGTCAAACCGCCGCTCTGGCCTGCGGCTTTCAGCGATCGACGGGCGCGGTGATCGTTGCGATCGACGCCGACGGCGAGAACGACCCGGCCGATATTCCGCGGCTGCTCGCGCGGCTCGACGAGGGCTTCGACCTGGTGAGCGGATGGCGCGCGGATCGCTGGCGCGCGTCGGCGATCACGCGGCGGATGCCTTCGTTAGCGGCCAACGCGCTCATCTCGCGCATTACGGGCGTTGCGCTGCATGACTACGGATGCACACTTAAAGCGTATCGTGGCGAGCTGGCGCGACGACTGATGCTCTATGGCGAAATGCATCGATTTGTTCCCGCGATCGCCGCCGAGCAGGGCGCGCGGATCTCCGAGGTCCCAGTAAATTTCCGGCCGCGCCGCACCGGCCATTCCAAGTACGGGCCGGGGCGGATCGTGCGCACGGTACTCGATCTGCTGACGGTGCGATTTCTGTCGGGCTATTCGACGCGGCCGATCCAGGCCTTCGGCGCGATCGGAGTTTTGCTCGGCGGACTCGGTGCGCTATGGACCACGGTATTGGTATTTGAAAAGGTTATACTCGGGCATCCGCTGGGCAATCGGCCCGCCCTGCTGCTGGCAGTGTTGCTGGTGGTGGTCGGCGTGCAGTTTGTCAGCCTGGGACTAATCGGCGAGATGATTGCGCGTACCTACCATGAATCCCAGAACAAGCCGATCTACGTAATCAAAGAGGAGGTCTAGCCGCCCGATGAATATCACGGTGGTGGGCTCGGGCTACGTCGGCCTGGTCAGTGGCACCTGCTACGCCGAGAGCGGCAACGAAGTGATCTGCGTGGATATCGATCGCGCGCGCATCGAGCGGCTTGCGGCCGGCCATATACCGCTATACGAGCCGGGCCTCGAGGAGCTGGTGCGCCGCAACGTCAAGGAGCAGCGGCTGAGCTTTACCACCGACCTGGCGGCCGCGGTCCAGCAATCGATGGTCACGTTCATCGCGGTGGGCACGCCGATGAGCGCGAGCGGGGCGGCCGACTTGAGCGGTGTGCTGAAGGCGGCGGAAGAGATCGCGCGCGCGGCGATCGGCTACCATATAATCGTGATCAAGAGCACAGTGCCGGTCGGCACCAACGACAAGGTGCGCGAGATCGTCGCGCGTGCGGCCGACCATCGCATCGACATCTGCTCGGTGCCGGAGTTCCTCAAGGAGGGATCGGCGATCGAGGATTTCATGCGCCCGGACCGCGTGGTGATCGGCAGCACCAGCGAGCAGGCGACGGCGATTCTGCGCGAGATTCATTCACCCTTCATGCGCACCGACAATCCGATCCTGGTAATGCATCCGCGGTCATCCGAGCTGACCAAGTACGCCTCCAATGCGATGCTCGCGATCCGGATATCGTTCATCAACCAGATGGCCAATCTGTGCGAAGCGGTCGGCGCCGAGATCAATGACGTGCGCCGCGGCATGGGTACGGACCGGCGCATCGGATCGCAGTTTCTGTTTCCGGGCGTGGGCTATGGCGGATCGTGTTTTCCCAAGGACGTGCAGGCGCTGATTCATAGCGCGGGGCAGCACGAACTGGATTTTTCGATTCTCAAGGCGACCGACGCGGTTAACGGCGAACAGAAGCGGATGCTGGCCGACCGCGTGCGTATGCACTTTGGCGACGATCTGAGCGGCCGTACCTTTGCCGTCTGGGGGCTGGCCTTTAAGCCGCGCACCGACGATATGCGCGAAGCGCCGTCGCTGGCGGTGATCGAGGAGTTGTTGCGCCGCGGGGCGCGGATTCGCGCGCACGATCCCGAGGCGCTGGCCAACGCGCGCAGCCTGTTCGGCGATCGCATCAGCTACCATGAGAACAATTACGACGCGCTCAAGGACGCCGACGCGCTGATCATCCTGACGGAATGGAACGAGTTCCGGCATCCGAATTTCCAGCGGATTCGTACCGCACTGAAGCAGGCGGTGATTTTCGACGGGCGCAATCTTTACGATCCGTCGCTGATGAAGGCACTCGAGTTCCGCTACTACTCAATTGGACGCCGACCGGTCTGACGGCGCCCGAAGGACAAGCATCAGGCTATGCGAATTCTGGTTACCGGTGGCGCCGGCTTTATCGGCTCGCATACGGTCGACGGGCTGATCGCTGCGGACGGGCATGAAGTCGCCGTGCTCGACGATCTGTCGGCGGGCAAGCGCGATCGCCTCAATCCGCGGGCGCGCTTTCACCCGGCCGACCTGCGCGACGCGGCGGCAGTCGCAGCGATCGTCGAACGCGAGCGGCCGGAGGTTATCGTCCATCTGGCGGCGCAGATGGACGTGCGGCGATCGGTGGCCGATCCCGCGTTCGACGCGCAGATCAACCTGGTCGGCTTTCTCAACCTGATGGAGGCGGCGCGCATCCGCGGCCTCAAGCGGGTGGTCTTCTCGTCGACCGGCGGCGCGATTTACGGCGAGCAGGATACGTTTCCGGCTGACGAAGGGCATCCGTGCCGCCCGGTGAGTCCCTACGGCGTGGCGAAATTTTCAACCGAAGCGTATTTGTTTTTCTATCGTGCGCAGTACGGTATCGAATACGCCGCGATGCGTTACGCCAACGTCTACGGTCCCCGGCAGGATCCGCACGGCGAAGCCGGAGTAATTGCGATTTTCTGCGGGCGGATGCTTGCCGGACAGCCGGTGACGATCTTCGGCGACGGCGAACAGACCCGCGACTACGTCTATGTGGGCGACGTGGTGCGGGCCAACGTCGCCGCGGTCACGGCGGCCGCGGAAGGCGCGATCAATATCGGCACCGGCGTCGAGACCAGCGTCAACCGGCTCTATCGCGCGCTGGCGGCGGCCGCCGGCGTCGCGGCCGAGCCGATCTATGCGCCGGCCCGGCCGGGTGAGCAGAGCCGATCGGTGATCGCGGCGGGGCGCGCGGCGCGGGAACTCGGGTGGCATCCCGCGGTCACGCTCGAGGACGGGCTCCGGCGCACTTTCGAGTTTTTCCAGGCGCGGCGCGCGCAACCCGATTGACGCCATGCTATGATCGCGTGAATTGCCGGCGCGACGTGTGCTGAATGCGTGCGCGCCGGCGCATCCGTCCGTCCGGTGCTCCGCGGCGACGGCAAGGAAGTCGCCGCAGGCGCGCAAGCTATAAATGATCCCACGCGAACTGATCCGGAATTTCTCCATAATCGCGCATATCGATCACGGCAAGTCGACGCTGGCCGACCGCCTGCTCGAGCATACCGGCGCGCTCAGCAAGCGCGAGTTGAAGGAGCAATTCCTCGATTCGATGGACCTCGAGCGCGAGCGCGGCATCACGATCAAGGCGCGATCGGTGCGGATCAACTATACGGCCAAAGACGGCCGCACCTATGTGCTCAATCTGATCGACACGCCCGGCCACGTCGATTTCGCCTACGAAGTTTCGCGCAGTCTGGCGGCCTGCGAGGGCGCGCTGCTGGTGGTCGACGCGAGCCAGGGGGTCGAGGCGCAGACTTTGGCCAACGTCTACATGGCGCTGGACCACGGACTGGAAATCGTTCCGGTGATCAACAAGATCGATCTGCCGGGCGCCGACGTCGAGCGCACGCGCGAGGAGATCGAACGGATTATCGGGCTCGACGCCAGCGGCGCGATTCTGACCAGCGCGAAAGAGGGTATCGGGATCGGCGAGGTGCTTGAGGCGCTGGTCGAGCTGGTGCCGCCGCCGCCGGCGGGCGAGGGCAAGCCGCCGCGCGCGCTGATTTTTGACAGTTGGTACGACACTTACGAGGGCGTGATCGGATTGGTGCGCGTGTTCGACGGCGAATTGCGCCGGGGCATGAAGGTGCGCCTGATGGGTACCGGCAAGCCGGGCGAAGTGCTGCGGCTGGGCTACTTCACCCCGCACGAGGTCCCGACTGAAGCGATCACGGCGGGCGAGGTCGGCTTCGTGGTCGCGGGGATCAAAACGGTGGCCGACATGCGGGTCGGCGATACGCTGACCGACGCCGATAATCCGGCCGCCGAGATGCTCGCGGGCTTCAAGGAGCTCAAGCCGATGGTCTTCGCGGGGCTGTATCCGACTGAGGCCAACCAGTACGGCGAGCTGCGCGAGGCGATCGAGAAGCTGCGCCTCAACGACGCCAGTATCGTGGTCGAACCGGAAAGCTCGCAGGCGCTGGGCTTCGGCTTCCGCGCGGGCTTCCTGGGTCTGCTGCACATGGAGATTGCGCAGGAGCGGCTCGAGCGCGAATTTGGCCTCGACCTGATCGTCACCGCACCGACCGTCGCCTACCAGGTGCGGACCACCGCCGGCGAGACCATGATGGTCGACAATCCGGCGCGGCTGCCGGACGAGACCGCGGTCGAGGCGATCGAGGAGCCGTTCATCCTGGCGTCAATCCACGTGCCCGAGGAGTTTCTGGGCGCCGTGATGCATCTGTGCGAGGAGCGGCGCGGAGTGCGGCGCGACTTGCGTTTTTCGGGCCATCAGCGGGCGATTTTGCAATACGAAATGCCGCTGGGCGAAATCGTTTTCGATTTTTACGACCGGCTCAAGTCGGCGACCCGCGGCTACGCGTCGCTCGATTATGAGTTTCTGGACTTCCGCCGCGAGTCTCTGGTTAAATTGGACGTTCGGATTAACGGCGAGGTGGTCGACGCGCTCTCGATGATCGTGCATCGTGACCGATCCTATGAGCGCGGGCGGGCGCTATGCGAGAAGCTGCGTGAGCTGATTCCGCGCCAGATGTTCGAAGTGGCGATCCAGGCCGCGATTGGTTCCAAGGTAATCGCGCGCGAGAGTGTCAAGGCGTTGCGCAAGAACGTCACCGCGAAGTGTTACGGCGGCGATATTTCGCGCAAGCGCAAGCTGCTGGAAAAGCAAAAAGAGGGCAAGAAGCGCATGAAACAGGTCGGCCGCGTCGAGATTCCGCAGGAGGCGTTCCTGGCCCTGCTCAAGGTCGGGGAGTAAGCGCGAGCGTGGCTGAACCGGTGCGCAAGGTGAACGGCGCCCAGGCGGGCGCGATCGCTCCGCAGGCGGAAAAATCCGCCGTACGCGAGTATGCCGAAGCGTTCGTCGTCGCGCTGATGCTGGCGCTGGTGCTGCGCACCTTCGTCATCCAGGCCTACAAGATTCCGTCGGGCTCGATGGAGCCGACGCTGCTGGTCGGCGACCACATCATTGTCAACAAGCTGATCTACGGCCTGCGGCTGCCCGATTCGTTCTTCGGGCTGACCCCATTGGCCGGCGAAATCCCTTGGGGACATTACGTTTTCCAGCTCGAAGCGGTGCATCGCGGCGACGTGGTGGTGTTCGTTTTTCCGCCCGACCCGACCAAGGATTTCATCAAGCGGGTGATCGGCGTGCCCGGCGATACGGTCGAAATCAAGGACGGGATGCTCTATGTTAACGGCGCGCGGGCCGCGGATCCGCACGCGCATTTCGAGCTCTCGCCGGACCAGCGCGAGAGTTCGTCGCCGCGCGACTATTTCGGTCCGCTGACGGTGCCCGCAGGCCATTATTTCATGATGGGCGACAATCGCGACCGCAGCTACGACAGCCGCTTCTGGGGCGTGGTCGACCGCGACGAGGTCGAAGGCCGCGCGATGTTCATCTACTGGTCGTGGGACAGTGACGGATCGTCATTCTTTCCGGTGCGTTGGAGCCGGTTTTTTAAGATAATCAGGTAGCGCAGGGCCCAAGGGCCAAGAGGGGGCGTGCGGTGACCAACGAACTGGAAAACAAGATGGGCGCGATCCTCGAGCAACTGGCGGCGCGCTTCGACCTGGTGCTCGAAGCAGTGACCGGATTCGGCGGGCGCCTGGACGCGTTGCGCGGCGAGATGATGAGCCAGTTCAGCGAGGTCGGACGTCAGGTGCGCTTTCTCTCGGACCGGATCGCCGAGAACCGCGACGGAGTGGCGATCACGCGTGCCGATCTGGGCGCCGAGATGGTCCGGATTGGCGAGAACCTGGGCGCCACGCGAGTCGAATTCCGCGAGCAGATCGCCTCGATTCGCGACGACCTGCAGGCTCAGGCGATGGGCGAGGCCGAACGGACCCGCGCCAGCGTAACCACCGAACTCGAGCGCACGGCGGGCGAGATTCGCGCGCAAATCGGGCACGAAGTAGCCGCCGCCGGAGCGTCGATTCGCGGCGAATTGGCGGCCGCCCGTGAGGATCTCGGCAGTGAACTACCGGCCGCCACCGCGCAGATTCGCGCCGGCATCGCCTCGTCGGCTGAAACCGTAGTCAAAAAACTCGACAGCGAACTCAAGCAGACCAACAAGGCGCTCACTGCGCTGACCCGCAAATTCGAGCGTTTCGACGATCGCCTGACGATCCAGTCGAAGGATCAGGACCAGCGCCTGCGCAAGCTCGAGCACCGCGCGGCGCGCTAATTCGCCGCCCTTCGCGAGAATTCCAGTTATTCCCTGCTCGCTGGTCGTTCCTCGCCGGGCGATTGTTTGTTCGTTTCCGCGTTTACACCGAGAAATAAACGTGAATATAGGGTTGTAGACATACGAACGCTTGCCGTAGCGAGATATAATAGATAAAGATTGTCATAGCTAATCAGATCTTGCTAGGACAATTTTAGAGTGGACGACGACCAAATAGAATCGCTAATCGAGTACGCCAAGCATCGCTTTCTCGGCTATTTTCGCCGAATGATCGTGGGCGAGCCGTCGTACATCTACCGATGCATTTGCGGGTATATCGAAGCAGCCCCCGTGCATGGCGGACCTTCGCGGACACTTAGCTCGAGTTTCAGCCCGCAGCCCGACGCCCGTCGGCAGGCGGCGCATCTGCACCTGGAACGCGCCCACGAGCTGAATTAGGCCGGCTGGGTCCGCGCCTCATGCGATGACGCTACCGTGCCGGCCGAGCGATCGTCCGTCCACGTGGACGATGCCCTGCGCGCCGATCACTTGGGCTCGAACGACGGCCCCGACCATTGCGCGGACCCCGCGTACGGGCTCGAGGCGCCACCGCCGAGCAGATTGCCCCCGGCCATCAGGCCGCCGTCGACCACCATCGCGGTGCCGGTGACCCATTGCGAATCGTCGCTCGCCAGATAGAGCGCCATCCCAGCGATATCGTCACCCGTGCCGGCGCGCGGAATCGGCTGAATGGTGTCGAAGATCTGCTGCACGACCGGCTCGCCACCGGGGATTAGCTTCTGCACGAGCGGCGTGTTGATACCGCCCGGGCAGATGCAGTTGACGCGGATTCGGTCTGGACCCAGGTCGATCGCGGCGCATTTCGTAAGATGGATCACGCCGGCCTTGGCGACGCTGTAGACGATCGGACCGGCGCCGCCGCGCAAGCCGGCGACCGATGCGGTCGAAATGATCGAGCCGCCGCCCGCACGGCGCATCGCGGGAATCGCATGCTTGATGCCGAAGAAGACCGAGCGCAGCAGGACCGCGATAGTGCGGTCCCAGTTCTCGGCGCTGGTCTGCTCGAGCGCGCCGAGCGCGCCGGCCAGGCCGGCGTTATTGAACATCACGTCGAGGCGGCCGAATTCCTTAATCGCGCGATCGATCGCGGCCTCGATTGCGGCCTCGGCCGCCACGTCGGTCTGCTGAAAGACGGCGTGGCCGCCGTTCTCGCGGCATTCGCGCACCGCAGCTTCGCCGCCCTCGGCGTTGAGGTCGGCGACTACGATACTGGCGCCTTCGCCGGCGAAGCGGGCGGCGGTCGCCCGGCCCATCCCGCTGGCCGCACCGGTGATCACTGCTACTTTGCCATTGAGTCTGCCCATAACGTTCGGACCTCGACGATATTTATATCGTTCATGCGCACGGCCAGGGCCGGGCGCATAGCGACGTGGCTGATCGGTGCGAGTATGTTGCCCGATCGGATGTGACGGCGCTATCGGAACCCGCGTTGACTCCGGCTGCGTCAAAACGTTCGAGCCGGGTGTATAATCGGCATGGCCATGGTGGCGGAGAAACCAGACAGCAAACGTGACGATGCGGCGGCGACGACCACGCCCGGCACGCCGGCGCATAACGAAGCCGCCGGGCGCGCCGCGGCGGCGGTGCGGAACGACGATGCGGGCGCGACGGGCGCCAGCGAAGTCGGACCGCGCTACGATTCGCTGGTGTCGTATCCCAAGGGCGCGACGGACGCGTTGCCGGGCGCGGCGGCGGATGCTGGCGTAACATCGGATGCGGCGGCGCGGGGTCAACGGCCCAGGCTCGAGCTCGAAGCCGACGAACCCGCCGAAGCGATCGACGACGAACTGGCGCGCCGGCTCGAGGGCGTTGCGACTGAGCCGGGCGTCTACCTGCTGCGCGATCGCAACGGCAAGGTGCTCTACGTCGGCAAGGCCAAGTCGCTGCGGCCGCGCGTGCGATCGTATTTTCGCGACGGCGGCGACGGGCGCTTCCAGGTGCGCTTCCTGATGCGGCGGGTGCGCGACTTCGAGACGATCGTCACGCGCAGCGAGAAAGAGGCGCTGATCCTCGAAAACAACCTGATCAAGCAGTACAAACCGCGCTACAATATCCGCCTCAAAGACGATAAATCCTACTTGAGCGCCAAAGTCACCAATCACGCGTGGCCGCGCATCACGGTCACCCGCCGGATCGTCAAAGACGGCGGCCGCTACTTCGGCCCGTTCGGTTCGGCCGACGGCCTGCGCGAGACGATCGACGTGATCCGCAAGGTCTTTCCGCTGCGCACCTGCTCGGACGCGGTCTTCCGCAATCGATCGCGCCCGTGCATCGAGTACCAGATCAAGCGCTGCCTGGGGCCGTGCTGCCTGCCGGTCGATCGCGCCGAGTACGATCGCGCGCTGCACGCCGCCGAGCTGCTGCTCGAAGGCAAAAACCTGGAGCTGCTGCGCGACCTGCGCGAGCGGATGAAGGCGCACGCCGAGCTGCTCGAATTCGAGGAGGCGGCGCGGATGCGCGACCGGGTGCGCGCGCTCGAGAAGACCGTCGAGCGGCAGACCGTGCTGCATCATTGGGGCGGCGACCAGGACGTCTTCGGGCTCTATCGCGAGGGCGGGTTTATCGAGGCGATCGTGCTGATGGTGCGCAACGGCAAGCTCACCAGCACGCGCGGATGGAGCTTTGGGGATCTCGAATTTCCGGTCGAGGAGATCCTCGGCGACCTGCTGACGCAATACTACGCGGGTGCGCATTTCCTGCCCGATGAGGTGATTCTGCCGATCGCGCTGGAAGACGCGGAGGTGCGCGCCGAGCTGCTGACCGAGCGGCGCGGGCGCAAGGTCGAGGTGATCGTGCCGCAGCGCGGCGACAAACTGCGCCTGCTCGAGATGGCGATGGACAACGCGCGGCAGAGCTTCAGCGCGCGGCGCGACAACGAGAACACGCGCGAGAAGATGCTCGCCGAGCTGCGCGCCAAGCTCCATCTGCGCAACACCCCCAAGCGCATCGAATGCTACGACATCTCAAATCTGCAAGGCTCGATGGTGGTCGGGTCGCAAGCGACCTTCGACGAGGGCGAGCCGCAAAAGGCGCTCTATCGCCGCTACCGGATCCGCTCGGTCGACGGGCAGGACGACTTTGCCAGCCTCTACGAAATCCTGAGCCGGCGGCTCAAGCGCGCGCGCGAGGAAAACGAATATCCCGACCTGTGGGTAATCGATGGCGGCAAGGGCCAGCTCAACGTGGCGATCCAGGTGCTCAAGGAATTCGCGCTGAGCGAGCAAATCGAAGTGATTTCGCTGGCCAAGCAGCACGTGCTGAACGCCGGGCGCGAGGGGGCGGTGGTCAAGTCGGAGGAGCGCGTGTTCGTGCCGCGGCGCAAGGATCCGATCGTGCTGCCGCGCAATTCGACCGCGCTGTTCCTGCTCGTGCGGATTCGCGACGAGGCCCATCGCTTCGCGATTACCTACAATCGCGAGCTGCGCCGGCGCGCGCGGCTGCGATCGGTGCTCGACGATATCGAAGGCGTCGGTCCGGTGCGGCGGCGGGCGCTGCTGCGGACTTTCGGCAGCCTGCGGCGGATTCGCGAGGCCTCGCTGGAAGAGCTGACGGCGCTCAAGGGCGTGAACCTGGAACTCGCGGCGGCCATCCGGCGGCATCTCGATCTGATGGCCGGGCTGCTCGATCAGGAAGAGCGCGTCGAGCGCGAGGAAGATCGGGTCGCGGCGGAATATCTCGATGCAGGTAACGGCCAGTTGCAATTGCTGGCGCACAAACCCGACGCGCGGGCCGCCGCGGAGGCGCCCGTACCGGACGGGGATTCCCCACCTTGATCGAAGTTGCCGGCTAGGGAACCTCTGCACAAATTAGGTTGTCATTCTGAGCGCAGCAAAGAATCCCGGATCCGGGACCCATGCGCTGCGCTCAGGGTGACCGCAGAGCCTTGTGCCGAGGTTCCCTAGGCCTTGGCGCTGGGGCGGCTCGAAACCGCGGTGTGCCAGCGCTTGAGGTGCCTGGCCTCGTCGGGCATCTTGACCCCGGCGAGGTTCTGGCCGAGATCGATCGCGGCCAGCGCCGTGATATCCGCGATCGTAAACCGATCGCCGGCGACAAATTCACGCTGCGCCAGAATCGAGTCGAGCCATTCCATGCGCTTGAGCCCATGCTCCTTGCGCATCGCGCCAAACTCGGGAATTTGCGTGACCCGATCCTTGAACAGCGGATGCGTGTGCTGGAGGACGTTCGCGACCGGACCCAGTAATTCGAGCTCCATGCGCCGATTCCACATCTCGACGAAGGCACAATCGCGCGGCCCAACGCCCATCAGGGGCGGCTCGGGATAGCTCATTTCGAAGTAGCGGCAGATGGCGACCGATTCGGCGAGATAGGTGCCGTCGTCGAATTCGAGGACCGGCAGCCCGCCCAGCGGATTTTTCTCGATAAACCAGGCCTCGCGGTTCTTGCCCGCAAAGATGTCGACCTGCTCGAAGACCATCGCGAGCGATTTTTCGGCAAGAAAGATGCGCACGCGGCGCGGATTCGGGGCGAGGTGAAAATCGTAAAGTTTCATAGCCGCAAGGATACGGCGGCGGCGCCAGTCGAACAAGGAATGCACGCGAGGGGGAATCTCATCGCAAGAAGCTGCGTAGCGGAGTCGCAGCGCGGAAGCCGGGCGCGCAAATCGTGGCTGAACGCGGGGTTGGAACATCGCGGACGCTCGATTATAGGGAGAGCACGTCTTACGGGTTCGCGCGCGAGGTTTCGCTATCGCAGCCGCGACGCCATTGGCCGCCGATCCGGCATCCCAACCGCATCCCGAGGCGGTCTGGCCGGAGCGCCGCGCCGCGATCGACGCGATCGCGAGGATTCCGCCGCTCTACCTGACGACGATCGCGGTAGTCGCCGGCGACGCGCTCGGCAGTGCGGGATGCGCCGTGTCGATCTGGATCGCGATGGCGCTCGCGATCGGCGCGGCGATCGCCTTCATGCGGGTGCGGGTCGCGATGGGTCTCGGCGCGGCGCTGCTCGCGATCGCGGCGGCGGCGACAATTCCGGCGCACCAGTTGCTTAATCCACCGGACGGGCCAGAGAGCCTCGCGCGCTATGCCGACGATGCGGTGGTCACGGTCGTGGGCTGGATTGTCCGCGAACCGGAAAATCCGGGCGGCGACCGTACCTACCTTTACCTTGGCGCCGAGCGGGCGGGCAGCGACCCGGCGCATCTGACGCCGGCGGCGGGAATCGTGCGCGTGACGGTCCGCGGTGAGGCCGGCTACCGCGTCGGCGACGAAGTTCGCGTGACCGCGCGCATGCGCTTTCCGCGCAATGACGGCAACCCCGGCGAATTCGACTATCGCGCGTGGATGCTGCGCCGGCGAATCGTCGCGACCATGTTTATCGAGCCGCCGCGTCATAAGGCGCCGGCGGCGATCGCGACCGTCGGCTATCGCGCGGTCTTTCCCGCCTCGCAGATCGAGGCCGTGCGCGAGCATATCGGCGCGTTTATCGACGCGAACCTCGGCTACCCCGAGAGCGCCGAGATGCGCGCGATCATCATCGGCGATCGCGGCGGTATCGACGAGGCGCTGCGCCAGCGCTTCGCGCTCACCGGCATGGCGCATCTGCTGGTGATCTCGGGGCTGCATCTGGGGATCGCGGCGGCGGCGGCATTTTTCATAGTGCGGCTGGTGATGGGACTTTTCCCCACGCTGATGGCGCGCGGCTACGCGAACAAAGTCGCGGCGGGAGCGGCGGCGATCGCGGCGATGGCCTATGCGTTGATCGCGGGCGATCACGTCTCGACGATGCGCGCGCTGGCGATGGTGATCGCCTACGCGATTGCGATCGTGATCGATCGATCGCGCGAGCTGATGTCGAGCATCGCATTAGCGGCGCTGGTTATCTGTTTCGCGATGCCGGGATCGACCGCCGATATCGGCTTCCAGCTTTCGTTCGTCTCGGTGATAGCGATTTTGCTCGGGATGCGCCGGTTCGCGGCGTGGTGGCGGGTCCGCTTCGCCCATCCGCTGGCGCCGGTGGCGGCGCGATCGTGGGCGGGACGGATTGCGGAAGTGGTCGCCGGCTACGTCGCACTATCGTTCTGGGCGCTGGTCGGCACGGCGCCGCTGACCGCGTTCCATTTCAACCAGTTCTCGATCGTCGGGATCGTCGCCAACGTGATCGTCGTGCCGATCATGGGTTTTGGCGCGGTGATCTTCGGGCTCGCGGCGGCGGCGCTGAGCTTTGTCTGGATGGACGGGGCGCGCGCGGTGCTCGGACTGGCGGGCGGATGCACCGCGGCGGGTACGCGGCTCGCGGGATGGTTTCTCGGCTGGCCGCTGGCGTGGACGCGCATCTTCACGCCGACGATGGTTGAGATTGCGCTGGCCTACGGATTAATCGCGCTGTGGATCACGCGTCCGCCGGCCGACGCGGAGTTTCAATCGCTCATGGCAGGCGCCGGGCGCGAGCGGGCGCGGATCGGCGAGATCGCGCGGGCGCGGCGCTGGCGACGGCGCGCGGCGGGGACAATCGCAATCGCGATCGCGATCGATGCGGGCTACTGGACGCACCAGCGTTTCTTCAATCCCGATCTGCGAGTGACGTTTCTCGCGGTCGGGCAGGGCGACGGCGCGGTAGTGCGCTTTCCCGGATCGCGGGTGATGGTAATCGACGGCGGCGGCGCGTTCGGCGGGACGTTCGATCCGGGCGAGCGGATCGTCGCGCCCTATCTGTGGGCGCAGAAAATCATGCACGTCGATTACGTCGCCCTGAGCCATCCGGACCGCGACCATTTCGGCGGCCTGACATTTATCGTCGAGAATTTTTCGCCGGCGGAATTCTGGAGCGGCGGAGCCGCAAGCGACGATTATTCTTACGCGCGGTTGCTCGACGCGGTCGCGCGGGTAGATGCGCGCGACGTGCTCTGCAATGCGGCGACGCCGGCGCGGACGATCGGCGGCGTCGAGGTGCGCTGTCTGTGGCCGGCGGCCAAGCCGCATGAGGCAAAAGATAACAATTCGTCGACGGTGATCCGGCTCAGCTATGGCGGCCTGGCGATTCTGTTTGCCGGCGACCTCGAGGCGCGCGGCGAGCGCGAGCTGATCGCCACGGGGGCGGACCTGCGCGCGGCGATCCTCAAGGCGCCGCATCACGGAAGCGCGACCTCGTCGAGCGCGGCGCTGATCGCGGCGGTGCATCCGGCGGCGGCGGTGATTTCGCTCGGCTGGCATAATCAGTTCCACTTTCCGGCCGCGGCGGTGATCGACCGCTACCAGGCTGCGAGCGTGGCCGTGTTACGCACGGATCAACTCGGCGCAATCACCGTCGACGTCACCGGCGACGGGCTCGCGATGCGCAGCTTGCGCGGCGGGCGAATCGCAATGCCGCCGGATGGGGCAGCCAGTGCGCTTCATTGAGAGTGTAGGCGCGGCGGAGCACGGTTGACGGTCTGCCCCGGCCTGTGGGAAACTCGGCGGCTCATAGGCGCGTGCGGATCGCGGCTGGAAGCCAGACGCGAGGAATATGTGCTCTCGGTTACGTGCCGGAGGAAGTCAATGCCCGATAAATCCAAGGAACAGACCAACGAACAGCCGGGACCTCGCCCGATCCTGCCGATATTCGAGTTGCAGCCGACGCCCCATCTGGTGGGCAGCAAATGCCCGTCGTGCGGCGCGGTCTATCTCGATCTGAAACGGCTGGCGTGCTCGAAATGCGGCGGCACGGGACCATTTTTGCAGATTCCGCTCTCGACCAAGGGCAACGTGTGGGTCTTTTCGGTGATTCATCAGTCGTTCCCCGGAATCAAGACACCGTACATCACGGCGATCGTCGATCTGCCGGAAGGTGTCAGCGTGAAATCGACGCTGGTCGACGTCGATCCGGAGGAGTTGCAGAAAAATCCCAAGATGGCGTTCGGCATGGCGGTCGAGTTGGTGGCCAACGTGGTCGCCAAGGATCGCCAGGGCAACGACGTGGTGGCGTTTCAGTTCCGGCCCAGCGCCTGATCGAAAGCTAAAGTATCGGATTAAGTATTGCGAGGCATAAAGCTTTGCGGAGCAAAGTTCAAAGTTAACCTGCGGATGGCGCGCGGAGCTTCGCCAAACGGCCCCAAGCCCAGACCCGAGGAGGATTCGAGATGCGCAACGTTTACGTATTAGGCACGGGCATGATCAAGTTCGGCCGCTATCCGACCAAGTCGGTCCCCGAGTTGGGCGCCGAGGCGGCGCTCGAAGCGATCAAGGATGCGGGCGTCAGTATCCAGGATGTCGAACTGTTCGCGAGTGGCAATCTGTTCATGGCCAACGCGATGATCGGCCAGAAGATCCTGCAGCAAATCGGCCAGACCGGGATTCCGGTGGTCAACGTCTCAAACGCCTGCGCGACCGGATCGACCGCGTTCCGCGAAGCCTTCATGGCCGTCGCGTCGGGGATGTACGACGTGACGATGGCGGTGGGCGTCGAGCAGATGGGCAAGCAGGGGCTGCTCGGTGGCGGCGGTGGCGGCAGCGATCCGGCGTACTCGACCGAAGGACGGCTGGGATCGGGCCTGATGCCGGCGGTGTTCGGCCAGGCCGGCCTCGAGCATATGCGCAAGTACGGCACCACGCTCGAGCATTTCGGCAAAATTTCGGTGAAGTCGCACAAACATGCGACGCGCAATCCGTATTCGCAGTATCGCAATGAAGTGACGCTCGAAGACGTGCTCAACGCGCGCATGGTCGCGTTTCCGAACACGCTCTATATGTGCTGCCCGACCGGCGACGGCGCGGCGGCGGCGATCCTGGTCTCCGAAGACAAGCTCAAGCAATTCGCGGCCGGGCGCAAGCGCGCGCGGGTGGCGGCGTCGATCCTGACCTCAGATCCCTACACCGATCGCGATCTCACGCTGCCCGACGTCAGCACGCTGACCCGGCGCGCGGCGAAGAAGGCCTACGAGACGGCCGGGATCGGACCGCAGGACGTCTCACTGACGGAGTTGCACGACTGCTTCGCCACGGCGGAGCTGGTGCATTACGAGAATCTCGGCCTGTGCGGCGACGGCGAGGCCGGCAAGTTTATCGACGAGGGCGGCGGAATGCATCCCGATTTGGGCGGCAAGGCGCCGGTCAACGTATCGGGCGGACTGCTCTCCAAGGGCCATCCGCTGGGCGCCACCGGAGTGGCAAATATCTGCGAAGTCGTATGGCATCTGACCCAGGACGACCGCGCCAAGCAGCGCCTGGTGCCGAATGCGAAGGTTGGCATGGCGCATGTGATCGGGCTGGGCTCCGCCTGCACGATCCATCTGCTGACGGTCTAGGGGCTGCGCTGCGCAACGAAAGTCCCTATAATGACGGTTGCGAAGGGGCCGCTCGCGGGCGGCCCCTTTTGCTTGCTTGACGCGCGGATCACGATGGCGCGCGCGCCGACGATTGGCGGGCGGATGGCGACTCGCGAAGGGACGGAATTAGCTTGGCTCTGACGCGGCTTAGAGGATTTCAGGATCAAATCGGCGCCGACGCGCGGGCGGTCGCCCTGGTCGAGGAGTGCGCGCGGACGGTGGCCGAGCGCTATGCAATCAACGAGATCCGGATCCCGTTGCTTGAGCGTATCGAGCTTTACGAACGATCGAGCGGCGAAACTTCAGACGTGGTGCAAAAGCAGCTTTACCGCGTTCCGAGGTCGCCCGAGAGCCAGGGCGCCGGTGACCAGGTCCTTCGGCCCGAGGGCACACCGGGAGTAATTAGAGCCTACATTGAGGCAGGACTTGACCGAAGCGATCCGGAGCAACGCTTCTTCTATAGCGGGCCGATGTTTCGTTACGAGCGGCCGCAGAAGGGGCGCTTTCGCCAGTTCAACCAGTTCGGCGTCGAGATTTTCGGACGGGCCGACGCGGCGTGCGACGCCGAGCTGATGATCATGGTCGACGAATTCCGGCGCGCGCTCGGACTCGAGGTCGAGTTCGAGATCAACTCGCTGGGCGACGGCAATTGCCGGCCGGCGTTTCGCGCGGCACTGCTCGAATGGGGCCGCGCGCATCTCGATGAGCTGTGCGAGGATTGCCATCAGCGGCTCGAACGCAATCCGCTGCGCCTGCTGGATTGCAAGAACGACGCAAAGCTCGCCGCCGGCGCGCCGCGCAGTTCGGACTATCTGTGCGATCCGTGCCGCAAGCATTTCGCCACGGTGGAAGAATTGCTGACGCAGGCGGGTGTGCCGTACGTGGTCAATCCGCGCCTGGTGCGCGGACTGGATTACTACACGCGGACGACTTTCGAGGCGGTCTCGAAAGCGGTCGGCGCGCAGAGCGCGGTGGTCGCCGGCGGGCGTTATGACGGGCTGATCGAGGCGCTGGGCGGCGCGGCGGTGGCCGGCACGGGCTTCGCGATCGGGGTCGAACGGATCGCGATCGCGCTCGACGCGAGCCGCGTGCGAAGCAAGAGCGCGCCCGACGTGGCGCTGATCGCGATGGGCGAGGCGGCGGCAATCCGGGCGATGGCGCTGGCGCAGACGATTCGCGCGGCGCGTCTGCGGGTCGAGATGCTCTCGCCCGAGCGCGGGCTCAAGGCGTTGCTCAGGCGGGCGGACAAGATCGGCGCGCACTACGCATTGATCATGGGTGAAAACGAACTGGCGCGCGGCGTGGTCCAGATGCGCGACTTGAGCGCGAGCACGCAGCGCGAGGTGGCGATCGACGCGGTCGCGGCCGAATTGGCGGCGGCCGCCGCCGCGCCGCGCGGATGAGTGTTTCGTAGCGCGGCCCGCGCAGGTATTCTTGCAGGCTTGGATCCCGATGCCGGAAAACAATAACGCATTCTCGCCGATGCCGCCGTGGCCGCGGACCAATTACTGCGGTGCGCTGCGCGCCGCCGACGCCGGCCGCGAAGTCGCGCTGTGGGGCTGGGTGGCGACGCGCCGCGACCACGGCGGACTGATCTTTATCGACCTGCGCGACCGCGAAGGAATCGTGCAGCTGGTCTTCAACCCGGCGCATAATCCGGCGGCCCACGCGGTCGCCGAAGGCGTGCGCGGCGAGTATTATCTGGCGATCAAGGGCGCCGCGGTGCGCCGCTCGGCGGCGACGATCAACGCCGAATTACCGACCGGCGAAATCGAGATCATGGCGTCGGCGGCAGAGGTGCTCAACACCTCGCTAGCGCCGCCGTTCCCGCTGGCGGGGCCCGACAGCGCCGCCGAAGAGATCCGCCTCAAGTACCGCTATCTCGATCTGCGGCGCGCCGAGATGCAGAGTAATTTGCGCCGACGCCATCAGGCGTTGCGCGGCGCGCGCGCCTATCTCGATGAGCACGGCTTCATCGAAATCGAAACGCCCATCCTGTTTCGCGCCACGCCCGAAGGGGCGCGCGACTACCTGGTGCCGAGCCGGGTGAATCCGGGGCGCTTCTACGCGCTGCCGCAATCGCCGCAACTGCTCAAGCAGATCCTGATGGTGGCCGGCTTCGACCGCTACTACCAGATCGCGCGCTGCTTTCGCGACGAGGACCTGCGCGCCAATCGCCAGCCCGAGTTCAGCCAGATCGATATCGAGATGACCGGACCACGCCTCGAGGATATCCATCGGATGGCCGAGGGGATGATGGCGTCGATTTACCAATACGGCGCGGGGATCACGATCGAGCGGCCGTTCGCGCAGATGCCGTACGACGAGGCGATGGAGCGTTTCGGTTCGGACAAGCCCGACCTGCGCTGCGCCCTCGAGCTCAAGAATCTGACGGCGGCCTTCGCCGGCACGTCGTTCAAGGTCTTCGCCGAGGCGATCGCGCGCGGCGAGTCGATCTACGCAATCGCGCTTAAGGGCGAGCATCAGCTTTCACGGCGCGAGCTGGACGAGATGGCCGAGACGCTGCGCTCGCGCCAGGGGATGGGCCTGGCGTGGGCGAAGGTCGCGGCCGACGGATGGCAGGGGCCGATCGCCAAATTCGTCAGCGCCAAAGAGCGCGCGCGGGTCGCCGACGTGGCCGGGCTCGTGCCCGGAGCAACCCTCCTGATGCTGGCCGGGCCGCGCGGCAAGGTGCGCCCGCTGCTCGGCGATCTGCGGCTTGCGCTCGCGGCCAAATTCAAGCTGCTCGATGCGGCGGCGCTCAAGTTCCTGTGGGTGGTCGACTTTCCGCTGTTCGATTACAGCGAGGAGGAAAAGCGCCTGGTCTCCGTCAACCATCCGTTCACCGCGCCGCGTCCGGAGGATTTGCCGCTGCTCGAGGCGGGCCCGCAGCGCGCGCTCGAAGCGCATGCGCTGGCTTACGACATGGTGCTCAACGGACAGGAGATGGGTGGAGGATCGATTCGTATTCATAATGCGGAACTTCAGCTCAAGGTGTTCGAACTGCTCGGTATCCCGCGCGCCGAGGCGGCCGCCAAGTTTGGCTTTCTGCTCGACGCGCTGGCCTACGGGGCGCCGCCGCACGGCGGTATCGCGTTCGGCGTGGACCGGATCGCGATGATGCTGTGCGGCACCGACTCGCTGCGCGACGTGATGGCCTTTCCGAAGACCCAGCGGGCGGTCGATCCGATGAGCGGGGCGCCGTCGGAAGTCGACGCGCGCCAGCTGCGCGAGCTGTCGATCCGGGTGGCGCAGTGAAGCGTTGCGCGCGCCTGGTAGCGGTCGCCCTGGCGGCTTGCGCGCTGGCGGCGGGCTGCAACCGGAATTTCGATCAGCAGTTCGAGGACCAGATCAACGACACCGTGCACAGCCTGCCGATAATCGGCGACCAATCCGGCCTCAACGTGCATGCCGTGCGATCGATCAAGCAAGTGATCATCCACAAGATTGCCGTGATGCCGCTGGTCGATGCGCCCGATCAGATCGACAAGGAGCTGCCGCCGGGCGCGTCCGATTCGGTCTCGGCGAGCCTGTACGCCCAGGCCGCGGTGGTCGGCGGATGGGAAGTGGTGCCGCAGGACGATGTCGGCGACGCGCTGCAGAAGCTGCCGCCGACGACGCTCGCCAACATGGATCAGAACGCGCTGGCGCTGGGCCGGCAGGTCAACGCCGACGGCGTGCTGTATGGCGCGGTCAACAAATATCGCGAGCGCGTGGGCTTCGACTATTCCGCGCAGACGCCGGCCGCCGTGGCGTTCAGCCTGTACTTCGTCGACGAGCACTCCGGGCAGATCGTATGGTCGGCCAAGTTCGCCCGCGAGCAAAAGGCGCTGAGCCAGAATATCTTCGAATTGCCGACCTTTCTCGCCAACAAGGGGCGCTGGGTGCGCGCGCACGATATCGCGCAGGAGGGCGTGCAGGCGTCGATCGCGAATCTCTCCTCCAAGCTGACGATTCAGCCGGTCGTGCAGGGGCAATAGCCGCACTCGGGCGTTCCCGCGCGCGCCCCATTCCGGCGCCCATCGAACACGCTAATTCCACGGCGAGACCGGCTTGGCGCCGAGCGCCGCCGCCACCGCCGGATGGACCACCTTGCCGCCGTGGGTGTTGAGGCCGTGGCGAATCGCGCCGCTGGCCGCGCCCGCGGCGAGCAGCCCGTGATCGGCGATATCGAGCGCGTAGGAGATGGTCGCGTTGGTCAGCGCGTAGGTCGACGTATGCGGCACGACGCCGGGCATATTGGTGACGCAGTAGTGCACGACGCCATCGCGGATATAGATCGGCCGGCGATGGGTGGTCGGGCGCGAGGTCTCCGAAATGCCGCCCTGATCGATCGACAGATCGACCAGCGCCGCGCCCGGCTTCATCCGGGCGACCATCCGCGACGTGATCAGGCGCGGCGTGCGCGCGCCGGGCAGCAGGACCGTGCCGATCACGAGGTCGGCCTGGCGCAACTCCTCTTCGAGCGTCGCCCGGTTGGACATCACGGTGATCGCGGTGCCGCCGAGCACGTCGCTCAGGTAGCGCAGGCGCAGCGGATTGACGTCGAGGATCGTGACCTCGGCGCCCACGCCGGCGGCGACGCGGCAGGCGTTGAAGCCCGCGATTCCCCCGCCCAGGATCAGCACCTTGCCCGGACGCACGCCGGGCGCGCCGCTAAGCAGCACACCCGCACCGCCGTTTTGCGCCTGCAGGCACCAAGAGCCGACCTGCACGGCCAGGCGTCCCGCGACTTCGCTCATCGGGGCCAGCAGGGGCAGGCTCAAATCCTCGAGCTGAACGGTTTCATAGCCGAGCGCGCTCACCCCGCGGCGCATCAGCTCGCGCGAGAGCCGGCGGTCGGGCGCGAGATGGAGGTAAGTGAAAAGGATCAGATCGGGGCGCAGGAAGCGGTATTCGGCGGGCTGCGGCTCCTTGACCTTCAGCACCATCGTGGCGCGGCTCCAGACCGCGGCGGCCGAATCGCCGATCCGTGCACCGGCCGTGCGATACGCGCGATCGCTGAAGCCGCTGCCCAGGCCCGCGCCGCGCTGGACGATTACCGTGTGTCCATGATGATGCAGCGCGGCGGCGCCGGCGGGGGTCAGCGCGACGCGCCGCTCGTCGGATTTTATTTCAGTGGGAACGCCAATAATCATCGCGCGGTCTCCGCAGGTTGATGGTCGAACGGGGCGAATGCGTTTGACTCACGCGCACCGCGCAGAGGAATCGATCTTTCATCGCCGGGGCGGTGGCGTGCAAGCCGGCCATGCGTCACGCTTGAGGACGCGCGGGCGTCCGGCGGAATTTCATCCACCGGCCGCGGCGCCTGATCGCGAGGCGATTTGGTGCCGGCGCGGACACGAATTCGCGCGGCGGGCAAGCCCGAGGAAATCTTGACAACCGGATTGACGCCGCGCTTCATGGTTCAAGGGCAACGAAGTTCATCCGCGGTGTCCGGATGCCACGATCATGCGGACACGGCGAGCGATTTGGAGAGGCAACGATGGAGGCTCCGCCGGGACTTAAGTACTCGAAGGAACACGAATGGGTGGCGTCCGAAGAAACGGTCGCGACCATCGGCATAACCGATCATGCGCAGGAACAGCTCGGCGAAATCGTCTATATCGAATTGCCGTCGGTCGGCGAAAAGGTCAGCAAGGACGATCCGTTCGGCGTGGTCGAATCGGTCAAAGCGGTCTCGGACATCTATGCGCCGGTCAGCGGCACGGTGGTCGAGGTCAACGAGGATCTGCCCGAGAGCCCCGAGGTGGTCAACGAAGATCCGTACGGCGACGGCTGGCTGATCAAGGTGCGGGTCACCGATCCGACCGATTTTGACGATCTGATGGACAACGAGGAATACGAAGAGATGGTCGCGCGCGACAAGGAATGATCGCGGCCGGCGCCCGGTGCGCCGCATCGTTCAGGATCCCGGCATCTCGGCCGCCGGGGCTGGCGCCGGGACCGCGCTCGCAATCGCGACGTCGAAGCGGCTCACCGCGCGCGGCGGGTCGATGAACACGATCACGAACGGCGCGGTGGCCGAGGGCTCGAGCGCGAAGCTTTTCGGCGGGTCGAGCTTCTGGAAAAATTCGAGCTCATGCGGCGTCATCTGCGCGACCATCGCGGCCGAAAGATTGTTGCCGCAGTAAACCTCGCGGATGGCCAGCGGACGCGGCGTGGGGTCGCGCAGCGCCACCGCGATCTGCACGGTATGCAGCGACGCCTGGCCGACGTTCTCGGCGATCCCGGTGATCACGAGGCCGGTGTGGCCGCCCTTGGTCGGCAGGTAGTCGGCGTGAACGTCGCGCAGGGCGACCAGCCGCGCCGGTGTGATCGGCATCACGAAGCGATCGCCAACCACCGGCAGGCGGCTCAACAGATCGGCGGCGCTGGCCGGCGCGCTGCGAATCAGCATCGTGGTCAGCGCGTAGGCGATCGCGAACAGCGCCATCACTCCGATCACGATCCGCGACGAATGGGTGACGCCATGGTTGTAAATCGGCGCCGCGGTTTCGTCGACAAATTCATCGGGCGCGGGTTTCGGTTTGCGCGCCGCGGCCGCCCGGGCGCGGATCCGCGCTGCCGGGGACGCGTCGGTGGCGGCCGCGCGCGCGGGATTGGGCGGAGGCGATCGGTCGGGTGAAGCGGGAAAGTCTTCGTGGCCCGGATCGATTTCGGGTTCGCCCACCCGCCATTCGCCGGAGTCGCGCGCGGTGGCGCGCTCGTCGGTAAAGGAATTCTCGTCCAGGGAATGCGCGGTGGAGGAGTCCGGAGTAAAGGATTCGCGGTCGAGCGGGTTATGCGCACGCTCATGGTCGGGCGGCGGTTCGTGCGCGTCGAAGCCCGAAGTTACGTCGTTGAAATCGAATCTGAGATTTTCGCCCGCGCCCGCCGCGTCTTCGTCATCGGCGCGAAACGGCTGGGCCAGCAGATCGGCGGTCGGGGTACGCGGCCCGGCGGGAGTGGCGGGCGATGCGGCCGGCGGTGCGGCAGATGCGGCGGCGGCGCTCGCCGGAGTGACCCGGGGGCGGCTCGCTCCACGTGGCCCGTCGCCAATCGATTGCGCGGGCGGTGCGGGCGTCGGCCTTACGGCCTCACCGCGCGGCGTCGATGGCTGAGCGTCGCGCGCGGCGCGCGGCTCCAGGGTGAACACATGGCCGCAGCGCGAGCACTTGAATGTCGGAGTCCCGTCGGGCAATACCTGCTCGTCGATCCGATAGCGGGTATGGCAACTGGTACATTGAATCTCGATCGTCACCGCCTCTCCACCTCGCCGAGTCAAGTTAACATATCCGCGGCGCGTGATCAGCCGGGCCGCGCGCCGCATGGCGGTCATCCGCGCGGCCCGCGACGGTCGTCGTGACGCGATGCGTATCGGGCTGATAACGCGGCGCTTCGACCCGGCGGGCGGCGGCACCGAACGCGATCTCGTGATCACGGCGCGCATCCTGACCCGCGCGGGCCATCAGGTGACGATCTATGCTGCCGAGGTGCGCGCGCCGAGTAGCGAATGGCGGGTGCGGCGGGTGGGCGGTTCGTGGCCGGGCCGCGCGCTTGGATTATTGTGGTTTGCGCGGACGGCGGGTGCGCGCGCGCGTCGCGACGGCGCGGAACTGGTGCTCAGCTTCGCGCGTATTTTCGACGCCGATATCTTGCGCTCCGGCGGCGGCGCGCACGCCAGTTACATTCGCGCGGCGCGCCGCTGGCAGACCGTGGGGCAGGGTGCGGCGATGCGCCTTAGCCCGTACCATCGCGTGCAGATGATGGTCGAGGCGCGGGGCTTTCATGGGCCGCGCCTGCGCCGCGCGATCGCGGTGTCGCGGCTCGTGCGCGACGATCTGATCGCGACTTTTGCCCTGGCGCCGGCCGCGGCGGTCACGCTCTACAATGGCGTCGAACTCGAGCGCTTCGCGCCGGCGGCCGACGCCGGCGAACGGCGCGCGATTCGATCCGCGATCGGCGTCGCCGACGACGCGCCCGCCGTAATGTTCGTCGGCAATGGCTTCGCGCGCAAGGGTTTGCGCTTTCTGATCGAGGCGTGGCCCGCGCTCGGCGATGCGCCGCGACTGATCGTGATCGGCACCGATCGCGCGGCCGAGGCGTATCAGCGGCTGGCGCGTCCAATGGGCGAGCGGGTAATTTTTCTCGGGCGGCGCGGCGACGTCGATCGCCTCCTGCGCGCTGCCGACGCGCTGGCGTTGCCCTCGCTCTTCGAGCCCTTCGGCAATGTCGCGCTGGAGGCGATGGCGTGCGGCGCGCCGGCTCTCGCCAGTGCGCAATGCGGCGTGGCCGAATTGATGTCCGGGGCGTTGGGCGCCTTCGTCGTCAAAGACCCCGCCAATCGCGTCGAACTGGCCGATCGGATGGGCGCGTTGATCGAGGCGGCGCCGGCTCTGTCGCGCGCGGCACGGCTCGCGGCGGAGCAATTCACCTGGGACCGGCACGCGCGAGAATTACTGGCGATTATCGAGCAGGCGGCCGACACGCGCGCTTGAGCCCGGGCCGGACGCAGTCCCGCCGCGCTAGTCGTCGTGACCTTGGGCGCGCGCCTGGCGGATTCCGTCGCGCATCCCGCGCGCGATCGCCAGCCGCCGTTCCTCCCGCGCGATCCGCTCGAGCGGCGCGCGCAGACCCCGCGCGATCGCTAGACGGAGTGTGGCGACGACCTCTTTCGTAATGATCTCGGCTGTCGAATGCGCTTCGTGGATCGTGCGGCAGTAGCCGCGTTCGCGCGCGATTCGAATGAAGCGGGCGCGGTCGGCGCGCGCGGCGTCGACCTCGTGATAGACGATCGCGCCGGGAGCATAGCCGATGCGGTAGCCGGCGCGCGTCAGCCGCCGCGACATCTCGGTCTCCTCCTCATGGCCGGCCGCACCGGGGCCAAGGCGCTCGTCGAACGGGCCGACCCGGCGGAGCGCGTCGGAGCGAAAGGCCATGTTGGCGCCGAGCACGCCGCGCACCTCGATCACGGCGTGACCGTGATCGGCGATCGGCAGGTCGAGATACGGCGCCATCGCGCCGGCCTTGGCGATCGGATCTTCGGCGGGCAGGATCCGGCCCTTCATCGCGGCGAACTCGGGATGCGCGGCGAAGAAGCGCTCGACCTCGGCGACGTAGCCGGGCGTCACCGCCAGGTCGTCGTCGAGGCAGGCAATGATCTCGCCGCGCGCTTGCGCGATCGCGCGATTCTGCACGCGGCATTTGCCCGGCCGCGGATCGTGAAGATGGATGATGTCGGCCGCCGTGGCGATCGCGCCGCGCTCGATTGCGGTGGGCGCCGGCGTGCCGTTTTCGGCGATGAAGAGTTCGTGCTGGCCGGCTTCGAGTTGCGGTGCGAGGCTCGCGATCAGGCGGATCAGCGAGGCCGGGCGCGCATGGCTGGCGATAATGATCGCGAGTTTCAAGCGGGCGCGGCCGCGCCGCCGCGCGCGATCGTCGCGATCGAATCCGGCTCGCGCGCGCTACGGCATCGATCGTCCATCGGAGCGATTTTCCGCCACGCGGCGGCCACGCTCAAGCCGTCCTACGGCCTCGGCCGCGCAGGGGGCCGTCTTGAATTAGCCGGATGGAGCGGTTAAACCCTTTCATCTGCCCGTGTGCGAATTTGATTGCGTGCGAGAGTGGCGGAACGGCAGACGCGCAAGGCTCAGGACCTTGTGAGGGAAACTTCGTGGGGGTTCAAGTCCCCCCTCTCGCATTTTTCGCTATCCGGAACGTCTCCTTGCCGGAAAGTCTTCGGATCTCCGCCTGCACCTTCCATCGCGCCGTGACGTGCTCCCCCTCGCGCAGGGCGTCCCGCGATTGGTAAACTTCAGCCTCGACCTATGGAACTGAGCAAGACATTCGATCCCAAAACGGCCGAGGAGCATTGGTTTCAGCTCTGGATCGACCGCGGCTATTTCACCGCCGACCCGGCGCGCGCGGGCGCGGCATTCGCGATCGTGATCCCGCCGCCCAACGTCACCGGCCAATTGCATCTCGGCCATGCGCTCAACGTCACGCTGCAGGACGTGATCGTGCGCACGCGGCGGATGCAGGGCTTCAATACGCTGTGGATGCCGGGAACCGATCACGCCGGGATCGCCACGCAAAACGTGGTCGAGCGCGAAATCGCCAAGACCGGCAAGAGCCGTCACGACCTGGGCCGCGAGGAATTCGTCGCCCGCGTATGGCAATGGAAAGAGACCTACGGCGGCAAGATTCTTCATCAGTTGCGCCGGCTCGGCGCCTCGTGCGACTGGAGCCGCGAGCGCTTCACGCTCGATCCGGGTCTATCGCGCGCGGTCACGCGGGTCTTCGTCATGCTCTATCGCGACGGGCTGATCGAGCGCGACCGGCGGTTGATTAACTGGTGTCCGCGATGCGAGACGGCAATCTCCGATCTCGAAGTCGAGCACAAGGACGCGAAGGGTAATCTCTGGTACATCCGCTATCCGCTGAGCGACGGCGGCGGATCGATCACGGTCGCGACGACCCGGCCCGAGACCATGCTCGGCGACACCGCCGTGGCGATTAATCCCGACGACGAACGCTATCGCGCGATGGCCGGGCGGACCATCCGGTTGCCGCTGGCGCGGCGCGAGATTCCGATCGTCGCCGACCCGTCGGTCGATCGCGAATTCGGCAGCGGCGCGGTGAAAATCACGCCGGCGCACGACTTCAACGACTTTGAGCTGGGCCGCCGGCACAATCTGCCGCAAATCTCCGTGATGGATACGCACGGGCGGATGAGCGCCGAGGCCGGAGTCTACCAGGGTCTGACGCGCGAGGACGCCCGCAAGCGGATCGTCGAAGATCTCACGGCGCTGGAATTGATCGAGAAGATCGAACCGCACGCGCATAAGGTCGGCGTCTGCTCACGCTGCGACACGGTGGTCGAGCCGATGCTCTCGCTGCAATGGTTCGTGCGGGTCAACAAGCCGGGACCGAGCGGGATGTCGCTCGCCGGCGCGGCGATTGCGGCGGTCGAACAGGGCGACACCACCTTTCATCCGAAGTTCTGGGAGAACACCTATTTCGCGTGGATGCGCAATATCCAGGACTGGTGCATCTCGCGCCAACTCTGGTGGGGCCATCGGATCCCGGCCTACTGGTGCGACGCGTGTAACGATGGAACTCCGATCGTCGCCGAGGAGCGTCCGGCCGCATGCCCACGATGCGGCGGCGCCGATTTGCGCCAGGACGACGACGTGCTCGACACCTGGTTTTCGTCGGGGCTGTGGCCGTTCTCGACTCTGGGATGGCCCGCGGCGACGCCCGAACTCGCGCGCTACTACCCGACCAGCCTGCTGCTGACCGGATTCGACATAATTTTTTTCTGGGTCGCGCGGATGATGATGCTGGGAATTTATTGCCTCGACGATCGCCCCGCGCCCGAGCGCGTGCCGTTCAGGGGCGTCTATATCACGCCGCTGGTGCGCGATCAGTACGGCAAGAAGATGACCAAGTCGCGCGGCAACGTGGTCGATCCGCTCGAGATCATGGAGAAGTACGGCACCGACGCGGTGCGCTTCACGCTCGCGCAATTGGCGGTGCAGGGGCGCGACCTGATCCTGTCGGACGATCGGCTGGCGGCGTCGCGCGCCTTCGCCAACAAGATCTGGAACGCGGCGCGCTTCGTGATGATGAACCTCGACGGCGCGTCGCATCCGCTTGCGCCAGTCGATACGGCGCAACTCGGCCTGGCTGAGCGCTGGATCATGAGCCGCCTCGATAATGCGGTGCGCGACGTGACGGCGGCGATCGATGCGTACGAATTCAACCGCGCGGCGCTAATCGTCTATCAATTCGTCTGGCACGAATTCTGTGACTGGTATATTGAGCTGGCCAAGGATCCGCTCAAGGCGGGCGGCGATCGGCAGGCCGCCGCGCGCTTCGTGCTGGTGTCATGCTTCGACGGGATGCTGCGGATGCTGCATCCGTTCATGCCGTTTATCTCTGAAGAGATCTGGCAGGCGTTGCGCCCGTATTTCAACGCGCCGGGTCTCGCGGAGCATCTGGCGATCGCGAAGTTTCCGACGCCCGCGGAAACCCCGTGGCTCACGCCCGACGAAGCGACGACGATGAACGAGTGTATTGCCGCAACGGAGGCGGTCAATTCACTACGCGCCCTCGTTGGGCATCATCCGGGACAAAAAATCGACGTCCAGTTTCGACCTCGCTTTAAGGACGCGGGTTCAGTGGCGGATATGCAATACCAAGTACAGATGAGGGTTTCTGCTTTCCGCCCTTATTTCGAATTGCTGGCAAAGGCACATATCGTGAGCTTTGGGGATTTCGGCAAAGATAATACCGGTCGGACAGTCACGACTTTACTTGATTGGTGTGAAATTTCCGTAGGGACACCAGAGGAATTCGACTTCGCCAAGGCGCGGGAACTTACCTCAAAAAAGCTTGCCGAAGTAAGAAAACATCTGGAACAGCACCTGGCGCGGCTGGGTAGTAAAGAATTTATGGCAAAAGCTGACCGAGATACCCGCGAATCGACTCGCGCACGCTCCGAGCAGCTCAAGGACGAAGAACTTCGACTCGGTGTGCAATTGAGAGACCTAGCCTCAGCGGACTAATGGCGTGGAAATTCTCCGTCAAATCGATCTCGCCGAACTCGTCCGCCGCGCGCTGGCCGAAGATGTGGGCCAGGGCGACCTCACCACCGCTTCGACCGTCGCATCGGATCAGGCCGGCCGCGCGCGGATCACCGTCAAGGAGCCCGACGGGATCGTCTTTTGCGGCGGGATGCTTCTCGCCCAGACCTTCGCGCTGTCGGCGAGCGAACCGCGGATGACGCTGCTCGCGGCCGAGGGCGAGCGGCTCGCGCGCGGCGCCGTGGCGGCCGAGATCGAAGGGCGGCTGGCCGGCCTGCTGACCGGCGAGCGGGTCGCGCTCAACTTCGTCCAACTGATGTCGGGTATCGCGACCGCCACGCGCCGCTACGTCGACGCGGTGGCCGGCACGCGGGCGCGGATCGTCGACACCCGCAAGACCCATCCGGGTCTGCGCGCGATCGAGAAATATGCCGTGCGCATCGGCGGCGCCAGCAACCATCGCTTCGGCCTCGATAGCGGCGTGCTGATCAAGGACAACCATATCGCCGCCGCCGGTTCGATCCGCGTCGCGCTCGAACGGGCGCGGCGGCTTGCACCGCATACCTTTCGCGTCGAGATCGAATGCGAGACGCTGGCGCAGGTCGAGGAGGCGCTCAAGCACGGCGCGACCGCGATCCTGCTCGACAACATGGACGTCGCCGCGATGAGCCGCGCGCGCGAAATCGCCGGCGATGCGATACTGCTCGAAGCGTCGGGCGGCGTCACGCTCGAAGCGGTGCGCGCGATCGCGGCGGCCGACGTCGATCTGATCTCGGTCGGCGCGCTGACCCATTCGGTCAAGGCCGTCGATCTCAGCATGCGGATCGAACAGGTTGATCGCGATGCATAGGGCGATGCCTAACGCGATGCCTGAGCGGCGCGTCAGGCCGCGTGGCAAATGATGGCGGCCAATCCCTACCAGGCGATCGAAAGCGGCCAGCCCGGCACGATCGGCTGGCGAATCCATTACTTTGACGAAGTCGGCTCGACCCAGCGCGTGGCCGCCGACCTGGCGGGCGAGGGCGCCGCGCAGGGTACGATCGTGATCGCCGAGCGCCAGAGCGCCGGGCGCGGCCGGATGGGCCGCACGTGGCATTCGCCGTCCGGCGTCAATCTCTACCTGACGATTATCCTGCGCCCGGCGCTGCCGATTGCCGAAGTGCCGCGGCTTAGCCTGGTCGCCGGCGTGGCAGCGGCCGAGGCGCTCGAGAGCGCCGCACCCGGCCTGGTCGCGCTGAAATGGCCCAACGACGTATGGCTCGGCGGGCGCAAGACCGGCGGGATTATCGCCGAGGCGGTGACCGACTTCCGCCAGGGCTTGCGCTGCGTGCTGCTCGGCATCGGCCTCAACGTCAACCTGCCAGCCGCGGATCTATTGCCGGAACTGCGCGACAAGGCGACCTCGGTCCGGATCGCAACGGGCCGCGAATGCGATCGGATCGGGCTCGCGAGGGTGCTGTTTAATCGGCTCGACTCGCGCTATATGGAAATTGAGCGCGACGGCTTTGCCGCGATTCGCCCGGCCTGGGAGCGCTACTCGGCGCTGACCGGGCGGCGGGTCACGGTGGTCGACGGCGCGGCGCGTATCGCCGGCGTGGTCAGGGGCATCGACGCCGGCGGCGCGCTGCTGCTCGACACCGATACGGGCCGCGCGCGTATCGTCACGGGGGATGTGAGTATCGAAGGAGCCTACGATTAGCACAGGAACGCGGCGGCACGCGCGACCGGGCCGTACGTCAGGAAGGCTGCGGCAGGCCGGCTGCGCGATAAATTCGCGCGCTCCGAGAGACGTTACGCAAACGTTGCGGAGAGGTGAATCGCTATGGCAGTCGAGGAAACCGGTGGCTTAAGGACAATCGCAATCGTCGGCCAAGGTGGCGCCGGCAAGACGCAGCTCGCCGAGGCGATGCTGTTTACGGCCGGCGCGACCAAGAATCTCGGCCGTCCCGACGACGGCAGTGCCGCGATGGACTTCGAACCCGAAGAACTCGCGCGGCATATCTCGATCAGCTCCTCGTTTCATCATCTGAACTGGAAAAAGACCGACGTAATTATCGGCAACACCCCCGGTTACGCGGCCTTTCTGCCCGAAGCCTTCACGACCATGCGCGCGGTCGACGGCGTGGTCTTCGTGGTCAGCGCGGGCGGCGATCTCAAGGTCGAAGCGGAAAAGATCGCCGACGAGATCAAACGGCTCGGCCTGCCGCGAATTGCCTTCGTCTCACGCCTGGAGCGCGAACGGATGAACTTCGCGGCGGCGCTCGAGGACCTCGAAAAGACGCTCGAACTCAAGCCGGTGGTCCTCACCTTGCCGATCGGCGAGGAGAGCGCGTTCAACGGCGTTATCGATCTGCTCGCGATGCGCGCCGTAATTTACGGCGACGCCAAGGCCCGGCCGCGCGAAGAAGAATTGACCGGCGATCTGTTGAGCCGCGCCGCGGCCGCGCGCACCCGCCTGTGCGAGGCCGTCGCCGAGACCGACGACGCGCTGCTCGAGCGCTATCTCGAGCAGGGTGAATTGACCGAGGCCGAATTGCGCGCGGCGCTGCGCGTCGCGGTGCTCGAAGGCCAACTGATGCCGGTGCTGTGCGGATCCGGCGCGAAAAATATCGGCACCGGACCGCTGCTCGACGCGATCGCCGGCCTGCTGCCCGCGCCGGGCGAGCGCCCGGCCAATCAGGGCCAGGGCCCCGCCAACGGCACGCCGGCCGAACGTCCGCACGACCCCGCCGCACCGTTCTCGGCGATCGTCTTCAAGACCATCATCGATCCGTTCGCCGGCAAGCTCTCGATCATGCATGTGCTGTCGGGGCGTGCCGTGACCGATATGGCGGTGCTCAATTCGACCCGCGGCACCCGCGAGCACCTGGGGCATTTGCTGCGCCTGGAGGGCAAGAAGCAGGCGCCCGTGAATGCGGCGACGGCCGGCGAAATAATCGCCGTGGCCAAGCTCAAAGATACCACCACCGGCGACACGCTGTGCGACGAGAAGGCGCCGATTATCTACCCGGTGCCGGAAAAGCCCGCGCCGGTGATCTCGTTTGCGATTCGGCCCAAGACCCGCTCCGACGAGGAGAAATCGTCGATCGCGCTGCAGCGCCTGGTCGAAGAGGATCCCGCGCTCGAAACCCATCGCGACCCGCAGACCCATGAGATCATCCTGTCGGGTACCGGCCAGATGCATATCGAGGTGACGGTCGAAAAGCTCAAGCGCAAGTTCAACGTCGAGGTCGAACTACAGGCGCCCAAGGTCCCGTACCTCGAGGCGATCAAGGGACGCGCCGAGGCCCAGGGCAAGTACAAGCGCCAATCGGGCGGACGCGGCCAGTACGGCGATTGCTGGCTCCGGATCGAACCGCGGCCGCGCGGCTCGGGCTTCGAGTTCGTCGACGAAATCGTCGGCGGCTCGATCCCGCGCCAGTTTATCCCGTCGGTCGAAAAGGGCGTGCGCAATACGCTGGCCGAGGGCTTCCAGGCGGGCTTTCCGATGGTTGACGTGCGCGTGACGGTTTACGACGGCAGCTATCACGACGTCGATTCGTCGGACATGGCGTTTCAAATCGCCGCCTCGATGGGGCTCAAGAATGCGCTCGAAAAGGCCCGCCCGATTCTGCTCGAGCCGGTGATGGCGGTCGACGTGAGTGCGCCCGACGAATGCATGGGCGACGTGATTGGCGATATCAATTCGCGCCGCGGCCGCGTGCTCGGAATGGACAGCAAGGGCCACGGCCAGGTGATCAAGGCGCTGGTCCCGATGGCCGAGATTCTCAAGTATGCGCCCGACCTGCGCTCGATCACCTCGGGGCGCGGATCGTTCGAGGTGCGCTTCGATCATTATGACGAAGTGCCCGCACCGATCGCCGAGAAGGTGATCAAAGAGGTGCAGGCGGCACAAGCCGGGGCCAAGGCTCACGCCCACGTCTGAGCGGCGCGCGCGGCGGTCGCGCATGGGCCGACCGGCTGATACCATCGCATGAGCCCCCTGAGGGGCTTGTGCCGATGGCCGCGCTGGGCAAATACCTGATCGTGTTCGGGTTCGCGATCGCCGCATGCGGGCTGATGGTCTGGTGCGCGTCGGCGCTGCCGATCGGCGGCCGGCTGGGCCGCCTGCCGGGCGACATTTACGTCCGGCGGGCTAACTTTACCTTCTACTTTCCGATCGCCACATCGATTGTCGTGAGCGTCGTGCTATCGATTCTCGTGGCCCTGCTGAGGCGTTGATGGCTGGTGAAGACGATACCGCGCTGACCGCCGCGGAGCTCAAGCGGCGCCATCGCGAGATGATCGCGGTCGGCGTCGCCGCCGCCACGCTGATCGCCTTCGTCCTGGCGCAGACCACGCTGCCGCCGCTGACCTCGCATACTTCGCTGATCTCGAACCTGGTCGTAATCCTGCTTTTCGATCTGAGCTTCCTGCTGCTCGGACTGATGCTCCTGCTGGTCGGGCGCAATCTCGCCAAGGCCTTCTTCGAGCGGCGCCGCGGGTTGATCGGCTCGAAGCTGCAAGTGCGCCTGGTCTTTGGCTTTATCGCGGTGGCGCTGGTGCCGAGCGCGTTCCTGCTGTACGTCGCCGGCACCTTCCTGCACGCCGACATGGATAGCTGGTTTAATCCCGAGTACGAACAGGTGCTCGACGATTCGCTCGATATCGCCAAGGTCTACTACCTCAACTCGGCCAACAACGCGGCGCATTTCGCCCGCGTGCTGGCCGAAAAGGTCGCCGATCACGACCTGCTCAATCCGGCCCGGCATCGCGACTTGCGCAAGATGGTCGAGAAGGCGCAGCAGGAGTTCAATCTCGGCACGGTCGAAGTGTTCTCCGCCAATCGGAGCCTGGTGATGTTCGTGCTGAGCCAGCGCACACCCACCGGAATCGGCGTCTCGCCGGACTCCGCGATCGTGATTGGCACGCTTGCCGGCCATACCATGACGCGCACCGATCGGCTGGGCAAATCCGACGTGATTCGCGGCAGCGCGCCGATCTACGCCTCGCCCGATTCCGACAACGTGGTCGGCGCGATCGTCATCGACTACTACCTGCCCAAGAGTCTCGCGCAAAAGGCCGCCGGCATCTCGCGCACCTTCGAGGAATATTTCCAGTTGCGCATCCTCGACCAGCCGATCATGCACAGCTACATCCTGGCCCTGGTGCTGATCGGCCTGGCCGTCGTGCTCCTGGCGAGCTGGTTCGGCATCTACCTGGCGCGCGGAATTACCGGGCCGATCAAACTGCTGGCCGAGGGTACGCAGGCGGTCGCCGGCGGCAATCTGAGCTACGAGATTCCGCCCGTCGGCGACGACGAGATCGGCCACCTGGTCGGCTCCTTCAATCGCATGACGACCGATCTGCGCGCCTCGCGCGCCGAACTCGAGCGCCGCCGGCGCTACACTGAGACGCTGCTGCGCAACGTCTCGGCCGGGGTCGTCGGGCTCGACCGCGAGGGCGCCGTGACCGCCATCAATCCGTGCGCCGAGCGGATGCTCGGACTGCGCGGCGCCGAGGTGCTCGGCCGGCGCTACGGCGAATGCTTTCCGACGCCGCTGACCCGCACGCTCGACGAGATGCACGCCGCCGGTCCGCGCACGCAGGAGGATCGCGCCTCGCTTAAGCTCGAGGCCGGGGGCGCCGAAGCCGAACTCATGATGACGGCGAGTCCGCTCGGCGACGAAGCCGGCGAACTGGGCACGGTGCTGTTTTTCGAAGACGTGAGCCAGATCGCCAAGGTCGAACGGATGGAAGCGTGGCGCGAAGTCGCGCGGCGCATCGCACACGAAATCAAGAATCCGCTCACCCCCATCCAGCTCTCGGCCGAGCGGCTGCGCCGCCAACTGGCCCCCGGCTCGGACGGCGACGCGCGCCTGCTCGACGAATGCACGCATACGATCATCGGCGAGGTCGAGGACTTGAAGCGCCTGGTCAACGAGTTCGCCGCGTTCGCGCGGATGCCGCAGTTGAACCCGGTTCCGGGCGATCTCAACGCGCTAGCCGAGGAGACCGTCAACAATTTCCGCGAGGCCCACGGCGGCGTCGAGTTCGCGATGGCGCTCGCCGCGCGCCTGCCACTGATCGAGATCGATCGCGAGGCGCTCAAGCGCGCGCTGGTCAACCTGCTCGACAACGCCGTCGCCGCCGCGGTCGACGCCAACCACAATGGCGACCGGCCGCGGATCGACGTGCGCACGACCACCGATCACAACAGCGGCGTGGTCACGCTGGAGATCTGCGACAACGGCCCGGGCATCGAGCCGCGCAATCGCGCACGCATCTTCGAGCCCTACTTTTCGACCAAGAAAGGCGGCACCGGATTGGGCCTCGCGATTGTCGCGACGATCGTCACCGACCATCACGGCTTCATCCGGGTGCGCGACAACCGGCCGCGGGGAAGTAGATTTATCGTCGAATTCCCGGTAAAAGATCAGGTATCGGTAAAGCTTCCGGCATAGCGACGCAAGCCTTGGCGGTGCCACGTGCAGCCTTCCGCGGCATCCGCGATTCCGAAATCGGACAAATTTGCATAGCGCAGGAGTCATGGTGAACACGACCGTACTGGTGGTGGACGATGAGGAGCGGATTCGTTCTTCACTGCGCGGCATCCTGAGCGACGAGGGCTTTCGCGTGCTCGACACCGGCGACGCGCCGGGCGTGATGGAGCTTATCGCGCGCGAAAATCCCGAGGTCGTGCTGCTCGACGTCTGGATGCCCGACCTCGACGGGATCGAGCTGCTCCGCCGGATTAAGGCCGAGCAGCCCGCCACTCGCGTGATCATGATTTCGGGCCACGCCAATATCCAGAATGCGGTCGCCGCGACGCGCCTGGGCGCCGAAGATTTCCTCGAGAAGCCGTTTTCGGTGGGCGGCCTGCTGGCCTCGATCGAGCGCGTGCTTGCCGGCGCAAGCGGCCGGCCGCGCGGTCTCGACGTGAGCGTCGACCCGGCCGTGCGCGACGCCGCGGGCCCGCGCTTGGCAAAAGCCCTCGCGCATCCGCAGCGCACCGTGCGCGAGTCGCTGGTGCTGGCGGGGCAGGGGCTGCATTCGGGCCTCAAGACCGGGGTGATCCTGCATCCGGCGCCGGCCGGCACGGGCATCGTGTTTTCCTCGCTGGCGGCGCAGTCGGAGATCGCGGCGCGGATCGAGAACGTCTCGGAGACCGGCTACAACACCACGCTGAGCGGCGGCGGCCATTCGATTCGCACGGTCGAGCATCTCATGTCGGCGCTGCACGGACTCGGCATCACTAATCTGATGGTCAAGACCGATGACGAAGTGCCGGCGCTCGATGGCTCCGCACTCGAGTTCTGCACGCAATTGCGCGCGGTCGGGATGCGCGATCAGCCGGCCGCGGCCGATCCGATCGCGGTCACCCGGCCGATCCGGATTGGCGCCGGCGACGAGTTCATCCGCATCGCGCCGGCCGACCGCCTGATCATCGACTACACGCTCGACTATCCTCATCCGATCGGTGTCCAGCACGTGCATTTCGAGTTGACCTCGCCCGACGCCTACGTCGATGAAATCGCGCCGGCGCGGACCTTTGGCTTCGTGCGCGAATTCCGCAAGCTGGCCGAGATGGGCCTGGCGAGCGGTGGCCGCCTCGACAATCTGATCCTGGTCGACGACGAAAAAGTCGTGAACACCACGCTGCGCTTCCCCGACGAATTCGCCCGTCACAAGGTGCTCGATCTGATCGGCGACCTGTACCTGCTCGGCCGGCCGATCGTGGGCCACGTGACCGCCTCGAAATCAGGCCATTCCGACAATCTCGCCCTGCTGCGCGCGATCGCCGCACAAGGGTAACGCGGTCCGCGCGCCGCCGCCGCGGTTATCGATCGCGCCGCGCGCCGCCGCCGCTCGACGGCGGCCGTTCAATCAACTACACAACATGCGCATGACGACCGCTGCCAAACCTCTTTCAGCGCCGCCCGCGGCGGCAGACTTCCAGATCACGCCGGTCCCGGGCCGCATCGCGATTTTGGCCAGCGGCGGCCTCGACAGCTCCGTGATGCTGGGTATCGTGGCGCGTGCCGGCCGCCAGGTCTTTCCGATCTATATTCGCGCCGGACTCAAATGGGAGCCCGACGAACTGGCGACGCTGCGGCGCTTCGTGCGCGCACTCAAGCTCAAGAATATCGCGCCGATCGCGGTGCTCAAGCTGCCGATGGGCGATCTGGCGGGCGACCATTGGAGCGTGACCGGGCGCAAGGTGCCGGGCTACCAGGCCGCCGTCACCTCGAATTATATCGTCGGACGTAATCTCACGCTGCTGACCAAGGCGGCGCTGTTTTGCGCGCGCAACCGGATTGGCGACCTCGCGATGGCGCCGCTCGAAAGCAATCCGTTTCCCGACGCGCGGCCGGAGTTTTTCCGCGCCTTCGCCCGCGCCGTCGAACTCGGCGTCGGCCTCAAGCTCAAGGTGCGCACGCCGTTTGCCGGCCTGAGCAAGGGCGAGGTGGTGCGGCGCGGCGCGGCGATGCCGCTCGAGTTGACGGTCTCGTGCGCGCGGCCCAAAGGCAATCTTCATTGCGGCGCATGCACCAAATGTGCCGAGCGCGTCGCCGGATTTATTGAAGCGGGCGTCGCCGATCCGACGCTCTACGCGCGCAAGCCGGCGCGTCCGAAAGCGATGCATTGACGGCGCGCCGGCGGCGCGATCGCTCATCACCGCGCCGCATATTCTCGCGCGGCGTGATCTTGCGAAGGTTAATCTTGCCCGGCTTGACGGGGAATCGCCGCGCGCTCGAAAGGCGCGGTGCAGGGCGGACCGGCGGCGTAGAAATGCTCGACCGTATGGCTTTCTCGGCCCATGAAGATCAGGCTCGACGATCGCGTGCCGTAGCTGCCCAGATGCATGCAGAGCGCGTTGGGCCGGCCACTGCGCGGGTCGAGTTGCGTCGAATGGTCGGCGAGCAGTCGGCCCAACTCGCCGCGCAGCGCGACCGGGTCACGGGCAAAATCCTCGCGCTCGCCAAGTTCCGCAAAGCGCCCGTAGGCGCGGCTGATGCGCGGACATTCAAAATCATTGACGTCGGCGTTGGTCAGCAGATGCAACCCCGGGGTCAGCTTCACGATCTCGATCTCGCCGCCGCGATTGTAGGTGACGTAGGCGCCGTCGCGCCCCGCAAGCAGCAGGTTGAAGGCGTTGTACGCCGCGCCCTGCTGACTCGCGACGAACTCCGCCGCCGGCGCCGCCTCGGCATAGCCGAGCACGTCGAGGCAGAGCAGCCCGCGCGAGCGCAGATTCGGATTGGCCGGGCCGTAATCGGCCGTGCGCCGATTGAGTAGTCCGGCCACCATCCCGTGCTGGTTGAGGCCGAGCCAGGTGCCGCTCGCGCGCAGATCCTTGCCGCCCACGATATGCGGATGATCGCCAAGCGTGGTCGGCGCGAGCGCCGGCCGCTCGAGATATTCGTCGCGATTGGCCGCCACCACGATCGGATAGGCGGGGAACACGCGGTAGTAGATAGCGAGCGTGCACATGGCGATCCAAAGCTGGCAAATCCGGGGCGGTCAGCACAAGGGGTTTGCGATCGGGCGATTTGCTAGAATCGCCGCATGGCCGCGATCGATCCCCGCGAACGCTTCGACGCCGTGATGATTGGCGGCGGGATTATCGGCAGCGCGGTCGCGATGGGCCTGGCGGAGCGCGGCCTGCGCGTCGCGATCGCCGACGTCGACCTGAGCGGCCGCCTGAGCTCGAGCGAAAAGAACGCCGGCGGCGTTCGCGCGACCTGGTGGCAGCCGGTCAACGTCGCGCTGTGCCGCGCGTCGATCGCCTATTACGAAAGCATCCGCGATGAAGTCGGCTTTCGCCAAAAAGGCTACCTGTGGCTCTACGACGAGGCGACCTGGCCGCAAGCCTGCGCCCATCTCGAGATGCAGCGTTCGTTCGGCCATCGCATCGCGACGCTCACCCCGGCCGAGGTCGCGCGGCGCGTGCCCGAAATCGATCGGCTCGACGCGATCGCCGGGGCTACCTTTTCGCCGGCCGACGGCCTGATCAACCCCAACCTGCTCAAGGAACACTATCGCGCGCGCGCCCGCGCCGCCGGCGCACAATTTCTTGATCGCACGCTCGTCCACGCGGCGATCGTCGACGCCGGCGAGGTGCGCCTGCAATGCTGGCAGGCGGCCGCGCCGCTCTCCGACGCCGGCCTGACCCGCCTGATGACCGAGGACGGACCCGGCGCGGCCGAGCCCGGACGCCTGTTCGAACTGCGCGCGAGCGCGGTCGCGATCACCACCGGCGCCTGGTCGGACAACGCGCAGCGCATTTTCGGCCTGCGCAACTACAGCGAGGCGATCCGCCGCCAGATCTGCCTCGCCGACAATCGCGCCGCCAGCTTCGCCGCCTATGGCATGATCGTCGACACCTCGGGGGTCTATTTTCATAACGAGGGCGTGCATATTCTCGCCGGCTACTCGCCGCCCGATACACCGCCCGGCCATCATTTCACCTACGATGGCGAAGCCTTTTTTATCGACCAGGTATGGCCCCGGATGTACGCGCGGATGAGCTGCTGCGAGCGGATGCGCCACGTCACCGGATGGGCCGGGCTGTACGAGGTCAGTCCCGATCGCAGCGCGATTATCGGTCGCGCCGCGCCGCGGATCTTCGAGGCGCATTCGTTCAGCGGGCGCGGCGTGATGCAGTCCTATGGCGCGGGGCAGGCGTTGGCCAATCTGATCGCGCGCGGCGAATGGGGCGCATTTGACGCCGCCGCGCTCACCCGCGAGCGTTTTGCGGACAATCGGCTGGTCTTTGAGGAATTGCACATTTGAGCCGGGTCGGCGACGAGCCGTGTTAGCGTGGCCTGCGGCGCGGGTTTCCCCCCGTGATTTGAAATGATATTGAACAGGGATTGCGCGGCACGGACCGGCCAGCCGCAGCCATCGAGGAGGATGAATGTTTTCATCGATTGAAGACGTTATCGAGCGTTTCGGCAAAAATAATTACATTGCCAGCCGCCGTATCGCGACCGTGGTTTATCTCGCCGCCGCCATGCAGAAACCGATCCTCGTCGAAGGGCCCGCCGGCGTCGGCAAGACCGATCTCGGCAAGGTTCTGGCGATCACGCTCGGCGAAGATATGATCCGCCTGCAGTGCTACGAGGGACTCGACGAGGGCAAGGCGCTCTACGAATGGGAGTACGCCAAGCAACTCCTCTACACGCAGATTCTCAAGGACAAGATTAGCGAGGTGCTCACCGGCACCGACAGCCTGGCCCAGGCGGTCGATCGTATCGCCAGCCAGGACGAGGTCTTCTTCTCGGAGCGCTTTGTGGTGCCGCGCCCGCTGATGAAGGCGATCACGTCGGAGAAGCAGGTGGTTTTGCTGATCGACGAAATCGACAAGGCCGACGCCGAATTCGAAGCCTTCCTGCTCGAGTTGCTGTCGGATTTTCAGGTCACCGTGCCGGAAATCGGCACCTTCAAGGCCAAGAAAATTCCGCTCGTCATCCTGACCTCGAATAACGCGCGCGAGATGTCCGACGCACTCAAGCGCCGCTGCCTCCATCTGTATATCGACTTTCCCAATCGCGAACAGGAACTCGCGATCGTCCGCCTCAAGGTGCCCGAGGCCGCCGAGAAACTCGCCGAGGAGGTCGTCGCGGTCGTCCAGGCGCTGCGCAAGCTCGACCTGAAGAAGACTCCCGGTATCAGCGAGACCCTCGATTGGGTCAAGGCGCTGACCCTGCTCAACGTCCAGAATCTCGACGACGCGCTGGTCGACGAAACCCTCGACACCATCGTCAAATACGAGGGCGACGTGCGCAAGGCGCAGGAAGAGCTCAAGGAATATCTGCGCAAGGTGCGCACGCGCCGCGGCGGCACCGAGACCCCCGCCACCACCGACGCGGGCAAGAGCGACAAGGACATGCTTAACTAGCTGGGGCGCAAGCCGTATCGCGCGCCCGCGGGCGGCATCGCAGGGCAGGGTTAACGATGGAAGAAAAGCTGGTCGAATTTGCCAATCTGCTGAGGCAGAACGGCGTGCGCGTCTCGCTCGCCGAGACGCTCGACGCGGTCAGCGCGTCCGAGGTCACCGGCCTCGGCGAGCGCGACGCCTTTCGCGCCGCGCTGCGCGCCACCATGATCAAGCGGGCCAGCGAGCTGCCGGTCTTCGAGGAGCTCTTCGACGTCTACTTCTCGGGCCTCGGCGAGATCATCAAGGGCGCCAGCAAGGAAGTGCAGGACGCGCTCTCGATGTCCGACCAGGACTTCCAGCAGTTCCTCGACGACGTCGACAAGATGCTCAAGGAGCACGGCCAGGAATTATCCGATCTCGCCAAGCAGCTCCTGCAGAACAACAACGGCCAGCTTGAAAAGATGATGCGTGAGGCGGCGCGCGCCGTGCGCATGCAGGGTATCCAGCGCACGATCGAGGAGAATTACTTCGCCCGCGCCCTGGCCCGCGCGCTCGGCCTCGACAAGATCGAAGCCGAGATCAAGGAGCTGCGCGATCAGTTGCAGAAGCTCGACATGGGCTCCGAGCTGCGCGCCAAGATGGAGGAATATCTCGACCGCCGGCTCAAGATGCTCGAGGACATCATCCGCAAGTACGTCCGCCAGGAGCGCGAGAAACGCGATATGAAATCGCGCGAAGAGCAGCGGATGAACCAGCTCGCCGACAAGAGCTTCTACTACCTCAGCGACGAGGAGCTCGAGAAGATGCGCGAGGCGGTCACGCGCCTGGCCCAGCGCCTCAAGAATATCATCACCGTGCGCCGCAAGCGGATGAAAAAGGGCCGCTTCGACGTCAAGCGCACGATGCGCGCGAACCTCGCCAACGGCGGCGTGCCGTTCAAGCTCAAGTTCGAAAAGCGCAAGCGCGAAAAGCCGCAGATTCTCGTGATGTGCGACGTCTCGGACTCGGTCCGCAACGCCTCGCGCTTTATGCTCCAGTTCGTCTACTCGCTCCAGGATCTCTACTCGCGCGTGCGCAGCTTCGTCTTCGTCGCCGACGTGGGCGAGGTCACCGAGAGCTTCCGCACCAACGATGTCAAGGAGGCGCTCGACGTCGCGCTCAAGGGCGATGTGATCAACGTCTATGCGCATTCGGATTTCGGCCGATCGTTCCGCAACTTCGTCACTGACCATATCGGCGCGGTCAACAAGCGCACCACCGTGCTTATCCTGGGCGACGCGCGCAACAATTATAATTTGCCGCATGACTGGTGCTTGCGCGAGATTCGTCAGCGCGCCAAGCGCATAATCTGGCTAAACCCGGAAAGCCGTAACACGTGGGGATTCGGCGACAGCGAAATGGAGCGGTACGCAGTTCACTGCGACCTGGTGGAGGAATGCCGCAATCTGGGCCAGCTCTACCGGGTCATCGATCAGCTGGTGCCGCGCTAAGCTGCGTCCGCGATCGGCTGTCGAATTGCGTTACGACGATCGTCAGGTTGACGATCGCACCGCTTTGGTCCAAAATCAGTAAACGCGCTAGCGGGGGTAGCTATAGGCGCCGCAAAGTCGGATTGGCCGCGCCGAGAAGACCTTTTATGACCGGTCCCAAGGAAGATTTCATCCTCATGATGGTGGGTGGCCTGACGCTCGATCCGACCACTAAAATGCCGATCGTGGTGCTCAAGGATCCTGATAACAAGCTCAATCTGCCCATCTGGATCGGCCAGCTTGAAGCCGCCTCGATGGCCACCGAGCTCGAAGGCATCAAGCCCCAGCGTCCGACCACCCACGACCTCATCCGCAACCTGCTCGGCGAGTTGGGCGCGACGGTCGAGGCGGTCGAGATCACCGAGCTGCGCGAGAACACCTACTTCGCCCGTATCGAACTCAAGACCCGCGACGGCGGGGCGCTCCAGATCGATTCCCGGCCCTCCGACGCGATCTCGGTCGCGCTGCGCACCAAGTCGCCGATCTACGTCGCCAAGGCCGTCCTTGAGGTCTCGAGCGAGCTCCACGAAGCGGCCGGCGACCCGGGCGGCGCGGCCAACACCGATCAGAACCTGGCCAGCGTCTCGCGCGACAAATGGTCCGAGATTCTCGAAAAAATGTCGCCCGAGGACTTCAAATACAAGATGTGAGCGCCCGCGCGCTCCGTGCGAACTTTCCGGCCGTCCGCCGCGGGCGCGCAGGGCAGGGCGCTTAACCTCCCGGCTTCGCTGAATTTCCCTTCATGGCGACATCACACTACCGGCTCGATCCCAAAGAGCTCAGGCAGCCCGACGAGTTCGTCACTCTCGCCGATCGCACCTGGGAATATGTCAATAACCATCTCGGCCGCGTGATCGTCGTCGCGGTCGCGCTGATCGCGATCGCCAGCGTGGCCTTTGGCGTCGGCTTCTACTACCAGCATCGCGAACGCGTCGAGTCCGCCAGCTTCTACGCCGCGCTCACCGCGCTCGATCAGAAAAAGTACAACGACGCCGCGGCCGGCTTCAGCGCGCTCAGCCAGACCGGCGCGGGCCGCCTCGCACAACTCGCCCAGCTCTATCTCGCCACCGCCTATCTCGACGCTAACCAGCCGGCCAAGGCACGCGACGCGCTCGCCGCCTATCTCGCCGCGGGCAGCCAGCCATTGTTCAAAGAGATGGCCCTGATGCAACTCGGCGTGGTCAACGAGAACCTCGGCGATTTCAAGGCCGCGCATCAGGCCTACAGCGACGCCGCCGCGCTCAACGGCCCGGAAAGCCATACCGCGCAGATCGAAGCCGCGCGCACGCTCGCCCGCCTGGGCGATACGGCCGGCGCGATCGCCGCCTACCGCCAGTTCCTCGCCGCCAATCCATTTTCCGAAGAGCGCACCGACGTGATCGAGGCGCTGGCCCAACTCGGCGCGGCGCCCGCCGCCACCACTCCCGGCACCAGCGCGCCAGGCCCTGCGAAACTGCCCGCGGGTGTCGCGATTCCGCCCGCCGCGGCAGGCAATCCCGCGACAGCCGCGGCGTCTGCGTCACAAGCCTCGCCGACCAGGTAGGCGTTAGCCGGGCAGCGTGGCGTACGCGCCCGTCCGGACGCCGCCCGAGGGCCTCACGATCGCCGCACGCGCCCTAAGGAACCGCTGCACAAGGCTCTGCTGTCACCCTGAGCGCAGCGCATGGGTCCCCGATCCGGGATTCTTCGCTGCGCTCAGAATGACAACCTAACTTGTGCAGAGCTTCCCTAAGCGCCGCCTCACCTGGCCGCGTGAGCGCTCTGCAACTGCGCCTTGATCACAAAATCGAAGACACTGCTGCTCGGTAGTCCGATCACCGGCACGCCGTTGACGATAAAAGTCGGCGTCGAGCTCAGATGGGCGTTCTGGGCGTCCTTGAGATCCTGCTGGACGCGATCCTCCGCGGTCTTGCCCAGGATGCAGGCGTTCATCGCGGTCTGATCGAGGCCGGTCGCCTTGGTGTAAGCGTCGATATGGTCGCGCAGGTTCTGCGGCGTGATCTCGCTCTGATCCTTATAGAAGCTCCGCACGACATCCCAGAACGCGGCCGGCTTCTGCTCGCGCGCACATTCGGCGGCCACCGCGGCCTGCTCGGCCCACGGATGCACGTTGAGCGGGAAATTCTTCCAGATCAGCCGCACGCGATCCTTGTAGGTGGTGTTGACCACCGTCTCGATCTCGCTGAAGGCGCGCGCGCAGTAGGGGCATTGCAGGTCGCCGAACTCGACGATCGTCACCGGCGCGTCGGCCGGCCCGAGCGTCGCATGGTCCTCCAGATGCATCTGCTTCAGATCGATCTGTTCCCACGGATGGGCGCTGTCGACGATCGCAAAATGCTGCGCCAGGATGACCGTCTTGCCGTCGGCGTCGCTGAACATCTGCAGCTCAACCTTCTGCGCCGGCACGTCCGGATTGACCAGCGTCACGGTCCGGCTCGACATCCCGGCGAAGGGGCCGGGCGCGGGCGGTCCGAGCACGATATTTTTGGCGTCGGGCACCAGCAGGCGCTTCTGCAGCATCGCCTTGACGGTGGCGTCTTGGCTGGAGGATGAGGTTGCGGCGGCGCCGGCGCACGCGGGCCGCGCGGCGATCGTCGAGATCGCGAGCGCGAATATAGCGGCGGCGGCGAGACGCGGGAAGAGGTCAGGTTTTTTCAGGTGCATAGCGGTTATTGATGATAGAGATGCGGCGGCTTGCGCGCCAGCGCCGCCGGGTCTCCGTATTTGGGCCTCCCCGCCCCGCCCACATCCAACGTCGCATAAGATATATACGCGTAACTAGGCAGGGCTTTTAGAACCGCTCGTGCGTCGGGTTCACCTCCGTCTTTAGCCGAATTCTCGGGCAATCCGGGCCGCTAGCTGCATCTCGCGAAGGCCGGTCGCGGTGATCCCGCGCGGCGTTCTCCAGGCGAGCAAGAGGCGGCGCACGTAGTTTGCGCTGCATCCCATCGCGCTCGCCGCTTCCTCCGGCGAATCGCCGGCCAGCACCCGATGTACGACCAGGTGCTTGAGCCGCGCCGACTCTTCTAGGGTCCGACCGCCCTTCGCCATGATGGGGTGATCCGTTTATAGGAATGCGCAACGAATGCAAAGACCGCGATCGCGGAGACTCGGCAATGCGCGCATAGGCTCCGCTCGCTGATTTCGCAATCCGCCAACCGCAAAAACTGGGCGTCGCGCCGAGATTTTCGCCGACCCGCGATCGATCGGCCACTAAAATCGATGAGGCCGGCGCCCCCCCCTCGGACGTCGCGCGATCGACGCCACTTGACGCCGACGCCTCGACGCGCATGCCATCGCCGTTCGCCTAGGGCCCCATCGCGATGCGCAATTTGGCTCGCCAAATTGCAGTCTATTTTTGCGGGCGCTTTCGGCGCATCATGCACGCGCGGTGCGGGCGCGTGCTGATGGCGCCTGGTACGCAGCCGGCCCGAGACCTGGCGTTGCAGGTCAGCCGCCCGCTTCCGCGCTCAAAAATAGATGGCGATCGCCACCCAGAGGCCTGTGGATAAATCTTTTCGCGGTCCCTTGCTCATGACCGATTTAAGCGCCGCGATCGGCCGTTCGGCGACCGCGGCCCTGATCTCGCTATTCGGCGGTAGGCGCATGCGCGTGCCTCGCGCGATCGTGCGCGGCGAACCGCTACATCTCCTCCTGGGCGATGGCGCTCGAGATCTGGTGCGCACATATCCCGGTCGCACGATCGAAATTCCGACCGCGCGCGAATGGCGTCGGCGCGAAATTTTGCTCCTGCGCAGTCGCGGTCTGCCGATCGTCGCAATCGCCAATGCGGTCGGCTTGCGGACGCGCCGCGTGCAACAGATACTCGCGGAGTCCCGCGAAGCGGCATGAACTTCGCGCGCTCGATTCTTCATCGTCATGTCTTGATGATTCTCGCTGCTGCGGAACCGATCGGCGCGCGTGAAGAATTGTTGCAGCGCGCGTTGCAGTTCGGCCGCAAGCGTCCCGCGACCAATCACCTCGCCGGCGCGCTCGCCTATCTCTCTGACGCGCGCCTGATCGACCGGGACATCGACGCTCTGCATGCTCCGATCGCGCGGCTTACGGAAAAGGGAGCCGCCGCGATCGCGAGTTCGCGTGATCGTCGTCTCACGTTCCGGCCGTTCGCCGAATCCCCCGCGTCCACCACCACCACGCGCGCCGGCCGTGACCGCACCCGCGGCCGGCGCGCACTCACCTGGCCAAAACGCTCCTGATGCCGAAGCGCGCTGCCATCGATCTTTTGCCGCTGAAAAAACGCGACGCGATCCGCGCCTTCATCGCCGATCGCGGATTCGGCAATTACCGCGAGACCGCGCGCGAAGTCGAAAAAAAATTCGGCGTGAAGCTCTCGCGCGCCGCGCTCGCGCGTTACGGCAACAAGCTCGAACATCGCCTCGAGGTTCTCCGCGCGGCCACCGTCCAGGCGCGCGCGATCGTCGAGGAGCTGGGCGCCGACGCCGGCGCGAAGCTGGGCGAGGCGCTGCTCCGCGCCGCGCAATCGCATCTTTTCGATGCGCTGACGAAGGCGACCGATGCGCAGCTCGGCAAGCCTGATTTGATTACTCTGGCGCGCGTCGCCGGCGAGATCGAGCGCACTTCGCTGGCGCATGCGCGCCGCGCCGATCGCGCGGAAGAAAAAATCGCTCGCGCCACGCGCCTGGTCGCACCGGAAAATTCTGTCCCGGGGAAACCGATGCAAATTGGCGGCGCGCCCGCGGCGCCTGGACTCGATACGGACGCACTCGAACAAATCCGCAAGACGTTGACCGGCGATCTCGATGGCTGAATTCGCCTTACAAATCAAAGGGTTACCGGAACTCGACGCCGCGCTGAAACGTATCTCCTGGGCGAGTCTGGATCTGACCGCGCCGCTTTCCGTCCTGGGCGACGAGGTCCTCAAAGAATTCCAGGATGCGTTCGCCAAAGAGCAATCGCCCGGCGGCGAGCCGTGGCATCCGCTCGCCCAAAAAACGATCGAGAGCTACGTCTATCCGCGCAAGCCGGCCAAAGACGTGACCCGCGCGCATCTCCGACGACGCCGATCGCGTTCGCGCCAGGTCCGTGGATCCGATCATATTTTGCAGGCGCGCGCGGTTCCCGGATGGCTTCTGCGGCAACTCCGCGTCGATGTCTCGCGCTATGAACTCACCGTCGGCGAACCGGAAAGTAAAGTCGCGGAGCGCGCCGAAGAGGGCGCCGGGCATACGCCGGCGCGGCCGTTCGTCGAGCTGACGCCCGAGATGGAAGATCGCGCCGCCGATCTTCTGATGCGTCATTTGATGGGGCGGTGGAATGGCTAGCCGCAACAAAACCATCGAGGTCGTTTTCAGCGCGCTCGACAAATTGTCGCCGGCGCTCAAATCGATCAATCAAAATTTTACCGGTTTCGAGGCAGGCGCGAAGGCCGCCGCCCGGACGCTGCGCAACTGGGGCGCGGTCACGGAACTTGCCTCCCTCGCGGGAGAAAAAGTCGGCGCGCGGCTCTCCGGCATAGGCGAATCGTTTTCCTCCGCCGCGGAACCGCTGGACGAGGCGCGCACAAAATTCCTCCAGATCGCCGGCGCGCAAAACGCCGCCGCAGCATCGCATGAAGCTCTGACACTGAGTAATCGATATGGGCAGGCGTCCTGGGCGCAGGAACTCGACGCGATCACCAAAGCCTACCAAATGTACGGAAATTATGACCAGGCGGTGCGCGCCGCCGGCGCCGCGACCAAGCTCGCCACCGCGACGCATGCCGACGTCGGCGAAACTCTGACCGGTCTCGCGACCACCGCGCGCAATGCGGGAGTAGACGTCGATACGCTCGGCGACAAGCTCGCCGCATTTTACAAAGTTGCCGGCGCCGGCGGCGGCGGCGCCGACCAGACGCGCCAGCTCGAACGCGCGCTCGGCGCGGCCCAGGCGCATGGCGTCGGTACCGATAAATTTCTCGCGATCGTCGCGGAAGCCGAAAAATCCGGGCTCTCCGCGCGCGACGTGATGGAGTATTTCGAGCCCGCGCGCGGCGCCAAAGCCGCGCATGTCGATAAGCACGGCAAGCTGCACGCCGGCGCCGACGCGCACTACGCCGCGCGCGCCGAAGCGATCCATGAGCTGCTCGGCAAGCACGCCGCGGACATCGCCTCGCTCGAAAAAACGTTCGGCGCGTCGCTGGGCGCGTCCGACAAACTGTCCGCGATCGCGGCCGATGATGCGACCCAGCGCATTAAGCGCTTGCACGCGACTGAGGACTCGCTAAAAGCCGCGCTGGGTGGCGGGATGCTCGAACAGCAGGGCGAGATCGCGAAGTGGGGCGCGGAGCTGCTCGGCTGGTCAGCGAATTTCGCCCAGGCGCACAAGACGTTCGCGGCGGCGAGCGGTGAAATCATCGGATGGACCGGGAAGGCTCTCGAGGTCGGCGGCGAAATCGGACGATCGGCCGTCGGCATACAGGTCGGCGTAACCGCATATCGCGCCTGGCGTCTCGCGCACGCCGGCGAGGCAGCGGCCAACGTCGCGGAAGCGGTCGCCGCGGCTAATGCCACGGGCGCGATTTCTGCCGAGACGATCGCGCAAGGCGGATTAGCGGCCAAGCTCTCGTCCCTCGGATTGTTGGGCGGCGCGGTGACTGCGGCGATTGGCGGCGCGGCGATTGGCGGCGCGTATGGACTGTATAAGCATCCGCGCTCCGCGCTCGACTTCCTCGAACATCCATTAACCGGTGGCGGATTGCGCCCGGTGCTCGCGGAAGGACACGCGCTCGAAGCCGCGCGGCGTGCGGTCGCGGCCGGAGGCAAGGGAGACACAACGATCCACGTCGCGGCCGGCGCCAATACGATCAATGTGAACGTACCAGCCGGAACCTCGGCAGCGGATGCGAAAGCGATCGCCAATGGTCTGGCCGTCGCACTCAAAAATCACGACGACGCGGTCGTGCGCAAAATCATCAGAGCTCTCGACGATCGCAAACGCGCCGCGGATCGGGGAGCGTTCTAATGCTTCGCCTGGGAAAGTTTCTCGCGCCATTCGGCATGGACGGCGGACGCGCGATCGCGCCCAGCGGCCCGCGTGGCGAGCAGTGTCTTACGTCGCGCGCGCTGCCGGTCCATCCAGGTCAGCCATCGCGAAATGATTTGCGCGGCGCCGTAGCCTTCGACCGCCGCGCGCAGCTCGTGCCCGTCCTTCCAGTCGTCCGTGACGGCGAAGAACATCGCGGGAACCAGGACGATGCCGGCGAGCCAGCCGAGCGCGATTTTCAAGCGGACGCGCGAAAGCGCGCTGTGCGTGAGACGGCAGACCATGATCGCCGCGAGCGCGAAACCGCCGATGCACCATTGCATTTCGGCGTCGTCGGCGCCGACGTCTTGCGCGAGGATTGCCGCTTCGCCCACGACGAACGCGAAGAAGAGCACAACGCCAAACATGTGGAGAAACCGGCGCCCGCGATTGCGTTCATGGATCGCGAACGCCAGCATCAGCGCGGCGGAGCAAGCGAAGGCCAGAAAGGTCAGTACGTCCTCCATCGCTCGTCCTCCCGCGTCATCGAAAATAGTGGCAGTTCATCGCGGCGCGATAGCCCGCCGCTTCGGCCGCCGCGCCGGACGGAAATTCGACGCGCCGCTCGGGCCGGATGCGCTTGTAGTCCGGGCATCCCGGCCACTCGTAAATCCGCGACACGACGTTGCCGCGCACGGGCCCGCGATGCCCGGCCGATCGCGCATTCATGACCCGCGGCGACTGATCGGTCATGAGTGGCGCGTCGCCGGCGCGCGCGATCACGGCCGTCGCGAGCATCATCGCCGCGATCGCGAGGAAGGAAAATTTACGCATCGTCCGAATCATCCGAAATTCGCGCGCGAGACGCAAGCGTGAACCTGGGCGAAATTCTGCTGCCGTATCAGCGCGCCTACCTCGCCGACCAGGCGAACGTCAAAGTGTGCGAAAAATCCCGCCGCATCGGCATCACCTGGACCGAGGCGCTCGATTCCGTCCTCCACGCCGCCGCCCGGACCGCGCCGCAATCGACCTGGTACGTCGGCTACAACCGCGAGATGGCGCGCGAGTTCATCGACGAATGCGCGGAGTGGATCGCGCGCATCGGCGAGGGCGCCGGCATGCCGTCGGAGGTCCTCGTCCAGGACGAAGAGGCCGACATCCAGGCCTATGAAATCCGCTTCGCGACGCGCGCGAAAATCGTCGCGCTGTCGAGCACCCCGCGGTCTTTGAGGGGCAAAGCCGGCCGCGCCGTCATCGACGAAGCCGCGTTCCATCGCGACTTGCGTGCCCTTATGAAAGCCGCGCTGGCGTTCCTGATGTGGGGCGGCGCCGTGCGCATCATTTCCTCGCATAACGGGCTGGACAATGTATTCAATGAAATAGTCATTGAAACGCGCGAGGGCAAAAAGCCTTACTCACTTCATCGGTACACTTTCGACGACGCGGTCTCCGACGGACTATTCGGCAAGATTTGCGAGGCGCAAAACCGGCGCTATTCGCCGGCCGCCGAGCGCGCGTGGATCGAAGAGGTCCGCGCGGATTATGGCGCGGACGCCGAAGAGGAACTCGACGTTGTCCCGCGCCAGCTCGCCGACGCCTTCTTGCCGGCCGCGTTGATCGATGCGCGCATGACCGACGACGCCGCGGTCGTGCGCTGGGCGCTCGACGACTCGTTTGTCCAACTGCCCGATGGCGATCGCGCCGCGCGCGGCGCCGCATGGTGCGCCGACAATCTCGCGCCGATTCTCCGCCGCCTGGCGATCGGCGCGTCCGGCCGTGCATCGATCGGCGTCGATTTTGCGCGCGACAGCGACCTCTCCGTGTTTTGGATCGCCGAACGCGGCGCCGATCATCGCGTGCGCACGCCGATGGTCGTCGAGTTGCGCAACATCCCGTTCAGGCAGCAGGACCAGGCGCTGTTTTGCGTGGCTGACTGGATTGCGGCGCGCGGCAATCTCACGCTCGCGATGGACGCGCGCGGCAGCGGCGCATACCTCTGCGAATCGGCCCGCGGACGTTATGGGGCGCGCGTGATCGCCTGCACGATGACCCGCGAGTGGTATATCGACGCGATGCCGCTTTTGCGCGCCGCATTCGAGGACGGCGCGATCGATATCCCGCGCGACCCGGACATCATGGTCGATCTGCGCTCGCTCCGGATGGAGGATGGCGTCGTCAAGCCGCCCGAAAAACGCACGCGCTCCGCCGCCGATCGCGGCAAGCGCCACGGCGACGCGGCGATCGCCGCCGCGCTCGCCAACTGGGCCCTCAAACAGCGCGTCGTCGAATACGCATATATGCGGCCGCCTCGCGCGCGGCGCGGATTATTCCCAGGGGGGGAATCCGCGCGGCGCGATCGGCCGCCTGGTGAAACGGAAACCGCCGCGCGCCCGCGTGGTCCGCGCGGCCTCGGGAGCTTTTTCTAATGGCGTGGACACTGACTATTCCTCCGATCCTTAAAACGGCAGCCGCCGCCGCGATTGCCGGCGCGACGATCGCCCAGGCGTACGACGATCAGACGCCGGCCGCAGCGAGCGCCGCGCAATTTTCAGCCGCGCGATCGGCCGCGTCCGCGATGCTGGCCGCGATGACCTCTCCGGCGCCCAACGTGCGCATCAAGCTCTACGGCTACGCATGCGCGCAATCGAGCGCGGCGCCCGGCGGTTCGGGCGATCGCGCCGGCGTCGAGATCATCGAATTCTTTTAGGAGGCAAGAAAGATGGCGGGTAAAGGCAATACGCTCAGCGCGGGCGTGCTCAAACTGATTTTTCAGGCCGCGCCGGGATGGCGGTCGAGCTGTGGTTCGGGCTGACCATATCAGGACCGGGGCAGCCGGCGATCGCCTATGCTGGCGCCGCAATTCCCGCCATTACGATTTTCGATCCGACCGGCGCGGCGCAATTAACTGGGGCCGCGATGGTCAACGAACAAAATGGCTATTGGTCGTACACTTTTCCGACGCCGGCCAGTCCAACCGCCGCGCAGCTCGGCGTATGGACCGCCGAAGTGACTATCACCGATGGCGTTACCTCGGGCAGCGTCTGCGCGCCGCTGCTCCAGGAGCCGACGCCGATCTTTCAACTGGTCTGATGGAGGTCTCTATGTCTGAACCGCATGAAACAATTGTGCTGCCGTCCGGCCGCGTCGCCCACATCCGCATGGGTCACGGGCGCGATCTGATGCGCGCGCGCCGCAACTCCGCGATCGCCGACAAGGCCGACGAGACCACGGCGGCCGGCTTCGCGCTGATTGCCGAGCTGACGAAGATCGACGGCGCCACGATCATCTACGAGGACGTGCTCGACATGCCGCTCGATGACGTGCTCGAGCTGCAACTTCACGTACTCGGAAAAAACGCGCAACGCTCCGCGACTTCATAGCATTGGTTCAATTTGGATTCGGCGCGGAGCTTCTGATGCGAATGACTATCGGCGAAATCGAAATCCTCGTCATCGAGGTCGCCGAATATATGCACCCCAAGAGGGACACCAATGAATGAGGTTGAAAAAGAACAGATCGCGCGCCTGGCCGCCGCCCATGACGCCGCCGATGGCGACGGTGACGGCAATGCTGATGGGGGCGACGATGCTGGCGGTGATGGCAATAACGCTGGCGGCGATGCTGTGGGCGGCGATCAAGGAGACTCCGCCGACAACGTCGGCGCCGAAGCCGCGAATTTCCTCGGCCGCGATCTCGACACCTCGCATCCCGCTTTCCCGGCCGCCGCCGATGCCACCGCCCGCTTCATGCGTTCCAGCTTCGCCAGCCACGACGACGCCAAATCGGCCTGGGGCGCGGCGCTCGACAAGATGCACCGCGACGGATTGCCGGCACATCGCGTGCGATCGATGCCACGCTATACGAAGATGCCGCCCGTGAAGGCCGCGCGCGCCGCTTCCGCCCGCATCGGTGATAACACCTTCGATTCGTCCCGCACGCCGCTGCCGCACGACGAAACGCCCGGCGTCTCATTCCCGATCCGCACCGCGCCACGCGGAATATTCAAGCCGCGAACCAACGGGCCGCGCGGCCCGGTCGCGGGTCATGCCGGCGAAGTCGAGCCGGGCGGCTTTCCGCGTCACTTCAAGGGCTTCGTCTGATGTTCTACGAACTCGCCGAGGCGATCGCGCTCACCTTCGCCGCGCCTCATCTCCTGATGATCCGCGTGGTCAATCTGCGGTGCTTCACCTGCCGCATGTCCGCGCGCGAATGCGCCGCCCAGGAGGGCCGCGAGGTCGCCGACGACGAAGGGCTTCATCCGTACTATGCGGCGATCTCGCTCAATTAAAATGGAGAGGCAACATGGATTCGCCCTATGCACTGACCGTTCGCTGCGTCTTTAATCTCCCGATCTCGAATGCGGCCGCATATAATCAGCCGCGTTCCGTCCTGCTGACTATCGTCGGCGCGCCCGGCCGCTGCGAGCTGCAAATTCCAGCCGACAGGAAAGACGATTTTCGCGTCGGTGAGGAATACTCACTGACTATCGCGCGCGTGGAATGAGCAATCTCTACGACGCCTTCGGCCGCCCGGTCGATCGCGGCGCGCTCAAAGATGAGCAGGCCGGCCCGACGATCGCCGGCGTGCGCAATATCTACAACGTCACACATCCGAGCGCCGGGCTTGAGCCCGAGAAACTCTTCCAGATTCTCACCCAGGCGGAATTCGGCGACCCGTACTACTACCTCGAGCTCGCCGAAGAGATGGAAGAAAAGGACATGCACTACCTGGGCGTCCTCGGCACCCGCAAGGAAACCGCCGCGCAGCTCGCAGTGATCGTGCGCCCCGCCAGCCGGTCCGCGCCCGACGTCAAGGCCGCCGACCTGGTTGGCGCGCAACTGCGTCATCTGCTTACGGCCGAAGCGCTTTTTGACATCCTCGATGCCGTCGGCAAAGGTTATTCCGCCACGGAAATCACGTGGGACACACAGGGCGCCGAATGGCGTCCGGCGCGCCTGCAATGGCGCGATCCGCGATGGTTCCTGTGGGACTGGGTGAGCGGCGAAGAACTCCTGGTGCGCACGATCGACGGCGCCGAGACCGTCTACGATCGCGAGCAACCGAGGCATGCGTCCGCGCGCTTTAATAATTCGCCGTGGAACGGACTGCAACCGATGACCGCGCGGCTCGATCCATTCAAGTTTATTGTCCACGTCTCGAAAGCGAAAAGCGGACTGCCGATCCGCGGCGGGATTGCGCGCGCGGCCGCCTGGGCGTGGCTGTTCAAAAATTTCCTGATGAAGGATTGGTTGGGGTTCGCCGAAACTTTCGGCCAGCCGTTTCGCCTGGGCAAATACGCGCCCGGCGCGACCGCCGAAGATCGCGCGGCGTTGCTTTCGGCGGTAACGAATATCGGCAGCGACGCGGCCGCCGTCATCCCCGACTCGATGATGATCGAATTCCAGGAGGCCCGCGCGGCGCGTTCGGGCGAGACTGTCTACTCGGAATTTTGTGGCTACCTCGACGCGCAAATCAGCAAAGCCGTGCTCGGCCAAACTCTGACGACCGAACTCCCCAAGTCCGGCGGTTCGCGCGCCGCCGCGACCGTGCATGAAGCGGTGCGCCGCGACATTCTCGCGAGCGACGCGAAACGCCTGGCCGCGACGCTCACGCGCGACCTGGTCAAACCGATCGTGGACCTCAACCTCGGCGTGCCGGCGAGCGGCGAATATCCACTCGTCGCGCTCGGCCTGCCCGACGACATCGACGACAAGGTCTTCTCGGACATCGTCGCCGCGATGGCCGATCGCGGGCTGCAAATCGCGCAACGGACGGTACTCGATCGCCTCGGCCTGCCGGCCGCGAATCCTGGCGAGCCGGTCCTGCATCCCGCGCAAAAGGGCACGCCGTAATAACCTGGAGACTCGCCATGATCTACGCCGCCGCGGCCGACATGGAGGCGCGCTATCCAAATCGCGACCTCGTGCAACTGACTAACGAGGATACGACGCAAGTCACGGTCAACGGGACCGTCATCGCGCAGGCGCTGGCCGACGCCAGCGCCGAAATCGACGGGTATCTCGCCGCGCGCTTCGCGCTCCCTCTCGCCGATCCGCCAGCGGTGCTCAACCGCGTCGCGTGCGACATCGCGATGTACCGCCTCCAGGCACTTCGGCCGCTCCACGACATCATCGAGGCGCGCGATCGTTATCTCGACGCGATCAAGATGCTCGAAAAAGTTGCCGACGGGAAACTCACTCTCGGACTGTCGGCCGACAACCTCGAGCCTCCGGCCGCGTCCGGCGCAACCGTCCTCCAGGGTCCGGCCGACGCCACGCAAGCCAAGGTCTTCACGCGCGATCGCCTCCGAGGCTTCTGACGGATCAGAACCTGCGTAACCCCAGCCTCAATATTCTATTGAGTCTGGGTATTTAAGATCGAAGGTGGCGGGACCGGCGGCACGGTTCGGCCGCGGGGGCATGGGATGCGGGCGAGCGCGGCCTTCGCCGTGCATCCGGCCCGCAATAGCAACATCGCAAGGCGCGGCGGCGCGGCGCCGCCGCGCAGAGGGCGCCAATTAAGTTAAATTCGCACGCGCGCACCGCATCTCCACTCCTCACGTCCTCAACCTCTTCAGCAACGCGCTGAAGACGCCGCCCGCACGCGACGGCGCGATATTCATCCGCCGCATGCGGCGCCGCTCGATTCGTCCGCGATCCTGCGCGTCCGAGCGCGGCTTGCGCATCCGCACGCTGACCGTCTCTGGCAGCTCGATCGTCACGCCGCCGCGCCACGCGCGAATCGCCCAGGCGCGCGCGGACTCGATTCCGTGGCGCTGCGCGATTCCGCCGCGCATCACGATCTCCCGCCGCTCTGCCGGCGCCGCCGGCAAGCCGCGAAAATAAAATCGATTCGCCCAGGCGCCGTACTCATCGCGCGGCGTGAGTATCCCGGCCGTGAGCCGCGCAAAGCTGCGGATGATGTACGCGCCGCGCCTCCGCTTGACCATGCGCACGTCGGCCCGCGCCGCGCCGCGCTCGCGCGCGAGCCTCTGTATGATCCGAGCGGCCTTCGCGCCGTCCACCAGGACACGCACCGCGCCGGCCGCCGCCCGCGTCCATCCGCGGATCGCGCCATGCGCCGCGGCGCCCGGCCGGCCGGGCCGCGTCGCCAGGCGCACGCGCAAGATGATCCGATCGACGCTCTTGCCCGGCGCCGCCCGGACCTCGACGACCGCGAGCTGCCGGGCATGGGACGCGGGCAAGTCTGCGCAGCCGCGCGAGTGAGAATCTGAATCGCGAGCGTAAAACTCCCGCAACCGATCGCGCGCCAAAATCTGCCGCTGCAATTGCCTGCATCCTGGACAATCACGGCAGGCGAGGGTGGTCTCGCCACCGTCAGCGCCGACGCTCGCGAGCATCGACGGCCGTGGCGGATGCCAACACGCCGTGCCCGCCCATCGCGCGCCGATTTGCTCCCCGGCCGCGTTCCGCACGGCCGCCGATGCCGCCTTCGCGCCGGCGCGCGCCTGGACGGTGGCGCGCGCATGGGGCGCGAGCGCTCCGGCGTGGGTTGTCGACGCAACCGCCGAGGAGGGGAGGGCTCTCGGCACGGACACGCGCGGAGCGCCCGCCAGGCGCAAATATAATTCCCGCAGATACGGTTCGCGCGGCGCCGCGCGGCTATAATCATCCTCGCGGGCGAGACTCCGCGCCCGCTCGCGCTCCGCCACTTGCGCGAGTCCATCCCGCGGGGGCGCGCCACTGCGCCCCCGCGGACCGCTCCCGTCCGCCAACCCCGCAACCCCGCGACTTACAAAAGCGCGCTAAAAAAGCGTCCGCTGTTTGTATGCCGCCTCGCGCGCTATTCGCGCGCGCAAGCCGGCCTGCGCCCTGTCGCGCTGGCGTGCGCGCCGCCGCTCGCACGCGCCGCAATGGCACGTCGAATGGTGCGCCGTGGGCTTTGCCCGGCTCCGGCCGCCGCACACGATGATGCCTGGCGCGATCCGCCGGCAACTCACGACGATCTCTCCCGCGCCGCGTACCGCGTTTCGCCGCGATGCGTGAATGCGTGATGGGCGTCGATGCATCGCGCGCACCCGTGCACGAACGTGCACCGCGTCTCGCCCATACACGCGAACAACGCGCCGCCGGCCTCCGCGCCGCAATAATCGCACGCGCCCTTCGGCGCCAGTTTCAGCGCATCATGCAATACCGGCGTGATCGCGATCATCTCGCCGCGCGCGGCCCGCGTCCGCGCCTCGCGGTACGCCTCCGGGTCGTCCGGAAAAACCCGGACCAAAAATCCGCCTCCTGCTTTCATCCTCCGCTCCTCCTCAATTCCTCACGCGCCGCGGCGATCGCAGCGTTCAGTTCGGCCATCGCGGTATGCGAGCCTCCGTTGTCCGGATGGTGTTGTCGGGCGAGATTGCGGTAGGCGGTCTCCGCATCTTCGAGTGAGTAATCGTCATCGACGCCGAGCACCGTGCGCCACGCCCGATTTTCGATCGCGAGATACCCCGCAAAGGCTTGCTCGACGCTGCCGACCCCGTGACGTGCCTGAGCGCGCATCGCGTCGATATGCGCCGCAATCGCGCCGATGTTGTCGGCCACGCGGTTCCACCGATCGCACGCCAACACCAGGCGGCGACCTTTGAGCGTGAAATAGACCGCGACACCCGTATCGGAGGGCCCTGGGCGATCGAGTCGCGGCGAACCGTCTATGCGCAGCTCGACGTTCGTCGATAAGATCGGATTGATCGCGCCCAGCATTTGAAGCTGCCAAACCAACCGCTTCATCGCCGCCGCGAAGTTCAAACGCGTGCCGCGATCGCGGAACAACGCGGTCAATCCATGGCCGGGCCGCGTGCGCTTCCAACCGGCCGGCCACGCCAGCGGATAGCTCCCCGCGCTTTTCATCAGCGCGCCGCGCCGCCGCGCCCCGCGGCCAGATCGCGCGTGCATTTCGGACATCGCGCGTTGACACTCGCGCGCAAACCGCCGCGCGCATCGTTCATCGCCGCGACGCCGAAGATTTCCTGCTCAGTCGCCAGGCGCGCGCCAAAGTCGGTCCAACCCTCATCGCGCGACGCGCGCAGCACGTCGGCGAAGTCCAGGTCCGCCGCCACGAAATGGCGCCAGTCGCCGCACGCGCACGCCAGCGCCAACGAATCGCTCGTCCGCACAGCAGGCCGCGCCGCGATCGCCTCGCCCGCCAAGGCTTGCGCCACCGCGCGCGCCACCTCCGCGATCGTCTCCGCCGAAATGGGCGACGCCTCGATCCGCGCCAACGCCGCGCGCCTGCCCCGATCCTCGACCGCCCGCCGCCGGCGCATAATCCGATCGACCAGCGCGCCGATCGCGCGCGCGGCTGCCCGCCGCGCCCGTGTCGTGCGCACCGCCCGTTCCGTCGTCCGCCGATGCAGTACCTCGCAGCGCCGGCACTCGCTGGCGTCGATTCCATGCTCGCAATGCATGTCCATCCCCTCCTGGCGCGGCGCGCACACCGGTCGTTGCCGATGCGCCGCCGCCCCGTTGCCCGTCGTGTCCGCACACACGTCTGCCAACGGCGATGCGCCGGGAGGCGCCCGCGCCCACGCTTGGGATCGATGCGTCATCAGGGGCGCTCCACCAGGCGCTGGAGCGCGAGCACGTCACGCATCAGCGCGACATGCAGCCGGCGCATCGCGACCGCCGCCGTCCGCATGCGCGGATCGAGATGCACGTCCGCGCGATCGGCGAGGCGTCCGCTCACGGCGACCAGGCCGCGCACGGCCTCACTGGCGCGATCGAGCGCGCGTAAAAAAACGCGCCCGCGATCCGAAGACCGCAGGCGAGCGAATTTTCTGGGGTTGGCGTCGCCAGTCGCGACGACGATCGCCGCCAGCTCGTGCATGCGCGGGTCGCCGGCGAATACGCACGCCGCTAAGCCTCCGCCGCGCGACGCCATCGGCAGTCGGCAGACGGGGCATGGTGGCGGATTGGCGCGCACTGCCCGCTCGGCAGTCGCCGCGATCCCCGCCAACTCTCTCGCGACCTCGTGCGCCAGGTCGTCGGGCAAACGGCGCATACGAAGGAAGCCGGCCGCGCCACGAAACAGCGTCAGGTCGCCGTCGCGGGCGAGCGATGCGAGAAAGGCGCGCTGTGCCTTGTGTCCTCGAATCGCCGCGAGCTGCGCCTCGAGGTCGCCGCGTCGTTCGTCGCGCGCGCGGCCAAACGGCAACTCGTCCTGGTACGCCGTGGGGCGCGTTGGCACGGCCGCCGGCGGCGGCGATGACGATGGCGGATGGGCGAAGGCGAAGGCGCGTTGCGGCGGCGCGGCCACAAGCGCGAGGGCGGGGCGTCCGGAATCCGGCGCCGCGCCACTTTTCGGGGCGCGTTTCTTGGCGAGAGGGGCCGGATCAGGCGATATTTGTGGGTGAAGTGTCGCGGTGCGGGACATGCAAATGCCCGCGCACGATCAGTTCCGGCTCTCCCGACCTCAGATTCGCATAAGATATATTATGTAAACTAACGGGGGATTATCCGGAATTCAACCTCAGCCGGAGATTTCGGTAATGTTGCGTCTAAAGAGGGTGAGACGTGACAGGCCGGGAAGCGCCAGTGGCTACCTCGCGTGGCCGCTGGCGCTTCTAATCTGCATCGTTACCTTCGTTGTGTTGAAGGAACCTGAAATCCAGCGCGCCGGGCGTTGGTGCTTGTCCCACAGTATTGGGAATAAAAGTCGTGGGGTTTCCGATGATCTGTATCAGCCAGCAAAAACGAGTCGTGTGCTCCGGGGTGTCAGGGAAAACGTCGCGATACTTGATCCAACCCCAGAGATAGATAAAGCGTCGGAAGGCTTGCGCTTCCAAAATATCGAACGGAGAGATCGGGGTGTTCTGAGGTGCGCGCCCGCCGACACTGTCTCCATTTGGTGCAATCAGACCACTTCCGACCTCCTAATTTTGGTCGAAGAAAACATGATTTGGAGGCAGCGTGGTATTACGAATGTCGCACTCTACGTGCGACCGCAGATGTTTGGCTGGCGTACTCCCGGTATTTTTATACCTGGGAGAAAGGCGGAAGTTGTACAGGGCAGTATTCTCTATAGGTTCCCAAAAATACCACAGCCCATCAGCACAGACGAAAGCGCGCTTATCGTGTTCTGAGGCCGCTGCCAGCGTGGCGAACTCAGCATCCTCGTAGGATTTCGTCGAAGATGTCGGGATTCTTGCGGTTGTTGAACCGGAACGAAAACTCGTTGAGATAAAAAGGCAAATACTTCGCGAGACTTTGTGATAAGTCCCGATCACGCCACGCTTGAGCAACACCCAGAACGATTCGATGTTGTTGGTGTGGATCTCGCCCCGTACCCATTCGTTCTTGGAGTGGAGCGACACCGCAGTGGCTGCGGGCGGGTAGTCGAGGGCGGGGCGTCCGGCGCGGTCGGCTGCTGCACGGTCCGCCCCGGCAAACGCCTACCCCTGCGACACTTTTGAACGCGAATAATCGAGCAGACGAGCGGGCCGCGGGGCATTGCGGCCGGCTCTCTAATCTCAAAGCGGATCGGGTCCGATGATCTTCCAACCATAGCGCTGAAGCAGCGGCGCGAGGACCGCCGGATCAGCCGTCATAAATGGGAGTTGCAGTCGTCTCAACTCCTCGAACAGCTTCCCGCTTTCGGCCGGCGTAAACATAAAGAGCGCGCGCCCCGCCTCGGAGCCGCTGTTCTTCCAAGCGTGAGGTGTTTCCCGCGGCATGAACGCCCAGGTACCCGCACCGCCACGAGTGACAGAGTCTCCAATCTTGAACGAGAATTCTCCGCTCAAGACGCACATCGCCTCGTCGCTGATGTGATGGAGGTGAAGCGCCGTTCCAAAACCGGCCGGAATCAATTCCTCGAGGACCGCCATGGTGTCCCCGGTCTGTTCGCTCATTAACTTGAAAGTGGCCGTCCTGTCAGGCTCCATCTGCCAGACGAGTCCTTGTCCCGGCAGCACGACCATCCCGTTCGTACTCATCGGTCAATTCCTCCAACTTTGTCGAGCCGGGATTGTCACTTAGGACCCGTCCTGAGGTTCGCACCATTTCAACCGGAATTTCCGTTTTGGACCCTCGCCGTCGCCAGAGTCATAGCGCAAATGAGCGCGGTAGCGCAAGTTTCGGAGGCGTGTGCCGCCGCACGCGCTTGGGCCTGCCGGCAACGCGCTCAGGGCCGTCGCTTCGCCGGGCTCAGACCCATTTTTCCTACACGTACACGTGGCGTCGTGATCTCGGGAATAGTTGTAGCTGCCTTGGCTTCCTGGACCCATGATGCGGGAGGGCCCGCCAATTCGGGTGCCCCAGCGTCATGGTATTGACGTATTGACGGCTGAAATCGGCGGTCGCCGCTCTCACTCATATGCCTGACCTTCGTACATGCAGCGCGAGCTGAAGCGGCCGGGGCCGCGCGGCGCTGACACGCTATGCGCCGGATGGCCGCGCCGGCGCGCCGCCTGCAACGCTCGCGTGCATTCGCGCTGGCTTGGCTCGATCACCTTGTAGGCGCCCCCCGCCCGCGGCATCCACAGATACGACCACTGCGAAACCAGCGGTCCCGGATCGAGGCCGCACGCGCCGCCGCGGATGCCCTGCGCGCCCCGGCATACCGCCAGCGGCCCGAGATAGTTGCGCCTGCCCAGGTAGCACGCCCCGCCCTGCCAATCCTGGCACGCGTAGCGCGAGTTGTAATGGAAGGTGACGTGCGGCTCGCTGGCGCCCTGCCCCGCGGTGAAATAGAAGCCGCCACCGCCCGGATGAGTCGGGGCCGGCGCGGCCGCCGCCGCAGGCGGTTTCGCGGCCGCGGGTACCTCCGGCAAGAGCACCTGCGCATGCGCCGCACCCGCATGCGGCGCGCTTAGCGCGAATATCAAGATCGCGGCGATGCGGCGCATGCTAATGCTGTTTATTGGCCGGCGGCGCGGGCGCCGCGGATGAGGTTTGATCTTTGGCCGGCGCGCGCATCGGCGGCCGCGGCTTGCGCCCCAGTTCGGCCAGCAGACGGCGCACGGCAAAATTCCCCGAATCGATCTCGAAGGCCCGCTCAAGATAGGTAATCGCACTCGCGGTACGCTCGGTGCGCATGCACACCCGCCCGAGCGTCAACAGCAACTCGACGTCCTCTGCCACCGCGCCCGAGGTACCGGCCGACGCGCCAGTCTCACGCGCGCGCTTGAGGGTCTGAATCGCCTCGTCGTATTGTTCCATGTCGGCCAGTAGCGTACCGAGTCCGAGCGCCGCCGTCCGGCTCAGCGGATCGAGCTCGAGCGCCTGCCGGAACATCGCGAGCGCGTTGCGCCGCGCGCCCTTTATCCGCAGGTCGTTGGCCGCCGCCGCCAGCCGGGCGCCCTCCTCGACCAGCGCCTGCACTTCGACCTCGACGTCGGCGCATTCGGGACTCATTTCCGCCTTGATAATCCGCACGCGCGGTCCCAGGTACTCGCTCAGCCGATCGATGATCGAATCCTGGCGCGCGGGCGAGAAGTCGAGAAAGATCGCGCCGAGCAGATCGCCGATGTGATCGTCGCGCCGAATGCTGATTTGCCGGCGATGCCGAATCCGCCTCACCTCATCTCCATCGCGAGCGCCCGCCCGTTCCGCCGCGTCCTCAAACCCGTTGGTCAGACCCGTTCGTCGGGGTCGAACAGCTTGCGATACTCGTCGAGCGCGAAGCGATCGGTCATCCCGGCGATATAGTCCGCGATGACCCGCGGGAGCGGCTCGCCGTCGACCTCGACCCGCGCGAGCACATGCGGCGGAATCTGCCGCGGCTCGGCCATATAGGTCGCGAACAGCCGCGCGAGCACCCGGCCCGCCTTCTCGGTCATCCGGTTGACCCGGTAATGGCGATAGAGCCGATCGCGCATGATCTGCTTGAGCTCGACGACTTGCGCGCTAACGTCGTCGCCGAAGGCCGCGATCGCCCTGCCCGCCCGGCGCACCGCGTCGACGCTCGCGATCCCGCCGCGCATCAGATCGCGATCGATATTGGCGACCAGGTCGGTGACCATCACGTCGATCATGCGAATCACGGTCTGATAGCGCATCAGGCGATCGTCGAGCGCCGGATGGGCCGCGCGCGCCGCCGCCGCCGCCTCGCAATACAGGCGCGAGCCGGTCAAGTCGGCGACCGTCAGCATCTGCGCCTTCAGCCCGTCGTCGACGTCATGGGCGTTGTAGGCGATTTCGTCGGCCAGGTCGACAATCTGCGCCTCGAGGCACGGATAGAGTCCGGCGTCGAATTCGAGCGCCGCCGGCCGCCCCTTGAAGTGCGAATGCTTGATGATGCCCTCGCGCACCTCGTAACTCAGGTTGAGGCCGCGAAAATCCGGATAGCGCACCTCGATCCAGTCCACCGTGCGCAGGCTCTGCGCGTTATGGTCGTAGCCGCCATGCGGCTCCATCAGGCGATTGAGCACGCGCTCGCCGGCGTGGCCAAAGGGCGTGTGGCCGAGGTCGTGGGCCAGCGCCACCGCCTCGGCCAAGTCGCGGTTGAGGCCCAGCGACGAGGCCACCGTGCGCGTGATCTGCGCCGCCTCGATCGTATGGGTCAGGCGCGTGCGGTAGTAATCGCCCTCGTGATTGACGAAGACCTGGGTCTTGTATTCGAGGCGGCGGAAGGCGGCGCTATGGATGATGCGGTCGCGGTCGCGCTGAAATGCGGTACGCATCGGATGGAGCGGCTCGGGCAGGCGCCGCCCGCGGCTCGCCCGCGACAACATCGCATAGGGCGCGAGCGTGCGCGCTTCGATTTCTTCGAGATCCTCTCTATTGCGCAGCATCGTTACAATCAGCCGATCTGGGCTTAGTCTAGCACGCCGCGCGATGCGGGCCGAAGCCGCGCCGGCGCACTCTATGCACAAGCCGGTTATCCACAGGTCACCGCGCGCGCATCTACCGGTCTTTCAGACAGCGCATGCAACGCCGTATAATCCTCGCCGAGGTCAGGCTGTGGGGTGGTAGCGAACGGTAGCGCGGATCTGGATGACGGCGTCGCGGGCAGAGTTTTTGCCGCGCGCGCGAGCGTCGCATTCCTCCTGGCGGTAACCGTCGCCGTCGCGATCAGCGTCGGCGGATGCGCCACGCATCAAGCGGCCATCCCCACGTTTGGGTCATTCGGCACGCACGGCGCACGGACTTCGGTCACCGGCATCGCCTCCTGGTACGGACCCGGCTTCAACGGCCATCGCACGTCCAGCGGTGCAGTTTACAATCAGGACGATCTGACGGCGGCGTCACTGCTCTTTCCGCTCGGCTCGCGCGTGCTGGTGACCAATCTCCACAATGGCCGATCGGTCGACGTCACGATCAACGACCACGGCCCGTATGTGAAGGGCCGTGGCATCGACCTCTCGCGCAAAGCCGCGCGCATCCTCGGCGTGATCGGGCCGGGCACCGCGATGGTGCGGATGGACGTGATCGCGACGCCGACCGGCGGCCCGGCGCTCGGGCAACGCTACTTCGTGCAGGTCGGATCGTTCGCCGATCGCGGCAACGCGCGCCGGATCCGCGATCGGCTGGCGGTCTACTATCCCGACGTGCGGATCGACCCGGCAATCGCCGGCGCCAATCGCTATTACCGGGTGCGGATGGGCGCTTTCATGCGGCGCGCCGCCGCGCAGGATCGCGCCGAGCGCGTCGCCGCTTCCGGCTATCACGTCGTGATCGTCACCGAATAGCTACCAGCGAAGCGCGCTCCCTTGCGGGCCGACGGCGCGCGCGGCTATCGTGCCGGATAATTCCACGGAGCGCGTTCCGGAGGCCGTTGTTCGGCCAATCCGGCCGGAACGCCACCGCCGCACGAATGCTTGCCGATGATTGACGGCGCCACGATGCGCGAACTCGCGAGCCGCTGGTGGCGCGGGCTGGCGAGCCGGCTCCGGGTGCTCGCGTTGCTTGCACTGGCGCTATGCGGATGCGCCTATACTCTCGTCAGCGGCGGCGCCGTCAACCAGACCAAGGCCGACCAGGTCGAAGCCGGCATCCAGCAATTCCGCCAGCTACAATTCACCGCGCCGGTCCCGCTGGTGATCAAGACCCGCGACCAGGCCGAAGCGATGCTCGCGACGGAAATCACGCACGACCATACCGACGAGCAGATGCGCATCGGCAGCGTGACCGGCGCGATGACCGGGGTCTATCCGCGCGGCCTCGACCTGAAGACTGAGACGCTCAAGCTGCTGCGCAAGCAGATCGCGGGCTTCTACGATCCGCATACCGGGCAGATGGTCCTGGTCGAAGGTGCGGTCGACGTGAGCCTGTGGCGCAGCGCCGCCTCATTCGTTGCCCGGCGCGACGTGGTCGGCGAGATGCTGCTCGCGCACGAACTGACCCACGCGCTGCAGGGTCAGCATTTCGCGATCGAGCACATGCTCAACCAAGTCAAGGACAACGACGATCGCGACCTCGCGCTCAAGGCGGTGGCCGAGGGCGACGCGACGCTGGCCGGCTTCGGCTACGTGACGGGCCGCCTCGACACCCCGACGATCGATCTGATCGAAACCCGGATGGACGACCTGCCGCGCACCTTCGCCGCGCAAGCGGGCGACGTACCGATCGGCTTGAGCGCACCGATGATCTTTCAATACGCGGCCGGCACGCGCTTCGTCGCCACCGCCTACCGGCGCGGCGGATGGGCGGCGGTGGACGCGCTCTATGCCGACCCGCCGCAATCGACGCTGCAAATACTCGAGCCCGATCGCTATTTCGATCGCCGCACGCCGCCCAACGCGATCGATCTGAGCGGCTACCAGCCGATTCTCGCCGGATGGACCAAGGTCGACGACGACACCTACGGCGCGCTGCTGCTCAAGGTGATCATCGAGCGCAACCTCGGCATGGACGCGCCGCAACTGGCGCTGGTCGATCACTGGGCGGGCGATCGCATGATCACACTGGAAAAGGGCCGCGCGCTGACCGTCGTGTGGATGCTGTCGTTTCGCGACGCGGCCTCGGCCGAGCAGTTCGGCGCCGCTTACAGTGGAATCCTGTCGTCGATTCCCGGTCGCGATATGGCCCATCGCGTGGCCGTCGTCGCACCCAACGTGCTGGTGGTGATCGGCGACGGCGCCAACCAGTTCGATCGCCTGGCGCCCGCCGTCTGGAAGGCGAGCATGATCATCCATCCGACCGCGCCCCGGCGTCCGCCCACGGCCCCGCTCACGACTTCCGCGTTGCCATCAGGCGCGCGGCCGATCCTCGCGATGCCGCATTAGTCCGGCCGCCGCGGCTAGTGAACCTCTGCACCAGTTAGGTTGTCATTCTGAGCGCAGCGAAGAATCCCGGATCCGGGACCCATGCGCTGCGCTCAGGGTGACAGCAGTGCCTTGTGCAGAGGTTCCCTAGCGAGCCGAAATCGATTCGCCGCGATCAGTAATCGCGCTTCGCCGCGGCGTTATCCTTCAAGCATCGTGCGGGCTTTCGCCACCAGGTCGCGTTCGCTGCGATGGCTCGAACGCTTGAGCGCCTCGTCGAAGCTCAGCCAGGCAACCTCGTCGATCTCGCCGTCATGCGCGTTGGGGTCGCCGCCGACGCAGCTCATCAGGAAGAAATGGACGCGCTTGAAAATACGCATGATCGGCGCGCCGGGCCGATCGCGCCACGAATAGACGTAGGAGACCTCGCCCAGTTCGTCGCCCGCCGTCACCTCGAGGCCGCTCTCCTCGGCCGCTTCGCGCAGCGCCGCCTCAAGGATGCCCTCGCCCGGCTCGAGATGGCCCTTGGGCAAGACCCAGGTCTCTTTGCCGGCCGGCCGCACTAGCACGACTTCAATTTTGTCGCTGCGCCGGCGCCAGATCAGGCCGCCCGCCGAGACCTCGCGCCGCACGATGACGCGTTGGCGCGGTTTCGCGCTCCGGTTTTTCGATTTCATCGCCAATCGCAGTACGTCAGTCCAATCGCATTGTGGCGGGCGGCGCGGCGCGTGCCCACTCGCGAGCGGTTAGCCTACATCGCCGAGGCTGAATCCGAAACCTAGCATCCGCTGCAAGGCGATGCGGGCGCCGGCCGAGGCCGGCAGCTCCAGGCCGGGATCATGCCTGAGCCATTCTTCGGCGAGGTCGCCGGCGCGCTCGATCAGGCGAAAATCCCGGATGAAGCCGGCGAAGCGCAGCGGCAGCGCGCCGGTCTGCCGCGCACCGATTAGATCGCCGGGGCCGCGCATGCGCAGGTCGGCCTCGGCGACCTGTGCCCCGCTCGTGCAGCGCGCGATCGTCGCCAGCCGTTCGCGCGCCGCCGCTCCCGCATCGCGCGACGCCACCAGGCAGCATTGCGCCGCCGCCGCACCGCGGCCGACCCGCCCGCGCAACTGATGCAATTGCGCGAGTCCGTAGCGATCGGCCGCCGCGATCACCATGACCGTCGCCTCGGGCACGTCGATGCCGACTTCGACGACCGTCGTCGCGACGATCACGTCGAGCGCGCCGTCGCGAAACTCCCGCATCACGCGCTCTTTTTCCGCCGGCCGCATACGTCCGTGCAGCGTGCCGATTCGCGCGCCGGTCAACGATGTGGCGAGCCGCCGCGCCATCGCGGCGACCGATTTTTTTTCGCCCGCCTCCGCGTCGCCGTCGGCCGCCGCTTCGTCGTCGATCATCGGCAGCACGTAGTAGGCGCGATTGCCGCGCGCGATCTCTCCGGCCACGATCGCGTCGACCGCGGCGGCCCCGTCTTCAGTGAAGATTCGCGTGGCCACCGGCGTCCGTCCCGGCGGCATCTCATCGAGCGTCGACGCGTCGAGGTTGCGAAACAGCGTCAGCGCCAGGCTGCGCGGAATCGGCGTCGCCGTCATCATCAGGACGTTGGCTTCCGATCCCAGCGCGATCAGCCGTGCGCGATCGAACACCCCGAAGCGATGCTGCTCGTCGACCACCGCCAGACCGAGCCGGTTCATCCGCACGCCCTCTTGAATCAGCGCCTGGGTGCCGAAGACGATCGGGATTTGGCCGCGTTCGATTGCGCGCAGAGTGCGCGCGCGCTCGGCGCCGGCCAGTTTGCCGGTGAGCAGCGCACTCATCGCGCCGAGCCGTCCGCACAAGCGGCCGAAGTTGCGCTGATGCTGCTCGGCGAGCAGTTCGGTCGGCGCCATGATCGCGGCCTGGTAGCCCGATTCCGCCGCCCGCAGCGCCGCCCAGAACGCGACCAGCGTCTTGCCGCTGCCCACGTCGCCGATCAGCAGCCGATTCATCTGCGACGGTGCGGCCAGGTCGCGACCGATCTCGTCGATCGCGTGCAACTGTGCCGCGGTCGGCGCGAACGGCAGTTCGGCCATAAACGGCGCTGTGTAGCGCGCCGCGCCGTCGAGGATCGCGCCGGTGCGCCGCTTCGATCGCGCCCGCTCGCGCGCCAGCGCCAGCTCGAACGCGAACATCTCGTCGAGCGCCAGCGCGCGATGGGCCGCGGTGTCGCACGCCTCGAGCAGTGCACTGTCGGTGTCGGCGGGCGGGCGATGCAGATAATCCAGCGCCTCGGTCAGCGCGAGCGATCCGGCGGCGCGCCGCAGTTCGTCGGGGATCGCCCCGCGCATCTCGTGATCCAGCCGGGCGCGCGCCTCGGCCACGATCGAGGCGAACAGCCGCTGTGGCACCTCGGGCGGCAATCGATAAACCGGGCGAATCGGCGCAATCGCGGTCTCGGCCAGCGGATGCACTTCGGGATGAACGATCTGCAGTTTGCCGCTGGCGTCGTGCGCGACGCGTCCGCGGATCAGCACCGGCTCGCCGACCGGAAAGCGCGCATAGGCCGGCAGGTTGAACCACACCACGCGGATCGTGTCGTTGGCGCCGTCGCGCAGCCGCGCCGTACTCAGCGCCTTGAAGGAGCGCAAGCGGTGCGGCTTGATCGTCAGGTTCTCGAGCCGTCCTTCAACGATCGCGTCGCTCTCGGGTTGCAGATCCGCAATCATGTGGCGAATTCGCATATCGATATAGCGCAACGGCAAATGCGCAAACGCGTCGTGCAAGGTCGCGATGCCGCGTTCACGCAATAGCGCCGCGCGTTTCGGCCCGACACCGCGCGCGCGAACAATATCGTACGGCGAAATCGCCGCCGCGCTCGCCTCGCCGTGCGTTATCGAATCGTCAGACGTTGCGGCGAATGCAGCCGGATGGGCGTTTTCGCCACGCTGGACGGGCGGCGCGGGTTTTCGGATGGTCGCCACGATCGGTCTGGATAGTGCGGACGGCGATCAGGGGCGATGGTAGTCCTGGAGCGCCCGCACGGTCATCGGCGCACTGCGCATCGAGGCGATCGCCTCGACCGCGGCGGTCGCCCCGGCCATCGTGGTGAAGAACGGCAGCCGCAACTCCAGCGCCGTGCGGCGAATCGAAAACGAGTCGGCAGTACCCGCCGCGTCGGGCGTATTGATCACCATCGCGACCCGCCCCGCGCGCATCAGGTCGACCACGTGCGGACTGCCCTGCGCAACCTTGTTGACGCTGGCGCAGGCGATCCCGAGGCGGTTGATTTGCCGCGCGGTGCCGTCGGTCGCGATCAGCTCGAAGCCCATCGCGGCCAGCCCGCGCGCCACCGGATCGAGAACCGGTTTGTCGTGGTCGCGGACACTCAGAAAGACCAGTCCGCCGGCCGGCAGATCGGTCGACGCGGCCAGTTCGGCCTTGGCGAAGGCTGCGGCAAAGGTGCTGTCGATGCCCATCACTTCGCCGGTGGATTTCATTTCTGGACCGAGGATCGTGTCGACGCCGGCAAAGCGCACGAACGGGAAGACCGATTCCTTGACCGCGACGTGGGCCGGCGTGCGTTCGGCGGTGAAGCCGAGTTCAGCCAGCGTCTTGCCCGCCATCACGCGCGCGGCGAGCTTGGCCAGCGGCACGCCGATCGCCTTGCTGACGAACGGGATCGTGCGCGAGGCGCGCGGATTGACCTCGAGAATATGGATTTCGCCCTGGTAGATCGCGAACTGTACGTTGAGCAGGCCGACCACGCCGAGTTCCCGCGCGAGCATCCGCGTCTGCGCCATCAACTGCGCGCGCACTTCCGCGCTGAGCGAGCGCGGCGGCAGCACGCAGGCGCTGTCGCCCGAATGAATTCCGGCGTGCTCGATATGCTCCATCACGCCGCCGATCACCACCTGGACGCCGTCGGAAATCGCGTCGACGTCGACTTCGATCGCCCCGTCGAGATAGCGATCGACCAGCAGCGGGCGCTCTTCGGAGGCCGCCAGCGCCTGCTCGAGATAACGCTTGAGGCCGGTCTCGTCGGCGATAATCTCCATCGCGCGTCCGCCCAGCACGTACGAAGGCCGGATCAGCACCGGGTAGCCGATTTCGGCCGCGCCGGCGATCGCCGCGGCCGCATTGCGCACCAGGATTCCGCGCGGCTGCCGCAACCCGAGTTTCGCCACCAGCCGGTTGAACAGCTCGCGATCCTCGGCGCGATCGATCGCCTCGGGCGGCGTGCCCAGGATTGGCACGCCCGCGCGCGCCAGCGGCATCGCGAGCTTGAGCGGCGTCTGCCCGCCAAACTGGACGATCACGCCGTCGGGCTTTTCGCGCGCGACGATCTCGAGCACGTCCTCGAAGGTCAGCGGCTCGAAGTAGAGCCGATCGGAAATGTCGTAGTCGGTCGAGACGGTTTCCGGATTGCAATTGACCATGATGGTCTCGAAACCGTCCTGCTTGAGCGCCAGGCTCGCATGCACGCAGCAGTAGTCGAACTCGATACCCTGGCCGATCCGGTTGGGGCCGCCACCCAGGATAATTATCTTGCGGCGCGCGCCGGGCGGCGCTTCGTCCTCGCCCCCGTAGGTCGAATAGAGATACGGCGTGAAGGCCTCGAACTCCGCCCCGCAGGTGTCGACCGCCTTGTACACCGGGCGGATTCCAAAGGCGCGGCGGCGCTCGGCGACCTCCTCCTCGCTCAGGCCCTTTAACTCCGCCAGCCTCCGGTCGGAGAACCCCATCGCCTTGGCCTCGCGCATCTGCTCGGGCTCGAGCGGCGCGGCGGCGATTCGCGCTTCGGCGCCAACGATTTCGGCGATCGCGTCGATAAACCAGCGGTCGATACGCGACAGGCGATGGATCTCCGCCGGCGCCACGCCGATGCGCAGCGCGTCGGCCAGGTAATGCAGCCGATGGCTGTTGGGCACGCTCAGCCGCGCGGCCAGCGTCGCAAACGCGGCCTCGCGCGTGAGGCCGAGCACGCGGCTCTCGAGCCCGTAGGAGCCGAGTTCGAGCGAGCGCAGCGCCTTTTGCAGCGATTCCTTGAACGTCCGCCCGATCGCCATCACCTCGCCGACCGATTTCATCTGCGGACCCAGCTCGTCGGCCGCGCCGCGGAATTTCTCGAAGGTGAAGCGCGGAATCTTGGTCACGACGTAATCGATCGTCGGCTCGAAGCAGGCCGGTGTCATCTTCGTGATGTCGTTGGCAATCTCGTCGAGCCGGTAGCCGACCGCCAGGCGCGCCGCGATCTTCGCGATCGGAAAGCCGGTCGCCTTCGAGGCCAGCGCCGAGCTGCGCGAGACCCGCGGATTCATCTCGATTATCACCATCCGCCCGCTCGCCGGATCGATCGCGAACTGGATATTCGATCCGCCGGTGTCGACGCCGATCTCGCGGATGATGCGCAGCGCCGCATCGCGCATCAACTGGTATTCCTTGTCGGTCAGGGTCTGCGCCGGCGCCACCGTAATCGAATCGCCCGTATGCACGCCCATCGGATCGAGATTCTCGATCGAGCAGACGATCACCACGTTGTCGGCCGTGTCGCGCATCACCTCGAGCTCGAATTCCTTCCAGCCCTCGACCGATTGCTCGATCAGCACCTCGTGATTGGGCGACATCTCGAGGCCCCATTTAACCTTGGCGCGGAACTCCTCCGCCTCGCGCGTGATCGATCCGCCGGTGCCGCCGAGCGTGCGCGACGGCCGGATAATCAGCGGCAGCCCGATCCGCGCGCGGATCTCTTCGGCGTCGGCCTCCGAACGGGCGACGCCCGAGACCGGCACCTCGAGCCCGATCTTGATCATCGCGCGCTTGAACAGGTCGCGGTCCTCGGCCTTCTTGATCGCGCCCAGCTTGGCGCCAATCAGCTCGACGCCGTATTTCTCCAGCACGCCCGCTTCGGCCAGCTCGATCGCGAGGTTAAGCGCGGTCTGTCCGCCGACCGTCGGCAGCAACGCATCGGGCCGCTCGCGCTCGATTATCTGCGTGAGCGCCGCCAGCGTCATCGGCTCGATATAGGTGCGGTCGGCCAGCTCCGGGTCGGTCATGATAGTCGCCGGATTGGAGTTGACCAGGATCAGCCGGATACCCTCTTCGCGCAGCGCCTTGGCGGCCTGGGTTCCCGAATAATCGAATTCGCAGGCCTGGCCGATGACGATCGGCCCAGACCCTATCAGTAAGACGGATTTTATATCTTTTCGTAGCGGCACGGGATTACTTTGGCGCGGGCCTGAAACTATCGGTTGGCGCGCCGGGAGCGCGCGGAGTTGGCGATTTTAGCTTCACGCGCGCGCCTCGCCCGCGATAATCCGGTCGAGCGCCTCGGCCCCATAACGCGGGAACAGCTCGGCCAGTTGGCGAAAGCGATCGAACAGATAGCTCGAATCGTGCGGCCCGGGCGACGCCTCGGGATGATACTGCACGGAGAAAAACGGCACGCCGGCGCCCAGCAGCCCCTCGACGGTCTGATCGTTGAGGTTGCGATGGGACAGTTCGGCGCGCCCCGCGAGCGACTCCGCATCGACCGCGAAGCCGTGATTCTGCGACGTGATCTCGACCCGCCGCGTGCGCAGATCCATCACCGGATGATTGGCGCCGTGATGGCCGAAGCCGAGCTTGTAGGTCCGCCCGCCGAGCGCCAGGCCCAAAATCTGATGCCCCAGGCAGATGCCGAAAATTGGCGTGCGCCCGAGCAGCCCGCGCACCGTCTCGCTCGCATACGGCACCGCCGCCGGATCGGCCGGACCATTGGAGAGAAACACGCCGTCGGGCTTGAGCGCGAGCACTGCGGCCGCCGTGGCCTGCGCCGGCATCACGACGACACGAAAGCCGGTCGCCACCAGCCGCCGCAGGATATTGCGCTTGATGCCGTAGTCGATCGCGACGACCACAGGCGCGTTGCGCAAATCCTCCGCGCTCTGCCGCCGGTAGCCGCTCGCCAGATCCCAGTCGCCGATATCCCACGCGTAGCGCTCGGCGCAGGTAACCTCCTTGACCAGATCGCGCCCGACCAGTCCGGGCGACGCCGCGGCCCGCGCGACCAGCTCGTCGGCGTTGAGGTTCACGCTCGAAATCACCGCCTCCTGCGCGCCCGCCGTGCGGATATGGCGGACCAGCGCACGCGTGTCGATTCCTTCGATCCCGACCACGCCGGCCTGCTCGAGATAGTCGCCGAGGCTCATCTCGGCGCGCCAATTCGACGGCCGCGCGACATACTCGCGCACGATGAACCCTTCGACGAAGACCCGCGACGACTCCGCGTCCTCCGCGTTGACCCCCGTATTGCCGATCTCCGGATAGGTCATGCAGACCATCTGTCCCTTGTACGAGGGGTCGGTCAGCACCTCCTGGTAGCCGGTCATCGCGGTGTTGAACACCACCTCGCCCGCGGTCTCGCCGATCGCGCCGAACGCACGCCCGCGAAAGATCCGCCCGTCGGCCAGCGCGAGGATTGCCTCTTTGCCCAAATTACTTTCAACTCCCCTGCTACTTACGACTCGCCTGCCCCCGCCAATGAATAGACGACTTCACCCGCGACGATTGTAAACGCGGCGCGTCCCTTGAGCGACATGCCGCGAAACGGTGTATTGCGGCTCAGCGAAAGAAACTTCGCCGGCTCGACCGTCCACGCGCGATGCGGATCGATTACGGTGATATCGGCATGCGCGCCGGGCGACAGCGTGCCCTGTCCGTCGCGACGAAGCAATCGTGCCGGCGCCGCCGCCATCAGCGTAACCATCCGCGACGCGTCGATCACCCCGCGATGCATCAGGTCGATCGCGAGGCCGAGCGCGGTCTCCAGTCCGACCACGCCATTGGCGGCGGTCGCCAGCGCATCCGCCTCGCCGGGGCCGAGCGGCCCGGCTTCATCCTCGCCCGCGAAATGCGCGCCGAGGCGATCGCGATGTTTCGCAATCGGATCGTGCGGCGCGTGATCGGTCGCGATCATATCGATCGTGCCGTCGGCAAGCGCGGCGCGGATCGCCTCGACATCGTCCGCCGATCGCAGCGGCGGCGCCATCTTGGCGTCCGGCCCGAAGCGCGCGAAGGCCTGATCGTCGAGCATAAAATGATGCGGCGTCGCCTCGCAGGTGACGATCGCGCCGCGCGCGCGCGCGGCGCGCACCAGGTCGAGTCCCGCGGCGGTCGAGACATGCGCGAGATGCACCGGCGCGCCCGATCCGACCGCGATCGCGAGGTCGCGGCGCATCCGCCGCGCCTCGGCGGCGATCGGGATTCCCGCGACGACCAGGCGCTGCGCGACCGCGCCCGCGTTGCATGCGCCATGGCCGGTCAGCGCGCGATCCTCCTCATGCAGGGAAATTCCGCGCCCGACGCGCGCCGCCTCGGCAAAGGCGCGCGCCAGGATCGCTTCGTCGTCGATTGGAATTCCATCGTCTGAGAAAAGCGCCGCGCCCGTTTCGGCCATCGCCGCGAAATCGGTAAGTTCGCGCCCGCCCAGGCCAATCGTCACGGCCGCCACCGGCAGCAGCCGCGCGGCATGCGCCGCGCGCGCCCGCTCCAGCATGTAGCGCGTGATCGCGGGCGTATCGTTGACCGGATACGTGTTCGCCATCGCGGCGACCGCCGTATATCCGCCCGCGGCCGCCGCGCGCAGACCGCTGATGATCGTCTCCTTTTGCGGAAAGCCGGGGTCGCGCAGATGCACGTGCGGATCGATCAATCCCGGCACGATCCACAGGCCGGCGCATTCGATCGTAGTCGCGCCCTCGGGCGAGGCGATCGATCCCGCCCGTTCGACCGCATCGATCCGCCCATCGATCACGACAACGTCATACAACCCGTCGATTCTTGCGATGGGATCGATCACGCGTCCGCCGCGCAGCATTAGCGGCCTCATGCCGGGCTCTCCGGCTCCTTCAGCGACTCGACCAGCGAATAGACCACCACCCGATCGGGCGCGCGGCGCGGCTCGCCTGCGGCCGCCGCCGGTCCCAGCCGCACCTGCACGCGCTCGGCGCGCGCCGTCGGGATACTGCGGCCGACGTAGTTGGGCCGAATCGGCAATGCGCGATGGCCGCGATCGATCAGCACCGCGAGCTTGACCGCCGCCGGCCGCCCGCGATGCCACAGCGCGGTCATCGCACGCTGCACCGTCCAGCCCGAATTGATCACGTCGTCGACCAGCACGATCGTCCGCCCATTAACATCGAAATCGGCCCCGCCCTCGATCGTATGGATCGCCGTGTCGCCGCCGTAGACATCGAGCGCGGCGCATGGCGCGCGCACGCCGGTCTGCGCCTCGATCAGGCCGCGCAGGCGCAGCGCCAGCATCGTGCCGTGCGAGATCACGCCGACCAGCGCCAGCGCCGTCGGATCGGCCACGTCGGCGATAATCTGAACGGCGATCGTATTGCACGCCGCCGCGATCTCCGCCGCGTTCATGATCTCGCGCTGCGGCCCGCGCCGGTAGGGCTCGTAGCCGCTCTCCTCGGCCTGCTTGACGGTCTCGAACACCGCCAGCGATCCTTCGTCGATCCATTGGCGCACGTAGCCGTAAAGATTTTCGTCGAAGCGGTAGTAGCGCCGCGCGGTCGCGTGGCCGACGAACTCGACGCGCAGCTCGCGCTCGCAATATTCGCAACGCAGCGACAACAGCGCCCGATTCGCGCTCCGCGCCAGGCGAAACCGCGGATGCAGGTACGGACCCTCATGGCGCGTCACGCACGCCGGATTGACGCAGCGCGGCTCCGGCTCGCCCTTGAAGACCAGCGTCGGTTCGATGCGCGCCGCCGGCGCCGCCGGGCGCTCGCGATGCTCGAGCATCCACGCGATCAGCGCCATCCGCACCGGCACCCCCGCCGCCGCCTGCTCGAAATAGACCGCGCGCGGATCGGAGTCGAGTTCGTACGCCAGTTCGTCGGTGCGCGGCAGCGGATGCATCACGACGGCTTCCTGAGCGCGGCTGGTGCGCAGCGCCCGCGCGTCGAACAGCGCGAAGCCGGCCTGCGCGCGATCCTTTTCGGCCAGCCGCTCGCGCTGCAAGCGGGTCACGTAAAACGCGTCGAGCGCCGCCGGCGGACGCGCACTGGGCATCCGCTCGAGCGGCATCTCGCCGGTGAACAGCGCCATCTGATGCGGTGCGCTGGGCGTCAGGTAGAGCGCGTCAAGACCGCCGGCCTGCGATTTCAGCTCGTCGATACTCACCGTCGAGAAGTTGTAATTGCGTTCGGCCGCCACCCGTTCGAGCACGTAGTCTGGAACGTTCATGCCGCCGTACGGCACCGCCACGATATTCGCGCCGAAGCGCGCCAGCGCATAGATCAGCGAATGTACCGTGCGGCCGAATTTCAAGTCGCCGCACAGCGCGACCGTCAAGCCCTTTAGCCGGCCCTTCTTGCGCCGCAGGATATAAAGATCGCACAGCGTCTGCGTCGGATGCTCGCGGCTGCCGTCACCCGCATTGATGATCGGCACCGGCGCGTACTCGGCCGCCACGCGCGCCGCACCGTCGTAGGGATGGCGCACGACGATCAGGTCCGCGTAGGCCGACACCACCCGCACCGTATCGGCCAGGCTCTCGCCCTTGGCCGCCGAACTCGCCTGCATGTCGGCCGAACTGATCACCGCTCCGCCCAGCCGATGCATCGCGGACTCGAAGCTCAGCCGCGTGCGCGTCGACGGTTCGTAAAACAGCGTCGCCATGATCAGCCCGGCCGCGATCGCCGACGGCGTGCCGCTTTCGAGCGCGGCGGCGAACTTGTCGGCCAGCGCAAAGATTTGCTCGATCTCGCCGGTCGATAGATCCTCGATCGAGATGACGTCGTATTTCGCCAGGCGCGCCATCGTCTACGGCTTGCCGCCTCCAATCACCACCGCATCGATCCCGTCAATTTCATTGAGCCGCACGTAGACCCGTTGATCGGCCGGCGCGGCGATATTCTTGCCCACGTAATCGGCGCGGATCGGCAGTTCGTGCGCGCCGCGATCGACCAGCACCGCCAATTCGATCGCGTCCGGATGGCCGAGATCGGTCAACGCCGTCAGCGCCGCCCGCACGGTGCGCCCGGTGTAAAGCACGTCGTCGACCAGGACCACGCGCGCGCCGTCGATCGGAAACGGGATGTCGCGGCCGATCAGCCGCGGATCGCCCGGCGCGCCGCGTCCGTCGTCGCGGTACGAAGAGATATCGAGCGTGCCGGAGTTAAGGATCGCCACGCCGTCACCGCGCAGCACCGCCGCGATTCGCTCGGCCAGACTCGCGCCGCGCCGCACTACGCCGATCAGAATCAGTCCGCCGCCCGCACCGTTGCCGCGCTCCGCGATCTCGCGCGCGATCCGTTTGACGCACCGCGCGATCGCCTCCGCGTCGAGCGCGACCGTCGCCGGCGTGCTCATCGCGCGGCTCCTGCGCTGGCGTCCGCTGGCGTTATCCGCGCCGGATCGGCCCGGACAAAAGTGTCGTGGCAAAAAAATACCGGCGCGCGCACGCAACCGGTGAAGATTCTGAATAAGCCCATCTGTCCGCCCTTTTCGCCCTCGCAGGAGCGTTTTAAAGGTGCCTCAAGCCTACCGGCGGCGATTCATTCAGTCAACGCATCTGCTCACGGCGTTGCGCCGGTGGCGCATAATTTTCAACAGCGCGCTTGCGCGGTGGATAACTCGCGATCGATCGCATCGGCTACTCTGGTGTACCGCGCATCACCTGGCTCAGCCCGGTGCACGGATCGAGATTCTTCGCTGCGCTCAGCATGACAAAAGTGCCCGCTGGGGATGTCGTTCTGAGCGTCGGCTGCCGATGCGAAGAAGCCCGTGCGTAGAATCACCTGATAAAATTTATTAACGGCCACCACCCAGTTTAATCGCATCGGCGGGCTTAATGAGGATCGTCGGGCACCAGCTTCAACTTGCCCTGGCGCGCCCGGCCCTTCGTCCGCGACGCACCTGCGGTCGCTTCATTGGCGGCGCCCGCACCACGCCGGCCGCGCGACGCATTTGGCGCGCCCACCGTGCCGCCGCCCTTGGCGATCGTTTTCCCGCCGCCACCACGCGCGTCGGCCCCCGGATGATGATGCGCCGAGCCGGGCGGCGCCGCCGGTGCCGTGGGCTTGGCTTTATCCAGTCCGAACATCTGGCGCTCGAGCCGCTTGATCCGATCGCGCAAGTCCGCCGCCGCTTCGTAGTCGAGTTTCTCCGACGCGTCGATCATCGCCCGGCGAAGCCCGCTGATATGTTCGGGCAGTTCATGCGCCGGGACCGCGTCGTCGTCGACGCTCTTCTTCGGCGTGTCGATCTCCGGCACCACCGCCCATTCGGGCGAATACATCTCGACCAGCGAGGCGTCGATCGCCTTTACGATCGTGGTCGGCGTGATGCCGTGCGCCTCGTTATACGCGACCTGGCGCACACGCCGCCGGCCGGTCTCGTCCATCGCCGTGCGCATCGATTTGGTGATCGCGTCGGCGTACATGATCACCTTGCCGTGCAGGTTGCGCGCCGCGCGCCCGATCGTCTGGATCAGCGAGCGTGCCGATCGCAGGTAGCCCTCCTTGTCGGCGTCGAGAATCGCCACCAGCGAGACCTCGGGCAAGTCCAGCCCTTCGCGCAGCAGGTTGATCCCCACCAGCACGTCGAAGTCGCCCTTGCGCAGGCTGCGGATTATCTCGACCCGTTCGATCGTCTCGATATCCGAATGCAGGTAGCGCACGCGCACGCCCAGGTCGTGATAGTAGTCGGTCAGATCCTCGGCCATCTTCTTGGTCAGGCAGGTTACCAGCACCCGCTCGCCCGCCGCGACGCGGATATGAATCTCGCCGAGCAAGTCGTCGACCTGGGTGCCGGCCTTGCGCACTTCGATCTCCGGATCGATCAGCCCCGTCGGCCGGATCAACTGCTCGATCACCAGCCCGCTCGACTTGCGCATCTCGTAGTCGCCGGGCGTCGCCGAGACGTAAACGGTCTGCTTGGCCAGTCCCTCCCATTCCTCGAAATTAAGCGGGCGATTGTCGAGCGCCGAGGGCAGGCGGAAGCCGAAATCGACCAGCGTCTCCTTGCGCGATCGATCGCCGCGGTACATCCCGCCCAATTGCGGAATCGTCACGTGGCTCTCATCGACGAAGCACAGATAATTCTTGGCGAAGTACTCGAGCAGCGTCGGCGGCGGCTGGCCTGGCGCGCGTCCGGTCAGATGCCGCGAGTAGTTTTCGATCCCCGGACAGAAGCCCATCTCGGCCATCAGTTCGAGATCGTAGAGCGTGCGCTGCTCCAGGCGCTGCGCCTCGAGCAGGCGATTCTCCTTGCGATAGTATGCGAGCCGATCCTTCAGCTCGGCGCGGATGTCGTGCACCGCCGTTTCCATCCGATCCGAGGTGGTCACGTAATGCGACGCCGGGTAGATCGCCACGCTTTGCAGCTTGCGGATGACCTTGCCGCGCAACGGATCGATCTCGTAGAGCGCTTCGACCGTGTCGCCGAAAAACTCCACACGCACCGCGCGATTCTCTTCGTAGGCCGGAAAAATCTCGACCGTATCGCCACGCACGCGAAAGGTTCCGCGATGGAAATCGTAGTCGTTGCGCTGGTACTGGATATCCACCAGCTTGCGCAGCACCCGATCGCGATCCATCACCTGCCCCTCATCGAGAAACACCAGCATCTCGAAGTACACTTCGGGCTCGCCCAGGCCGTAGATGCATGACACCGACGCGACGATCAGCACGTCGTTGCGCTCGAGCAGCGCCTTGGTCGCCGAATGGCGCAGCTTGTCGATCTCGTCGTTGATGCTCGCGTCTTTCTCGATAAACGTATCGGTCGAGGGCACGTAGGCTTCGGGCTGGTAGTAATCGTAGTACGAGACGAAGTAGCGGACCGCGTTTTCGGGAAACAGGCTCTTGAATTCGTTGTAGAGCTGCGCCGCCAGCGTCTTGTTGGGCGCGATCACCAGCGCCGGCCGGTTGAGTTGCGCGATCACGTTGGCGATCGTGAAGGTCTTGCCCGATCCGGTCACCCCAAGCAGCACCTGATGCGGCACGCCGTCGGCCAGGTTGCGGGTTAGCGACTCGATCGCGGCCGGCTGATCGCCCTGTGGACGATAGCCCGAGACCAGCTTGAATACACCCTCTTTGCCGCGCGCCAGTGACAGCATAATTGACCGGCGATTATAGCAGGCGAACGACGGCGCGCCGAATCGGCCGGATTCACCGGGCTCAGCGCTGGGTTGTTCGCACGTCAGCGCGGTGCGCAACTCGCCTCCGGCAGCCTTCGCATCGCGCGGAAACCATTAGAGTTTCCGGCCCCGCAAATCTTGCATAGTGCGCGTGCCTGCCAGTATATTGGCCCGGTCATGAGGTGATCTGATGCGCCGGTTCATTCTTTGTCGAGTGACGGACATCGCTGAGTAGCCCCGTATCAGTACGCGCGCTACCACCGTTCAGACTGCATGCGAAGCAGCGGCCCACAGTTAAATTCAGCTACAGATAAGCGCGCGCCGCATCCGATGCGGTTTGGGAATTCGACGAGGTGGCAGGTTCCATCACGTGGACCTGCGCCACGGTAGTAGTGAGGAGGAGGGAATAAAGGTGCGAAGAAAACTAGGGACATACTTGATGTGGGTGGCCATCCTGGGGATGG